>NZ_CP081964.1:1977465-2636620 GCF_019844075.1 Curtobacterium sp. TC1
AACAGGTCGCGCAGCCACACGAGCACCCGGCGGGTGTCGCCCTCGGGGACCGCGTCGAGCGCCTCGGTGAAGGCATCCCACTGCATGAGCTCGGCGTGGGCGCGCGCGGCCTCGATGAGCTCGTGCTGCGACCGGTTCAGGAGTACGGCCTGACGGGCGCGGTCCTTGCCAGCGGTGTTCAGCCGGAGCCCGATCTCGGTGACGATGGTGTCCACGCGGCCGGCGAGCAGCGCCCGCTGGGTGGCGGGGTCGTGCAGGTCGGTGACGCTCGCCGCGAGTGACCCGCGGTCGGCGACCGTCTGCCCGAGGCGGCGGATCCCCGAGGCGTCCGCGAGCTTCACGCCGACCTGGGCGGCGACGAACTTCGCGGTCGATGCGGCATCGCGCGGCGCCCGCTTCCGGAAGTCGGTGAGCAGCCGCTTGCCGACGAGCTGCAGCAGGACGGTGTTGTCGCCCTCGAACGTGACGTAGACGTCCAGGTCGGCACGCAGGCTCGTCAGGCGGTTCTCGGCGAGGAAGCCCGCGCCGCCGCAGGCCTCGCGGCACTCCTGCAGGGTGTCGAGGGCGGACCACGTCGACAGCGACTTGAACGCGGCGGCCTGGGTCTCCAGGTCCTCGCGGCGCTCCGGGGTGTCGGCACGCCCGCTGAACACGTCGTCGAAGGTGCGGAGCAGCTGCTCGTGCGCGAAGGACTGCGCGAACACCGTCGCCAGGCGGGGGATGAGCCGACGCTGGTGCCGCCCGTAGTCGAGCAGGACGCCCTCGACACCGCCGGCCGTCGGGAACTGCCGACGCTGCATGGCGTAGGTGAGCGCGATCTGCAGCCCGATCTTCTGCGCGACGACCGCGGCGCCGTCGAGCGACACGCGGCCCTGCACCAGGGTGCCGAGCATTGTGAAGAAGCGGCGGCCGGGGGAGTCGATCGGCGAGCTGTAGGTGCCGTCCTCGGCGACGTCGCCGTACCGGTTCAGCAGGTTCGTGCGGGGGATCCGGACGTGGTCGAAGTGCAGCCGGCCGTTGTCGATGCCGTTCAGACCGCCCTTGACGCCGTCGTCCTCGCCGCCGACGCCGGGCAGGAACGCGCCGTCGTCGTCGCGGAGCGGCACGTAGAACGCGTGGACGCCGTGGTCGACGCCCTGGGTGACGAGCTTCGCGAAGACGACGGCCGCCTTGCCGTGCAGGGCCGCGTTGCCGATGTAGTCCTTCCACGCCCCACGGAACGGGGTGTGGACGACGAACTCCTGCGTCGCCGGGTCGTAGGTGGCCGACGTGGCGATGTTCTGCACGTCCGAACCGTGGCCGGTCTCGGTCATCGCGAAGCAGCCGGGCACGTCGAAGCCGATGATGCCGGGCAGGAACTCCTCGTGGTTCCGCGCGGTGCCGAGGTGGTGCACCGCGGAGCCGAACAGGCCCCACTGCACGCCGGCCTTGATCTGCAGCGACGGGTCGGCGGTGGTGATCTCCTCGAACGCCGCCAGGTTGCCGCCGTGGTTGTCCTGGCCGCCGAGCTCGCGCGGGTACGGGCGCTGGATCGCACCGGCGTCCACCAGGATCTGCAGCTGCTCGAACGCGCGGGCGCGGTGCTCGATGGTGCCGAGGCCCTCGGTCTTGTGCAGTGCGGGGTCGAGCACGAGGCGGCGCGAGATGCGGCGGTCCTCGGCCCAGCGGCCGAGCAGGAGGGTCTCGACCATGTCGACGTCGATGCGGACGTCGGTGTTCGTGCGCGTGTTCGCGCCGGTCTTGTTCGTGTTCGTGTTGGCGCCGGTGTTCGTGCTCTCGTTCGCGCCGGTGTTCGTGCTCGCGCTGTCGCTCGTGTCCTCGCCGGCGTCGCGCTTCGTCTTCGGGGTGCCGGTGTGCTGCGCGGATGCGGTGTCGACCATGGTCGGAGTCCTCCTGAACTGCGGTGTCCGGTGTTTCCTTCCCCACGCTAGACACCGCCGCCTGGAGCCAGGCGAACGCGGTGTGGCTCGGACAACCGGCGGTCCGTGCGCGGGGGTCCTGGCCGTGGGAACCCTCCAACCGCGCGCGCCGACGGATTTGTTGAGCACCCATCGACGATTGGGCGTGCCACCGGCCCGCGGGGCAGACTGGCCGACATGTCAGGCTCCACCACGGGACACGATCCCAAGCCCAAACGCACCTTCTTCGGGCAGCCGTTCGAGCTGTCGACACCGTTCGCGGTGGAGCTCTGGGAGCGGTTCTCGTTCTACGGGATGCAGGGCATCGTCCTCATCTACATGTACTACACCGTCACGCAGGGCGGCCTCGGGATCGACAAGGGTGTCGCGAGCGGGATCATGGGCGCCTACGGCGGCGCCGTCTACCTGTTCACGATCATCGGCGCGTGGATCGCGGACCGGCTGCTCGGCGCCGACCGCACGCTGTTCGGCAGCGCGGTCGTCGTCATGCTCGGGCACATCGCCCTGGCGCTCATCCCCGGGGTCGCGGGCGTCGGCGTCGGGCTCGTGCTCATCGCGCTCGGGTCCGGCGGGCTCAAGGCGACCGCCACGACGATCGTCGGTGGGCTCTACAGCCGCGACGACCCCCGTCGTGACGCCGGCTTCTCGCTGTACTACCTGGGCGTCAACCTCGGAGCGTTCTTCGGGCCGCTCCTGACCGGTCTGCTGCAGAGCTCGCTCGGGTTCCACTACGGCTTCGGGCTCGCCGCCGTCGGCATGGCTGCGGGGCTGGTGCAGTACGCGATCCGGCGGAAGAACCTGCCCGACACCGTTCGCCACGTCACGAACCCGGTCGACCGCCGTCGCCTGCCGCTGATCGGTGTCGGCGTCGTCGTCGCCCTCGGTGTGGTCGTGGTCGCCGTGCTCACCGGGCTGCTGAACGTCGGCAACCTGCCCACCGTGGTCGTCGCGATCGTGATCCTCGCCACGATCGGCTACTTCGTCGTCATCCTGACGAGCGGCATCACCGCGCAGGAGCGCTCGCGCGTGTTCGCGTTCATCCCGCTCTTCATCGGCAGCGCGGTGTTCTGGTCGCTCTACCAGCAGCAGTTCACCGTCGTCACGGTCTACTCCGACGAGCGACTGGACCGCTCGCTGTTCGGGTGGGAGATGCCGGTTTCGTGGGTGCAGTCGATCAACCCGGTCTTCATCATCGTGCTGTCCGGGGTCTTCGCGGCGCTCTGGACCAAGCTCGGCGACCGCCAGCCGTCCACGCCGACGAAGTTCGCCCTCGGCACCGGGATCATGGGTGTCGCGTTCCTGCTGTTCCTGCCCTTCGTGAACTCGGGCCAGAACGGCACACCCCTGCTCGCCCTGGTCGCGATCCTGCTGGTCTTCACGCTGGCCGAGCTGCTGTTGTCGCCCGTCGGGCAGTCCGTCGCCACGAAGCTCGCGCCGCCGAAGTTCCAGACGCAGATGGTCGCGCTCTTCTTCCTGTCGGTGTCGCTCGGCACCGCCGTCACCGGGGTGCTGTCGCGCTACTACGACCCGGCGGACGAGGCCCCGTACTTCACGATCCTCGGTCTCGTCGCCGTGGCGGTCGGCGTGGTCCTGCTCGTCCTGGCCAAGCCGGTCCTGAAGCTCATGCGCGGTATCCGCTAACCTGAGGGAAGCCACACGGCCGAAGCAACCAAGGAGTCACCCCATGCTCGAACTTATCGCCGGCATCATCATCGGCATCGGCGTCCTCGGTGGTGTTGGCTGCTGCATGGCGGTTGCCGCCATGATGAAGAGCGGCTCCGAGGAGTACTGAGCCCGCTGGGCTACTCGCCGCTGCCGGTCGTGATCGGCACCAACTGACGACTCAGGACGGTCGCGCGCTCGAAGGGGCCGCGGCCGTCCTTCGTGTACACGGGCTCCTCGAACGCGACCGTCCACGACAGCGGTTCACCGACACCGGGGTACCCGACGATCTGGTTGCCGCCGGGAGCCACGATCACGCCGATCGGCTCGTCGGCCCACCGCTCACCGCCCTGCACGGAGTCGATGACCTGCACGAGCGCACCGATGCCGAGGCCGGGGGCGTCGTCGGGGCGGGGCTTGGGGGAGCGTCGTCCGAACACGCCATCACCGTAGCGTGCTCGCCGCTCAGCCAGCCTCGTCCGGTGCGCCCGGTTCTGCGCGCCCCGTTCTGTGCGCCGAAGTTCCACGACATGCCGCGTGCGGTCCGCCGAGGTTCCACGGACGCCGGTGCGGGCGCCCGAGATGCCAAGATTTCGGAACCTGGCGAGTCGGCCTGGGTGGGGACGGCAGCGACCGCGGGGAGGCGCCGAGGTTCCACGACACGCCGCGTTGCCGTTCGCCGAGGTTCCACGACACGCCGCGTGCGGTCCGCCGAGGTTCCACGGACGCCGGCGCGGGCGCCCGGGATGCCGAGATTTCGGAACCTGGGGGGACGCCGCCGCCGGGACGCCCGCCGCCCGCGCCCGCGCCGCGCCCCGCGTCAGGCGTCGGCGGGGACCCGCGCGATCTCGGTGATGGACGAGTGGCCCGTCTCGGGGTGCTTGCGCATCGAGAGCAGCCGCTCCATCGAGGGTTCGAGCGCCGTGACCTTGTCGAGCGGCGCACTCACCACCAGCTGGAACCCGAGCCGGAGCCACGCGGTGACCGCACGGCCGGCGAACTCCGAGTCCGCCTTGATGAACGCCTCGTCGAGGAACACCGGGGCGAACCGGGGCCGGGGACGGGTCTCGTCGCCGAGCTGGTACCGGAGCGCCGCACCGACGATGAACGCCACGAGTTCCTGCGTCTCACCACCGGACTTGTCGCCGAGCGACGAGTACACCCCGAGGTCGACGCCCGACGTGTCGTAGCGCACGGCCGTGATCTCCATGTGCCGTCGGACGTCGAGCACGGCGTCTCGCTGCGTGGTGCGACCACGGGCGGCGTCGGGATCGGGGCGGATGACGGCCATGAAGCGCCGGAGCCGGCGGAACCGGGTCTCGAGCACGTCGTCGGTCAGCTCGGAGTCGACCGAGGCGGACAGGGCGCGGAGCTCGCGGCGGAACGCGGTGACGTCCTCGCGCGTCACCCGGCGGATCTGGATCTTCAGGCGGTCGCGGTTCGCGCCGAACGGCAGGTCCCGCAGGATCTCGTTGACCGGCTCGAGACGCTCCTCGATCTCGACGACGGCACGGTCGAACGCGCCGGCGAGCGGGACGAGGTCCTCGCCGCTCCACTGCGACAGCCGCCGACGCCACTCGGTGCGGCGTGCGTGCAGTCCGGTCGCGACGATCTGGTCGAGGATGGCGTGGTAGTCCGGGTAGGACGCGACGCCGGTGCCGAGGTTCGGGTCCGGCCAGGCGTCTTGGTACCGCTGGAACGTGAGCGTCAGCGACGTCGAGGCCGCTGCGGCACCGTCGAGCGCCTGCGACAGCCGTTCCTCCAGCCGGCGTCGGAGCCGTCGTGTGGCGTCGTCGAAGCCGTCCACGCCGTCCGGGGCGCCGACCTCGGCGAACGTCTCGGCGAGCAGTCGCGACTGCTCGTCGTCGGGCAACGACTCGGGGGTGTCGTCGAAACGCGACAGGATCTCGGCTGCGGCGTCCTGACCGTCGACGAGCACGGCGTGCCGCTCCTCGAGCCGCTGCACCCAGAGCCGTGCTGCGGAGCGTCGGTCGGCGGTCTCGTCGAGCGACTTCCGTAGGCGGGCGACCGAGGCGCGCAGCGTCCGCAGGCCATCGTCGGCGGCGAGCAGCGCCTGGCGTTCCTCGTCGAGTCGAGCCAACGAGGTCTCGACCCCCTCGACGTCGATGGCGTCCCAGGTCACGTCGACGACGTGCTGGTGGGCGGCGCGCAGGACGTCGAGCGCGGTGAGGTCCTGTGCGACGTCGGTGCGACGGGCCTCGAGCGTGGCGAGGTCCTGCGCGATCGACGCGAGCTCCTGCTCGACGGCGGCGACGCGGGCCTCGTTCGTGAAGCCGATGACGTTGGCCTGGCGCCGGTCGCCGTGCGCACCACGACGGCCGTCGCGGAGCTGGCCGGACTCGGTGACGCGCCGGCCACCGCCGCCGAGCTCGGAGGCGTCGGTCACGCAGCGGGCGTCGGTGCGCTCGGACTCGATCCGCTCGCGCACCCAGGTGCTGAACGGCGAGTGCTTGATCGCGAGCTTGCCGGACACCATCGCGGGGTCGCCGTCGAGGTCCAGGTGCGGACCGGTCGGCACGCCCTCGAACTGCACGCGGACGGGCAGGCGGAGCGCGTCGATCGCCTCGCTGAACGCGCCCAGCCGGTCCTGGTCGACCAGCAGGGTGCGGGCGACGGGAGCCAGCACGGACTCGATCGCCGTGCGCCAGCGCTCCTCGCCGGGCTGCACGTCGAGCAGTTCCGCGACGAAGGGCAGGTCTGCGGGGTCGATGCCGGCCGCCCGGGCCATCGCGAGCCGGGCCTCGTGCATCGGCAGCGGCATCGCGCCTTGGCGGTGCTCGAGCGACTGCCGCTCCTGCCGCAGCGAGCGCTCCCGGTCGAGGAGCGGGTACTCCTCGCGCGTCAGGGCGTCGCGGCGGTCGTCCAGGTCCGAGCGCGAAGCAGCGTACCCACCGAGGAACTCGTGCGCGGCGCGCTGGATCCCGGTGAAGTCCTGCTCGGAGGACACCGAGACCCCGAGGACGGCGGTCCGCTCGTCGAACGTCGCCCGGGTGCGGACGACCGCGTCGCGTTCGCGCGTGCGGCGGTCGATGCGGTCCTCGAGTTGGGCGAGCGCGTTGCCGCCCTGGTCGCGCAGCCGCGCCTCGGCGTCGCGCAGCTCGATCTCCACGGCGGCGTGCCGGGCTTCCGCAGCGGCGACCTCGGCGCGGGACGCGGTGCGCTCCCGACCGTTGCGGTCCACCTCGGCGTCGAGCAGATCGCGCTTCCGCGAGGCCGTCCAGTGCGCGAACGGGGAGACCTCGGCACCGGTGGCGATGCCGTCCAGCGCCGCGGCCGCGGCCTTCGAGCGCTCGATCTCGTCGTGCAGGTCGGTGATGGGGGAGAGGATGCGGACCTTGCGCTCCTCGGTGTCCATCGCCTCGTACGCCTCGTCGAGCGCGGAGAAGTGCGCGAGGGCACGGTCGGCCGCCTCGTAGGTGCCGGGGGTCTCGAGCACGAGCGACTTGTACAGCGCGTCGACCGTCGGCAGGTGCTGCCCGGCCTGGATGCGCGCGAGCAGGCGCATCGCCCGGTTGCCGCCACCGGAGTCGCCGATGCCGAGGCGCGTCTGCAGCGTGTACGCGAGCTCCTGGTAGGTGTCGCGGATGACGAGGCCGGGAACACGACCGGTCAGTTCGAGGTGGTGGAACCGCGTCGGCACGAACTCCTCGAGGCGACGCAGGTCGAAGGTGTCGTCGACCGTGGCCATGGTCATCTGGATGTCGCCGACGCCCCGCGCGCGCTTCGGCACGATGTACGCCCGCAACACCGTGAAGCGGCGCTCGTCGTCGTTCCGGAACGTGACCGCGGCCGCACCCCAGGTGGTCTGGTCGTCGCCGCGCAGGTTCACGTCGCGCAGGGCGCCGGACTCGGGGTCGCGGCGGGTGTCGACCTTGCCGCGCAGGTACGTGAGCAGGTTGCGCTGGTCGGCGCTGCGGGCACGCCCGGTCGTGGCGTCGTTCGAGGCGCCGTTGAACGGCACGTCGGACGGCATCATCACGGCCAGGTACGCGTCCATGAGCGTGGACTTGCCGGTGCCGGACGCGCCGGAGATGAGCGTCGCGGTGCCGGACAGCTCGACCTGGCGGTGACCGTGGAACCCGCCCCAGTTGACGACCTGCATCGACTCGGCGCGCCACTGCGCGACCGTGTCGAAGAGCGCCGGGATCTCGAACGTGTCGGTCACGCTTCCGTCTCGCCTTCGTCGTCGGTGTCGGTGTCGTCAGTCGGGAGGCCCGGGTCGGCTCCGTCGGTCGGCTCGCCGCCCGGGGCGGTCGCCACTTCCTGCGCGGTGGTGGTCCGCAACCACGTGTCCAGTTCCAGCAGGCGCTCCAGGGGGAGCAGCACCTCGACGACGCTCGCCACCCGGAAGCGGTCCGGGTCGGACGTGCGGATCAGGATGCGCGCCGTGACGAGGCGCTCGACGGCCTTCGCCACACGGCCCTCGTCACGGGTGCGGTCGGTCGCGGTGGCCGGTCGGAACCCGGCGACGTGCCCGAGGATCTCGGAGCGGTCGACGACGACCTGGTCCGGCCCCGGTCGGGCATCGGCTCGCAGCCGCATCCGCAGGTAGACGAGGACGATCGTCTCCTCGCGGGTGTACGGCAGGTCGCGCAGCAGGGTCGGGAACGTGCGGCGCTGGCTCTCCGAGCGGGCCTGGCGCTTCCAGGCGACCTCGCGGTCGCGGTCGACGTGGAGCTCGAGGAACAGGTCGTTCAGGCGCGATCGTAGTTGGTACTCGCCGTCGAGCACCGCACGCCACTCGTCGGGGTGTGTGCGGGAGCTGACGTACGAGTGGCGGAGCAGCGCCACCAGGGCGCGGCGCTGGTGTTCGTCGAGCCGACCCTCGTCGCCCTCGAAGAGGGCGAAGCTGGACTCGTCGCGTTCGTCGTCCTGCAGGACCGTTGCGGGGTCGTCGTAGGGGACCGTCTCGTCGACCGGTGCCGGCGTCGTGTCGCTCACCGTGCCTCCTGTGCGTTCTGTGTGTCGTCGTGGGGATCGCCGGCCGGCGTGCGCTCCGCAGCGAGCGCCGCGGTGGGCATGTGGAAGGTGACCGGGCTGCCGTCCGGGCGCACCGTGCGGTGTTCGGCGAGGTGCGCGGCGGACTCGAAGTCGTCGCGCCCCGTCAGCAGGTGGGCGAGGCCGAACAACTCGACCGGTCGACGCTGCTGGGGCGGCAGCCCGTGGAACGCGTCGACGCTCGAGTCGGCCTCGGCGAACCGGAGTGCGGCGCGCAGCTCGGTCAGGAGCGGACCGCCGTGCTTGCGGAGCATCTCGACGTCGAGGTCCTCGAAGACGTCGTCGTCGGGTTCCTCGATGGGTGGCGGCACCGACTCGGCGTCCGGGTCGTAGAAGCGTTCGCGCAGGGTGCCGATCTCGGCCGATGCCGGCAGCAGCGGGAGCGGGATGCGGTCGCGCGCGCCGCCCTGGTCCATCAGCGTCGCCAGGCCGCGGTTGATCGAACGGATGACGGCGTCGAGTTCACGGTCGCGGACCACGTCGTGGGCGACGATCTGGTCGCGGAGCGTGGCGGTGAGCTGGCGGCGCTGGGCGAGGACGTCCTCGATGCCCTGGCGGAGGATCGTCACCGTGTTGCGGAACGCGCGACGCTCACCGGCGCCGAGGCCCTCGGCGAAGGGATGGGACAGGATCGTGGCGATGTCGTCCCGCAGGCGGAGCAGCAGCGCGTCGTCGCGCAGGAGCTCGAAGGCGCCCTCGAACGCGCGGCCCTCCGGTGTGGCCTGCATCAGGTTGTCGGTGCGTGCGAGGTAGTCGTCGAGGATCTCGCCGATCGGACGGACCTCTTGCCGGAAGTCCTCGACGATCGAGCGGTGCATCGTCGCGACGGCCTCTTCCACACGCTTGAAGTCGCTCGGGAGCTGCCGGATGAGGTCGGAGATGTTCGTGTAGCCGTCCCGCATCCGGTCGTCCTCGACGGTGACGACGTCGTCGCCGTGCTCGAGGCGTTCGCGCTCAGCCTGCAGCTCGGCGATCTGGGCGTCGATGCGGCGGATCTGCACGTCGGGGTCGGGCTCGGCGCGAGCGGCCCAGCGGTGCACGGCGTCCACGATCATCGCCAGGCGGCTCTCGCTGATCAGGGCACGGTCGGCGGACAGGGCGTCGACGAGGCTCAGGGCCTCGAGCGCGTGGCTCGTCAGGGAGTACTGCTCGTCGCCGTCCGGGGAGTTGGAGCGCACGAGCCACTGGGCCGCCACCCACTCACGGCAGAGGGCGCGGCCGTTCGGTCGGGGGTCCTGCTCGCTCTGCTCGTGCTGGTCGCTCGCGGGCACGCGCGCGCCCGAGGCCTGCAGGCGGGCGACGTGCTCCTCGACCTGCAGGTGCATGCGGTCGGCGGGGACGTACTGGACGTCGCGGTCGAAGACCGTGCGGAACACGGCGAGGACCGTCGCGCTCGTCGGGCGGGACATGAGCCGCAGGGTCGGACGGTCGAGGACCGCTCGGACCCGGGCGAACTCGAGGTCGACGTCGGTCATGCGCCCCTTCGTCCGATCGTGCTGGTGGTGCGGCCCGCGTGCTGCGGGCCGGTGAGATGACAAGAGCCCGACGCTGCTGCGTCGGGCTCTGTCTCAAGGGTGGGCGATACCAGACTCGAACTGATGACCTCTTCGGTGTGAACGAAGCGCGCTACCAACTGCGCCAATCGCCCCCTGCACTGTTCGTGCGAGTCGATAGTAGCGGATGTCTCGCGGTGCTCCGAACACGACGCGCTGCCCGGGTGTGGCGCGCTGCGCGTGTGCAGCGGCGCACCGTGCGGCGTTGGGGCGCGTTCGCACGGTGCGGCATTGGCGCCTCGGTGCGAGCTTGACCGTATGGTGCGGGGCTGAAAGCAGGCACGGAGCACACAACCGTGCACCACATGGCAAAGACTGCGCCGTGCGAGGGGGCTCGAGCCGGCCGGATCCGCATGAACTCGGGGGACACGCCCGGTGAACGGGAAGGATTTTGGCGGATGCCCCTGGGTTCGTATAGAGTTTACGTCGTCGCCGCGACAGCGGAAAGACAAGTGCGGATGTGGCGCAGTGGTAGCGCATCACCTTGCCAAGGTGAGGGTCGCGAGTTCGAATCTCGTCATCCGCTCGAGTGTGGGGCTTCTCGAAGCCCTGCGACTCACCAGAGGGTATCCCACCGTTCGGGTACTCACGGAGACGTGAACCTCGATGGTGGGGTGGCCGAGAGGCTAGGCAGCGGCCTGCAAAGCCGTCCACGCGGGTTCGAATCCCGTCCCCACCTCCAGCAACACCCTCCAGATCCTGTGCGAACTCCGGTTCAGACAGGGAATCTGGGCGATTGGCGCAGCGGTAGCGCGCTTCCCTGACACGGAAGAGGTCACTGGTTCGATCCCAGTATCGCCCACGAAACGAAAACCCCCGGAAATCCGGGGGTTTTCGCGTTTCATCAGGTATTACGAAGGGCTCAGATCAGAGCACGTGGCACGGTTTTGGCACGATCCTTGCAAGGTCCTGCCGCCCCCGCGCCGTGGCAGATGCCACCTTGGTCGCCTTGTCGTCGATCGTCGTCATCGTCGCGTCCGAAACCGATCAGGCTGACCCGCGGACGAGCGACCGTTGGCGTGTGCCCGTGACGCGAGCGTGGCACGTGCAGTGACTGAGTCGGCGCCCGCGCTGCAAGAGCTCGACGGCCGATGTCGGTGCTCGAACCGTCGTGTCCGATGCGCGAGTCGCTCTCACGCGCTCTGCTTCGGTGCTTCACGGCCGACGCCGTGCTGCCCGCGGGGCGAGTCTCGCACGAACGCCGAAAGCCGGCCTGTCGACGAATCAAACAGGCCGGCTTTCGGCGAGATGGACGGGGATGGGGGTTCAGAGCCGGTTCGCGATGCCAGATCCCGAGGCGAGGTCTTCGAGCTTCGCGACCAGCGGGTCGAAGTCCGCGGGGAAGAGCCCGGTGTAGACGTCGAGCGTGATGCTCGGCTTCGCGTGCCCGAGCATGCTCTGCACGAGTGGCACGGTCGCACCCGCAGACACCCCGAGGCTCGCGGCGGTGTGCCGTAAGTCGTGCGGGGTGAGCTTCGGGAAATGCTGCACGACCGTCCGATGCGCGAAGTCGCTCGCGGGCCAGCTTGCGATCGCCCGCTGAACGGCCGGAGCGAAGACGCGACGCCGCCAGGTCGAGAGCCTGAGCATGCCGCCCTCCGGCGCGATGAAGACGAGGTCGTGTGCGGCACGTCCTGCCGAGCGTCGTCGGAGCGGCTCCATGACCTGTGGCACTCCGGGAACCTGTCGCGCCTTGCCGTTCTTGGGCGGACCGAGCACGAGCTCGCCCCTGACCTCGGTCGCGGACCTCCGCACGCGCACGACGTTGTTCGCGAAGTCGAGGTCGGCGAACGTGAGCGCAGCGGCTTCGCCGAACCGGAGACCAGAGAACGCCAGAAAGGCGATGAGCATCCGGTCGCGCTCCTGCGCCTCGTCGAGGAGGTGCGCGACCTGCGGGGCGCTGAGGTAGCCGTGCTCGCGCGTCACTACGGTGGGCAGCTTGACTCCTCGCGCTGGGTTCCCGGTCAGCAGGCCCTGCTCGACACACTCCTCGAGAACGCCCCCGAGGATCTGGTGCGCCTTTTGGATCGTCTGCGCTCCGGCGCCGGCGGCGTGGATGGACTCCACCCAGGCCCGCACCGACTTCTTCGTGAGGGCCTCGAGCGACGTCTCGCTCCAGTAGGGCGTGATCCACTTGCCCGCGACGGCCGCGCGGTTCGCGACCGTGGTCGCGGCGAGCGTCGCGCGCCGCGCGAGGAACTCGTCGATGAACGGGCCGAGCTTCTGCGACAGGTCAGACTGGGTCCGGTAGGTCGGCTTACTCATCGCGACGACGTTTGCCGCGGACCAGACGTTCGCGTCTCGCTTGGTCCGGAACCCGCGCTTCCGCGTCGTTCCCCCGTCCGGCTTGGTGTACCCGACCTCGAACCGCTTGCCCTTTGCCGTCTCGTACTCTCGGATCGTGGCCATCAGGCAGCCACTCCGTTGTGCGAGACGCGCGTCTGCTCGACGTAGTCGAGCAGGTCACTGAGGCGGTAGGCCACGGAGCGGCCGACCTTGATGTACGCGGGGCCGCGGCGGAGGTAGCGCCACTGGGCGAGCGTGCCCACGGACGTGAGGAGGAACGATGCGGCTTCAGCCGGCTTGAGGAGAGCTGCGTACTTCTGGGTGAGCTCGCGGGTCTCCGATTCCGCGGTCAGGCGGCTCAAGGACGTGGGCATGGGTGGTTCGCTTTCGGTGCTGGACGTGGCGAGCTCGGTGAGCCCGTTGTCTTCCGGAGTGGGTGACGCACCGTCTATGCGCGAACGCGACATCAGCCGTGATCAAAGAACGTAAGCCCAGGTCACGTCGGCGAGTCGTTCCCTACGCATGAGACGCGCTCGGTCCTCTCGAAAGAGCTCTGTCAGGTGTGGCAAGAAGGTGAAGCCCAACCTCGGTGTCCCCTGAGCGCGGCGTTCTCCGAACCGGCCAGATGCGGCACGCGCCTCGAAGTTCCGGGACGCACGTCCCAGCTGGTGCCCCGATGACCGCTGGCGGTGCCGTCTTCGGTTACGGATCTATTGCGACCGACCGATGTCGGCCGAAGGACCTTGATGACTACCCGGGAAAGGATGACAGTGACTTTGTCAGGTGGTGTATCGGTCGGCCAGTTCGAGGCAGGTAAGCAGTCCGTATGGCGCTCCACCTTTGAGAACTCCAGCGAACGGGCTATCTGTGACAAGTTGCACGGGTCGGGCTATAGAAGGCCAGCCGCCTCGCTGGGGGAGTGCGCCGGCGGATGGCATCAGGACGCCTGCTCCGGTGGCGGCGAAGCAGCGGCGCTTACGCGCGCGTCAAGCATCAGCGCGTCGAGACGACGTAGCCGTATCGGGCGCTCGAGGCCCACCCTCGTGCGCATACTCGGATGCATCAGAGGTGAATCGTCTTCGGTTGCGCGCTGCCTGGGGAGCCAGTGCAGTCTTGCGTCAGCGGGATCGACTGCTCCATTCAAGGTCGACCGCTACGAGCCGTTCGACGTCCTCGCTGTACTTGCGGCGACAGAGACGAATTCAGACGACTTAGGTGTGTCGGACGATCGGATCAGCCCGGTAGCGTCGCGATGTGACTGTAGCCCTCATCGTCCTCTTCTCAGCCTCCGCGATCTTGCCCATCGCGGGCCTGGTTCGTCTCTATCGAGCGGCACGCGCCGCGTCCATCAAACGACAAGCTGAGGTCGATCAGCGCGGTTTCATAGAACCGACCTTTGGGGACTTCGATGCCTTTGTCGCATCGTGGTCAGAAGAAGTTCTGACGGAGGACCGCAAAGCCAGATTCGTCGATCTCCTCCTGATCGGGGGCGGCCTGGTCTGCGGGGCTTCAGCGAGCATCTGGGATGTACTCGTTTAGCGCCACTCGAGCCATGCTCGTCATTCATCTAGCAACGGTATCGACCACTCAGTAACCAATGGGCAGGAGTTTTCCCCACACGGCGCGCGAGACAAGGTCAGGTAGCTCGCGCCACCAGTCGAGCTCGTCATCCTGAGATGACCGAGGCGAAGTGCCCGACCTCGACGCCGAGATCACCCGCCCGCTCACTCGTCGTTGCGGTCCGCCGAGTCGAGTTGCTCGACGAGATCTGCGAAGTTCAGGTTCAGCGCAGTGGCGACACGCCACCACGACTCGACGGCGCCACAACCCGCTGGACACGTCCACGAAGGAGGAGGCCATCGGCAGCCGCGAACAGCGCGCACAGTCTGGCGAGCCAAGGATTCTGCGCGAAACTACACAGCGGTTACTTCCTGCTCCTCAAGCCGACAGCGCTCCGGCGTCGCCGGTCAGCAGCGCATCGTCGAGCTCAAGAACGGCGCACATCGACGTGTAATGGTCCGCATCGAGAATCCTCATCAGTTCGAACACCGCCTGAATCACCGGGACCGCTTCGCTCGGCTGCAGCGGACGGCCGATGTCTGGCTCTTCGTTGTGGGAGTAGGCATGGAGGTACCGAACGACGCGAGTGCGCGCGGGACCCAATTCCAGGGCATCGATTGCCACCCTGAGGGCGGCGTCGAAGCTCCCGACGTGCTGAGGGTATCTGAACGCTAGAAACGCCTCGAGCATCCGTCGTGCCGCGTTCGGTGCGAGCGCGAGTGCGTCCAGCTGCTCAGCCAGCGTTCCACCGTTCACCGCTGCTTCGAGTGCGCGGCCGACCTGGCTGAAGAGGTAGTGGTACTGCGAGCGGAGCGTTGCGGCCTTGGACGAGTCAGTGTGTGGCCACTTCACGAACGTCGGGGTCCGCTGCACGGAACCGTTGGCCTCGACATTCCGGATGTGCAGCTCGTGAACGGTAGCGGAACCCGGCACGTGCCTGCGTCCGGTCTGCAGCTGGATCACCCATTGACGGAACATCTCGAAGCTGTGGGTGAAGACGAACACCTGGGCGATGGAGGTGCGCGGTACAAGCTCAGCCCATAGGTGTGAGGACACACCGAACATCACGTTGTGGTCGAGGCTCGAGACCGGGTCATCGATGAACACGATCGGCTTGGTGTCCACAACGGCACTGCTTCGTAGGCGCGCGAGGAAGTGGATCAGCGCGATACAGGTACGTTCACCCTCGCTGAGCGCGGTTGCCGGGGATCCGTTGCGTTCGAGTCGATAGGTGACCCGGTCCGGTCCTGTCGTGATCGACAACTCATCCCGGCCGAGCAGGCGCGTCAATGACCTATTGAGCTCATCTGCGAGCGGGATGGGATCGGCTTCAAGGTCCGCTAGCGCGAGAATCCGATTGTCTGTCTTGACCTTCTCACGGCCGAGCTCCGTCCATTCATCATCTGCTCGCGTCACTTCCGCCTCTGATCGGTCGACTTCGGAGGCGATATCGGCGATGTACCGAAGCTCGACACGACGCGCTGCATCCGCGACGCTCTTCGCGTGCGTTTGGCTGCGTGCGTCGTGGCGAGACAGAATCGCATCGATGTCGGCCGTTGAGGGCGGAACGAGACGCAGGTCTGCGGGACGACGAGGGGTGTCGAACGGGTTTGATCGCTTCATCTGCAAGGCGTCAAGGAGCGCCTGAATTGAGGCTTGGTAGACCGCGAGTGCGTTCGAGTACGCTTCTTTGGCCTTGTCGAAATCGACGACGACTTCGGTGTAGAGGTCACGGCTGAGCGGCAGTGCAGTGAGGTGCCGCTCGGCGTTGGTCGACGAGTCCTCCATGCGACGGATGAGGATGTCGACGCGACGTTGTAGATGCAGTAGTGCCGCGCCGAAGTGCGCGTCGAGCTCTTCTCGGCGTGTCGTCGTGATGGATCCATCGCAGAAGAGGCAGCGGTCGAGATCCTTGTGCAGCTGCAGGCCTGCTTGCACCCACTCAGCCCGTTCCCCGTTTCCAGCGAGTGCGTCGATGGCTCGGTCGGTGACGCTCTCCGAGAGCACCGAATCGATCGATTCCAGGTCCGCTTCATTGACGAGATCTGGTCGTGTCACGTGGGTTGAGGACACCATCGGCGCAGCCTTGGCGACGACCAGATCCTCCGCCAGGTCTGCCGACGCGCCCTCGAGAACGGAACGGTCCTGACGGAGGGTGTTGCGGACTTGCGTGATGGTGTAGGCGTTAGTTGCGCGAAAGCGATCGCCGACGTGGCCGAGATTCGCAACAACCGTCTTCGCGGCGGAGCGCATGAGGTCGTCGCGTCGCTTCGACGCGGCCGTGGACTGCGCGCGGAGCTCTGCGCGCCGAGCTGTGATTTCGGTCGCACGAGCACGTTTCTCCGCGAGCTCCTCTCGCGCACGCACATTCGCTTCACCGATCGTGAGGAGCGCGTCCGGGCGAGGACCGTCACCACCTTCGAACCGAAGGCTCCGAAGCACGTAGTCACGGTTGAAGACGTGGACACGTCTCCAGGCGTCGTGGCCGGGACTCGTGACTTGTTCGGTGGCGAGGCTTCCTTCCTGCCAGTCGAACCGCACGTCTGCCGACGGCAGGAGCGTCTCATCGACGCATTCCTGCATCAGTGATGCGAGCGTCGATTTGCCGGACCCGTTCGTACCGAAGACGAGGTTCACGCGACCGAACGGGCTCGCGCTCGACCCCATCGACCAGCGTTGGTAGATGCGGTAGTCACCAATGTGATTGAAGCGGGTGAACACTTCTTCCCCTTTGTCCTCGGCCACGTTGGCCAGCATCGAAGGTAATGGAGGCTCATGATCGCGGAGGGAGGCACGCCGAGCCGGTACCGCCCTGCGCAACATCGTTGCTGAAGCGCGGACGTCGTCCGGTCTCAGTTCGCGGGCCCGGCCGGAGGATGACTGGTGACCGGCGGCCATCTACGACCGCAAAGTTTTCGGTGCCCGGCATTCGAGACTACCGATCGGTACAACTTGGCGCCGAAGCCGCAGCGCTGTGCGAGGCCGCCTAGCTGCCGGGGAACATCTCTCGAAACCGCGCGTACGCATCGGGGTCGACCGACAGTTCCATCGCCGCGCGCTGATGACGGAGCTGCTCGAGCTGCAGCTCCTCCTTCGCGTCGACCGCGCCTCCGATGAGCTCGCCAACGCGTCGGGTGAGCGGACTTCCGACGCCTTGGCGGAAGTTGAAGCCGAGCAGCTGCAGGACGTTGACCGTCTCGACCGAGAGCAGCGGAGCGAAGGTCTCGATCTGCTGCTTCATCGCGGCGCCGGCGGCTTCGTTCTCTGTCGCTTCAGCGAGCTGCACAAGTAACGGCACCACAGTGTCAGCGATGTAGCGGACGTCTCCAGGGGTGAGCTGCTGCGCGACGAGCTCATGCTGGTAAGACTGGGCGATTCGGGTGAGTTCGTTCTTGTCAGCGATGAGGTCGGAGACGATCTGCTCGAGCGCATCTGCACGGGCGGCGGCGTCCTTCGACGCGCGGAGCGCCCCGATCTTGTCAGTGATTGCCGTCGCCGTGTTGCGGGCCGCGCTGGCGGCGAGTTGCGTTGCGAGTTGAGCGACTTGAGGAGTTACGACGTCATCCATGCGTGGAGCATTGCAGCAGCATCTGACAGCGACACGCACGCGGATGGGAGACCAGTCCACGTCGGGCCAAGCGTCCCAGAGAGCCGGGAAACGCCGGCGCCCGCTCGGAAGTCAGATGCACGCATGCGGCGACTCGTGCGGAGCTCGGAGCGCGTCTTGCCACCCGCACGCCGAGTCCACCGCCTGCCAGTAGCCCCGTAACACGAGCGCAGCTCAGTCGGTGAAGGTCACCTGTTCCCCGGTCGACCACGGGGTGCTCGGGGGACCAGAGAACATCCCGCGGAACGCCTTCAAGACGGTGTCAAAGCGGGCAGCATAAGCATGGCGTGCCAACGTCTTCCTATACCGAGCGAGAGCGGATGTCGTCAACGAGGGCAGGAGGCAGCCAGTGAGGATGGGTACCCGGCCGGCGGTCAGTGAGTGGATGCTTACGGTCGCGCAAGTGCTGCCGTTGCCGCATGGAGCGGAGCTGCCGTACACGCTTGGCGACGCGGTTCACGAGATCGGAGCGTGGGCGCGAGCCTCGGATCCATCAGGTTGGAAAAGTAGGCAGACCACGCGAACGGTCGAGTCGCTGCGGGTTGAGTTGCGTGCGCAGCTCCTTCGGATCGGGCCCCGACTGACGGATACGCTCGCGGCAGTGGTGGGTGACCTCATCGCGGCGAGCACCCGTGACGACATCGTCGTGCTGACGGATCGGTTCACCGAGGCGTGGGTCAGGGACTCCACCATCATCGACGCGTTCTGGGATCTCTGCGACGCGGCGCAGCAACCTGGCGCTCGGACCGAGTCGTTGCGGTGGTTGGCAGATGTGATCGCGTCCCGGGTCGGGCCAGCCGCCCGAGGCGCTTTGTCCGCGCTTTCCGAAGCGGCGAACGCGCTGGTGTCGCCCGAGGAGGATCTATGTCGTCGCGGCGCACCCGAGCACCCGCGGGCGTTCAGCGAGCAAGACCGGATCGACCTTGCATTGCAGGCGCTGCGGACAGCTCCGGCCGGCAACGTGGTGGTCTGGTTGGCGTACACGCGAGCGATCACCGAGATGCGGATGGTCGCCGGCCCTCTGACGTTCCTCCGAGCGGATTGGGCGCTCCCGAACGCGTTTGACGGTGGCCCGAACGACTTCCCTGAGCGCGACGAGCTTCGCGCTATTCGCACGGACGCGTTCTGGCTTGACCCGCTCCTGGAGGCATCGTTGCGTCCGGAGAATCGGATTGTGCTCGTCCGAGTCGACCTGGGGCAGCGTGCTATCGCCGGCGCTCTCGAGGAGGCACAGAACCGCGTCGAAGCGGTGCTCAGCGTTGTCATCACCTCGGGTGGCGCATCGTGGCTCGACACCGGCTCACGCGTGGTGCTGCTCGACGACGCGGTACGGATGTCGACAGGGATGCCCGATCTGCACGAGCCCGTCGACATTCGAGACACCTGGGGAATGGGTGACACCGCGACGGTCGTCACGGGGGTCATCGACACCTTGAACGTTCCGCTGTCGTCTCGGCCGATGCCGGCGCCGCTCGTAGAGGCGCTGACGACCCTGCGGGAAGCGCGAATGACGAACCACCGCGATGTGTTGTTCTACGGTGCCCGTGAAGTGAGTCCGCGTATTGCCACGGCGCTGGAAGACCACGCGATGGAGCTACTCGCTGCAGCGATGGGCACCTCGGGCAAGGTGTTTGCCGACGCGCTGAACATCCATGAGGGTCTGAGGCGAGCGCGACGGTCCACCGCCGATGGCCTGCTCGCCCCGTTCGATCGGCAGTGGAACGAGGAGGAGCGTCAGAGGCACGACGAACTCGAACGGAAGGTCATCACGTACGAGCGCGGAGCTCGGCTAGTGTCCGTATCCGCAGTCGTTGCGCATCTTGAGGAGTTTCGAATGCTGCCGATGAGCGATCTGCAACGTGCCGATTTCGAGGCCGCCGTGAAGGTATGCACCGAACCGGCCGCGGAACGGCGTCTCATGGAGCAGGCGCAGGAAGACACCCGAGTGCTGCAACTGCGTCACCGACGGGTTCGCAACGCCATCAATCACGCCCTACCGCTCAACGCTGCGGCGCTCCACAGCATTCGTAGCTACGCGGAGCACACTTCAGGGACTGGGTTGAACATCGCTCTGAACTGGTACGTCGCTGACGATGACGGCCCGGCCCGGGTAGGTCGACCCGCGCAGGACTGGATTACCCGCATGCATCGTATGGATGCCGGCACGAGTTGGGCTGACGAGGACGCGTCAACGCGAGAGCGGTGAGGGTGCGGTGCGCCGTCGCAGTCGGTCGGCGCGACGGCGCCTGTGCTGGCGGCGACTCACGCCAGAACTGCGGATCCGATCGACTCTCAGCATGAGTGAACCCAGCCTTCCCCCTGACATCGCGGAAATGCCGAGCGACAAAGCTCTCCTCGCTGACATCGGTCGTGTCGCGTGGGCCGCGGCCCGCCTGCATGCAGCGGTCCGCGACGTGATCAACAGCCACGTGGGTGCTGCATCCGACGCTCCCTCCAAAAAAACACTCGGTGGCGCCATCGCCGACCTCGAGAAACTGGCCACCGCGGCAGGACGCGCGGACCAGGTGGATTGGGTGGTGAACACCGGCAGGCCCGCGTCCCGGAAGCGGAATGCGGTCGTCCACGCGGTCACCTACATGGCCAATGACGGGAAGCAGGCGCTCGGAACCGTTGACCACAGCGTCCCCCGACGCTTCCTCGCGCCGGAACTGCAGGACGTGACGCGTGCGCTCGTCGATGCGAGCCGCGCACTCCCCAGGTAGACGACCCTTTCTCTCGGCATGCGCGTCCGATGCTCGTCAAGGGCAGGGCGGATGCCGTTCGTCACGCTCGTGGTCGCAGTGTCCGCACCGAGGAAAGCGCTTCGACACGGGCCTGGGCTTCGGCGAGATCTGCAGCAAGTTCCGAAACGACAGTTGCGTAGCGATGAAGGTGTTCCTTCAGCTGACGAAGCTCTGCCCTAAGCGCGTCGTTAGTTTCACGCTCGGTCTGGAGGGACGTTTCCAGCGCGTCGCGGTTCGCGATCCTTATCTGGTACTTCGGCAGCAACGCTCCGGCTCGTGCGGTGAATCCTTAGCTATCGAGACCGCCTCGCACGATCTCCTTGGTGCCGTCGCGCCGCCGCTAGGACTGCCACTGGGGGCGGTGTGGCGCGCGTCGTCACGAGCGGACCTCTCGTCGATGGGCGAGCACGAGCGCCACTGTTCCGAGCACCGCGGCGACGGCCAGCAGCCACCAGGCTGCCGACCAGTCGACGAGTTCCGCCGGGACGCCGGGGGTGTGGGTGAACGGGCTCACCTGCCGCGCCCGCCCCGGCACCCGGAGCAGGCCCCGAACTGCCCGAGGACCAGCGCGAGACCGAGGGCAACCCAGCCCGCCCAGGACACCGCGCGCGGCAGCATCGCAGCGATCACCGCGACGACAGCCGCGAGGACGAGCGCTGCTGGCAGCTAGACCAGTGCAGCGATCACGGTGGACCAGAACCGGTCGGGTCCGGCGCCGGTCACGAGGAAGGCCACCCCGCCGACGACGCCCGTGGTGGACGCGACGGCGAGCGCTCCGACCGCCCCGACCGTCGCCCACTCGTCGAGGTGCCGGACCCGTCCGGCCCGGGCCGCCAGCAGCAGCTCTGTGCGACCCGTCCGGTCGTCCTCGACGACGCGGAGGACGCCGCCGATGCTCGCGGCGGCGGCGGCGGCGGCGGCGAGGACGGACGAGATGCCTACGACCACGGCGACGAACTCTTCGAGGAGCGCACCGCGGCCCCCCTGGCACGAGGGTGCCGAGCAGCCGGACGACCGACGGGTCCCCGCGCACCGCGTCGATCGCCGTGGTGCCGAGGACGCCAGCGAGCAGCCCCGTCAGCGCACCCCCGACCGCCCACGCCGCGACTGTGCCGCGGTGGAGACGGAACGCCAAGCCGAGCGACGAGTGCAGTCGCCCGGTCGCTCGGCCAGGCCGCTCCGGCAGCAGCGCTGCGCCGAGGTCGCGCCGGTGAGTCCGAGGCACGTGAAGACCTCGAAGAACGCGTAGGCGCCCTCGCCGGTGCCGTCGGGCACACCGCGGAGCGCGAGCAGGCTCGGAGACGCCGTGATGACCTCGACCAGGGACCGGCGCTCGGTGAGCGTGCCGTACGCCTGCGGTACCGCCGCTGCCGTCGCACCGGCGAGGAGCGCCGCGACGAGCGCCCAGACCGGGATCCTGACCCGCTCCCGACGGAGCGCGGTCCCGATGACGCTCACCGTGCCTCCCGGCCGTAGTGGCGGAGGAACAGCTCCCCGAGCGACGGGGGTTCGATCGTGAGAGCGTCCACCCGGTGGCCGCCGAGGGCGGCGAGGACCGCGGCGACCGCCGCTGGCTCGGCACCGAAGCGGAGCTTGTCGCCGTTCGGACGAGCTCGTGCACGCCCTCGAGTGCGGCAATCCGGTCGGCTGGAGCGTCGATCCGGTCCGACACCGCGCTGCGCGTCAGGTGCCGCATCTCGGCGAGCGTCCCCGTCCCGACGACGCGTCCGGCGCGCACGATCGTGACGCGGTCGCAGAGTGCCTCGATCTCGGCGAGCAGGTGGCTCGACAGCAGGACAGTGGCGCCGTCCGCGCGGACGCGGCGCACCTCGTCCCGGAACAACTCCTCCATCACCGGGTCGAGCCCGCTGGCGGGTTCGTCGAGGACGTAGAGCTGCGCCGGTCGGACAAACGCTGCGATCAACGCGACCTTCTGCCGGTTGCCCTTCGAGTACGAGCGGGCGCGCTTCCGGGTGTCGAGGTCGAAGTCCCGCACGAGGCGGTCCCGGAGTGCCCGGTTCGCACCGCCCCGCAGGGCGGTGAGCAGGTCGATCGTCTCGCCACCCGAGAGCTCCGGCCAGAGGGCGACGCCGCGGGGACCGATGCCAGGTCGGCGTGCACCGCAACGGCGTCGCCGTTCTTCCCACGATGGTCCGGGCAAGCGCGGGGACCATTGCGATGGTGTCGTCCGAAGCCGGCTTGCGGGGCTCTGCGGCCGGGACCGTGTACACGACGTCGAAGCACGCGGTGAACAGCTTCATGCGAAGCACGACGTTCTTCTCCGTACCTGCTGGCATCCGATGCAATGCCGTCGCACCGGGAGCCGTCGCGACGAGCGTCGAGGCACGGTTTCGGTCGCTGTACGCCGGAGATCGGCTCGGCCCGTACCTGCAGACGAACGTGCCTCCAATCGCCCCAGCCGGACAGCTCGCTGCTGCAGTCACGTGGTTGTTGAGCGACGACTGGGCGAACGTCACCCGAGAGGTGCCGCCGTCGGGCGGCGGCTGGTGCACAACCTGAGCAGGACGGAGGCATGCGATGGCATCGACAGTGAGGCGCGGCTCCTGTTCGGGTCGTGCCTCGAACTCGGGGTCGCGATCAGCCGAGGAACGAGCGATCGTCGATGAATGACGTCGGAGCAGCCTCGAGGCGAGCAGTTCGGGACGGTCCGTCAAATCGCCGTGGCGCTGAACGGCACTCGGACCTTGATCGACCGTCAGGTGTTCGAGGACCTTTTCGAGAACTCTGTCGTCAGTGGCCGCGCCCCCTACCGGCGAGCGCTCGATCGTGCCCAGATTACGTTCAGTGACCTTGTCGAGCTGTCGCGGAAGGCAGACATTCCGTACCCGCTGTTCTTCGCTCCCCACGATCACGTCCGTGCGCAGATCGCGACCAAGACGGCCAAGCTCCTCCAGGGTGTGAGCAAGGAGACGTTCGCGCTCAACTCGCGGACGACGATCGATGTGAGGGACGTCGAGCTCATCATCAAGGACCTCATCCGGAAGCAGATGCTGCTCCGGAAGCACGATCCTGGGCTTGAAGACAATCGGATCGTGGGCCTGCTCAAGAACTCGCGAGGGACGGCGGCGGAAGATGCGCGAGTGCTGCTCGACGCTCTCGGGCTCGAACGCGACACCCTCGCCCAGGCGCGGACGAAGAAGCGCGCGCTCGAGATCATGACCGAGCGACTGGAAGCGCGGCAAGTCCTCGTCTCGCTCAGCGTTCGCGGGTTCATGCCACAGCTCATCGAGGTGAAGTTCAGCGGGCTGACCGTGAAAGACAAGAAGGTTCCGTACATCTTCCTCGCACGCGGGGACCACGGGGACGACCAGGAGCCCGAGGGCCGGCAGCTCTTCACCCTGACGTTGCTCGCCGTTCTCGTCGCACGGGGCATCTTCGCCCCTGTGACGTACGACGGCCGGAGTCCCGCCGTCGGGCCCGGCCGAGAGTACGACATCGTCGGCGAGATCCTTATGCCAGAGGCTGCCGTCCGCGCACTCGACCTGCAGACGCTCGAGGATGTGAAGACCGAGGCGGATCGATTCAAGGTGACCCCGAGCGCCCTGGTCGTCCGAGCACAGCGATTGCGTCTCGTAACCCCGGCGACTGCCAATGCCCACCTGAACGCCCTCGGTCGAGAATTCGCCGCCCGGCCGCCCAGTCGGGCACAGCAACCCAAGCCAGTGAACGGTATCCGTACCTACAACGGCAGGGAGTTCTCGGCCCGTATGGTCAGGGCACTGGACGCCGGGCAGGTCTCGCCTGGCGATTTCTGCAGAGCCGCGTGCGCGAATAAGATCAGGCCGCACCAGATCCGCGACTTCCGAGAAGCACTCGAATGATGGGTCACCGATACCTCCTCGACAACAACGTCCTCTCGCGTCTCAGCGAGGAAGAGCGGTCCAGGTCCTTCATCCGCGAAAACTGTCGTGTCCCGTCAGAGGTGTTGTACGAAGCTCGGTTCTTCCAGGACGCCGGGTCCCTCGTTGCGCTCGAGTACCGAACGACCGGAAGAGTGTTGCAGCGCCTCCAGGAAGTCATGGAGCGTGTGGCCGTCGACGACGTGCGCCTGGTCAACCTCTACAGCGGCAAGGGCAACGCCGACCCGATGCTCGTAGCCTGCGCTCTGGACGCCGTGAGTGAAGAGAACGAAGGCCTCTTTGGTGATGATTGGGCGATCATCTCCAACGACGACGCGGTTTGCGCGATGGCAGGCCTGTTCGGTATCCCCGTCCTCACAAGCGGCGACCTCGATGTCCTCCTCGGTGACGGCGATGACGGCGGAGGCGGCGGGGACGCGACCCGCCTCGTCTGACGGTGCTGTGCCGTTCTGCGCCCCGACCGGTCTCCCATCCATCACCTTCAACCAGGCATCCTCCGAAGGGCCGCGCGCCTCGTCCTGAGGCGACTCCGCGTCATGGCGATGGCCGCTGTTTCGGTTGCAGCGGTCGCCCAGAGTTCCTGCTGGACCGCGTTCAGTGCTCGAACGACCGGATCAGCTTTGTCCGCGTTGCGCAGGAGCGGTGCGAGTTCCGCCGTCAGCCTTCTGCCCTCCTCATGCATTTGCAGGAAAGGGGAGGGCGATTGCGCGGTCGTCTCGGGGCCGAGGCTCACCACCACCGCGATGAAGAACTCGATGGTGGCGATGCCCCGCTGTGCGCCGACTTGGAGGAGAGCCAGAGCGCGTTCAAGGGTCAGCTGCGCCGCCGCCATGGCGGAACGGGTGTCTGCCTCGACAGCGATCCGCTCGACGCGACGAGCGCGGCGGATGCCCTCGAACGCGAGCTCCTCATGGGGGCCGTTCTCGGACAGCGACAACGCGACTCGTTCGACCGCACGGCAGGCTTCCTTCAGGCCTGTCCGGCGACGGGCGGCTTCTTCTGTCTGCACGTCTCGGAACATGCGCGGACCGTGAACTGTGGCGCGTGCAGGTGCGCCATCAGCGAGCCTGGTCGTTGCCGCTCTCGGGAGCTCACGAAGATCGGTCCCGACGACGTCGGGGCGTGGCCGACTCAGGTGACGAGACCAACGCGCTCGTTGTGGATCACCGCCTGACATGAGCCGGCAGCTCTGCGCGTCAACTGCTCGGGGTCAAAGGGCGCCGGCTCGCTCGCTTGCGAGGCCGAGCACGGGTTCCGGAGTCGGTCTCGGCGCACATCGTTGTCGGCTAGCCGATTTCGTCTTGAGGGCACCATCAGTGGACGACGCGAAGGCACTGCCGTGGCGTCGAAAATGGGCGGAGGTCACAGTCGAGGACGCCCTCCAGATGGGCCCAATTCCGCCCGTGAGGCCAGCCGATTCACCCTGTAGGCCTCTCTCACTTCCACGGCAGGTGGCCGACCTCCGACCCAGCGTGCGGAAGCATGTCCCGTGTCCCGTGTCCCGTGTCCCGTGTCCCGTGTCCGGTCGTGCGCTCGTCTCGTGTCCTGGTTCGCACCGCCTTGCGTCGTCGCCGCGATGCTCGTCGCCGAGCGCAATTGCGACTATCTCGAGGTGCGCTACTCCAGGGGTGACAGCGATGGCCGAATGAGCGGTGGTGCGGACCGTTCGTCGTCGCTGACTGCGGTCATGGAGCAGCTTGGTTGAAGAGCCGCCCCGTGATGCTGGTCGGCTCCAGCACGATGGTGGCTCATTTCGGCGTCGCGAGCATCGATCGCATCCGCCGAGCGGTGACGTTTCGCGTGGGGGATGTGGACTGTGCCTCGCACAACGACCCTCCACGCTGTCGAACCGTCGTGCTCGTCCATCTCCATGACGATCTCGCGTCCTCCGTATACGGCGTCAAGGATCACGTTGCTCGACGTCGCGAAGAACAGCCGCCGGTCCTCGGCGACGAAGTTCAACGGGATGACCTTCAGCGACTCGTCGGTTCGGGACGCGACGCGCGCTGTTCGCTCGCTGCGCAGATGGCACCAGCACTGGTCGGGATCCAGCACGAAGACCAGTTCGTCCAACGGAGTCCCGTCAGAGTGACCCCGGCGCTCTGGCACCCCGTGGTCTGGTGCTCCCGCGGGCGGGTTCGTCGTCTGCATCGTCGTGCCTTCCTCGATGGCAGGTCGGCGCAGGGGGACAAGCCCCAGCGAATCCCGCGACCCGCAGGGGAGCCCGAGCGAGGAACGTGCGAGCCCCGCCGACGAGACGCCCACGTCGAGACGGCACCAGCCACCACCCGCTGGGAGCGAAGCGGACAGCGGGACAAGCAGACGTCACGCGGACACTCCGAACACGCACCGGCAACGCCGGTGACGCGCCAGCGGACCCGGACAGAGTCCGCCCCGCTGACCCGCCCCGGCTGCCGGTCCGTGAACGTCGCGCCTGCTCGCCCTTGACGAAGTCGCGGGCGGACGTCAGCTTGTCCCGATCACTCGCTCAGAAGTGCTCGCTCAGGTGTCCAGGCTGGTCGGTTGGGCAGGTGTCTCTTCTCGCTTTCCACTTGTCTCACGTCCGACTGCTCTTCCCCTCCTTGATCTCACCTGTCCCGTCCGGAGATCCCTTCCCTGGAATCTCGCTCCAGCCCTCGCGGCTACCGCCGGACCCGCGGGCCGCTTCGCGTCCCGGGAAGTTCACGCCGGGACACCGCGACCGCGGGACATCGGGGCGCGTCCGCCGATACGGTGAGCGCATACCCTTGGACTTCGACGCAGCACGACGTCGTGCACATGAGGAACTCGACGCTGCCGACGCTGCCGACACTGCCGCGCGTGACCGGGCCGCCGCGGACGCGGCTGCGAAGGCGTCGTTCGAGCAGCAGGCGTTGGCTCTTGGCCGGGAGATTGCCGCGGCGCTCACAGCCGCCGGTGTCCCGACGATGAAGAAGCAGGTCACCGTCCCGGGCCCGCGTGGTGATGAACTCGTCGGCTGGGAGCTTGACGCCGGTGGGAAGCGGTTCGCGCCGGTGAGTTTCTGCACCACCGACGGCCGCCTCTACGAACGGCAGAGCAACGTGTACTCACCGCTGCACGAGCTCGGGTCGCCGACGTACCGGAAGTTCGAGAACGGTGACCTCTTCTGGTTCGCTCCAGCCATCGACGGGGAACCCGACCGTTTGGGGAACGTCACCCAAGGAGTGCAGGACGCCGTCGGCTACCACCTCGCCGAACACGAACGGGACCCATCAGCGCCGGCACCGCAGCCCGCGCCGAAGAAGCGTGGGTTGTTCGGCCGGAGGTAGCCGCCGTCACCACCACGGTTCGTCATTGACGTGCTGCCCATCCGCCGCCGCGAGGACAGTGTCCCGGAGGGTGGTCGCGTCGGCGAGTTTGGCGATGCGTCGCACGGTCGCGAGGCCGACGCTCCTGCCGACCTGTGCACGCTCGAGCGCGTCCTTCGACGCGACGTGGAAGTCCCACTGCGCCACGTCGAGCGGCCGGTACTCGTCATGGGTCTGCGCCGTCTGCACGCAGAAGACGTACACGTGCGCGTTGAACTGTCGACCGGTCGGGTCGTCGCCGTGCCGCGGGTGGTACCGGGTGCCGCGCAGGCCACTGAACTCGATGCGGGACAGCTGCCGCTGCTCCCAGGCTTGCAGGTACGCCGACGACTTCACCTCCACTCGGATCCGGTCATCGACGAGCAGGTCGTACGCGTCCCACTCCACCCGGTGCACATCGGACATGCCGAGTGCTTTCGCGACGAGGAACTCCGCCAGGTAGCCGCGGGCGTTGTTCATCCGCAGGTCACCGAGCGCGAACTGCCAGAAGTCCGCCACCGTCGCCGGCACCCCGACGAACTGGTCGTCGCCACGAGCTGGGTGGACAGCCGGCGGCTGCATCCACTCCTCGTTGGTCACCGGCGGACGCCGAACTCACTGAGGACGTCCTTCAGCGTCGTCCCGAGCAGGCCGGCCGTCCGTTCGTACTTCGTCTGCAGTCGGGCGCGCGTCGCGTTGTCCTCCACCAGAGCGAGCCTGGCCGGGTCTCCGTTGTGGCTGACGTCGGCGCGCTTCACCCTCGGCGCGACCGGGTCAGCCATGACCCGCACCATCGACTCGGCGAGTGTCTCACCGCGGCGCTTCGTCATCGCGTCCACCGCGAGTACCTGCTCGGTGGTGAACCCCATCGCGCGGAGCTCGGCGAGGGTGATGTCCGTGTCCTCGACGACGTCATGCAACCAGCCGACTACACGCTCGTCAGCGGTGGACAGTCGGGCCGCGACCGCGGCGGGGTGCTCGATGTACGGCCGGCCGACCTTGTCCACCTGTCCCGCGTGCGCCCGGGTCGCGACGTTCCGCGCGAGCTCCACCATGTCCGTCATGGCCTCAGCGTGGCACGACCGGCCGGCAGGCCACCGCGCGGACCCGACGACACCGGACACCTCGCTCCCGTACTCGTCAGGCCACCACACGGACACCCGCTGGCCGTCCTGGTCCTGAGTTGTCCGCTCGAACGCGGTGACCACCTGCTGAGCCCGACGCTCCGACGGGACGTCCGAAGTGACGCCCGAAGCGGACACGGACAGCTGGTGAATAGCGGGACGCGCAGCAACCACCGCTACCGCGGCCCGGACGGTCGCGCCCGACACAGCGGAGGTTCCAGTTCCTGAGTCGCCACTCCCCAGACCGCGAGCGGTCGCCCACTCGGGGACGCCCCCATGTCCCCGGTCGGCCGGTTGCTCGCGTATCGTCCGGGCGGCTCGGCACCAACCGTCATTCGGCGTCCCGGTCGAACCGTCCGCCTCCAGGCTCGCTGTCCAGCAGGTTCCAGACGAGGAGCGTGACGGCGCCGACGACCGGGACGACCTGGACCACCTGCAGCCACCCGCTCCGGTCCGTGTCGTGCAGGCGACGGCACTGCAGGCTCAGGTTCGGCAGCAGGGTCACGACCAACCAGACGAGCAGCGCGACCATGAACGGCGCTCGGGCCGCCGTCGGCACGACAGCGACGGTGGTCACGAGCAGCCCGCAGACCGCGGCCCAGAGCGAGCGCGCCCACCAGAACTCCGACCGGCTCGCCCTGCCGTCGAAGGACGCGGCCCGCAGCACGAACCGCACGACGGCGACGCGGGGACCCGCTCCCCGGACCGGCCGTGACGACCGCTGCCAGCCCGCACGACCGAGGTCCGCCGATGCCGGTGGTGCCAGCTCGGCCGACCGCACACCGAGCTGCCGCCGCATCCACGTCAACCACTCCCGGTCCGTCGCGCCGACGTCGGCCGGGTCGTGGTTGCAGTCGAGCGCGACCAGGGTCGCGGCGATCGTGTCGTCGTCGCTCCCGAGCAGGTCGTCGAGTTCGCTCCCGAGCGCGAGCGCCTCGTCCCGTGTGGCCGTGGCGAGGAAGTGGGCCATCACGTCCTCTGGCCCCATCTCGGTGTCCACCCACGAACGGTGGAAGTACGCGCCGACGAAGCCGTCGAGAGCGGGGAAGCGATCGCTCGTGCCACCGTCGAACGACGGGTACACCGCGACGATGTCGTGCCGCCACGGGTCACCGGCGCGCACCGCGAGCACGACCCTGACGGTGTCGAGCGGTGCCTCCACGCCGAAGGCGGTGCCCACCCCGACGACACGGTGCGGCTCGGGGCGGAAGGTGAGCCGGATCGGTCGCACCATCCCGCGTCCGACCCACACGTCGATGCGTTCCCGGTTGGCGCGCAGGGCGGCGTCGGCGAGCGCCCGGACCTCCCGGTCGTTTACCGTGAAGCGCGTGGTGCCCGTCCGTAGCGTCGGTGCTGCTGCCCTGTCGTCTGTCATCGCCGTCATGCCCCCGTTAGCATCGGTCGTGCAAAAACGAGGGCGTCCGGGGCGCTGCCGGCCCGTATCCCCGTGCTCGACCGTAGCGGCGGCAGGCTGGGTTCCGCGACTCGGCCGCGACACAACCAAGGGGGTCGAGTGCACATCGAGAATCGGGAGGACCAACTGCGTCTCGACGGGGCACCGGCATGATGTTCCTCGGGCTCGGCGCCATCCCGGCGTTCGCATCGATGCGCTTCGTGTTCTGGGTGGTGTCGCCGCTGCTCGGCCTGGTCGGGTTCCTCCTCGCGTACGGGAACCGCCGCTATCAACAGCGTGCCCTTGCAGCCACCCACCTGCAGGACCCGGCGGGGGAGCCCGGCGACCGGTGAGCGATGACCGGCAGCAGATCCTTGCCCTCGACGTCGCACCTGCCGACGCGGAAGCAGTCGCCAGCCGACTGCGGACGTTCATCCGCGACCGACAGTTCGCGGTCCCACACCCGGACGCCATCGACCCCGTCCCACCGAACACCAGCAAGATCGGGATGCCGTTGCCGGCGGACCTCATCGGTCCGGCGTTCACCGCGGAACCGTACGGGTCCGACCGGCCCGACTACAACCCGCAGTGGTCGTTCATCTACGTGCACGTCCCGCACGACGAGGACCACCGCGTCTGGTTCCTCGGGGACAGCACCAGCCCGTCCAACTGCCGCTACTGCGGAAAGGAGTTCGAGCACGACCCGTTCTGGGCCGCGTTCAACGAATGGCTCGAGGGCCCGGAACCGCTACTGACCTGCCTCAACTGTGGGAAGAGCGCACTGATGGGCGACCAGGACACATCCGGCAGCATCGTCATCAGCCCGGTCGGCATCGTCCTCTCCGGCGATGGATGGGACCTCGTCCCGGAGCTCCTCGGCGCGCTCCGCACCGACTTCGGCGGCCGGTGGTGCTGGGTCAGCTACCACCCGTAGCGGTCACCGACGGCGGCCTTGCACATACGCAAGGATGTCCGCCCCGAGCGCCGACGTCGTCGGCCACGTGTCGGAGATGACGTGTGCGGCGCTCTCCAACCCGTACCGCTCAGCGTCCGAGCCGCCCGCGGACGCCTGGGCTGCGTGCAACGCAGTGAGGACCGGTGCGACCATTTGCATCGGCATCGCCCGCTCCGCAACAACCCGAGCGACCAGGTTCTCGAGCTTCTCGTCGGTCATGATGCGCCACCAGCGTGCTCAGCAGCGAACGCCGCCTTCCGGGCCCGCACCCGCTCTGGATGCTCCGCCCAGAAGTCGATGGCGTCGTCACCGACAGCGAAGTACGGCGGCCATGACCTGGCGAGCTGCAGGTCCGTGGACGGCGACGACGAGTCGATGGGCGGGACGACCGCTTTCGGGTCCCGCTTCGCACGGGCGAGCGCCCGCGGCGCACCGTTGTGGATGTACACCGCCGCCAACGCGACGCACTTCGCCAGCATCATCGACGCACCCGACGAGGTCACCGGACCATGAAGGCTGAGGAAGTCGGCGACATCGCACACGCGGACGAACTCCTCCTCCGAACACGACTCCACCCACCTCGCGACGTCCCTCTCGTGGAACTGCAGCAGGTCACGGACGGTGAGGTTCCGAGTGGTGGACAGCACCGCTTCAGCGTAGGGCGTCGCCGACGGCCCGCTACGATCCGGGCATGGCGCTCACCCGGAACCCGTTGCACATCGGCGCTGGCGGGGAACTCCTCGTCCAGTACCAGCTGCTGAAACTCGGCATCGACTCAGCCCGAATGACCACCGACGCCGGTATCGACCTCGTCGTGTACGCCCCCGGCGCGCAGGAGGCGACGACCGTACAGGTGAAGACCGTCGACCGGGCGACACCATCCGGCGGCACCGGGAAGATGGCGATCGGGTGGAACTTCCCGCACAACACCCCGGCGCAACTGCTCGCCTTCGTGCTCCTCGAACGTGACACCGTCTGGCTGCTCACCCGCGCGCAAGCCCGCGCCACCGCGCAGCAGCACACCGACAAGGGCGGGCGGCGCATCTACTGGTACACGGACCTCACCATCCCGAAGCGCCCCGACGGCTCACCGCTCATCGAGACCGACGTTGACCGGTTCCTCCTGGAACGGCAGGCGCCGTTGCTGTTCCCGTCCGCGCATACCGTCGGTGCACCCCACTGAACGGAGTCACCGTGAACGCCGCCCCCGACGAGAACCCGTCGCACTCCAATGACGCCCACGTCCGTCAGCACCTGAACTCAGGCGAGTTCGACTTCGAGATGCCGCCCGGGTTCGCAGACGGCCCCGCCGCCGGGATGTCCAACGTCGTCTACTGGTGGCTGTCGATGGCGCTGCTCGTCACCCCGCAGCAGGTGCAGGACCAGCGGCTGTGGCAGATGAGCGTGCGCATCCTCGCCGACGAAACGGCCGACGGTTTCGACGAGGACCGCTGGGACATCCTGGAAGACTGGCTAGCCCGAGCGTTCAAGGACATCAGCGCCGGACTGCCCAGCACGATGGCGAACCCCGTCCGCGCAGCCGCCCGCCTGCGGACGCTGGACGCCATCGAGGCGGCCCGTCACGCCGTCATGCACTCCGCCGAGGTTGCCGCGGAATCCGCATCCGACGAGGAGCGCGGACCGTTCACGTCGCTGTACTGGGCACTCGACGGGTGGGCGCTGTTCACTAGCCAGTACGCCCGGCCCGCCGGCGACCGGCACCCGGAAGTGCTCCGGTCCGCTGCGAACGCAGCAGCGGAACTCACGCCGCTGCGACGCACCACGCCCATCAGCCACAACATCGATGGGCTGCTGACCTCCCTCGCGTTCCCGCGCAGCAACCCGAAGCGCGCCGACGGTCGTCGTTCCGCCTGCCGCGACCCGTCACCGCTCACCGACGGCATGTACTGAGCGCACGGGAACGCCACCCATCCGCGCATAGCCATCACGACCGCGCGAACGACGAGGAGCGACGATGACCGACCAGCAGACGAACACCGCTGAGCCGAAGGTGCTCTACCGCGCGGAGATGCCGCCCGGGTTCGAGAGCGGACCCGCTCCGACGATGTCCCACACCGTCTACTGGCTCCTGTCGCTGCTGCTCATCGACACACCCCGCGATCTGCAGAACCAGCCGTCGTGGCAGGAGCAGGTGAACCTCCTTGTCGAGCACACCGCCGACGACCTCGACGCTGACCGGTGGGACATCGCCGACGACTGGCTCGCCCGAGCGTTCAAGGACATCAGCGCCGGTCTCCCCGAGCACCTCGCGACGCCGCTCCGCACGGCGGCCGCCCGGCGAACCGTCGCCACTATCGAGACCGCCCGCCTCATCGTGCAGGACTCGAAGGAGTACGCCACGGAAGCCCGGAAGGGCGTCGGCGCCACCGGCGACGGGTCCGGGCCACTCCACCGGCTGATGCCCGCCCTGACCTGCTGGGTGATGTTCGCCGCCGAGTACCAGCGGCCGCTCGAGGAGCGAAGCGCCGGCGTGTTCCGACAGGTCGCCGCCGTCGCGACACTCATCACCCCGCTTCGCCAGAAGACGGAACTGACTTACGGCGTGCAGGACCTGATGGATTCCCTGCACCAGCCGAAGCGGAACCCGAAGCGCATGGACGGTCACCGGTCGGCGAAGAACCCGCAGCGTTCCGGGAGCCGCCACCCCTACTGACGTCGGTAACCTGGCCGGCAGGGGGAACACGATGACGGATCACCAGCGAACGACCGCTGCAACGAACCGAGACCGGTACCGGCTCGTCTCACGCTACGGCTTCGTCGCCGCTCCAGCGATGTTCTTCCTGCCGCTCATCTACCTGATGGTCACCGGCGAGTACCAGCCGTGGGTCGTCATCTGCATGACCGCCGCATTCGCCGTGCTCATCTCAGCGTCCTCGTTCGCAGCGATGGCGAACACGCCGCCCGGCAGCAGCCCCGGCACGCACCAACTGTGGGCGGTGCCGGTCGCCATCTTCGCGCTGCTCCCAGGGGCCGTGCTCTCGTTCGGCTTGCGCGCGATGATCACGTCCCTGCTGAGCCAGGCGCACGCCGCGTCGACGAGAGACCGAGCCTCGAACATCAGCCCGTCATCACTCAAGGAAGGACCCGACCGTGCCTGACCCCTCGACTAACGACGCCTTCCCGTCCGGCTCCTGGCCGGAAGCGGAACCTGAGCAGCGCACCATCGCCATGATGAACACGCGCCGGAAGGCCTTCCGGGTGACGGCACGGGCGGGGTTCATCGTCGCGCCGGTGATGTTCCTCCTCCCGCTGCTCATCCCACTGCTCTCCGGCGACTACTACTCCCCGGCCATCATCTGCATGACCGCGGCATGGGCTGTGCTCGTGTCCGCAACCTCGTTCCAGGCGATGGCGCACACGAAGGCGGGTGGTCACCCCTGGCTGCACCAGCTGTGGGCAGTCCCCGCCGCCATCATCGCCCTGTTCCCCGGCGGGCTCGCCGCGTTCCTGCTCTACGCAGCGGTCGTCCAAGCGGTCTACCACGCCACAAAGTAGCAACGCTTCCCGGCTCCGCCGCCAATTCACCACGGAAGGAACCCCCTCTCCATGTACGACTCTGCCGACGCTGCCGCCGACCTCCGCCACGCGGCCGCGTCCTGGTCTGGTTCCTTCGACGGCCGGGCGACGTTCACCCTCCCCGCCTCAGCCGCGCTGAACACCGTCCACCGGTGGTCGGCGACGTTCGGCATCGACTACGACGACCAGCAGCGCACCCTCACCGCCGTCGCTGCATCCGGGCACCTCGTCCATGCCCCGACGTCGCAGCGGAACCTCCTCGCCACCATCGCCGACGACTGCGACGCAGCGTCGTTCGCCGGCATCGACGGCGGAGACGTCCTCCACCTCGACGACCTCACCGCCACCGTCATCGGGGACGTCACCGCCGCAGCAGCTCTCCGCACCATCCTCGCCGATGGCATACCGACGCTGGTGCTCACCCGCCCCAACCGATGGGGCATCGGCTCGACCGACGTCGCCCTCGCGGCAGTCGTCGAAGCCGGCCTCGAACAGTGGGGCAACACCGACGTGTGGATCTACTTCGGCGGAGAAGACGAGTGACCGCCCGGCGCCTGCGGCAAGGGTCGAGTTGACCCCGGAAAGTCGCCGTACCGTCATCCTCGTCGCCTGCATCATCGCCGTGCTCGTCGGGTTGACCTTGGTGATGTCCGCCTTCGCCCTCAACATCACTAACGAGGCAGACGTCACCAGTTACCGCGGCTCCGCCGCATCAGGTTGACGCTGACAGCTGTATGGCTCAACGTTCTCCGCTGCAGCCGTAGCTCCGTCAGACTCCCAACCATCCGACGAAGGACGCCCATGACCTCCACTCCATCGAAGCCGTACTTCAGCACGTACAGCATCGTCGGCTTTGTGTTGGCGTTCCTGCTTCCCATCGCCGGTGTCATCGTCAGCATCATCGGGATCCGGGACACCCGCAAGAACAACCTCAGGGGTCACAAACTCACGCTCGCGGGACTGGTCGTCGGCATCATCAGCACGATCGGCCTCCTTGTCGTACCCCACCCCTACTTCTAGTCGGCGTCTTCGACGGAGCGGATGAAGTCGCGGCCGCCGTTCCACCGCTTCCCGTTGATGAGTGCAGTCGGGGTCCCGAAACCACCGGTGGACGGGTTGACGAGCGCCTTGTCGGCGACGGCCTTCGCCGTGTACTTCTGCACCCACCCCTTGTACGTCTCGTCGCGGATGCAGGAGTCGAGGGCGGCGCCGGATGCGCCGCCGGCGTGGACGAGCTCGAGGATGCGGCCGGTGGTGAGCCCGCGGGTGCCTTCCTCTGGCTGGTTGTCGTACATCTGCTGCTGCACGTCGAGGAACGACGAGGGGAGTGGTCAGCGACGCACGCTGCAGCGTTCGCGGCGCGGGAGGAGAACCGGGACCCGAGGTAAGACCGGTCGAGGATGGCGACCGGGTGCACAGCGAGGGTCCTCTGCTCCGACTCGACGAGGGTCTGCAGATCCGCGGACGTCGCCGTCTCGAACTGCTTACAGACCGGGCAGGACCAGTCGATGTACAGGTCCACCTTCGTCGGCTTCTCCGCCGTCGGTGCAACCGTCACGGTCGGGTTCTTCACCGTCGGAGCAACCGCGCTGTCCTCACCGTGGAACGAGATGGCGCCGGCGGGTGCGGGCGCGTTCACCGACGACACGATGAGCAGCGTCGCCCCGGCCGCTGCGAGGATGCCTGCACCGATGCTGCCCTGCAGGAACCATCGGTGCCGGCGCTTCACCTGCTCTCGGTTCGCGCGGGCGTGCTCCCGCGCCTGCTCCCGCCGCTGCTTCTTCGTCTCACCCATGCCGGGCCCTTCCACGTCCCGCGGATGCCGTGATGCGCCCGCACGGGAGGACCTATGCCGGAAGCGTCGGTGGAGGCCGATACCGTCCGTGCAATGGAACACATCATCGAGCACGCCCAGGCGCTCCGTAGCCCGCTGCGCACCGTCGCCATCGACCTGCCGGACATCCAAGCGGAGACGCGAGCCAGTCTCCGGCTCCTTGCCACCGAGGTAGCGGCACTCGGCCGCGGAGACCTCGACAGCATCATGGCCGACGCGCTGACCGCTGCCGACGGCCACGCTGACGAGGACATCGACCGGCTCATCGAACACCTCCGCTGACCGCCGCATCAACCGCTGTTCGTGAACGCTGAGCAGGCAGGTCGCCGCCGATACGGTAGGCCGATGAACTCCAACGAGACGCAGCCCGACGACGTGACCGCACGCGTGCACGAAGCGTTCCACCGCCTGACGGACAGCATCGTCGGCGACCTGATGCTCCGCCCGCCGGCTACCGAAGCGGATCTCACCGTCGCTGAAGCGCACCTCGGTCAGCAGCTTCCGGACGACGTCCGTGCGCTGTACCTCCTGCACGACGGGCAGCACCAGTACTCGGCGGCCGACCCGCGGTTCGCCGCCGGGATCTTCACCGGTCTGCCGCTGCTGCCACTGCACGACGTCCTGTTCAGCTGGGACCAGTGGGAGGGGTTCGAAGCGGAGGAGGACATGGACGACTTCGCTTCCTCCACGCCTGAGGGTTTCGTGCAGCCGAAGTACTCCACCCGTGGATGGATCCCGCTCTCTCACGACGGCGGCGGGAACCACATCGGCGTGGACCTGAACCCCGGACCGGCTGGCACAGTCGGGCAGGTCATCACCTTCGGGCGTGACGACGACGAGCACCAGGTCCTCGCCCCGTCGCTGCTGTCGTACCTCGAGCAGGTCACCGCCCTCATCACATCCGGTGCGGTCACCCCGTCGAACGACGAAGACGACCCGGACTGGACGCTGTCGGGACCGCAGTCGAAGCTGTTCCACCCGACCGGGATCACCACGACGTGAGCCGGCTCAGCGACTGGTGGAAGTGGGTGAACGCGAAGCCCCAGCAATCCGTCTGGGATTCCGGCCGTGCCACCATCCCGTACCCGGAGCTCAGCCGCCGTGACCTCGCCGCCTTCGGTGCATGTGAGACGTACCTCCTCCGCGAGATCGTCGACGCACGCTCCTGGGGCCGGGAGGTGGACGCCCGCGGGGTGCCGTTCCCGACGAACGGCTGGCTCATCATGCCCCGCCGGGTGTACTCGGCGCTCATGGACGACACGAAAGGGACGGGCCCGAAACGCGCCGTCATGGACTCCGTCGTCGCCTGGCTCGCCGACGCAGGCGCCCTCACACGGTTGTCGGAGCGGACCCGGGCTGACATCGCTGCGTCGAACGTCGCCGACCGACGCGAGACGTACGCCGGCTACACCCACGACGATGGCACCCGCGACTGGGACCACGACATGTGGCAAGTCGAACCAGACCGGATGCTCGAGGTGTACCCGCACCTCACGGACGCGAACATCGACTGGCAGCGAGCAGCCAGCAGCTGACCGCAAACCCTGGCCGTCGGCTGGGCGCACAAGAAAACTGGCGCCCCTTCCATCCGGAAGCAGACGCCAGTCGTGTTGTCGAGGACGCTATCCGACACCCCCGAGCGTCCAAGCGGTGCCGGCGCGCCTACGACTCGTCCCACGCTTCGACGAGCCATGGGCCCTCGACGCCGACACCGCCGCCATTCTCGTCACCGCGTTCAACAGCCCGGCCAGCTGACTTCGGCCGCATCTGCCGGTACCGTATGTCGGTGCAAGCCCCGGGGGAGCAAGACATGATCAGAAGCCGTGCAGCGCGGAGACGACGAGCCATCAACCGGTACGTCGCTGGCGCGCTCAGCATCGCCATCGCCGGGGTCACTACCGGCGCTCTCGTCGCCGTCAACATCGCCGTCACCGGCAGCCACGCCGCTCTCGACGGATGGGCGTTGCCGGCGCAGTCACGCTGACCCTCGTCGGCCTCATCATCGCCGCCCTCACCAGGCCTAGACGCTCGTGAGTGTCACAGCCGGAACAGAGGAAGCCGCACGGGTCCGCGCATCTGCGACGAAGAACCCCTGGAACGGCATCTACGCGATGGCCTACCTGTTCGGGGTCATCGCGTTCATCGCCATCAGCGTCTACGAGAACGCCTGGCAGTACCGCGACGTCACCGAAGCGAACCTCATCGCACTCGCATGGACGACCCCGTTCGCTGTAGCCGCGCACCTCATCCACTTCCTCACCAGCCGAGGCCGCGGCACCAGACGCCGCCGCGCGCTCGATGATGTCGTGGCTCAGGTGAACGCCGCAGCCGCTGCCGCCGGCTTCCCACGCCTGCAGCAGGGTCCGCTCCGCCGGATGTTGACCGCGAACGACAACGGACTGCAGCCGTACACCGGGCAGGGGAAGTTCCCACCCCAGCCGATGCTGACCTGGACGCTTCCAACCGACGACCCGGCTGTGCTCGTCACCGCCATTCGCGCCGGAACCCCGGAGACCGTCACCCTCGAGCTCGCCACCACATCAGCTCCCATCGAACGGCAGCAGATGCACCCAGTCAGCATCCTCGGCGCGCACCCACACACCGCCGAAGCGTCCATCACCGCATCCCGCCTCGGCGGACGTCCCGCAGCACCGGCCGACTTCACCTGGCCGACCTGCGCCGAGCACCACACCACGATGCAGTTCCTCGCACAGGTCGAAGACCACGAACGACTGCTCCTGGTCATCATGTGCAACACCGACCCCGGCTCCTGCGAAACGTGGGACCCGGACGCCGGCTGCAACGCCGTCATCGCCGTCACCGGGCGTGCGCTCCAGCTCGCGACACCGCCGACCGACGACGCCATCGCTTCGGGGGGAGCCGCTCCTCCTCGGCGTCCGCACCTTTGAGGCAGGGTCACCCACGGAGGCAGCCGCCGCGGCAACCCGAGCCGGAGTCACCGTCGCCGGGCAGTACGGCGGGGCGCCTGAGTGGATCCAAGCGGACGAGACACCCGCGGACGCGCGCACCTTCGTTGCGTCGCTCGAGGAGCAATCCTTCGGCTTCAACTTCGGCGGCGGAGCCGCGTACCTCTTCACCAACGGCGCCGGCATCACGAAGATGCTCACCCAGACGTGACAGCCCCGTCTTCCTGAGGGCCCCTCGGGTAGTGTTCGACCGGCCGAGCTGACGGATCAGGAGCGCCTATCGAGGCGCTTCCCAGATGAACGTCGCGGGGTGGGCTTGTCCCGCCCTGCGTCGTTCATCAGCGTCACCAGTCACACCAGTCAGCGTGCCACCGCGGCCGCCGCCGCATGTCTCCCGGCATGCGACGCTTCTTCCGGCTTGACCGTGCCGCCACCGACCCGGTGTTGGTCATCGCGGCCATCGCCGTGTAGCTGGTCCTCCTCGTCGGCGGCACCTTCACCGCGATGCTCGCGAACGCGAAGAACGTCAACGCGCAGAAAGACCTCGCTTTCATCGCGACCGCGGAGGAATTCATCCGCGTCGACGGCGGCCCCTACATCGGCTACGACAGCGTCTCCGACCCATCCCTCGAACGCGCGACCGTCTGCTTCACTCCATCCGCCGGTACTTAAAGCACAGCGGCAGCCTGTCCCGCCGGCTGGATCGCCGCCGCACGCTCCGCGACCGGCAAGGTCTACGTCGCAACGTCGACACATCCGCTGCCCACCGCCGACACCACCATCAGCGCAGCCACGTGCTCTGCCAGCACCGACCTCCCCGCGCTCGCAGCCGCCGCAGCAGCTATGACCGGGAACACCGGATCAGGCCCCACCACCACGAACCTGATGACGTGCAGCAGCTTCGAGACGATGGTGAGCACCCTCGACTGCGGCGTGAATGGGTACTTCGAAGGGCAGGCGTACTCCGACAGCGGGAAGGCGAAGTTCGGGACGAAGTCGCTCCGCGTCGAGCAGACCACGAACCGCACCAACGGGCGGATTCCGGCAGCGGCGCCTGGTCCAACATCTGCCGTGTGCGCTGCCCCGACGCGGCGCCGAACACTTGCTTCATCTGCCCGATGGACGCGCGGGTCTCCGCTGCTGCGAGCATCGACGTGTTCCGGGCGCCGATGAGGCCCTCCAGGTCCGATGGGTACCCCGCCAGGTCCTCGGCCACCCCAAGGTGATCCAGCGTCCGTCGACTGCGAGGCCGTCCCGAATCTGAATCGCGGGCTCGCGCGGGGCTGCGGCAGGAAGGTTCTGCTGATGCGCTCCGTCGGGGCGAAACCGCCGCCGCTCTCATCGACGCGGGACGGCGTCATCGGTCGGCCGTCGCGGGCAAAGTCCTCGGGATTGTGGCGGAGCACCTGGTGCACCACAGCCCCGTCCCGACGTGTGCGGTGCCAGATCTCATTGACGAGACCGCTGAAGACCTCTGACGCGTGAATCGCACACTAGGCCTGGTGTCCGCGCATACCTCCCTTGAACCGAACGACGGTTCGGAGGAGGAGCAGACATGGTGCAGGCAGGTTCGCTGGTCGTCGCCGTCCAGGACCACGGTGGCGTGAGCCGGTCCTTCGTTCGCAGCGGTGAGCGAGGTGTCGTCACACGAGGCGGCTGGTGGCCGCTCGAAGTGCGGTGGCAGGGACGTTCGTACAGCCAGCCGGCCTACGTCGACGAAGTGGCCTGAGGGAGACTCGGTCACTCCTCTCGCGCCGAGGCGGAGCCCAGTGCTCGTTCCCAGACTCGGCGCGTTCGACGGGCGGTCGCTGTGTCGTCGTCGAGTCCGTCGCAGAACCTACGGACCCAGCTCTCGGCGTCGAGTCTCGGCACACGGAACTCGTTGCCGACGTAGTACGCCGAGTCCGGCAGCGGCACGACGTTGATGATGTAGTAGAGCGCTCGGCGCGGCACTCCGATCTCGTCAGCGATCCACCCCAGGCCGACGGAGGAACGATCCGGCTGGCGGTGACGTGGGAACGGTCGGCGGCGGGTGATGCGGCGTTCCTCGACGAACTGGCGAGCGTCGTCGATCGGGACCTGGATCGAGTTACCGATCCGGCGGGCCGAGTCGGGAAGTGCGCCCTCGGAGCTGAGCACCCAGACACGTCGCTGTGTGATGTTCAGCTGCGCAGCGATCCACGCGAGGTCCACGGTCTCGACGTCGTCCGGGAAGGGTTCGATGCCGTAGCCGTAGAACCGGCGCTTGTCGGATCGACGTTCTTCGATGAACGGTTCGGCGCTGGTGCGGGGGATGCGCAGTTTCCCGGTCTCGTCCCGGTAGGTACCGACGGGCAGCTTGCCCTTCGACGACCACGCGTAGGCGCTCCCCATGGCGACTCCGACGGCGTCGGCGAGCTCGCGGAGGGTCATGGTCTCGGCCACGGGGACGTTCTTCGTGCTGGTGGTCATCTGGGGCTCCTGATGGTCTGGGCCGACCTGTTGACGACCTCACCGACATGTATGCGGCGAAAACATCGGGAGCGGGGAGTCGCAGCGGTCACCGCCCGGTCCGCGAACCCGGCTTGCCCGTCGACTTCATGGTCAGAAGGCAGCCGGATCCGCACTGGGTCGCCGATCGGCGGGGGATCGCCAGCTGCATCTCGTCCCTCGCCGAGCGGGGTAGGAGGTATGGATAGGAGATCTGTATGTACGAGGGGCTGGGAGGGCAGATGTACCTCTCTTCTTCTTCAGATCTCTTTCACTGTTCAAGAACTTAAGAAGAAGAAGAAAAGGGGCCCTACTTCCGCAGCAGGCTGCGGATCCGGTTGACTTGTCAGACCGCTCCACGCGTTGAGCGTCAGTCGTGATCTTCGCAAGCCAGGGGCTGGATCGACACGGGTTTCGCCGCATCGTGTAGGGCATGTCCAGCACGACCCGCCTCTCTCGGTTCACCTCAGGACTCTCGCGCTTCCCGGGAGCCGAGCTCGCAACCGAACCCATCAACCTCACGACCGCGGTTGGAGTCCCGGTGACCACGCTCATCATCAGCTGTGGCAGAGACTGCGCGGTCGCGGACGATGCGACGACCGCAGTGAAGTGGTTGTTCCCGAGGCGACCACTCGGGCAGACTTCGCCGCCCGGACTGCTGAGGCCGCTCAGGCCGCGGAGCGAGCGCACTATGAGCAGATCCGGCGGTGCGTCGCTGCCCACAGGATGTCCGCTTCGCAGCACCGGCTATACGCAGCACCGAAGGACACCCATTTCGACGGGTCGCTTCCATCGCGGTGGCTAGGAGTCCCGCCGCTGTATCTGACGGAAACGCAGCTCGGCGACCGACCGCTCCCGAGGGGTCTCACCGAGCGGGTGTGCGGAGCGCCCGATGCGTGCTTGCGGCTGCTCGCTGATGCAGGCGTCATCGAGTTCTGGTGAATCGACGTGGGTTGCCTCGCTCCGCGCATAGATGCTCCGAGAACGACGTCCGTCAAGGACGGGGTTCCGGAACGGAGATGACACGTTGACCGAGGTACACCCCGAAAAGACGATCGAGCACTGGGGTGGTGTCCTCGTCACGTTGGACGGCGCGTCGGGCACTGAATGGCGCGAGCTGCCGTGGTTCCTCCTGCGCGAGGCGCTCCGCGCTCACTCGCTCGGTCCGGGCGGGGAACTGCTCATCATCGAGTGTCGCGACACCGACGCCGAAGACGCCGCTGTACGCGGGCGAGCGCAGGTGCTCTCCCTCGGTGTCGGCTACGGCGTCATCGTTGAACTCTGGGACGACACCGGAGACGTGTCGTTGTACGAGCGCATCGCACTGCGCGACGAGCCTCGAGATGTCCTCCGACTGACGCTCTCTCCGACCTGGACCGCCGTCGTTCGCCAGGCTGAGATCCTCTCGCCGTGGCAAGCTGCCTCTGTCCTCGGGTGGATGATGCCCTGTGACGCCCCTCTGCTCGACGACTACTGGACGTCAGAGCAGGCTCTCGACTTCTGGCAGGACGTCCGCGCGGGCCGTCGCCGCCCACCGGTCTGATGCCGGACGAGATCGTCCCACTGGCAGACCTTGGCACGGTTCTTGGCACGAATCTGCACGCACAGCCGTTCATCACCGTTGATGTCGGTTCAGCTCGGAAGCCCGCACCGGCGCGGAACTCCGGCCAGATGCCAGCAACGGCGGACGAGTTCCCCGGTGATGCATTTCCCTGACACGGAAGAGGTCACTGGTTCGATCCCAGTATCGCCCACAGCAGGAGCCCCGGAAGGACCGTCAGGTCCGGCCGGGGCTCTCTTCGTCCCCTGCGATGTTCGGCCGACAACCACTGTGGCGCTCGGGCCGGTCACCTCCGGGCTGTGGTTCGATCACCGGCGAAGCCAAGGGGTGCCGGCATCCCGCTCATCGACCGCGCACGCCCGTGCGAGCCGATCTCGCGCGCTGCGAGGCTGGCTGGGTGGGTGGGTGACCATGGCGCGATCGTGTCGGCTTGGAAACTCCTTCGCGGTGATCAGTGTGCGCTCGGGCAGTGAATCCGCGCACTGTGCGCACCGTGACCGCTGGTCGGCCGACTCGAAGGTGACTACGCGCCACTTGCTGCTCCCACAGCGTGCCCCACTCCTGGTGGTGAGCGCGCAGGATGCGACGAGCTACCGAGGCGTTCCACAGCACGTACCTGCGAATCGTCGTTGCTCCTTCCCGGACCCGCGCGAACACGATCTCGGCAGCCAGGGGTTCACTGCGACTTCGTTCTGCGCTCGATGTGTCGAACAGAAAGCGCCCCTGCGATCGCGACTACCGCGGTGGCGATGATCGCTGCACCAGCGACGCCACCCGATCTCTCGACGACGAGCCCCGCGGCACTCGTCCCGAGCGCAGCGCCTCCGACAGCAGCCACGACGACGAGGCCGTACGCGCTGGCGATCAAGCGCGGCGGCACAACGACGTCGAGGGCGGTGGTCAGGATGATCGCCACTGGACTCGACAGCCACCCGACCACGAACACCATGGCGGCCAGGAGAACAACCCGGTCGCCGACGATCACCAACGTCGCGTACCCGCTGGCGGTGAGCGCCAGGGCGGTGAGGAGTCGCGCCCGCCGAATGTCCGGAACCGGTCGCGCACCATAGAGCAGCGCACCAGCCGCTTCCCCGATCGCCAGGCACGCCAAGACCGGTCCTGCCAGTCCCTGCCTCCCGGCCGCATCCGTGACTGCCGGCACGATCACCGTCAACGACCCCGTCGCCACGCTCACGAGAGCACCGATCGCGAGGATTCGAGCGAATGTCGCCACACCAGCCAGCGGAAGTGGCAAAGAGGCGGGCAGCGGAGATTCGGTCCTGCCCATCGTCACTGCCAGCAGGAATCCTGCGGCCGCGATGACCGCGGCGATGACCAAGAAGGTCAGGCGCCGAGGTGCCGAGATCACCAGCAGGCCTGCCACCGTCGGCCCCGTCGCGAGTCCCGCTTGGAACGCGACTGAGAGCAGCGCGTAGGCACCGGATCGTTCCGCAGGCTCGGAGAAGGAGCGCGGGATGGATGCGCGAAGGGCTGCAGCCAGAGCCGGGAACGACACCCCGGCCCCAGCAAGGAGGAGCGACCGCGTTGTCGACGACGGGGATGCGACCACCAAGAGCATGAAGCAGCAGCTGACACCCGCGCCGATGCTCACCACCCAGCGCGCAGGGACGCGAGACATCAACGCCCCCTGAACCGGCACGCCCACGGCATTCGCCAACCCGAATGCGCCAGCAGCGGCCGCCCGACAGGCAAGGGAATCGCCGGAAGACAAGATCAGCGACAGTGGAACCATCCCGAGAGCCACGGCCGATAGCGCAACCGCTCCGACACCGATCGTGAAAGGACGGTCAGCGAGCAGGCGTCGGTAGACGACGGTCATGGGAGCTCCACAAATGGAGCCCACCCACCCGGGAGGCACGCTCCCCACGCATCAGCGGAGTCGCCGACTGTGCAGATCGTACACACACAGAGCCAACCATGTCGACGCCGTGACATCTGATCGACTGTCGCCGGTTCCTTCGCATGCGCCGCCAGCAGCGCATGCAGGAACGCGCGTTCCCTTCTCTCCGATCAACGGAACCACCGCAGCCGATGCGATGCAATCCCACGTTCGAGACACCCGATGCCAGCCCGGTAGCCGATCCGCTACCGGAGCCGGCTGGTACAGGTCGTGAACGAGCCGCCGAGGCCGAAGGCTCGGTTACAGGTGCTGTCTCGATGGTGTGCGGAATGACCCAGACATTCCGCACGCCTTCGCCGGCCCGCTGTCGTGAGTACAGATCGTGGGGCAGCGATGCGTGCTGCTCCCGCCGTGCTCGCGGGCTCCACGATCGCAACGACGGCACGGTCGGCGCGCGGGATCTCCGGAGCCCTGTCCGACGTCACTCTGGACCGCGTCATGGACAAAGGCTCGCCTCTGGGGTGCTCACCGCGGACCTGCTCGGCGGCCTCGAGGTGTTCCACCACGAGCCCCCCGGGCGAAGCCGTCGATTCCGCGGAGACCGCGACCCGAGACCACTTCGAACGCGCATCCGCGTTCGCAGCGCTCTTCCATGCCCGGTTGCGATTCCGCGACGGTCGGGTCGAGTTCGTCGACGCCGGCCACGGCCTCACCGCTCACGCCCACACGTCCGGCGCTGCAGAGAGGATCCCCTCCTGAGACTTCCCGATCGCTCTGCAGCCTGCGGGTATGCCCGTACCGCCGCGGATTCACCGGACCAGCCCACGTCAGACCGCATCGCGGTCGACGAGCAGCTGGACCCTCGGAGGTCTTCAGGCGCCGACGTGGTTCTGGATGAAGATCTCGATCGACGCCCGGAGCGGGGCGAGTTCGACGTCGGTGGTGATGGTCGTTTGATCGGGGACCTCGTCGCGCAGTTCCTCCAGTCCGAACAGCGCGCGCGTGAACCAAGGCTGGACGGCGCTGGTCAATGCCTGATCGGCGAGCAGTGTCATCGTCGCGCCGTCCAACGCGAATCGCTCCTCGAGGAACGCGCACAAGCGTGCGTGTGCCCTGCCGAAGAACGCTTCGTAAAGTCCCGACGATGCCTCGGGGAGCCGTTCTGCCTCGGCGATGCCGAGTCGGCAGGTCCGCAAGATGGGCGCCCAGGTGAGCATCTGCGCGAATCGTCCACAGAAGAGGACTGCCGCTTCCGTAGGGTCGTCGGCGTAGCGCTCTGGGGTCTTCATCCGCCCGTCGAAGAGTTCCTGAATGCGTCCGATCACGGCGACGAAGAGTACGTCCTTCGTTTCGAAGTGTGCGTACAGGGACCGTTTCGAGGTCTGAGCCCTTTGGGCGACGAGGTCCATGGACGTGCGGTCGAACCCGAGCTCGAGGAAGACGTTCTTGGCCTCGGCGAGGATGTGCTCGCGAAGCTCGTTACCGCGGCGCGCCATGTGTTGCCTTCCGTTGAAGTAAACGGTACAGTAGAGTCTACTTAGTGAACGAGGAGTATCCACCCATGATCGTCGTAACCGCCCCAACAGGCCTCATCGGAAGTCAAGTTCTCGCCGGGCTCTTGGAAGGAGACGAGCCCGTTCGTGTGATCGTGCGCGACGCCAGCCGGCTTTCGGCCGAGCTGCGCGACAGGGTCGAGGTCATCGAGGGCTCGCACCGCGACGCCGCCGTGGTCGACAGGGCTTTTGCGGGTGCTGACTCGGTGTTCTGGCTCGTGCCAGCGGACGAACGAGCCCTGAGCGTCTACCACGCCTACGTCGGCTTCAGCATCCCCGCCGCCGACGCGATCGTCCGCCATGGCGTCAAGCGTGTGGTCACGGTCTCCGCCCTCGGACGCGGCACGCAGATCTACGCCGGCTACGCCTCCGCGTCGAACGCGATGGAGGACCTGATCGCGAGCACCGGCGTCCACCTCCGTGCACTCGTCATGCCCTCGTTCGTGGACAACCTGATCTGGCAGGTCGGCGCGATGAAGAACGCCGGCGCGTTCTTCTCCCCGATCGGCGGTGACCTCAAGCTGCCCGCCGTCGCTACCCGCGACATCGCCGCCGAGGCCACACGCCTGCTGCTGAGCCCGACCTGGACCGGCCGCGAAGACGTCCCCGTGCTTGGCCCGGAGGACCTCTCCTTCAACGACATGGCTGCGATCATCACCGATGTGTTGGGCACCCCGATCCGATTCCAGCAGGTCCCGGCACAGCAGCAGAAGGACGGCTTCCTCGGTCGCGGCTACTCCGAGGCGATGGCGGCGGGGATGGTCGACATGGCCGTCGCAAAGGACAACGGCCTCGACAACGCGGTCGCCCGCACCCGTGAGAACACCACCCCGACGACTTTCCGTGAGTGGGTCGAGGACACGCTCAAGCCCGCCTTCAGCGTCTGAACCGTCGCCGCATCCCCATCACCTCCGTCGGAGCTCCCCTCGCGATCGCGCGACGGGAGCTCCGACCCGTCCCGCATGCCTGGAGCCCTTGTGCCTGAAAGACTCTCCTCCGGATGGGTTCTCGCCCTCACCGCTGCAGCCCAGTTCGTGCTGCAGCTCGACTTCGCCATCGTCAACGTCGCCCTGCCCACCGTGCAGCGCGATCTCGGTTTCACCGAGGCGGGCCTGCAGTGGGTCGTCACCGGCTATGCGCTGACCTTCGGCGCACTGCTCCTGGTCGGCGGACGCTTCGGTGACCTCATCGGCTACCGCCGCGCCGTCATCGGCGGCCTGGCGCTCTTCGCTCTCACCTCCCTTTCCGGCGGCCTCGCGACCGGCGGTGGAGTGCTCGTCGCATCCCGGATGGTGCAGGGTGCCAGTGCGGCGCTCATCGCGCCTGCCGCGCTCGCGCTACTGGCCCATGCTCATCCTGAGCCGAGGGCGCGCATCCGAGCCATGGGCATCTTCCAGGGCAGCGTGGCGGCGGGAGCGTCCGCGGGCATCGTTCTCGGCGGGGTCCTCACTCAGTACGTCGGGTGGCGGTCGGTGCTGTTGATCAATCCGCCGCTCATCCTGGTCCTCATCGCCCTCATCCTCTGGCGTGTGCCGGCGATCCCCGGCCACAGCGGCATCCGGCTCGACCTGCCGGGCGCGCTCACAGCGACCGGTGCGACCGCCGCGCTCATCCTCGGCGTCAGCCAGGGCCAGCAGAACGGCTTCGGCAGTCCGAGCTCGTGGATCGCCCTCGTGGCGGCCGCGGTGCTCGCGGTCGCATTCGTTGCCGTCGAACGGCGCATCGCCGACCCGATGCTGCCCTTCTCGCTCCTGCGCGGTGACGGACGACCCGCTGCGCTCGTCGCCATCTTGGTGATCGGAGCGGTGCTCGCCGGCTACGTGTACTTCGTGTCGATGTACCTACAGCACGTGCTCGCGTTCTCGGCACTGCAGACCGGCCTCGCCCTCGTCCCTGCCACCCTGACCGCATTCGTGGTCTCCACCCAGGTGGCCCGCCGCGTGCTGCCACGCCTCGGATTCCGGCGGCAACTTCTGCTGGCTCTGTTGCTCGTCGGTGCGGGACAGCTGTGGCTCTCCCAGGTGACAGCGACCGGCAGCTACGTCGTCAATGTGTTGGCCGGCATCCTGCTCACCGCAGCCGGAATGGGACTCGCCCTGCCCGCCGCATCCCTCGCGCTCACCGCAGAGGCGCCCCCACATCAGCGCGGCATCGCAGGGGCGCTCTTCGCCTCCGGGCAACAGGTCGGCAGCGCGATCGGCATCGCGGTCCTGGCCACCATTGCCGCAGCCAGCACCGACACGACGGGAGACCTCGTCAGCGGGTACCGACTCTCCTTCCTCGTCGCGACCGGGCTCATCGCCCTCGCCGTCATCGCGACCGCTGTCCCTCGCACTCGGAGAACAGCCTGAGGGAGAATCCCGTGTCGTGGTGCACCCGTCCGGGGGGGGTGATCGCGGAGTGTCGAGGACGCAGCCTGACGCGGTCAGCGGCGGTCTTCCCAGATCGTTCGTCTCGTTGAATCGGGATCAGTGAGGGTGATGCCCGCAGTGTCGAAGCGGTGCGTGGTGCGCTGGGTGCTGGAATAGGGGTCCCACCCGGGGTCCCCTGTCCGGGCGAAACGGACCCAGGCACCGTGCACGTCGTCGGCGAGGTGCTGTGGAGGTGATGCTCCGACGAGCTCTTCCCAGTCCGCATGGTCGAGATTGTCGAACACGAACGGGAGCTCGACCCCATGGCAGGCGCCGAGCCGTCCGTCGAAGGCGGGAGACCGCCATGCGAACTCGTACAGGTGTGTTCGGGGATGTGCCTCTGCTGTGCGGATCGCCGGGATCCGGTACAACCAGTCCGTGAGGATTCCGCCGATGGTTGCCGCCGCGCGCTCTCCACGAAATGCTCGCCGGTACGTTCGGGTGCCTTTCCCGAGTGGCAGCTTGGTGCGGGCGGCTGCCAGCGGCACCATCCAGTTCCTCATGCGATCCGGTCCCTCGAGGACGAGAGCGATGTTGGCTTCCTCCCTGTTCCATCCGATCAGGAGATCGACGTCCGCTGCAGCGCCGGCTCGCAACGCCTCGATCGGCGAAGTCGGCAACGAGCGCCCATCAACGACGGGTTCGAACACCAGCCCGTTCACCGCGACGTCACCCCACAGCGAGCGGCGCGGACGTTTGGAGACCTCGGCGGCCAACTGCGTCTGCGCGTCCAAAAGCGCATCGAGCGGCACCTCCGCGAGTGCCTCTCGGGTTGGGCGCACATGCAGGATCTCGCTCATACGCTTCGCCACGAGTCGTGCGGATTCGCTACTGATGCTGTGGAACGTGCTCCCGGACTCGAGAATCGCCCGCCGGAAACGCCCTCGTGCTGCCGGCATCGCCAGCAGCGCACCGATGCTCATCGCCCCGGAGGACTCACCGAACACCGTGACGTTCCCGGGGTCGCCTCCGAACGCCGCGATGTTGTCGTGCACCCATTCCAGCGCGCAGATCTGGTCCAGGAGCGCGAGATTGGCCGGTCCGTCACCGAACCAGGCAAAGCCGTCCGCACCGAGCCGGTAGTTGATCGTGACGAGCACCACGCCATCTCGTGCGAAACGGGTACCGTCGTAGCCGCCGACGGCGCCCGAACCACTCGTCCACGAGCCACCGTGCACGAAGACCATCACCGGATGGCCGTCACCGATCGTGGGCGCCCAGAGGTTCAGGTTGAGGTAGTCGTCACCAGTGATGATGCGTCGGGGGAGGAGCTCGCGGAGGGGACCGGTCGCGGCAGACTGTGGGGCGGTCGGACCGTAACCGGTGGCGTCGAGCGATCCTTTCCACGGCGCCCGGCGAACCGGGCGCTGGAATCGGCGTGGACCGACGGGTGCCTCCGCGTACGGCACACCCAGCATCCGGATGACGCCGCTATCGACCACCTGACCTCGTAGGACACCTGCGGGCGCCGTGATGAGTGTGTCCTCCGGTGTGTTCTCTTGTGACAACGCCTGCACCCTTCTTCCGTTTCGGAGCATACCGACGCGACACCCCGACTCCTCGTTGCTGACCTGTCCGGAGTTCCTCGGACACCTGGTCCGGGGCGATGATCGTCCCGGAGAAGGATTCCGTGACCGCTGCGATCCCCAGGCGAGGACGAGGGTGACACCAGCGGTGCAGAGCAGGAACCCCGTCCAAGTGGCGATGGTCAGGGTCTCGGCGAAGAGAACCGCTCCGGCGACGGCGGTGGAGGGTGCGACCAGGAACAGCATTCCGTTCAGTGCCCTCACCCCGACACGTCGCAGGAGGAACCAGTAGGCGGCGTAGCCCGCGAGCGTCGGTCCGACAGCGGCGACCAGGGTAGCCAGCCAGAAGCGAACGTCATCGGGTGGCGTGAAGGACCGGGTGATCGCGCAGAGCACGACGAGCGCGACCGTCGTCGCGATGGCGTGTACCGCCAGTGTGGCGGTCACGGACACGTTCGTCGGGAACCGACGATCCAGCAATGTCGCTGCGATGAGGCAGCCCATCGCTGCAAGCGGTAACCGCACGGCGAGCGGGGAAGCTTCGATCGTACCCGACTGCGACGCCCAGCAGGGGGCCGACGAGCGTGGCGATCACGATCGGCTGGACGGCGTCAGTGAGCGCTGTCGTGCCGCTGGCAACGCCGTGGAAGACACTGGCGTAGACGAACACGCAGTACCCGAGCTGCGCGAGCAGCCCGATCGCGGACTGGCGGCGCGGGTCACGGCCGGTGATACCGCGGAAGCCGCCGCGAACGCCCACCCAGAGGCCGAGACCGAGCGCGAGGGGGAGGAATCGCCAGAACAGCAAGGTGAGGGGCGATGCGTCCGATGTGGCGAACTTCGCCACCAGGAAGCCCGACGACCACGCAGCAACGAAGAAGACGCTGGCGAGGATCGTCACGACACGGTGGATCCTGACGGACTGCACGCGTCGACTATGCCGATCGGGTAGCGGCGTTCGCCGGGGATCGCGGCGAGCCGGCGTTCCACGAGCACGGCGATCACTGCTGGATCGGTGAGGCCTGTCCGCTGTCGCCAGGCCTCGTGTGTGGTGGGGAGCTGTTCTGGTCGGGCTGGCGGCCGGTAGGTCGTCGGTTTCATCAGGTTCCTCCGACCCCCACAGCCGGGCGGGCACGGGATCAGGGTTGCGCCCGCCCGGTACTCGGTGCGGTGGGATTCGTGCGGAGTCTGCTGCGTCGTCCTCACGTCGTCACCGGTCGTCATCGGAGTGTGGTGGCTCCGGCGGCCAGGGGCTGGGGCAGCTGTTGCTCACAGTACGACCCATGCGGCACCGTCGCAGGGAAGACGATGTGTTCCGCGCGCTTGTCGCTGATGCGCGGAAGGCGCTACGGTCGGAGCAACGTTCAGTGCCCGGACCCCGCGCTGGTGGAACTCTCGGGGGTGGTGCTGTGCAGGTTCGGTTGCTGTTGCCTGCACCCCGGACGGGTGCGGCTGATGGATGGTGACGATCTCGCAGCGGCCGTCGCCGCCCTGCACGGCAGGGACACCGACGGTGACCTCTGCGTGCCGTTCCTGGACATGCTGCCGGTGACGGGAGTTGCTATCTCGACGGTGGGGAACCCGTTCGGCTCCGAGACGATCTGCGCCAGCGACGCCGCGGCCGCACGGTTGGACGAGATCCAGCTGGACCTCGGGGAAGGCCCGTGCTGGGAGGCGATCCGGACGGGATCCCCGGTACTCGTCCAGGATGTGCAGGGTGCCGCCTCGAGGCGGTGGCCGGTTGCACTGCAGGGGCTGCAAGCGGCTGGGCTCGGCGCGGTGTTCGCGTTCCCGATGCGGTTCGGCGCACTCGACATCGGTGCTGTCGACCTGTACACGGACGTACCCGGCGCGCTGCTTGCTGAGCACCAGGCCCGTGCGGTCGCGTTGACGGCAGCTGTGTCACGGCGGGTGCTCCGGCAGGCACTGGAGCGCGCGGAGTCAGATGCTGACGGTCGTCCGGTCACGGACGCCGGACGCTACTCGCGTCGGGAAGTACACCAGGCGTCTGGCATGCTCGCAGCGCAGACCGACGCCGACGTCGATGATTCGCTGCTCATCCTCCGCGGCCACGCCTACGCAGCTGGCCGCTCTGTCCGTGACCTGGCCGCTGACGTGGTCGCCCGGGTCGTGGACTTCACCGACCACGACGCAGGATCGTAGGGAAGAAGGCAGACCTTGGCACACACTCGAGAGCACCGACTCGTTGACGCGTTCGTCACCCTCACCGACACACTCGTCGCCGAGTACGACGTCGTCGAACTGTTGCAGTCCCTCGTCGACAACGCCACCGATCTGTTCGACGCGACTGCGGCCGGGATCTTGCTCGTCAACCAGTCGCAGGACCTGGAAGTGGTGGTCTCCACCAGTGAGCGCAGCGCGCTCGTCGGGTTGCTGCAGCTCGAAGCCGGGGAGGGGCCGTGTGTGGAGGCGTTCACGACGGGGTCACCGGTGTCCGTGCAGGACGCCGACGAGATGCGTCGACGGTGGCCACAGTTCGCGGCAGCGTCGCAGGAAGCCGGCTACACCTCCGTGCACTCCATCCCGCTGCGGCTGCGCGACACCGTCCTCGGATCGATGAACCTGTTCCGCGAGACACCCGGCGCACTCAACGAAGACGACGCGATCGCGGCGCGGGCACTCACCGACGTCGCAACGATCAGCATCCTGCAACAGCGCAACGTCGACCACGCCACCTTGGCGCAGGCGCAACTGCAGCAGGCATTGAACAGCCGCGTCGTCATCGAACAGGCCAAGGGGTTCGTCTCCCACACGCACCACGTCGACATGGACACAGCGTTCCAGCTGCTCCGCGGCTACGCCCGTTCGCACCAGATCCGGCTCGCCGACCTCGCGCGTTCGGTCGTGCGCCGCGAGACGGTCATCCCCACCGTCAACGAGGACGCGTGACACTGCGCGGTTCTCCAGATCACGACGCTGGTCTTGCGTGAGCGGGAACCGACCACCTACGGTTGCGTCTCAGCTGCCCCAGCCCTTGGTCGCCGGAACACCACCCCATTCCGATGACGACCGAGAGGACATCGTGACATCGCAGCGTTGTTCCCTCGACGTTCCGGTATCGGGTACCCCGAGCCACCGGTCGGGTGCCGACCCGAACGAGTACCCGACCGGTCTCACCACCCCGATCAACACGCCAATGCCGGCGCGCCTGGCGGTCGCCGTCGCGTTCATCGAAACCCACGCTGCCGAAACCCTGTCCGCTGGGACGACCCGTGGCTGAAGATCACCTTGTACAAGAGCTTCAGGGGCGACACCCATCACGATGGCTACCGCTCCAGCGCCTGGGTCGGGTCTGCTGCACGGACAGGTGACATCTGAACTGTCCGTGCATCGCGGGTAGGCCCGGAGAGATGCACTCGTGCTCAACCCCTACCCGCCGGAGTTCCGCGACGATGTCGTGCGCGTGGCTCGGAACGGCGAGCCACGAGTGACGAGTGAGCAGATCGCCACGGAGTTCGGCGTCCACCCGATGACGGTGCCGAAGTGGCTGCGCCGCACCGCCGTGGAGGACGAGGGCGCCGCGGAGCGATGCGTGTCGAGTCCGATGAAGTCCGCCAGCTGCGGCGACGGAACCGGCTCCTCAAGCAGGAAGCCGAGGTACTCCCTCGTGCGGCGGCGTACCTGTCGCAGGCGAACCTGCCGGGAAAGGCTCTCCGCGCTCGTGAGCGAGCTCGCGGCGATGATCCCGAGTTCGGGTACCGGCTCCTTGCGGACGAGGCCCGTGGCGCCGGCGAGCACGTGGCAGACCGGACGGCGTGGACGATCGTTCCGGACTACCGTTGGTGGAGCGGGTTGGGGAAGAAACGCGGCAGGAACGTCAAGAAGCCCAGCCCGGCGGTCTACGACGACTTGTGCACCGTGACCGACGAGAGCGGCTGCATCCGGCATGTGTTCACGCCCGAGGCACCGAACCATCTGTGGCCGACCGAAATCGCCGAGCACAACACCGGTGAAGGCAAGTTCTCCCTCTGCGCGATGAGGACCGGTCACGTCCTGCACTCGGACAGAGGATCGCAATCTCGGAGCCGGGGACTGCGGAGGCACTGACCCGCCACAGCATGATCGGATCGACGGACAGGGTCGCTTCCGGCGGCGACGACGACGCGATGCGGAGCCTCTTCGCCCTCGTGGCGTGACGACGACACCGAATCGTGCAGCAGACCCGTTCGTGCACCCGGTGACGGCCAGTGCTGCTACCGGGTCCAGCGGCGGCCGTTTCCCACCGGCGTGTGCTCCGCCGTGGGGAGTCTCCGCTCGAACGGCGCATCAGCGGCTGCGCCGTTCGAGCGCGTCCGCGATCGCGGTGTCGAGGTCGTCGTAGCTGGTGAGCTGGAGGAGCTTCCCGTCGACGAAGAAGGACGGTGTGCTCTGGATGCCGAGTGCGGTTCCGTCGTCGATGTCGCGTTGGATGCGGTCTGCGACCCTGCCGCTGGCGACGTCGCGGTCGTACTGGGTCACATTGAGACCGAGGTCCTTCGCGTAGCCGCGGAACCGATCGGCTTGCGAGTCGCTACCGCGCTCACCCCACTCGGCTTGCGTTTCGAACATGCGCTGGTACATCGGTTCGAGCTGGTCCTGTTGGGCCGCGGCCTCGACGGCTGCGGCGGCGTTCTGGGCGTTCCCGTGCCCGGGGAGGGGGAAGTAGCGGAACGCGAAGGTGACCTCGCCGGCGTAGTCCTTCCGCAGCTGCTCGACATAGGGGTAGAACGCGCCGCAGGCTTCGCACTCAAAGTCGAGGAACTCGACCACGGTGACCTCGCTGGCGCCGGGTTCGCCGAGGACATGCGTGTCACCGCGAGTCAGCGGTGTGACGTCGGACGTGGTCACGTCGCGGGTGCCCGTCGCGGGAGGTGCGGTGGCGAGGCGCAGGACGACGGCGATGACGATGACGACGATGAGGATGACGACACCGGCGATAGCGCCGGAGATGATGCCAATGCGGGTGCTTCGGGTCATGGGGGCAGGGCTCCTTGCGTGTCAGACGCCGTGGGCGTCGAGGAAGGGCGTGGGCGGGGTCGCGGTGCCGTTCTGTCGGACCTCGAAGTGGAGGTGGCAGCCGGCGGAGAGGCCGGCGTTGCCGACCTCGGCGATGTTCTGTCCCGCAGTGACGCGTTGCCCTGGGCGGACGAGGACACCGGCCGGGAACACGTGTGCGTCGTCGGGGGTGACGCCGGCTGCGGCGTACGGGCCGGTGCCGCATGCGGCACCGAAGTCGTCGCCGGCGTGCATGGAGTAGTAGCCCAGAACCGGGTGTAGCCGGTTGCCGGAGGGCTGGAACGACCCGTAGGAGCTGATCGGCATCGTCGACCCCGCCGCGGACACGGCGCCGGGTGTCGTCGACGGCCTCGGCCGTGTCCGCGTTGCCTGGGCGGCTTCCACTGCGGCTGTCGCGCACGCTGCTGCTCGGCGTCGATCTGGTTCCCGGTAGGCGGCCTCGGTGCTGAGGGTCCGGTCACGGAGGACGGCGAGCTCGAGATCACTGCGACCAGGACGTTCGGGTGACGGAGAAGCTGTCACGCTGCAGCGCCGATCCCAGTGCGGAAGCGGCAACGATCAGCGTTTGCGCGGTACCCAAGGGAGCGCTGACCGCTTCCTGGGTCTCCGCCGCCGCCGCGGCGGTGGGTGGGATACGAGATGGGCAGGGACGAGTCGAGCTGGAGAGAGGTCACGGTCCCGATCAGTGGCTTCCGGGCGAACGCGGGCAGGCGCAGCTGACGACCCAGAGGGGACGTCCGGAAGGGGGATCAGATCCGCGAGACAGCAAGGCGGGTCAGCGACACCGTCGACCAGCGGTCGAACACCCGCCGTGGGCGGCTCCGGGCGAGGAGTCCGGACAGCGTGAACAGCGGCCGGTTGCGTGTTGCGACAGCGCAGGCGAGGGCCAGCGTGACCGCCGCGGTGATCACGAGTGCCGCGAACCCCGGCAGGGCACAGAACATCCCAGCGGAGCCGTCGTGGGCGTCCAGGTACGCCGTCCCCGGGTCCGCCTGCATCGCCGTCACCCCGTCGGCGACCGTCGTCGTGAGTGCGGTGACGGGCGTGTCGGTGTGCGCCGTGTTGGTCTGCAACGTGACAGCGCCGAGCAGCAGCAAGACGGCAGCCGCGACTGCAGTGACCGCACGCAGCAGTCGCAGCGAGAGGAGGCGAAGAGTCGTCATGGCGAGAAGTGACCGGTTCGAGACGGCCACAGTCATCGTCACCGATGCTGTCAAACCGCACAATGCATGCACGCGGTGTCTGCTCGTGTTCACAGTGCATTTCCGGTTCCAGCCGGAACGTGGAGTGCTTCACGCTGACGTCGTCGAGGTCGAGGTCGAGGTCGAGGGCGGCGGGGGTGGATTCAGCAACACGTCGACCGCGTCGCGGAGCAGCGCGAAGGTGCGCGGCAGCATCAGCACAGCGATCAGGATCACCGCGATGGCATCGACGCCACTCCACCCCATGACGGCGATCACGATCGCCGCAGGGATCATGTCGGCCGAGCCGAGGACGTCGGTGACGACGTCGAGGAACGCCGCCCGCAGGTTCAGGTTCGCGTTCCGTCTTGGTGCGAGGACGAGGATCGACACGATGTTCCCCGCGGGGCCGATCGCGCCGAACAGCAGCAACCGCTGATGGGATCTCCTGCGGCGTCGCCAGCCGCTGGACGCCCTCGACCAGCACGAGCAGGTCGTCGACGAGGAGCACGGTGGCTTGCGCGGTGGCGGCGATCACCTCGGCGCGGGCGGATCCCAACGTGCGGCGAGCGACCGCCGGTCGCATCGCCGGTGTCGCGGCGAGCAGGGCAACCCCGGGGCTGCCCGCATCGGTGAGCATGTGGCGGACGTCGACCAACGGCGCGAGGACCCGGTCCCGACCGCGGCGACGATCTCAGCGACGACGAACGTGCTGGCGATCGCGATCGCCACGACGGGGCGTGTGCGGTTCGTCGTCGCAGTGTGGGAGTGTCCGTGGATCATCGGTCATCTTCGGTCGTCTCGGCGCAGCGGGTTCGTCAAGACCCCGCCAGGCTTCGAGTCCCTGGACCGGATGAGCCGAACTCTTCCGATTTCGCCTGCTCGGGGAACTGACTGTCGGCTCCGCAGTGGGTCCCGATGGCATCCGGTCGTGGGTGGGCAGTCGAGGAGGCCCCTCCGCTCCCGGGCTGGAACCGTTTGCGCTCCGAGAGACCCTGGTTATCAGACGCTAAGATAGTTCCATGGAATCAAAAGCGGCAATCGCAGCGCAAGCCCGGCCTGCGGAAGATTGGACCGTCATCTCGGACGATGGCACGATCCTGGCCTGCCGGACGGTCGGTTCGGGAGACCCCGTCGTCGTGGTCCACGGAAGCTTGGCTGTGGGCGCTGCCTGGCAGCACGTCGCCGAACTCCTCGCCGACCAGTACCGCGTCACTGTCTTCGACAGGCGCGGTCGAGGGGGCAGCGGTGATGCGGATGACTACTCCATCGAGCGGGAGATCCAAGACGTCCGAGCCGTGCTCGCCGCAGTCGGCGATCGACCGGTTCTGATCGGTCACTCGTTCGGCGGCGCGGTCGCGGCCGAGGTGGCGCGGGGTGCCGAACTCGGAGCGCTCGTTCTCTACGAACCCGGTCTCCGACTGGATGGTCCGGTCGGTGGCCCCACGGTCGGCATCATGGAGCGCGCCCTCGTGGATGGTGACTTCGAGCGGGTGCTCGAGACCGGCTGGCGGGAGGTCGTTGGCGTTCCGGATCGCGCCATACGTGCGGCGCATGCGTCGCCCACGTGGGGCGACCAACTCGCGCTCGTCGACACGTGGCCCCGTGAACTCCGTGCACTCGACACGCTCGCCGTCGTTCCGGCGGACTTCGCCGACATCCGTGTCCCGACGCTGGTGCTGCGCGGTACCGAGAGCGCCGCATGGCTTCGCCACTCGAGCGAGCAGATTGCTGGCCTCATCCCCGCTGGATCGCTCGTCGAACTCGAAGGGCAGGGGCATGACGCCGGTGCCGCGGCGCCCGGAATGGTCGCGGACAGTGTTCGCTCCTTCGTCGAGGTCTCGAGCAAGATACGGGATCCGGATGCAGCGGCGAGTGTTGTCCGCCTCCGGAGTGACACCGCGTGGAACGGGACGCGGTACGAGTCGTACCCGGCGGGACGTCCGCAGCTCACGGTGGTGCGTTACAGCATCCCGCCGCACAGCTCGCTGCCGTGGCACCGGCACGACGCCCCGAACACGGCGTTCGTGATCTCGGGGTCGATCACGCTCCAGAGCATCGCCGGCGTGGAGCACGTCTTCCGCGCGGGAGACGCCTTCGCCGAGTCCGTCGGCGACGAACACCGAGGCTTCACAGGAGACGAACGTGCCGAGATCGTCTGCACGTACGCCGGCGCGGCGGGGGTCCCACTGTCCGTCCCGACCGGACGGGACACTGCAGGTAGTTGACGCGTCACCCGAATGGGCGTACGGTCATTGCTTGTAGGAACAACCAACCGGAAGAAGGAATCATGAGCACCGTCAGCATCGTCGGTACCGGCAACATGGGCTCCGCACTCGCCGCACTCTTCGAGCGCAGCGGTGCCATCGTGCAGACCATCGCCCACAGCGACTTCGGCACCGCCACCATCGAGGGCGACGTCGTCGTGCTCGCCGTGCCGTACCCGGCCCTGGCCGAGATCGCCGCATCGGGCCGCGAGCGCCTCGCCGGCAAGACCGTCGTCGACATCACCAACCCGGTCGACTTCAGCGACTTCACGCCCGTCGCGATCGAGGCCGGCAACGCCGCGACCGAGCTCGCAGCACTGCTGCAGAACTCGCACGTCCTCAAGGCCTTCAACACCAACTTCGCCGCCACCCTGACCGCGGGTGCCGTCGGGGACGCTCCGCTCACGGTGCTCGTGGCCGGTGAGGCGGCCGAGGCGAAGCAGGCCTTCGTCGAGCTCGTCGCCGCCAGCGGTGCCCAGGTCCTGGACGCCGGCGACCTGAGCCGCGCCACGCAGCTCGAGTCCGTCGGCTACCTGCAGATGGGCCTCGCGATCGGCGAGCAGATCGCCTGGACCGGCGGCTTCACCGCGGTCCGCTGACGCGACCCCCTTCCGGACGGGAGGCACGGTGCACGCCCGCACCGCGCCTCCCGTCCGCAGTTTCCGCACCATCCAGGAGAGGCGATCATGTCCGGAGAACGGTTCGAGTTCGGGATCTTCACGTTCGGTGAACGGACGCGCCGCGCCGACGGCTCCGCCGTCGCGCCACGCGAGCGGCTCGAGGAGGTGTTGCGGTGGGCGCGAACGGCCGACCAGGCCGGCCTCGACGTCGTGGGCGTCGGGGAGCACCACCGCTCCGACTTCGCGATCTCGTCACCGCCGGTGGTCCTCGCCGCGATCGCCCGCGAGACCGCCCGCGTGCAGCTGACGAGCACGGTCACCGTGCTGTCGAGCGCCGACCCGGTCCGGGTGTTCGAGGACTTCGCCACCGTCGACCTGCTGTCCGACGGGCGTGCCGAGATCACCGCCGGCCGCGGGGCCTACCTGGAGTCCTTCCCGCTCTTCGGACTCGACCTCGAGCGGTACGACGAGTACTTCGAGGACCGACTCGACCTGTTGTTGGCGCTTCGGCGGGACGAGGACGTCACCTGGTCCGGGACCACGCGGGCGCCGCTCGACAGTGCACCGGTGCACCCTCGACCCGTCGGCGACCTGCCGGTCTGGGTGGCGGTGGGCGGGACGCCGCAGTCCGTGGTCCGCTCCGGTCGCCTCGGGCTGCCCACCTACCTGGCCGTGCTCGGTGCGCCCGATCGGTTCGCACCGCTCGCCGAGCTGTACCGTCGGTCCGCAGCGGAGGCGGGTCCCGCAGCGCTCGCGTCCGCGCGTGTGGGCGTCACGAGCCACTTCCACGCAGCCCCGACCTCACAGGGCGCGCGCGACGAGTTCCACGAGCCGTACGCCGGGTACATCGGGCAGAACATGCCGAGGGTCGGACGCCTCGACCGGCCGGCATTCGAGGCGTGGGCGGGTCCGCGCGGCGCGCTCGTGGTCGGGAGCCCCGCGGAGATCGTCGACAAGATCCTGTGGGAGCACGAGGTCCTCGGGCACGAACGATTCCTCGCGCAGGTCGGGCTCGGATCGGTCGCGCAGGACGCCACACTCCGGTCGATCGAGTTGCTCGCGACCGAGGTCGCTCCGGCGGTCCGCGCAGCACTGCGGCACGACGGAGCGACCTCCGCCGTGCGTGCGTGAGCGACTGAGCGGCACGTGGGTGATCGTCCCCTGAGGGGCTCCCCGCCCGGAGGGGAAGGGAACGATCCCAGAACGAGTCGACGACGGGGTTGCTCCTCGAACCCGGGGGAGCCCCGGAAGGGCGACGTCTTCACACGCTCGCAGCGGGGCACGTGGCGGGCTGAGCGGACCGCACTGATCCGTCGAGTGCGACGGACGGGAGGCGCTGTACCGGGCCGGCGCAGTGTCTCCCGGAAGACCGTGGTCGCGGAGCGACCGACTAGGATGGTGACGTGTCATCAAACAGAACGCTCAAGGCGGTCGCCACCGGTGCGTCACTCTCGGGATCGGACGTGGTCGTCCTGGCCCTCCACGGCTACGGGTCGAACGAACGCGACCTGGTCGGTCTGCTCGACGCCCTCGCCCTCGACCTCCCGTGGGCCTCACTCCGTGCACCCGTCGACACGCCGAACGGGGGTGCGGCGTGGTTCCCGATCTCGACCCCCGGCAACCCCGAGGCCGCTCCCGTCCTGCAGGCGACCGAGATGATCTGGGCGTGGGTCGACGAGCACCTCGCTGAGGGCACCTGTGTGCTGCCGATCGGGTTCTCGCAGGGTGGTCTGATGGCGACGCAGCTGCTTCGCACGCGGCCCGAGCGCGTGGTCGCGCCGGTCGTGCTCGGCGGGTTCGTGCTCGGTGCCGTACAGGAGGGGGACGACGAACTCGCGGCGGGCCGACCCCGGCTGTTCTGGGGACGCGGCGCGGACGATGCGGTCATCACCGCCGACGCGGTCGTCCGCACGACCGACTGGGTCGAGCGGCACGTCTCGGCCGCGACGCACGTCTACCCGGGCCTCGCGCACGGCATCAGCGCGCAGGAGGTCGCCGACGTGCGGACCTTCGTGCGCACCGTCGTCGCATCCGTGGGCTGAACCGACACCCTTCGCCGCTCGGTGGTCCGCAGGGCGCAGCACGGTGGGAGCCGGACGCATCTCGGTGGACGCGAGGGTGACTGCACGTGCGTCGTGGTGGTGGACCCGTCAGCGCCGCGCGAAGAGGCGACGGGTGAGCACGAGCAGCCGGGGGACCAGCACGTAGACCGCGAGCGGGACGACCACCGCGGTGAGGACGAGCGCTCGCGCCGGGATGGGCCACGAGGGGATCACCAACGACTCGACGAACATGCCGAGCATCGCCATCGGGAAGATGGAGATCCAGGTGACGAGCGCCCGGACGTGCACCGAGGCGAGCCCGGGCGCTGCCGGCTGGTGGTGGTTGGTTTCGTCTGCGGCGAGTGCCAGTCCGTCGTGCTCCATCCCGTGATTCTTCCATGGAATGGTTCTCTGTGCTGCCGTGACGAGGCGCCCCGCCCGAGCCGGACGGGGCGCCTCGCGGTGAGCGATCAGCGGAAGACGACGACCGGCTTGATGACGCTGCCGTTGCGGGAGTCCTCGAACCCGTCGTTGATGTGCTCGAGGTCGTACTCGCCGATCAGCTTCTCGAACGGGAACCTGCCCTCGCGCCACAGGTCGATCAGGTGCGGGATGAAGACCTGCGGAACCGAGCTGCCCTGCACGACCGTCTTGAAGGTCCACCCCTTGACCAGGGAGTTCCCGATCTCGAAGGCCACCTCGGTGCCGGGCTTCGCAGCACCCACGAGGGCGAGCGTCCCGCGGACGCCGAGCGCTTCGGACGCAGTCCGCAGGATCTCGCCACGGGCGGTCGTGTCCACGGCGAAGTCAACCCCGCGACCGTCGGTGATCTCGGCGATCCGGGCCGCGACGTCCTCGGTCTTCGAGTTGATCGCGTGGGTCGCTCCGAGCTCCTTCGTCATCTCGAGTCGGGAGTCGACGATGTCGACCGCGATGATCGTGGTGCACCCGGCGACGCCGGCCGCCATGACCGCTGCGCTGCCGACGGCGCCGGTGCCGAACACGATGATGCTGCTGCCCGCGGGCGGCTGCAGCTCGTTGAGCACCGTCCCGGCACCCGTGTTGAGACCGCACCCGAGCGGCCCGAGGTGCTCGAGCGGGACGTCACTGTCGATCTTGATCACGCTCTCCTCGACCACGTTCGCGTGGGTGGCGAAGGCGGACTGTCCGAAGAAGTGCGACGAGATGACCTCGCCGTCCTTCGACAGCGAGGTGCTGCCGTCGCGGCGGCGGCCGCCGAAGTCCTCGGCGAACAGGTTCTCGCAGTAGGCCATCTCACCGGAACGGCAACGACGGCAGTACCCGCAGTACGCGGCACCGAGGACGACGTGGTCGCCGGGGACGACGCTGCGGACGGCGTAGCCGACCTCCTCGACGACGCCGGCGCCCTCGTGGCCGAGCACCGCGGGGAGCGGGGTCGGGTAGATGCCGTCGCGCACGATCGCGTCGGTGTGGCAGACGCCCACCGAGACCATCCGCACGCGGACCTCGTTGGGCTTCAGGTCGTCCAGCTCGAGCTGTTCGACGGAGAGTGGTTCGCCGTGCTCGCGGGCAACGGCGGCGGTGATCTGCATGATGGGGTTTCCCTTTCGACTCCACGTCGGCGTCAGTCGTCGGCGTCATCCGTGACGAATCTTCCGTGGAACTATGTTACGCCAGATGAAGACGTTCGCGTGCGGTCAATCGTTCGCGTGCGGTCAGTCGTCGGCGTGCGTCCGCACCGTGCGGTTGACGGTACGGACCGGCGTCGTCCTGCCGGAACCTGACGACCCGACGAGCGCGGTCGTCGAGCTCGCCGCGACCAGCAGGTCGAGCGGTTCCCGGGCGACGGTGCCCGCGGAACTCGATCAGCGGGTCTGGACGACGAGCTTGCCGTGTACCGCTCCGGAGTCCATGTCGCGGTGCGCGGTGACGATCTCGTCGAAGGCGTAGACGCGTCCGATCGGGATCCGCAGGGACCCGGAGTCGACGGCGTCGATGACGTCCTGCAACACCGCGGCGGGCAGGTCGCTCGCCTCACCCGAGTACGCCGTCAGGCGGACCCCGTTCGGCAGGAAGTCGATCGGGTAGAACTCGGGCACCGTCCACTGGTTGGACAGCATCCCGGTGAAGCACACGGTCCCGTGCGTGCGCACCGCGCGGAGCGTGTCACGGAGGGTGCCGGTGCCCACGAGCTCGATCGCACCGTCGACGCCGTCCGGTGCGATGGCCCGGACCGCGTCGGCGATCGTGCCGTCGTCCACGACGACGTGGTCGACGCCCGCGTCGCGCAGGACGTCGGCCCGCTCGGCGGAACGGGTGGTCGAGACGACGGTCGCACCCCGTCGCTTCGCGAGCACGGCGGATGCGAGTCCGACCGACGACGTGCCGCCGCGGATCAGGACGGTGTCGCCCGGGTGGACGTCGATGCCCGTCGTGAGCGAGCCGTGCGCGGTCTGGATCATCTCGGGGAGCGCTCCGAGCGTCGCCCAGTCGAGGGTGCTCGTGAACGGGACGACGATCGATGCCGGAACGGCGACGTACTCGGCGTAGCCACCGTCGATCGTGCGGCCCATCCCGCCCATCAGCGCGGCGACCTTGGTACCGCGCTCGAACTCCCCGCCGGGCGCCGACTCCACCGTGCCGGTCGCTTCGATGCCCGGGATGCGCGGGAAGGAGCCGAACGATCCGAGGCCTTCGCGGAAGTGCTGCTCCGAACGGTTGAGTCCGAACGCCTCGACGCGGATCAGGACCTGGCCGTCCCGTGGCTCAGGGCGCGGGACGTCCCGGATGCTGAGGGCCTCAGGGTTGCCCGGACCGTCCAGCACCACTGCACGCATCGTCGCCGTCATGGATCCTCCTCGTCGTGTGACCGCCGTCGCCCATTAGTATTACACGGAAGATGATTCCACGGAACCTACATGAAGGAGACGCCATGACCTGGCCGACGACGACCAGTATCGCCGACATCTCGATCGGTGTCACCGCGGGTCAGGCACGATCACTCGTCGCGGTGGGGGCCCTCGAGGCCGGCACGGTCGTCAACATCGGGTTCGTCGACGGTGAATCGATGGAAGACCGCGTCGTCGCTGCGGCCGGGGTCGTCCGCGCCGGCTTCGTCGCCGAGCCGCACGTGGCCGCTCGCCGCCTCGTCTCGTCGGGGGAGCTCGACACCTACCTCGAGGCGCTCCGTGCCGTCGGGGCGGACAGCCGGCTCTTCGTCATCGGCGGGGACCCACGGACCCCGCTGGGCCCGTACGACCAAGCCCTCCACGTGCTCGACTCCGACGTCCTGGCCCGGTACCGACCCACGACCATCGGGATCGGCGGGTACCCGGACGGGCACCCCGACGTCGAGACCGCGGAACTCGACCGTGCTCTGGACCGCAAGGTCCGCGCACTCTCCGCCCGGGGCGTCGCCGGGGAGATGATCACCCAGGTCACCCTGGACGCTGCAGGGGTGCTCGACTGGATCGAGCGGCTCAGGGGACGCGGCGTCGAACTGCCGGTGCGGATCGGGGTGCCCGGGCCCGCTCGGACGGCGGCGGTGCTGCAGTTCGCGTCGCAGTTCAGGGGCACCCACGGGCCGGCGTCGATCGCCCGGTACGCCGGTCGCGAGGTCACCGCGGACGGCGTGGTCGCAGCGGACGGCTTCGTCGACTCGATCCGCGCCCGGTTCGACCAGAGTCGCCACGGCTCGCTCGGCCTCCACGTCTTCGCCCTCGGTGACGCGGCGGCGACCGCACGGTGGGTCGCGAACCAGCGAACGGTCGGCGCGGCGACCGACCTCGCGGTGCGGCCGTGAGTGCAGCCCGGTGGTCCTTCCCGCTCGACTCCGTCCCGGACGGTGCACAGGCGCGGTCGGTCCGGGTGGATCCCGACGTCCACCAGGGGACCGGTGCCCTCCGGGTGCGCCTGACGGCGGCGGTGGAACGCGACGGGGTGCCCGGCGTCGACTACATCGACCAACCGACGTTCCTCGCGCTCCCGGTGCACTTCCGGACCGGTCGGATCGAGGTGTCCGTCGCGGCCGAGACCCACGCCGATGCGCCGGAGTACGCGCGAGGATTCGCCGGGATCGCGTTCGGGATCGACGATGCGGTCGGCACCTTCGAGTGCGTGTACATCCGACCATGCAACGGCACCGGTCTCCTGCCGCCACCACCGCGCGACCGTCACGCGGTGCAGTACTTCGCGTACCCGGACTGGTCGTTCGACGTCCTCCGCGAGCGGTGGCCGGACGGGCCCCACGAATCTCCGGCGGACGTCCGTCCGGGACAGTGGCACCGACTCGCTGTCTCGGTGACGGACGACCACGTGGCCGTCGAGGTCGACGGCATCGTCACGGTCGACACGGTGCGGCTGCACCGGGGCGCGCCGTCCGGGGCGGTCGGGATCTGGGTGGACATCGGCACGCGTGCCTGGTTCGCCGACCTGTACGTCTCGGAAAGCACGCGACGGCTGACAACCCCGACGTGGGGCGGCGCGCGTCGTGCGCCGGTGGTCGGTACGCTCGGACGGCAACCGATCGGGAGGGGCACGATGTCACCGCGCGCAGAGAGCATCGCCCAGCAGGGCGAGCTGACCAGGGCGGCCGCGCTCGACGCGGCGGTCGAGCTCTTCGGGGCGAACGGGTACCGAGGCACCTCCCTCAACCAGATCGCGCGGGCGGCCGGCGTCGTCCAGTCCGCACTCCACCACCACTTCGGCAGCAAGGAAGGCCTGCTCGCCGCGGCGCTCGAGGCGCACTACCCGACGGGGCAGCACCGCCCCGACATGGCTGCCATCGCCGCAGGGGAGACCGACTTCGTCGACGAGATGCTCCGTGCCGTGCGGCACAACGTCGACGACCCGGTGCTGGTCCGGTTCTTCTCGGTCATGACGGGGGAGTCGCTCACCGAGGACCACCCGGCGCACGCCTTCTTCGAGGAGCGGTACCGACGGGTACGGCACGGCTTCACCGAAGCCATCCTCCGTGCTCGGGGCGTCGCTGGTCCGTCTGCACGGGGCCGGATCGACCGCGCGGTCACGGTCCTCGTCGGCACGAGCGACGGCCTGCAGATGCAGTGGCTGCGGGATCCCTCCGTCGACCTCGTCGGCGGTGTCGAGCTGGTCGCCGACCTGGTGCGGGCCGAGATCGCGGCCGCTCGCTGATCCCTTCCGTGAGGGTGGTTGCAATCTCGGAACGGACGGCTTAACGTACAGGTCGGTCGACCTATCTGTTGGTCGCTCTCACATCGGTTCGCACAACGGAGTAGCCATGATCGATTCCCCGGTGCCCACCGCAGCGGCATCCCGCGCCCTGGACACACCCACTCGGAACATCCAACTGACCGGCCAACAGATCGGCGGCTGGTTCGTCGCGCGGTACATCGCCGCGATGATCGGCATCTACGTCGCCCTCGTGACGCCCGCGTCGGTGACCCTCGCGATCCGCGTCGGACAGCTCGACCCCGACGGCAAGGCCGGCTCGCTGGCTCTCGTCGCAAGTGTCGGAGCAGCCGCCGCGCTCTTCGCGAACCCGATCTTCGGCGCCATGAGCGATCGCTCGACATCGCGGTTCGGGCAACGCCGGCCCTACATCATCACCGGCTTCGTGATCGGCGGCGCAGCGGTCTTCGCCATCGGGTTCGCACCGAACATCGCCCTCGTGGCCGTCGGTTGGGCCCTCGCGCAGGTCGCGTTCAACGCGGCGCTCGCGGCCTTCATCGCCGTCATGCCCGAGCGCGTCCCCACTGCGCTGCGCGGTCGGGTCTCGGGCTTCATGGGGATGACCGGCCAGGTCGGCGTGGTCGGTGGGACCTTCCTCGCCCAGATCGTCGGTACCGACGGGGCCGGGATGTTCATCTGGCCGGCGGTCGTCGGCGCGCTGCTCGTGCTCCCGTTCGTGCTCACCCTCCGCGAACACCCGCGCAGCCGCGACGAGGTCGGTTGCTTCACGCTCTCCACCGTCTTCTCCGCGCTCTGGATCAACCCCTTCCAGCACCGTGACTTCGGCTTCGCGTGGGCCGGCCGGTTCCTGGCGTGGACCTCGCTCTACCTGCTCACGACCTACAAGACGTACTTCCTCATCGACCACCTCGGGTACACCACCGAGGACGTCGCGCCGATCCTCACCCTCGCGATGTTCGTGCTCGCGGTCGGTGTCGCGGTGTCGAGCATCGGCGGTGGTTGGCTGTCGGACCGGATCGGCCGCCGCAAGCCGTTCGTGATCCTCGCGTCGCTCCTGTTCGTCGCGGCGATGCTCGTCGTGGCCTTCTCGACCAGCGTCGAGATGTTCCTCGTGGGCATCGCCATCGCGGGGCTCGGCAACGGCCTCTACCTCGGGGTCGACTACGCGCTCGTGGCCGAGATCCTCCCGGACAGCTCGGTGGCTGCGGCGAAGGGGATGGGCGTGTTCAACCTGTCGAGCACGATCCCGCAGACCATCGCCCCGCTCCTCGCGCCGGCGCTCCTCCTCATCGCGTCCGACGGCGGTTCAGGCAACTACACGTCCCTGTACCTGTGCGCGGCGGCACTCTCGCTCGCCGGCGCGCTGCTCATCCAGTTCATCCGAGGGGTCCGATGACCGACACCATGTCCGCCCGTGCTGACGCAGCCGTTCCCGAAATGCCCGAGACGGGTGAGATCGACCGTCTCCGTGCGGCGCTGACGACCGGCGCCGACTACTGGACGACACCGGAGGCCCTCGGCGTCCGGAGCCTGCGGCTCGCCGACGGACCGCACGGACTCCGAGTCCAGGACGACGAGAACCCCGATCACCTGGGACTCGAACGGTCCGCTCCGGCGACCTGCTTCCCGCCGGCCGTCACCCTCGCGTCGTCGTGGGACCCCGAACTCGTCGAACAGGTGGGCGCAGCGCTCGGGCGCGAGGCCCGGGGCGCCGGTGTCGACATCGTCCTCGGACCGGGCCTGAACATCAAGCGCAGCCCGCTGTGCGGGCGCAACTTCGAGTACATGTCGGAGGACCCACTGCTCGCCGGCGTGATGGCCGGAGCGATGGTGAACGGACTGCAGGGCGTCGGCGTCGCCGCGTGCCTGAAGCACTTCGCGGCGAACAACCAGGAGACCGATCGACTCCGTGTGAGCGCCGAGATCGACGAGCGGACACTGCGCGAGATCTACCTCAGAGCGTTCCAGATCGCGGTCGTCGAGTCGACACCGTGGTCGGTGATGTCGGCGTACAACCGGATCAACGGCGTGTTCGCGTCCGAGAACCGCTGGCTGCTCACGGACGTCCTCCGGCAGGAGTGGGGGTTCGACGGCGTCGTCGTGTCCGACTGGGGCGCGGTGCACGACCCGGTCGCAGCCGTCGCCGCGGGGCTGGACCTCCGCATGCCCGGTCGGCCGGAGGACCCACGGGTCGCGGAGGCGCTCGCGGACGGTGCCCTGGACGGAGCCACTGTCGACGCTTCGATCCAACGCCTGCGGCTCCTGGCGGACCGAACACGGAGCGACGGTCGCGACGTTCCGGCGCCCGATCTGGCCGCACACCACGAGCTGACCCGTCGCGCCGGAGCCGAGTCGGCCGTGCTCCTGACGAACGACGGCGTGCTGCCGGTGGCGCTCCGCGCGGGGTTGCGCGTCGCCGTCCTCGGGGAGCTCGCGCGTGCTCCGCGGTACCAGGGAGCCGGCAGCTCACGGGTGAACCCGACCCGCGTCGTGACCGCGGTCGAGGAGCTCACGCGTCGCGCACACGCCGCGGAAGCCCTCGTCGAGTTCGTCCCGGGCTACTCGCTCGAGCGCGGCGCGACCACCGAGGAGGACCTCGACGCGGCCGTTGCCGCGGCACAGCGGGCGGACGTCGTCCTGCTCTTCCTCGGGCTCCCGGGCGAGTACGAGGCCGAGGGGCGAGACCGCACGGACATCGACCTCCCCGCCGACCAGCTCGAGCTTCTCGAACGCCTCCGAGACGTCGACACGCCCGTCGTGGCATCCCTGTCGAACGGATCGGCCGTGACGACAGCTGGATGGCGAGGAGCAGTCAACGCGATCGTCGAGTTCTGGCTGACGGGACAAGCGAACGGCGAGACGATCGCCGACGTGCTGCTCGGCGACGCGAACCCCGGTGGCAAGTTGGCGGAGACCATCCCCGTCCGGCTGGAGGACACCCCCTCGTTCTCGGAGTTCCCTGGAGAGCACGGGACGGTGCGCTACTCCGAGGGGGTGCACGTCGGGTACCGCTGGTACGCGACCCGCGACGTGGCGGTGGACCACGCGTTCGGGCACGGACTCTCCTACACGGAGTTCGCCTACGAAGACCTGCGGGTGGACGTCCGGGACGAAGCGGACGACACGGCGTTCGAGGTCGTCGTCCGTCTGCGCAACGTGGGCGGACGAGCGGGGAGCGAGGTCGTGCAGGTCTACGTCACCGACGAGACCGGCGATGTGACCGTGCCCGCGCTCGAGCTGCGCGGCTGGTCGAAGGTGCGGCTCGACGTCGGTGAGACGAAGGACGTCCGTGTTCCGGTCCGGCGTGAGACGCTGCGGCACTGGCACACCGGTGTCGGCGCATGGGTGTTCGGTGGTGGGCCGCTCGTGGTGCACGTCGGGGGTTCCTCGGCAGCGCTCGCGCTGGATCGTCGGGTCCTCGTCCCGGGGACCCCGGTGGTCGTGCCGCTCACCCCGGAGTCCACCTTCGCGGAGTGGCTCGACCACCCGGAAGCCGGGCCCCGCCTGACGGCGTTGATCGACGAGCGCGGTGGGCTCGGTGGACGGATCGGCGACCTGTACGCCGACGAGGCCGGCCGCGACTCGGCAGTCGGGTTCCCGCTCGCGACCATCGTCGAGTTCCCCGGGGTCCCGCTCGTTGCCGCCGACGTCGACCGCCTCCTCCGGGAGATCGGTTGACCGGACGCGGCAGCGACCGCCCTCGGATGGCCGACGCCACGGCTTCGGCGGGGCCGCGCACGGGGACGGTACGGTGAACCTCGCCAACGCGGCGTCGGTCGCCACCGGGTACGGCTCGGTCGCGGTGGTGCTCGTCCTCGGCTACGCGATCCGCCGGGGGAACGTCGTGCCGGCCTCCTCCGAGGCTGTCCTCAACCGCCTGACACTCGCCGTCACCACTCCCGCGCTGTACTTCACGATCCTGGTGCGGGCAGACCCTGACACCCTGGTGTCGTCGTTCACGCTCGCTTCGCTGCTGCCCCTGGTCTGCGGCGCGCTCCTCACGACTGCTGCGCTCGCCGTCCGCGGCCGGCGGCGGTTCGCCGACGTCGCGGTGCTCGCCGGGACGAGCATCTACACAAACGTGGGCAACATCGGAGTACCGATCGCCACGGCCGTCCTCGGGTCGGCGACGTTCATCGCACCGATGATCCTCATCCAGGTCCTGGTCGTCTCACCGGCCCTGCTCATCGTCCTCGAGACGACGAGGGACCGCGGTGCCCCGTTACGATCGGTGCTCCGACGACCCTTCCGGAACCCGATCATCGTTTCAGCGGTCGTCGGGGTCGCGGTCCTCCTCGCCCGTGTGCCCGTGCCCGACCCGGTCCTGCGGCCCGTCGACCTCGTCGGGCAGGCCGCCATCCCGATCATGTTGATCGCGTTCGGCATGTCCCTCGCCGGGCGGCGGTCGGTCGAGGAGCCGTCCGGGAGCGGACGAGCACGGGCGACGGCCGACGTCGTCGTGCCCACCGTCGTGAAGGTGCTCGTCGTGCCTGCGCTGACACTCGGCACGGGTCTCCTGTTCGGCCTCTCGGGAACCCCGCTCCTCGCTCTGGTGGTCATCGCGGCGCTCCCGACCGCGCAGAACATCTACGCCATCGCAGCGGACTTCGGGGTCGGAGCCCGCACCGTTCGACGGATCGTGCTCGTCAGCACCGGGGTTTCCTTCCCGGTTGCACTCGCAGCAGCGACGTTCCTCGGCTGACCGGGGCCCTGAGCCGGAGCGACGTCTTCGGTCCCGTCGGCTTCGCGGCACGTCGCGCTCCGACCGCGCATTCACCGGACGTGGAGCCGTCGTGGCCTCGGCCTGCACGAAGTGAGACCCCTGCCCGATCGAACGGGCAGGGGTCTCCTGTGCGGGGAGCGGCTCGCACTCACCGGGGCCATCGCGTCAGGGATCAGACGGCGAGGTCCGCGACGACCTCGTCGGTGGTCGTCACCGTCGCGATGTTCTGCAGCGCGAAGTTCAGTGCTGCGTGCTGCCAGTCCTCGCTCAGGCTGGAGGTCGCGTCGGAGACGATGGTCACGGCGTAGCCGTGATCCGCAGCGTCACGCACACTGTGCTCGACGGCCATGTTCGTCCACGCGCCGACGACGACGACGTGGTCGACGCCGAGGTTGCGGAGCATGAAGTCGATACCCGTGCCGTTGAAGACGCTCATCCGGTTGCGGTCGAGAACGATGTCTCCGTCGACCGGGGTCAACTCGTCGACGATCTGCGCGCCCCAGCTTCCGAGCTTGAAGGACTCCGGGCCCAGCATGCGGAAGATCGGCGCGTTCGACCCGCCGAGTTCGCCGGGGTACACGACGATCCGGTTGTGGAAGACCGTCGATCCGGAGGTCCGGGCGGCCTCAGTGATGCGACGGACGTTCTCGATGACGTTCTGCGACGCCGCGTGTGCAGCTGCGCCGGTCTCGGCGAAGGCGCCTTCTGCGTGGACGGTGTCGTTCTGCATGTCGACGACGAGGACTGCTGTGGTGGTCACGGTGCTCCGATCAGTTCGAGTTCCAGGAAAGTCTATTCCATGTAATCAAAAGGTCCACCGCAGTCCGGCACCCTGCCGAGTCGCTCGACGATTCCCCGTCCTCCGTCGTGTTGAATCGACGAGGGGTCATGCCGCACCAGGCGCGGCGACGGAGAGGAGAAGCGGTGGATCGGGGCGAGGACCCGCTCATCGGACTCGTTGTGGACCACCCGCGGATCACGAGTCGGCGGATCGCGGAGGAACTGGGCGTCGCCGAGTCGACCGCGCGGACGCGGCTCGGTCGACTGATCGCGAGCGGGCGGCTGCGACCGACCGTGCTCGTTCACCCCGATGTGGCCGGCCGACCTGCGCTCGCGTCGCTCCGCATCCAACTCGAGGACAGCTGCTCACCGGAATCCTTCCTCGACGCGGGGGTGCTCGCGACCGCACCGTGGTCGGCACGCGAAGCGGACAGTGGCGCTCTGCGCGTCCAGGTCGCCGCGCCGGACCTCGATGCTCTGACCGTCGTCGTCGATGCGGTACGGTCCCAGCCCGGCGCGCTGGGGATCGCCACGTCGGTGCTCTGGCGGGTCCACGTCGGAGCCCGGTGGGAGGCCGACCGTCCCGACGACGCCATCTGGGCATCACGACCCCGCCGTGCCGTCGACGTCGTCGACGCAGCGCTGATCGCGCTGCTGCGGGACGATGGTCGAGCGAGCTTCACGAACCTCGGCGCGGCGGTGGGCCTGACCGTCACCGCGACCCGGCGGCGCGTACTCCGCTTGGTCGAGGACGGTCTCATCCGGTTCGCGACGCTGCTCGACCACCCCGGAGCGCTCCGGTCGGAGGCATCGGTCGACCTGGATGTCCGTCCGGACCGGCTTGCCGCGGTCACCCAGCGTCTCCTGCGGCAGGACGCCGTGCGGTACGTCGTCGAACAGACGGGCCCGTGGCCGCTCGCCTGCTTCGTCGTGGCGCCCGACACCGCCGAGTTGGCTCGCGCGGTGGCCTCGATCACGGTGGACGTGGACGTGCGGGACGCGCGGACGACCCCGCTCCTCACGGTTCGCGACCGGATGACGTGGGTCGAGGCCTGATCCACCGCTTCGTAACATGCCGGAAACAGCACCGCCCTTCCAACGTCACGTGGGTCGTGTTTTCTGGCACGATGAACCGTTCTGATACAAGAACCGTTGACCGCAAGGACCTCAGGCGGCTCCCGAAAGCGCACCTGCACGTCCATCTGGAGGCGGTGCCCCGAGCAACGACCGCGCGGGATCTGCTCGCAGCAGCGGGCCTGCCGGACCTCGAGTTGCCGTACCGCGGCGGTTTCGCTGGATTCGCGGCGGCCTACACGGCGCTCGCGGCTGTCCTTGCCGATCCGGCGGCGATGCGGCGCGTGATCGGCGAGGCGGCCGAGGACGCCTTCGACGAGGGCGTCGTCGCGCTGGAACTCGCCGTGAGTCCGCAGTTCGCCGTCGACGCCGGCCACACGGTCGAGGAGGTGTTGGCCGTCATGACCGAAGCCGCGCTCGACTCCTCGCGCTACACCGGGGTGTCGGTCAGGCTCATGGTCACGGTGGACCGGACACGATCCCCAGAGGAGGCCGAGTGCTTGGTACGCGCCGCCGTCGCGCACGCCGGCAGGGGAGTGGTGTCACTCGGGCTCGCCAACGACGAGGTCGGCCACCCGGCGACGCCGTTCGCCCGGGCCTTCGCGCTCGGCCGGGCCGCCGGGCTCCGCGTGGCGCCGCACGCGGGCGAGCTGGTGGGGCCGGACGCCGTCCGGGAAGCGATCGACGTCCTGGGCGCCGATCGCGTCCAGCACGGTGTCCGGGCCGTCGAGGACCCGGTGCTCGTCGAACGGCTCGCGCGGGAGGGTGTGCAGCTCGACGTGTGTCCGACCTCGAACGTCGCGCTCGGCGTCGTGTCGACCCTCAGCGTCCATCCGCTCCGCGCGTTGCTCAGCGCCGGGGTCCCCTGTTCCATCAACGCGGACGACCCACTCCTGTTCGGCACCACCGTCCTCGGCGAGTACGAACTGGCACGGCGCGATCTCGGCCTGTCTGACGATGAGCTCGCCACGTGTGCTCGCACCTCGATCCGAGCGGCGAGCATGCCCGACGCGCTCCGGGGTGCGGCTCTCGATGCCATCGACACCTGGGTGCGTGCCTGATGGAGTCGACGCCACCAGCTGCCGCGGACCTCGGCGTGCGCGACGCGTTCGCCGCGTACCCGACCGGTCTGGTCGCACTGGCGGCGGAGCAGGGCGGAGAAGTCGAGGTGATGATCGCATCGTCGTTCTCGGTGGGTGTGTCCCAGGAGCCTCCGCTCGCATCAGTGGCGCTGCAGCGAACGTCCAGGACGTGGCCCGTGCTGGGGCGCGCAGCACGGATCGGTGTGTCGGTGCTGTCCACGGGGCAGGGCGCGCTGACCCGGCAGATCGCGTCACGTGACCGTGACGGCCGGCTCGTCGGCGTCGATCTCGATCGGCTGCCCGGCGGCGCGGTCGTCCTGGCCGGCTGTGCCGCGTGGTACGAGACCGAGGTGCACGAGGTGCACGCGGTCGGCGACCACGACCTCGTGCTGCTGCGTGTCCTGGGGTTCGGCGTCGACCACGGGACGGAGCCCCTCGTCTGGCGTCTCCGGCGCCGATGGCACGCAGCAGCGGATTTACACGCCTGAAACGCAAGCGGCATCCAGAGGGAACACACATCGCTTTTACTGTCGAAATGACCCCCAGATTGACCAAAACAGCAAGTCGTCGCCCCAGACGCATCCTCGGAGTCGTCACGATGGTGGCTGTGTCCGCCGTCGTCGTCGCCGGGTGCGCTTCCAAGCCCTCCGCATCTACGGACGGCGGCCTCACGAAGATCGACTTCGCCCTGAGCTTCCTGCCGGACCCGGACCTGAACGGACTGGCGTACGCGCAGCAGCACGGCCTGTTCCGCAAGGCAGGACTCGAGGTCGACCTCCTGCCCTGGGGCTCGACGGCTCCGGAGGCACTGGTGTCGTCGGGGCAGGCACAGCTCGGGTTCGCCACCGACGTGCGGACGGCGCTGCTCGCCGACGCAGCCGGTTCGGACCTCGTGTCCCTCGGAGCGGTCTACCAGCACTCGCCCTACGTGCTCACGACCCTCGCCTCGGCCGGGTACTCATCGCCGAAGGAGCTCGCCGGCAAGGTGTACGGCGGCTTCGGTTCGCCGATGGAGGTCGCCGTCGTGAACGAGATGATCGAGCACGACGGCGGCACGAAGGACGCGGACGCCGTCACACTGAGCACCGCCGCTTTCGACGCGCTCAAGTCGGAGCGGGTCGACACCGTGCTGTCGTTCCCGAACGAGATCGCCGAGTTCGGGTTGCAGGGCCCGAAGGTGACGACGTGGAATCCGATCGACTACGGGGTGCCCGACGGCTACGCGACGGTCGTCATCTCCAGCAACTCGTACCTGAAGGCGCATCCGGACGTCGCGAAGAAGTTCATGCACGCGTTCCAGGCGGGCTACGAGGCCGCTCTGGACGACCCGGATGCCGCCGACGACGCCCTCATGAAGACCTGGCCCAAGGACCTCGACCGGAAGGTGGTCGACGTGGTGAGCAGGGAGCAGACGGAGGATCTCTACCGCAGCGAGGACGGCGTCGTGAACTCCCAGAGCGTCGACCGCTGGCAGGAGAACGCCGATTGGCTGATCGAGCAGGGCCTGCTCAAGGACAGCACCGGGAAGGTGCTCAAGGCGTACGACGTCTCCGACCTCGTCACGAACGAGTACCTGCGATGACCGACACTGCGCTGGTCGGCCAGACCACTGCACCCGATCGCGAAGTCCGGGTCATCTCCGGTACTGGCGCTGCGCGGCTTCGCGCCGCGTCGTCCCGCTCTCGCGCCGTGAACGTCGTCGCTCCGACGGCGACGCTCGTCGGCTTGCTCGTGATCTGGCAGATCGTGACCACCGTCGGGGACGTCGACCCGACGGTCCTCCCGTCCCCGGTGCGCGTCGTCACGAGCGGCTGGGGAGAGCGTGCCGCACTCGCTGCGGCGACGGTGCCCACCCTCACCATCAGTGTCCTGGGACTGCTCGCCGCGTGTCTGGTCGCGGTCGTCGCCGCATCGGCCCTGACCTTCGTCGCACCGCTCCGGCAGACGCTCCTGCCACTGCTCATCGCCGCGCAGTCCGTACCGATCGTCGTGCTCGCACCGCTGTTCGTGATCTGGTTCGGCTTCGACTCGGGCCCGAAGATCCTGCTCGTCGCGATCGTGAGCATGCTCCCGATGACGATCTCGACCTTGCAAGGGCTGATCGGAGCCGACCCCAAGGCGGTCACCCTGATGCGGTCGATGGGTGCGTCGACGTGGCAGGTGTTCGTCCGGCTCCGTGTCCCGAGCGCCCTCGGCCACTTCGTCACCGGGCTCCGGATCGTCTCGAGCTTCGTCGTCGTGTCGGCGATCTTCAGTGAGTACGTGGGTGCCCGGGACGGTCTGGGCATCTACATGCAGCTGCAGAAGAACCTCTTCCGGACCGACCTGGTCTTCGCGGCCGTGGTGATCAGCATCGTCATCGGACTCGCGCTCTTCGCGCTCTCCTACGTCGTCGAGGCGCTCGTCATGCCGTGGGAACGGCGCAGGAAGGCGGTGCAGCGATGAGTGAACCGCTGCTCAGGATCGAGCACGTCGCGAAGTCGTTCACCGCCCCGGGCGGCCAGCGCACGGAGGTGCTGCGCGACATCGAGATGGAGCTGGCGCCAGGCGAGTTCGTCTCGGTCGTCGGACCGAGCGGGTCGGGCAAGTCGACCCTGTTCAACGTGCTCGCCGAACTCGTGGCGCCCACGTCCGGCAGCGTGCGGTACACGGGGCCCACGACGGGCGGCCAGCCGTTCTCCGCGTACATGCCACAGGAGGACCTGCTCTTCCCGTGGCTGACTGTGGAGGACAACGCCGCGCTCGGGCTCGTGCTCCAAGGAGCGTCGAAGCGGGACGCCCGCGACCGGGTCCGCGGCCTCCTCGACACGTTCCGGCTGGGCGGTCGCGCGAGGGCGTACCCGTTCGAGTTGTCCGGCGGCATGCGACAGCGCGTGGCGCTTCTCCGGACGATCGTCCAGGACCGGCCGGTGCTGCTGCTCGACGAACCGTTCGGCGCGCTCGACTACCTGACCAGGACGGAGCTGCAGCTCTGGCTCGCCGACCTCTGCGTCCGGGACGGACTGTCGGTCATCCTCATCACGCACGACGTACCCGAGGCGCTGTTCCTGTCGGACCGGGTGCACGTGCTGTCCAACCGGCCGGCCGTCGTGCGGACGGTACTGGAGCAGGCAGAGCCGCGACCGCGTCCGTTGTCGTACATGGAGACGGACGAGTTCCGACGCAGCGAACTGCTCCTGCTCGAACAGCTCACGCACAGCGCCTCGGAACGCAGCGAGGTGCTGTGAACACCGCGACACCGGTCGACAACGACTGGACCGCGGAGGGGCGCGGCGAGCCGGACGAGTCCTACCTGCTCGACGTCCTGGCCAGGCGGTTGCCACGGGCCGAACTGCACATGCACCTCACCGGTGCGCTCCGCCGTTCGTTCGTCGGTGGCGGGACCGATGGGGTGCGGTCCGAGCGGCGCTGGGACTACGCCGACGTCCCCGACTTCTTCGTGCGCCACCACGAGTTCGCGGCGGAGCTCCGCACCGCGGAGCGGGTGCATGCGGCGACGCTGCACGTCCTGGGGAACGCCGTCGACACCGGCTGCCGGCACGTCGAACTCTCGGTGAACCACGTCGAGAGCCGGGTCGGCGGACTCCCGACCGCGACGTTCCTGGACGCCGTGGGCGATGCGTTCGCGAAAATGGCCGACCGGACCGGACTCAGCGGCGGGATCGTGTTCGCGACCGATCGGAACAGCGGACCCGACGTGGCCACGGACGCCCTCACCGAGGTGCTCGCGGCGCGCCGACGGGGCGTGCCCGTCCTCGGGATCGGCAACGACGGATCACCGTCGCGCGCGCTCGGTGACTTCGCAACGGTGTTCGCACGTGCGCGCGACGCCGGCCTGCGGACCACGGCGCACGCGAACAAGGCCCAGGACGTGCTCGACGTCCTGGAACTCGGCCTCGACCGCATCGACCACGCGTGGGAGCTCGGCGGGCGGCCGGACCTGCAGCGGCGGGTCGCCGACGCGGGCACACCCGTGACCATGGCGCTGTCGAGCTGCCTCGTGATGCTGCCAGGGCTCTTCCCCACGGCGTCGGCGTTCCCGTTCCAGCAGCTCCGCGACGCCGGGGTGCAGGTGTCGCTGCACACCGACGACCCAGCGATGTTCCACACGGACTCCGCGCAGGAGTACCGGCTCGCGAGCCGGACCTGGGGCTGGGACCGTCAGACCACGGCCGCCGTCGCCGCCGCGTCCCTCGACGCGGCATGGCTCGCGACCGACGACCCGCGCCGGGAGGACTGGCGCCGGGAGACCGGAGCACTCATCCGGGACCCGCGAAGGATCCCCGAACACGAACACGAACAGGATTGGCGAACCGCATGAAGGACCTCATCCTCGGGGCGTTCCAGACGATGAACCCCAACGGCACGATCGGGGCCAGCTGGCGCGTGCCCGGCAACACCGACGTCCGGTACCTCGACCTCGACCACTGGACGGGGCTCGGCAAGCGACTCGAGGAGGGCGGGTTCGACTTCCTCTTCTTCGCCGACTCGTACGGCTACCCGATGATCGACGGCGAGGTCATCCCGACCGCGCTCACCGATGCGATGTACATCCCGATGGCGGACCCGATCACGGTCGTCTCCGCCGTGGCGGCCGCCACCGAACGCCTCGGCATCGTGGTCACGTCGTCGACCACGGTCGAGCGTCCCGCATCGGTTGCGCGACGGTACGGCACCCTCGACCACTTCACACGTGGACGCATCGGCTGGAACATCGTCACCGGTGCAGCGCAGGCTTCCTCCGCGGAGCTCTTCGGCGAGCCGATGATCGCGCACGACGAGCGGTACGCACAAGCCGAGGACCACCTCGCGATCTGTCTGGGGCTCTGGGAGGGGTCGTGGGACGACGATGCGCTCGTCGAGGACGCTGACGCCGGCGTGTACGCCCGGCCGGACGGCGTCCGCGCGGTCAGGTACGCGGGCCGCCACCTCAGCTCCCGTGGCGTCTTCGGCATCCCGCCCTCGCCGCAACGCTCCCCGCTCCTGCTGCAGGCCGGTACATCGGTGGCCGGTCGTGACTTCGCGGCACGGTACGCCGAAGTGATCTTCATCGGTGGTGGCGACGCGGACCTCATCCGCGACCAGATCGTCGACATCCGTCGCCGAGCGGAAGCGGCCGGTCGCGGCGCGGACGCCCTGCGGTTCCTGGTCGGCGCACACTTCGTCGCGGCGGCAACGACTGAGGAGGCCGAGCACAAACGCGCCGAGATGGTCGCGCTCGCCACCCTCGAGCAGGCCGCCACGACCTACGCCTGGGTCACAGGGATCGACCTCACCGCCTTGCCACTCGACGAACCGATGCCCGACCTGCGCACAGAACAGGGGCAGTCCTCGGTCGACCGGTTCATGGACCCCGCGTCGGGTCGCCGGAAGACGGTCCGACAGGTACTCGAGGAGTACCGCGACAACGGCATCAACGGAACGGTCTTCGTCGGCGACGGCCCCGGCATCGCAGACCAGGTCGCGGCCTTCGTGGACCAGACGGACGCTGACGGGTTCCTGGTGCAGCCGCACGTCACGCCCCAGACCTACGACGACTTCGTCGACTGGGTCGCGCCGGCACTCCGCGTCGCCGGGATGCTGCCCACGGACGTCCGTCCCGGCGTGACGCTACGGGACCGTCTGCTCGGCGCCGGCTCACGGCTGCCGGCATCGCACCCCGCTGCCGCGCTCCGACGGGTCCGGTCCGCTGTGTGACGGACGGGAGGCCCGGTCCCAGCTGGCACCGGGCCTCCCGTCCTGTGGGCTGACGCGTTCCGTGATCGACGCGCGTCGGTCCCGGCAACTCAGTTGAAGACCATGCCGCCGTCGACGATGATCGACTGCCCGGTGATGTAGTCCGAGTCCGAACCGGCGAGGAAGGCGACCACGTTCGCCACGTCACTCGCCTCCGCGAGGCGGTCGAGGGTGATCCCGTCGGTGAACTGCTTCCAACCCCACTCCTCCGGCTGCCCAGCGGACTCGGCGGTCTTCTTCGCGAGGTCCGCCATCAGCGGCGTGCGGACGATCCCCGGCGCGTAGGTGTTGACGGTGATGCCGAACTGCGCAAGGTCCTTCGCAGCCGTCTGCGAGAAGCCACGGACCGCGAACTTGGTGGCGGAGTACAGCGCGATGCCCGGATTGCCCTCGTGTCCTGCCTGGGATGCGGCGCTGATGATCTTCCCACCGTGACCCAGCTCGCGGAACGCCTTCGCCGCGGCCTGGGTCCCCCAGACGACGCCGTTGAAGTTGATCGAGAAGATCTTCTCGAGGCTCTCGGGCGTGATGTCCTCGATGGGGGACTGCGGTGCGATGCCGGCGTTGTTCACGATCACGTCGAACCCACCGAGCTCGCGGACGGTGGTCTCCACCGCAGCGAACACGCTGTCGCGGTCCGACACGTTCACGGGGACGGCGATCGCGCTGCCGGCCTTGCCTCCGAGTCCCTCGGCGACCGCGTTCGCTGTGTCCATGTTGAGGTCGGCGATCGCGACCGCGAACCCGTCGGCGTGGAACCGCTCGACGATCGCCTGTCCGATGCCCTGTCCGCCTCCGGTGACCAGGGCGACCTTGCCGTTCTCGGCGCGGGACATGTGTGCTCCTCTTCGGCCTCCACGGCGGCGTCGGATCTCGGCGCATTCCGTGGAGGAATGTTCCGTGGAGTAATACTACTCCGTCGTCTCAGTCGTCGACCGAGAAGGCGTCCGCGAGGGCAGCAAGGGCTGTGGTCGTCGCGTCGAGTTGCGCCTGCGTGATCGTGTCCGTGCGGCGGCCGAGTTCCTGTCGCGCGGCGCGGAGCCCGTCGGCGAGCGTCTTCCGTCCGGGCTTCGTCATCCGGAGCAGGGAAGACCGGCGGTCGGCGGGGTTCGGGACGCGCTCGGCCAGTCCGGCGCGCTCGAGCCGGTCGACGATCTTGCTCGCGGCCCCGACCGTGATCCCGATCTCGTCGGCGACCTCCTGGACCCGAGCGGACCCGTCGAGTTCGTCGATCGTGCGCAGCGCGGTGATCAGTCCGAGGTTCGTCCCGGTGGCTTCGGAGACCGCCCCGTCGACCGCGCCCCAGAGCCGGATCTCGGCCCGCACCAGGGTGTCGAAGAACCGGAAGCGATCATCAGGACTCGTCGGCACGCGATCATCTTAGGGCGGGCACCACCGAGCACGTGCCGGAATGATGGGCGACGGGCGCCACCGCCGGGTCGGGAGGCGGAGCGCTCGAGGGTGTACGCAGGGCAGTACCGCGTCGACGCGGTGCACGGCGTCGACCACCCGAGGAAGGCGCCCGCCACATGACTTCTCTGTTCGACCTCACCGGCAGGACCGCCCTCGTCACCGGGGGCAACCAGGGACTCGGCCGGGCCTTCGCGTTCGGGCTCGCCGAGGCGGGTGCCCGCGTCGCCATCGTCGGGCGGTCGGCGGACCGGAACGCCCGGGTCGCCGCCGAGGCCGCGGACGCCGGCCACCACTTCGTCACCATCACGGCGGACATCACCGACGGCGCGCAGGTGACGCGCATGACCGAGGAGGCGATGGCGAGCCTGGGTCGGATCGACGTGCTCGTGAACAACGCCGGTACGTGCCACCACCGGGACGCGTTCGACGTCCCCGACAGTGAGTGGGACGACGTGTTCGACCTGAACGTCCGTGCGCTCTGGAAGACGTCGACCGCCATCGGCGCGCACATGCGCGACGCCGGGTCGGGCTCGATCGTGAACATCGGCAGCATGTCGGGCCTCATCGTGAACCGGCCGCAGTGGCAGCCGGCGTACAACGCGTCGAAGGCCGCCGTGCACCACCTGACGAAGTCGCTCGCGGTCGAGTGGGCGCAGTACGGGATCCGCGTGAACGCCGTCGCCCCGGGGTACGTGAAGACCGAGATGGCTCCGGTGGACTCCCCGGAGTTCCGGCGGTACTGGATCGAGGACGCACCGCAGCAGCGGTTCGCCCTGCCCGAGGAGATCGCGCCGAGCGTCGTGTTCCTGGCGAGCGACGCGGCGTCGTTCATCACCGGGTCGGTCCTCGTCGCGGACGGCGGCTACAGCGCCGTCTGAGCCGGTTCGGCCACCGGCGTGCCCGCGCGGGTCCGCGCACGTGCCATCCCGATGCCGACGAGCAGCGCGGCGACGACCGTCAGGACCACGCCCGCCACGGTGATCCCGCCCTCGAAGGCGGCCAGCCGGGCCGCCGTCCACGACGTCGACGCGATGCTGCCGGGCACGAGCAGCGCCAGCACCGTCCCGGTCGCCGCGATGCCCACCGCGGTCGCGAGCTCGCTCGAGGTGTCGACGAGCGCCGCACCGACCGACGTCCGGTTCGACGGCAGGCCCCGGAGCACGTTGTTGCCGGCGACGACCCCGACGACCCGCATGCCCGCGGCGACCAGGACGAGTGCCCCGGCGACCCAGCCGTACCCGGCACGCCCGCCGATGGTGAAGAGCGCGAGCCCGGCCACAACGGCACCGGCGCTCAGCCAGGCCGCGCGGCCGAGGCCGACCCGCTGCACGAAGGGGCCGACGAACCGTCCGGAGGCCAGGAGCACCACCACCTGCGGCAGCGTCGCCGCCGCGGCCAGCGCCGGCGACCAGCCCCAGGCGAACTGCAGCTGCAGCGTCACCAGGTACGACAGGCCGGAGACCGCGAGTCCGGAGGCCGCCTTGTAGGCGAGACCGCTGGCGACGAGCGGACGGGCGAGCAGGCGCAGGTCGAGCAGCGGCTGTGCCGCGGTGCGCTCCCGCTGCACGAAGGCCGCCACCGCCGCGGCCGTCACGACGACCCCGGTCCACCCCGGCCAGGAGGCGCTGCTCGCCTCCGCGAAGAGGGTGGGCGTCCCGAGTGCACCGACCAGGGCCGTGGTGCCGAACAGCGCGCCGGTCACGTCGATCCGGTCGGGGTGCAGGTCCTCCGGTCGGTCAGCGGGGACGCCGGTCCGGATGCCGACGAACGCGAGCGCCGCGATCGGCACGTTCACCAGGAGCAAGGCCTGCCACGGTGCCACCGCGAGGGCGAAGCCGCCCGCCGTCGGTCCGACCGCGAGCCCGACGAGGCCCGCGGTGGAGATGACCGTCAAGGCGCGGACGCGCAGGGCATCGGTGTCGAAGAGCCGGAAGGCCAGGGCCATCGACCCGGGCGTCGTCATGGCCGCTGCGAGCCCCATCAGCGCGCGGACCGCGACGAGTTCGCCGGTCGTGGTGACGAGGGTGGTCGCCAGGGCGGAGAGCGCGAGCAGCACCAGACCGATGAGCATGACCCGACGTCGGCCGAACCGGTCGGCGACCGCGCCGAACAGGAGCATGAGGGCGCCGAACACGACCGAGTAGGCACCGGTGACCCACTGCAGGCCGGTCGTCGACGCGTGGAGTTCTCGGCCGATGGTGGGCAGGGCGACGTTCAGCACCGAGTTGTCGAGCATCTCGAACAGGAAGACGGCGGACAGGCCGGCGAGGGCGATCCCGGCGTCGCGGAGCCGGGCGGGGGAACGGGTGGACACGTGCACTCCTTCGAAGAAGAAGTGGCGACTCGTCCGAGACCGCGTGTGGGTGCCAGGCCGCCGGGGCGACGAGGCGTTTTGCCCTCTGGGAAGACCATACGTCCCGCCGGACGTCCGGTGCAAGCGCGCCGGAGGCTAGCCGGTGACGTCGTAGCGCTCCTGGTGCGCGGCCACCTCGTCGCGGTGGGCTTCCGACCAGCGCTTGAGCTGCCGCACGGTGCCGTGCAGCGAGAGCCCCAGATCCGTGAGTTCGTACGTCACCGTCACGGGCACCGTCGCCGTCGCCGTGCGGACGACGAGACCGTCGCGTTCGAGCGACTTCAGCGTCTGCGACAGCATCTTCGGACTCACGCCCGCCAGGACGCGACCGAGTTCGGAGTACCGCATCGGCCTCGGGTCGCCGTCGCAGTCCGGGCCGCTCCCGCGTGCCGACAGCACGAGCGTCACCCACTTGCCGGAGACCCGTGCGAGCAGCTGCTGGCTCGGGCAGGCTGCCAGGTAGGCGTTGTACTGCGCCTTGGCGTCAGCTCGTCGCTCGGCGGCGGTCGTGGTCGGCACAGGGCGCCTCGGGTAGCAACGCACTTCTGGGTAACTCCTTCCGAACGGGAAGCAGTTCGTCAAGAGTGGAACAGGAGCAACCGCTCCACAAGTCCTCGAAGGAGATCCGATGACCACCACCACCCCTCGCCTGCCGGGCGGCACCTGGACCCTCGGCGACCGGCCGGTGGCACGCTTCGGCTACGGCGCGATGCAGCTCACCGGTCCGTGGGTCGTCGGGCCGCCGAAGGACCACGACGAGGCCGTCGCCGTGCTCCGGGACGCGGTCGCCGGCGGCATCACGCACATCGACACCGCCGAGACGTACGGCCCCCGTGTCGTCAACGAGCTGCTGCACGAGGCGCTGCACCCGTACGCCGACGGCCTCGTCATCGCGACCAAGGTCGGCGCGCGGCGGGACGCCCGAGGCGGTTGGCCGACTGCTCGGGAACCCGACCAACTGCGTGCGCAGGTCGACGACAACCTCGAGACGCTCGGCGTCGACGTGCTGGACCTCGTCAACCTGCGGCTGGGCGACGCGAACGGTCCGGTCGCGGGGCCGATCTCCTCGGCCTTCGAGACGCTGGTCGACCTGCAGCAGCAGGGCATCATCCGGCACCTCGGCGTGAGCAACGCCACGACGGACCAAGTGGCCGAAGCGCAGGGGATCGCACCGATCGTGTCGGTGCAGAACATGTACAACCTTGCCAACCGGCAGGACGATCCGCTCATCGACCGTCTCGCCGACGAGGGAGTCGCCTACGTGCCGTTCTTCCCGCTCGGTGGCTTCTCTCCGCTGCAGTCCGAGGTGCTCTCGACCGTGGCGGCACGGCTCGGGTCGACGCCGATGTCCGTCGCTCTGGCATGGCTGCTGCGCCGGTCCCCGAACATCCTGCTGATCCCGGGCACGTCGTCGCGGGCGCACCTGCGCGAGAACATCGAGGGTGCCGCCGTCGTGCTGAGCGACGACGACCTGCTCGACCTCGAGGGCATCGGCGGCTGAGCCCGACCCGGACCCCGCCGCGTCCGCTACGGTGCTCGTGAGCGGCACCGGCGCCGCCCGGGAGGCAGGACCGATGACGGACCACGCGGCCACGGCGGCCCAGGAGTTCCTCCGCACGCACGACGAACGGCTCCGCGCCCTGGTCGACCGGGTGGTGCCGGCGGACGAGTACCCGTCGGCGTCCGAGGCCGGCGCGCTCGCCTTCCTGGCCGGGATCCTGGTCGACCGGCCGGACTGGCTGGACCGCCTCCGGGTCGTCGTCGAGCACGCGGACGACCACGACGGCGTCGACGGCGCCGCCGACGAGCAGGATCCGGACTGGACCTGGTTCGCCGAGCTCGTCGCCGCGGGCTACTACGCCGACGCAGGCAACGGCGGGAACGCGGGGGAGCGGTCCTGGGAGATGGTGGGGTGGCAGCCCGGTCCGCCGGACGGCTGGAGCGTGCCGGTCCCGGTGTCGACCGCCGTCCCCTCGGTCGTGCACCCGTCGCAGCTGGCCGACCGGTACGACGCGGTCGTCGTCGGGTCGGGCGCCGGCGGGGGCGTCGCCGCGTGCGGGCTCGCCGAGTCCGGGCGGCGCGTGCTCGTCGTCGAGGCCGGTGGGTGGCCCGGCACCGCGGACCTCAGCCGGGACCACATCCGGAACCCGCGGTCGAGCTGGGGCGTGGCACCGCTGTCCGGGCCGTCGGACGTCGGGAACCCGCGCACGGTGGCGGACGGGCGGGAGCTGCTGGTGCTCCGGCCGTCGTCGCCGGGGTGGCACAACAACGCGGCCACGGCCGGGGGCGGCACCCGGGTCTACGGCGCACAGGCGTGGCGGTTCGGACCGCGGGACTTCACGATGGCGTCGACGTACGGGGTGCCGGACGGCAGCAGCCTGGCCGACTGGCCGTTCGGCTACGACGAACTCGAGCCCTGGTACGAGCGCGCCGAGTGGGAGGTCGGGGTCAGCGGGGGCGACGTCGACGGTCCGTGGTCCGGGGAGCGCTCGCGCGCGCGACCGATGCCACCGCTGCCGTCCGGCGCCGCTCGGGACCGGCTCGCCGGCGCCGCGAACGCGCTCGGCATCTCGACGGTGCACGTCCCGCTCCTGATCAACTCGACGCCGTACCTGGGCCGCCGGGCCTGCGGGCAGTGCGGCATGTGCGTGGGGTTCGCCTGCCCCGTCGACGCCAAGAACGGCAGCCAGAACACGATGCTGAGCCGGGCGTTCACCACCGGGAACGCGTCGATCGTGCTCGAGGCCCGCGTCGCCCGGCTGCGGACGGACGGCGCGGGTCGCGTGGTCGGCGTCACGATCGTCGGCACGGTCGACGGCCACGACTGGCGGACCGATGTGGACGCGGCCGAGGTCGTGGTCGCGGCCGGGGCGGTGGAGTCGGCACGGCTCCTGCTGAACAGCCGGAGCGACCAGGAACCCGACGGCATCGGCAACGGCACGGACCAGGTCGGTCGGCACCTGCAGGGTCACGTCTACGGCGGCGCGATGGGGGTCTTCGACGACGTGGTGGACGACGGTCTCGGACCGGGACCGTCGATCGCCACCACCGACTACCGGCACGGCGTGCCCGGGCAGATCGGTGGCGGGATCCTGGCGAACGAGTTCATCGCGACGCCGTCGAACACCTACCAGTACCTCGTCGGCACGGGGCTCGTCCCACGTACCGGGCTCGACGGCAAGCACGCGATGCGGGACCTGGCGCGGCGCAGCCTGCGGATCACGGGGCCGATCCAGGAGGTCACCACGGCCGACGCCCGCGTCCGGGTGGACCCGGCCGTGACGGACCGGTACGGCATCCCGGTGGCGTCGTTCAGCGGTGGTGTCCACCCCGAGGACGTCCGCGCACGCGACCACACCAGCGCCCGCAGCGGCGACTGGCTGCGAGCCGCCGGTGCCACCCGCGTCGCCGAGCTGCACGGCCCGGTCCACGGCACGAGCGGCGGACAGCACCAGGCCGGCACGCTCCGGATGGGGGCGGACCCGGCGACGTCGGTGGTCGATCCGTCCGGCCGGGTGTGGGGGCACGACAACCTGCGCGTCACCGACGGCTCGGTGCACGTCACGAACGGCGGCGTCAACCCGGTCCTGACCATCCTGGCGACCGCGATGCGGACGGTCGACGCGATGGTCGCGGCCGGTCCGTGACCGCACGACCGTGCCCCCACCGGTACGGTGGCGTCCGTGACCGACGACCCTGAAGCCGCCATCGCCCAGCACGTCCACGATGCCTGGGACGGTTCCCTGCGACTCGTGCACATCACGATCTCCGACGAGGACGGCGACGCCTACCCCGGGCAGGACGTCGACCGGTGGGTGATCGACGTCCGGGTGCCGATCACCGACGACGAGGCCGAGGCGGTGTCGGTCGCCGAGGTCACCGCCTACACGAGCCGGTCGCCGGAGTCGGTCGAGGCGCTGGTGCTCGGCTACCAGGTGTCCGACGTCGACGGGGACTTCGCCGCCGCGATCGTCGTCCCCGACGCCACCGGCGAGACCTTCCTGTCGCTGCAGACGCACGCAGCCGAGATGCTCGGCAAGCCGGACCTGCTCGCGCTGGACCGGGTCACCGTGCGTCCGGCCTACCGCGCGCTGCCCGGGCTCGTCCCCGCCCTGGTCGACGCCGTGCGGCGTGGTCCCGCCGGCCGCTCGGCATCGTGGGTGCTCGCGGACCCCTCGGTCTGGAACGTGCCGTTCGGTGACCAGGACCGTGCGGCCGGCGAGTTCGTCCAGTGGGCGGACACGACCGTGCTCGCATCGATGAACGCGGACCACGAGGACCTGGAGCGGTTGGCCGCCGTACCCCCGGCCGGCGGCGTCGTCATGGGTTCCCGATCGGACGAGGTGCACCTCGGCGACGCGCTGGACGAGGCGTTGGCGCGCCCGGCGATCGCGGTGGCGTTCGACCTGCCGCCGAAGCTGCCGGCGAGCATCTGGGCAGCCGCCCCCGAGGACGTGCACGGCGTGCACCCCGACGAGACCACGGGGTCCATCACCGTCGAGACGCACGACGAGCAGCTCGAGGTCGTCGGCTCGCCGGGCACGGCGCCGCAGCTGGTCGGGACCTCGGCCTCGGCCGACGCCGCGACGCAGGACTGGCTCCGCGCCGTGCACCAGCGGTGGTGGCAGTACGAGCCCGGACTGCACGACCGCATCCACGAGGTCGTCGACGAGTACCTGACGTCCGGCGAGGTCGAGTCCGTCACCGACGAACGCGCACCGCACCTGCACGCACCGGACCTGCCCGTGTTCCGCACCGAGTGGCCCGGCATCGGTGAGGTGCACCTGGAGCCGCTCGGCGAGGACACCGAGCCCGTCGTGTACGACGCCGTGCTCGAGGTCGGCGACAGCCACGACCACATCGGCGCCGTCATCGTGCACGAGTCAGGACACGTCCGTGCGTCCCTGCACGACGAGTGGAACCCCGGCCTGACGGACGTGGGTGGCGCGCTCACCCACCTGATCAGCCTCGGGGCGGGGGAGTTCTTCGCGGACGCGCTGCACGACGAACTGTCGGCCGGCGCCGAGCACGCGATCCTGACGGGCGACGTGCGCGGACACTGACGTCAGCGGGTCTCGCGTCAGCGGGTCTCGAAGCCGCGCAGCTGATCCGCTCGTCGCCGCGCGTCGCTCAGACGGGCCGGTAGATCGCGATCGGCGGAGCCTGGTCGTCCCCGTCGTCGTGCGCGCCCCCGGTGGCGAGCCAGGTCCGCCCCTCGTGCTCGATCGTGGTCGGCAGGTCGCCGTGCACCAGGATGCGGATGGCGGGGGCGTCGCCGTCGATCAGGTCGACGCCGTGGGCTTCGGTCCCACCCGGGTTGTCGTGCACGTAGCTCATGCACCGATCGAACTCCTCCCCGCCTGAGGACCGCCCGCGCCGGCAGCACCGCGCCCCGAGTCCGCCGGACACGCCCGGATTCGCCGCAGAACACGTCGGTCGGTCCGGGATCGGGTACAGTCGACTCCGCACGGCCGACACGGCGTGCGAATGCGGATGTGGCGCAGTGGTAGCGCATCACCTTGCCAAGGTGAGGGTCGCGAGTTCGAATCTCGTCATCCGCTCGGACAGAACAGGACCCCCGGGGTTGCTCGACGGAGCAGCACCGGGGGTTCTGTCGTCTCCGGGCGCCGCACGCGGCGCATCCGGGGGCGCAGGCTTCGGGTACCCGCGCCCGCCGGACGCAGAGGCCGCACTGCCCCGGGTGGAGACGCCGGGTGGGTGGCCCGGCGATGTCCCGGAGAGTCATCCGGAGCATCGCCGTCCACGGATTGGACCCCAGTTCGGGTCGTGCGGAAAGCCGCAAGAACTCCGCAGGACACGCCGCTACGGGTTGCTCTCACCGAGTCGCTCGGGTAGTGAAGCCGCTGCGGCCCGGGTACCCGGCAGTCCGACCCACCGGTTCGCCCCGGCCTCGACGACCGTCACGAGCACGGTGTCGCAGTCACGACAGCGGGCGACGGAGCCCATCGCCGTGCGGTAGACCGCGGTGCGCGCGACCGAGCCGAGCGAGCCGCAGCCCCCGCAGCAGAGCACCGTCACGGTCGGTTCCGCACCGAGCACCTCCGACAGGACGCCCGCGAGCGCGTTGCCGTCCACGACCGTCATCAGCTGCCCCCGAAGCGTTCGGCACGGACGTCGGTGGTGTCGTGCCCGAGCTCGGCGAGCCAGCGGAGCACCTGCTCGACGAAGGGCGTCGACCCGCACACGTAGACGAGCGCGCCGACGTCCGGTGGGAAGACCGCGGTGGCGAGGGCGTCGCGGGTCAGCCGCCCCGCGGGCACGTCGGACCCGGGGGGAGCGGTTCGGCTGTACACGGTGGTGACCTCGAGCGGGGCCTCGGAGCCGACGGCCCGGTCGAGTTCTGCACGGAAGAAGACGTCGTCGGGAGTCCGGACGGCGACGAGCAAGCGGAACGGTGCGGGGTCCTCGGCCTCGGCGTGCGCGGTGACCATGGCGACGAGCGGCACGATGCCCGATCCGCCGGCGATCAACTGCACCGGCCGGGTGGACCCGCCGGGACGCCACACGAACCATCCGCCGAGGGGACCGTGCACCTCGAGCGCGTCGCCCACCTCGACCGCGTCGACCAGGAACGGGGACACCTCGCCGCCCTCGACACGGTCGACGGCGAGGACGACGTCGGTGCCGTCGCCGGCCGAGGCGATCGAGTAGGACCGGGAGGCCTGGTAGCCGTCCTCGGCCGTGAGCCGGAGGTCCAGGTGCTGGCCGGGCTCGTTCCCCGGCCACGTCGGGACGTCGAGGACGATCCGACGTGCGTTGGGGGTCTCACGCTCCACCGACGCGACCGTCGCGGGGTGCCAGGCCGGCCGCCTGCGGGGCGCGGGCCGACCGGCGGGCGCGATCCGGGCCTCCAGGTCGGTGGACTGGTCGGTGTCGGGAACCGTCACCAGTACCGCTCTTCCTTCCACGGGTCGCCGTGCAGGTTGTACCCCGCGTTCTCCCAGAACCCCGGCTCGTCCTCCGCCTGCATGACGATCCCGCTCACCCACTTCGCGCTCTTCCAGAAGTACAGGTGCGGCACGAGCAGGCGGGCCGGTCCGCCGTGTTCGGGCTCGAGCAGTTCGCCGTCGGCCTCGAACGCGATCCACGCCTTGCCGTCCAGCAGCTCGTCGAGCGGGACGTTCGTCGTGTACCCACCGGTGCTGTGCACCATACAGAAGTCGAGCGAGGTCTCGACGTCCTCGAACAGGCGGTCGAGGGGGACGCCGCGCCAGGGCATGTCGAGCTTGGTCCAGTGGGTGACGCAGTGGATGTCGACGGTGACGTCCTCGACACCGAGCGCTTGGACCTCTTCCCACGTCCAGGTGTGCAGCCCGTTCTCCGTGCGGATCGAGAAGGTCCACGACTCGGGCTCGATCTCGGGTGTGGCTCCGGCCGACAGCACCGGCCAGTCGCGCACCAGGGTCTGGCCGGGCGGGAGGCGGGTGTCGTCGCGGTCGGCCCGGCGGCCACCGAACCCCCTGGTGAACGTCGCCATGATCCTCCTCGGACGAGATGCTCCGATCATGCACCGCACCGAGGGCGTCCGTGTAACGACTTCGTAAACACTCGGGCCGACGGGGGCCAGGACTTGGGGGATCGCCGGTCTCCCTCTATCGTTCACCGGAACGATTACAGGAGGGGTCACCCCGAATGCAGCCCATCGTCCCCGAACCCCGGAACGCCCGCGGCCCGAGCCGTCGAGCGCTCCTCACCGGTGCCGCCGGTCTCGCCGGCCTCGGCCTGCTCACGCTCACCGGGTGCAGCTCCGGTGCGAACGCCGGCACCCCCACGATCCCCGAGGCGGCGGCCACCGGTGTGGCCCGACGCGGCGGTCGTCTGCGCATCGCGCGCCCGGCCGCCTCGGCCGCCGAGACGCTCGACTCCGCCAGCTCGCTGTCGGCCTACGAGTACCTCGGCGCGCTGTACAACCGGCTCGTCAAGCTCGACGAACAGGGCACCACGGTGCCCGACCTCGCCGAGGAGTGGTCCGCGAACGCCGACGGCACCGAGTGGACGTTCTCGCTCCGTCGCGGCGTGACCTTCCACGACGGGTCGCGCTTCACCGCGGACGACGCGATCGCGAGCATCCGGCACATCCTCGACGAGAAGACCGGCAGCCCGCAGGCCGGTGTCCTCGGCGAGGTGATGGACGCCGACTCGATGCGCGCGACCGACCCGTACACGCTGCGGTTCTCGCTGACCAAGCCGAACGCCGAGTTCCCGTCGCTGCTGACCGCCTACCAGTGCTACATCGTGCCGGCGGCCGCGATCGCCGACATCGGCCGAACCGGGATCGGTACCGGGCCCTTCAGGCTCTCGTCGTTCACGCCCGCCGGTGCCGGCAGCGTCGAGGCGTTCGACGACCACTTCGCCGGCCGCCCCGCGCTGGACGGCATCGACTTCTACTCGATCCAGGACACCACAGCCCGGGTGAACGCGCTGCTCGCCGGGCAGATCGACCTGATCTCGCAGACGAACCTGGACTTCGCGACCGCGCGGGTGGTGTCGGCCTCCGACCGCGCCACCGTCGCCCGGTCGAAGAACGCCCAGTGGTACACGATCCCGATGCTCGCCACGAGCGACGAGTTCAGCGACCCGCGGGTGCGTCAGGCGATGAAGCTCGCCTACGACCCGCAGCAGATCGTCGACACCGCCCTGCAGGGCACCGGCTCGCCCGGGTGGGACAACCCGGTGCCGCCGCAGCTCGCCGCGTTCGTCGACGACCACCGCGAGTACGACCCGGACAAGGCGAAGGCGCTGCTCAAGCAGGCCGGCCACGAGGGGTTCCGGACGTCGATCTACACGTCCAGCTACGAGTCGGTGTTCACGCCGATGGCGGTCGCCTACCGCGACGCCGTCGCCGATGCGGGCATCCACCTGACGGTCCGCAACGCGAGCTCGGACTCGTACTACACGCAGATCTGGATGCAGAAGCCGCTCATGGTGAGCTACTGGTTCACCGGTCGGCCGATCGACCAGCTGCTCAACCAGATCTTCCGCACCGGGTCCTCCTACAACGAGAGCGCGTGGTCGAACGAGACCTTCGACGGGCTGCTCGACGACGCCCGCGCCGAGATGGACGACGCCAAGCGCCTCAGCCTCTACCAGGACGCCCAACGGCTCGTCGTGGAGGACGGGGCGGACATGACGCCGATGTTCGGCGACCGGCTCGTGGGGCTCTCCCGCGACGTCGTGAACTACTCGGAGTACGGCTTCGAGTTCGACTACCTCCGGATCGGACTGCGCCGATGACGACCACGAACACGCCGTCGGACGTCTTCGTCCCCGTCCTCCGCCGGGTCGGCATCGCCGTGCTGACGGTGGTGCTCGCCTCGCTCTTCGTGTTCCTGGCCGTGCAGGCCCTGCCCGGGGACGTCGCGCAGCAGCTGCTCGGGCAGAACGCCACGCCGGACGCCGTCAAGCAGCTGCGCGAGACCCTCGGCCTCGACCAGAACGTGTGGCTCCGCTACCTGCAGTGGCTCGGTGGTGCGGTGCACGGTGACTTCGGCACCTCGCTCGTCAGTGGCGAGGCCGTCGCGCCGACGCTGTTCACGGCCTTCCGCAACAGCATGCTCATCGCCGTGCCCGCCATGCTCGTCGGCGTCACCGTGTCCCTCACGCTCGGCGTCCTCGCCGGGGTCCGTCGCGGTCGCCCGTCCGACAAGGTCATCTCGATCGTCAGCCTCGTCGTGATGAGCGTTCCCGAGTTCATGGTCGCGACCGTGCTCGTGCTCCTCTTCGCGATCGGCCTGCCGGTCTTCCCCGCCGTCGTGCTGCGGGGGAGCGACGCCACCGTCGGCGAGCTGCTGCCGACGATCTGGTTGCCGATCATCGTGCTCACCCTCGCGATGGCCGCCTACATCGTCCGCACCGCGCGGTCCTCGACCATCGACGTGATGGCATCCGAGTTCGTCACCACGGCCGAGCTCAAGGGCCTGACGATGCGCCGCGTGGTCTGGAAGCACGCGGTGCCGAGCGCGCTCCTGCCGACGTTGAACGTCGTCGCGCTCAACGTCGCCTGGTTGCTCGGCGGGGTCGTCGTCGTCGAGAACGTCTTCAACTACCCGGGCATGGGCAAGCTCATGCTCGAGTCGGTCTTCAACCGCGACCTGCCGACGATCGAGGCGATCGCGCTCCTCAGCGCCGTCATCTACGTCGTCTGCAACCTCGCAGCCGACCTCGTCGCGCTCGCGCTCGACCCGAAGCTGCGGACCCGCCAGCGGCGACCCCGCACGCGCACCCGTCCGACGCGCAGCACCAGGAAGGCCGCCGCATGACCGCCATCGCCCCTCGCCGCCCCGGACGCGCCGTCCTCGCCGGCGCGCTCGCGCCCCTGCGCGGCTCGACCGCGCTGAGCATCGGTCTCGGCCTCATCGCCCTGCACGTCGTGCTCGCACTCCTCGCCCCGGTCATCGCCGGGCACGACCCGGTGGCCACGAACGCCGGCGACGTCCTCGCCGGACCGACCTGGACGCACTGGCTCGGCACCGACCAGTACGGCCGTGACGTCTTGTCGCGGACCCTCAACGGCGGCCGGTACGCCCTGCTCGTGACGTTCCTGGCCACGACCATCGCAGTGGCCGTCGGCACCGTGCTCGGCTGCATCACGGCGTACGCGGACAACTGGTTCGACGAGGCCGTCATGCGCGTCGTCGACGCCCTGCTCAGCGTGCCGTCGATCCTCGCCCTGCTCGTCGTCGTCACCGTCTTCGACGCCGGGCTCTGGGTCATCGTCCTCGCCGTCACCGTCGTCTACGCGCCCGCCGTGACCCGCGTCGTCCGTGGTGCCGCCCGCACCGTCATCACGCAGGACTACGTGACGGCAGCCCGAGCCCGTGGTGAACGCGCGCTGTCGATCGTGTTCCGGGAGATCCTGCCGAACGTCCTCGACGTGGTGCTCGTCGAGTACGCCATGCGGGCCTCGTGGATCGTCCTGCTCGTCGCGTCGCTGTCCTTCCTCGGGTTCGGCGCGAACCCGCCGAATCCGGACTGGGGCCTGATGGTGCAGGAGAACCGCACCGCCCTGACCGTCGTCCCGCTCGGGACGCTCGCGCCGATCGTCGCCCTGGCGACCCTGGTGATCGGGCTCAACCTCGCCGCCGACGGCCTGAGCAAGTCGCTCGGCGTCGACCGCGCCAAGCAGGGAGTGAGCGCATGACCGCCACCGACACCAGCGCCGCGTCGGCCACGACGGCGACCGCACCGGACCCGATCGTCCGCGTCGACGACCTCGCGATCTCCTACGCTGCCGGCAAGCGCCTGGTCCCCGTGGTCCGGGGCGTGTCCTTCGCGATCCCCGCCGGCCGCACCCTCGGCCTGGTCGGGGAGTCCGGCAGCGGCAAGTCCACCGTCGCCCGGACGCTGCTGGCACACCTCCGTGCCGGCTCGACGATCGTCGGCGGCTCGGTCCGCGTCGGCGGTGACGACGTCTTCGCGCTGTCGCCGTCCGGCCGGCGCGAGCTCCGCGGTGGCGTCGCGTCCGTCGTGGCGCAGAACGCGGGCCAGGCCCTCACCCCGTCGATGCGCGTCGGCGAGCAGATCCGCGAGGCCCTCCGCGCGCACCGTGAGCCGGACGGCCCGGAACGGGTCCTCGAACTCGTCCGGTTGGTCCGGCTGCCCGACCCGGAGACGATCGTCCGCCGCTACCCGCACCAGCTCTCCGGCGGGCAGCAGCAGCGCATCGCGATCGCGATGGCCGTGGCGGCCCGCCCCCGGGTGCTCGTCCTCGACGAACCCACGACGGCGCTCGACGTCGTCACCCAGGCAGCCGTCCTCGACCTGATCGCGGACCTCGGCCGGCAGCTCGGCATGGCGGTCCTGCTCGTCAGCCACGACCTCGGCGTCGTGTCCGCGATGGCGGACGAGATCGCCGTCATGCGCGACGGCGAGATCGTCGAGCACGCCGCCACGGCGGCGCTCTTCGCCGCCCCGCAGCACGAGTACACGCGCGCCCTGCTGGCCGCGGTGTCGGACGGGCGGCGGCCGGGAGGACCGGGGCACGTGCCCGAGGACGCGACCGCCCCGGAGACGGTCGACTCCACGACCACCGGCACCGTGCCTCCCGACCGCTCCGCCCGTCTCGTGGTGACCGCGGACGACCTGGTGATCCGCTACGCCCGCGGCCTGCCGGCCGCCGTCGACGGCGTCTCGTTCACGATCGCCGAGCGCGAGACGCTCGCCGTCGTCGGCGAGTCCGGCAGCGGCAAGTCGACGCTCGCGACGGCGCTGGCCGGGCTTGTGCCCGCCGAGTCCGGCACCTTCGCCTACGACGACGGCACCACGAGCGGCGACCTGCGCGAGCCGATCGCCGGACGGACGGCGGCACTGCGGCGCGCGGTGCAGCTCGTGTTCCAGAACGCCGACACCTCGCTCAACCCGCGGCGCACCGTGGGGGCGGCCATCGGGCGTCCGCTCAAGCTGTTCACGGGCGCCTCCTCACGACAGCGCGTCGGCGAGCTGCTCACCCAGGTCGGCCTCGGACCGGAGTTCGCCGACCGGCTGCCGGCCCAGCTGTCCGGTGGGCAGCGGCAGCGCGTCGGGATCGCGCGCGCCCTCGCCGCCGGGCCCTCGCTCGTGATCGCCGACGAGATCACCACCGCGCTCGACGTGCAGGTGCAGGCCGGGATCCTCGCGCTCCTCGCCGACCTGCAGCGCGAGCGCGGACTGAGCTGCCTGTTCATCAGCCACGACCTGGCCGTCGTCCGGGGCGTCGCCGACCGGGTCGCGGTGATGACCGGCGGCCGGATCGTCGAGATCGGACCGACCGAGCGGGTGTTCACCGGCCCGAACCACCCGTACACGTCGACGCTGCTCGCCGCGACGCTCGAACCGGGCAGCACCGTGCTGCCCGACGTCGGTGACGGTGTGCCGCGCTGGAAGCACGCCGAGGGCTGGACCGACCACGGCGACGGACACCGCACCCGCAACTGGGAGGACGCATGACCGACGGGGCCACTCCCGCCACCTTCACCGCCATCGGCGACACGGGTTCGCTGCCCGAGGGCGTGACCGTCCGCGACGAGTGGATCCCGATGCCCGACGGCGTCCGGCTGCACACCCGGATCTGGTCACCGGTGTCGCCCGACGGTCCGGTGCCCGTCCTGCTCGAGTACCTGCCGTACCGGCTCGACGACTGGACCGCGCCCCGCGACTCCGAGCGGCACCCCTGGTACGCCCAGCACGGGTACGCGTCGGTCCGGGTCGACATCCGGGGCAGCGGTTCGTCGGACGGGTTCTTCGACGACGAGTACAGCGAGCAGGAGCTCCGTGACGGCGAGGCCGTGATCGCCTGGCTCGCCGCGCAGGAGTGGTCCACGGGCGCCGTCGGCATGTTCGGCATCTCCTGGGGCGGGTTCAACGCCCTGCAGTTGGCTGCGCGGGCACCAGCGGCCCTCAAGGCGATCGTCACGGTGTGCTCGACCGACGACCGGTACGACAACGACGTGCACTACGTCGGCGGTGCGGTGCTCGGCATCGACATGGCCGCGTGGGGCGCGACGATGTTCGCGTTCAACTCGCGACCACCGCGGCCCGAGGTCGTCGGCAGCGGCTGGGTCGACCGGTGGCGCGAGCGCCTCGAGGCGAACCGGCCGATGACGCCGGTGTGGTTGTCCCACCAGGAGCGCGACGACTACTGGCGGCACGGGAGCGCCGCCGAGGAGTACGGGAACATCGGGGCAGCCGTCCTGGCCGTCGGCGGCTGGGCGGACCCGTACCGCGACACCGTGCTCCGACTGGTGTCGAACGTGCAGTCCCCGGTCAAGGGCATCGTGGGGCCGTGGTCGCACCAGTACCCGGACCGCGGTCTCGCACCCGGCCCGTCGATCGGGTTCCTGCAGGAGACGCTGCGCTGGTGGGACCGCTGGCTGCGGGACGAGGACACCGGGGTCGAGCAGGACCCCGCACTGCGGGCCTGGATCAACGACGGCGAAGCACCGGCGACGTACTACGAGTCCCGACGGGGTCGGTGGGTCGGCGCCGAAGCATGGCCCTCAGCAGCGACCCACCGGCGCGTGCTGCCCCTCGCGACACTCCGCGGCGGTGGCGACGGCCCGGTCGTCGTCCGCTCGCCGCAGCACACCGGTGCCGACGCCGGCCGGTTCTTCCCGTTCGGCAACGCGACCGACCTGCCACCCGACCAGCGTGCCGAGGACGGCCGATCCGTCTGCTTCGACCTGCCCGTCGGCAAGGCGTTCGACCTGCTGGGCAACGTCGTCGTCACGCTGTCGGTCACGAGCGACGAGCCCCGCGCCACCCTGACGGTGCGGTTGTGCGACGTCGCGCCGGACGGCTCCTCGACGCTCGTCACCCGCGGGGTGCTCAACGCGGCGAAGCGGGACGGGATGGACCGCAACGACCCGCTCGTCCCGGGAGCGACCGCGTCGCTGCCGGTGCAGCTGGTCGCGACCGGTCACCGGTTCGCCGCCGGGCACCGCCTGCGGATCGCGGTCTCGTCGTCGTACTGGCCCTGGGTCTGGCCGCACGGCACCGAGGCCACCCTCACGGTCGACCCGGCGACGTCCGAGGTGTGCCTGCCGGTCTGGACGCGCGACACCGACGACGACGTGCGGTTCGACGAGCCAGAGCGGTCGACGCCGCTGGCGATCGACCGCGTGGCACCGACCGAGCGGCTGCCGCAACGCACGGTCACGCACGACGTCGAGTCGGGGGAGTGGACCCTCGACGTCGACCCCGGCTACGGCGGCGGACGGGTGTACCCCGACGGACTCGTCTTCAGCGAGGACGCCCGCGAGACCTACCGCATCCGGTCGGACGACCCGAACTCGGCCGTGGCTGCGTCGCGTTGGTCGATCGGCCTGGCGAAGCCGGAGTGGACGGCACGGCTCGAGACGTCGTCCGAGGTCACCGCCGACGCCGACGCCTTCCACGTCGTGAACACCGTCCGTGCCTGGGCTCGTGACGGCGGCCCCGACGTGGACGAGGTCCTGGTCACCGAACAGACGTTCGTCGACGACGTCCCGCGGACCTCGGCATGACCGGCGCGGCCGCGGAGGCGGCGGGCGCGGAGGCGGCGGGCGCGGCACCGCGGGTCCGGCAGCGTCCCGCCGTCCGGCGCGCCATGATCGTCGAGGCCGCCCGCGCCGTCATCGTCCGCAACGGCGTCGGGGCGACGGGCCTGCGGGACATCGCCGCCGAGGCCGGGGTGTCCGTCGGAACCGTGACCTACCACTTCGGCAGCGTGGCGGAGATCCTCAACGAGGTCGTCGTGCTCGAGACCGAGCGCTTCTACGGTGCGATCGTCATCGCCGTGGACGCCGAACCCGACCCCGTCGAGGCGCTGCGGATGCTCGTCGCCCCGTTGTTCGGCGACACCGAGCAGGTCCGGCAGCACTGGCGGATCTGGTCCGACTACTGGACCGCGGTGGTCCGTCGGCCCGAGGTGGCCGCCGAGTACGCCGAACGGATCCGCGTCTGGGAGGCCTGCCTGGTCCGGGTGATCCGCCGCGGCGCCGATGCCGGGGTGTTCCGGGGTGGCGCCGAGCCCGCCGACCCGGACACCGTCGCCCTGAAGCTCGCGGCGTACAGCGACGGCGTCGCGACCCAGATCGCCCAGGGCGTCCCGGGGCTCACGAACACCGTCGCGCTGTCGTGGATGTGGACGTTCCTGGCGCACGAACTCGGTGTGCCGGCTGTGGACATCGCCGGAACCGGCCAGCAGCCCTTGTGATGAGGTAAGGCTTGCCTTACCGTTGCAGCATGGCACGGACCCGGCGACAGCCCACCGAACGCATCCTCATCGCCGGCGGCGTCGAGGACCTGTCGGAGATCCGCCGCCAGCTCGAGGACCTGCCGGAGAACGCGTACGGCCAGGTCTTCGTCGAGGTCGCCCTCGACGAGCAGGTCCGCATCCTTCCCGCTCCGCCCCGCGTGACCGTGACGTGGCTGGTCCGCAGCGCCCGCGCCTCCGCCGTGTCGCCGCTCGTGTTCGCCGACCACGGTGAGGCACTCGCGCACGCCCTGACCGGGTGGGCCGCCGAGTGGTGCGTCGCCGACTGCGAACCGCGCACGAGCGTCTGGATCGGGTGCACCGAGAGCCCCTGGGTCGAGCGCGCGCGGTCCGTCGTGCAGATCGAGCTCAGCGACGCCGGTTTCGACACCCTCGTCGGCTGACCGCCGCCGGTAAGGGCAGCCTCTACTTCCTTGCGGCATACAAGGGAAGGGGGCATGGTTGTGACCATCGGCAGCACCGAACTGGTCAGGACAGGCCCAGCGATCCGGTGTGACCACGACGCAGGAGGTTCAGACATGACCACGACCACCACCAGCACCACGACCACCACGTCCCCGTTCTCGACGACGCCGGAGCTCGCCGCCGGAGTGGCACAGTTCCTCGCCCCCGTCGTGATCGACCTCGAGGCACTCGTCGTCAACGGCAAGCAGGCGCACTGGCACGTCCGGGGCCGCAACTTCGTCGGCGTGCACGAGCTCCTCGACGACATCGTCGAGCACGCCCAGGCCTACGCCGACACCGCCGCGGAGCGCATCGTCGCCCTCGGCCTGCCGGTCGACTCGCGCATCGCGACCGTCGCCGCCAACACGACGCTGCCGCCGCTGTCGCAGGGCTTCCAGAACTCCGACGTCACCATCACCGAGGTCATCGCCCAGATCGACGCGGCCCTGCTCCAGGTCCGTCGCGCCGTCGAGGGCCTCGACGAGGTCGACCTCAACAGCCAGGACGTCGTCATCGAGATCGAGCGCGGCCTGACGAAGGACCGTTGGTTCCTGCAGGCGCACCTCGCCGCCTGAGTCGCGACCACCCACGGACGGGAGGCCCGGTGCCAGCTGGCACCGGGCCTCCCGTCCGTCTGCGGCCCCGTCCGCCCACCGCGACCCGCGTCGACCCGGTGCGTCGCCGACGAGCGCGCGACACGCCGCTGGCGCGACGCCGAGGTTCCACGGATCGACGTTTCGGCGCGCGAGATGTGCAGATTTCGGAACCTCAGGGGACGTGAGCGGCGCGCCTGGACGGACGGGCGCGACGCGTCAGCCCAGCGGGCGGACCAGGCCGGCCTCGTACGCCAGCACCACGGCGTGCACCCGGTCGCGCAACTGCAACTTCGCCAGCACCCGCCCCACGTGGGTCTTGACGGTCTGCTCCGCGATGAACAGGTCGCCCGCGATCTCGCCGTTCGACCGCCCGCGCGCCATGAGCAGGAACACGTCGCGCTCCCGGTCGGTCAGGACGTCGAGCACCTCGGTGCGCGGAGCGGCGGTGACCGGTCCGGCGACGAACGCCTCGACCAGGTGCCGGGTCACGCGCGGAGCGAGCAGCGCCTCGCCCGCAGCCACCGTGCGCACCGCCGCGACGAGCTCGTCGGCGCTCGCGTCCTTGAGCAGGAAGCCGCTCGCCCCGGCCCGCAGGGCGTCGAACACGTAGTCGTCGATGTCGAACGTCGTCAGCATGACCACGCGGACCGGTCGGTCCGTCGGCGCCGCCGTGATCCGTCGCGTCGCCTCGATCCCGTCGAGTTCCGGCATCCGGACGTCCATCAGGATCACGTCCGGCTGCAGCCGGATCGCCGCGACCACCGCTTCGGCACCGTTCGCGGCCTCGCCCACGACCTCGACGTCGTCCTGGGCCTGGAGGATCGCCCGCAGTCCCATGCGGAACATCTGCTGGTCATCCACCACCATCACCCGCGTCATCGGCTTCCCCCGCCGGCTGCCGGCACGCGGACGGGCAGGGTCACCACGACCGTGAAGCCGCCGTCCGCCACGGGGCCGTGGTCGATCGTGCCGTCGAGCGCGGTCACCCGCTCGCGCATCCCGGCGAGGCCGAAGCCACCGTCGTCGGGTGGTGCGGCCGGCACGGTGCCAGCTGGTGGAGGGGTGTTGGCGACCTCGACCCGGAGACGCGTGTCGAGCCTCCTGACCGTCACGACGGTCGACGCGCCGGGCGCGTGCCGGGCGACGTTGCCGAGCGCCTCCTGCACGACCCGGTAGACCGTGAGCTGTGCGAGCCGGTCGACGTCGTCGGCGACGTCGATGTCGAGCTCCACCGGGATGCCGGCTGCGCGCGTGGCCTGCACGAGCGCGGGCAGGTCGGTGAGGTCCGGCTGCGGCGCGCGCTCGGCGGCGGTGTCCCCGCGCAGGGTGCCGAGCAGCTGGCGCATCTCGCGCAGCGCCGTGCGCGAGGTCTCGGCGATCGCGGCGAACTCGGCGCGGGCCTCCTGCGGCAGGTCGGCCACCCGGTACGGGGCCGACTCCGCCTGCATGTGCACGACGGACATGCTGTGCGCGACGACGTCGTGCAGCTCGCGGGCGATCCGGGAGCGCTCCTCGACCGTGCGGCGCCGGGCCTGCTCGAGCTCGGCGTCGCGGCGGGCGGCGACGAGCTCCTGGCGGATGCTGCGCCGCTGCCCGATGACGACGGCGGCCGCGGCGACCAGGAGCGTGTCGCCGGCCGACACGACGAAGCTCGTCGCCCACACGGCGGGCTGATCCCAGCGGCCCGGCGTCACGGCGACGAGCAGCAGGGGGAGCACGGTGGCGACGGCCCACACGATCGCGGTCAGCCGCCAGGTCGAGCGGACCCCGAGCACGACGAGCAGGACGCTCAGGCCGATGATGCCGGTGACCGGGATCGGCCACGGGCTCGTCTCGACCGGGGCAGTGAGCAGGCCGAGCGCGACGAGTCCGACCAGGTGGACCGCGGCGGCGGTGCGGGGGACGAACGGGGCGATGCCGATGCTGACCGCGAGCACTGCCGACACGAGCAGGGAGAGCGGGACGGCGACGGCGTAGTGCACCGAGGTCACCGGGGCGGCGACGCTGAACAGGGACACCACCGAGACCACGAGTGCGATCCGGGTCGCCAGCGGCAGCCAGGTCGGTCGCGGGCGGAGCAAGGCGGTGGTCACGGTCGGACGATCTCTCCGGTGGGGACGATGCGGGGTGTGGCGGACGGGGCGTGCGCGACCGGTGTGGTGCTCGCGGTGGACACGTCGGTCGCGGGCACCCCGGTCGCGGGCATCCCGGTCGTGGGGACGATCGCGGCGGCCGCTCGGGCGGCACGGGCGTCGCGCCTGCGGCTGATGCTACCGATGACCCGGTCGACCGCGATGCCGAGGACGCCCGCGACCACCATCGACACCAGGGCGGCGACGAGCGGCTCGTGCAGCACCTGCGACGCGGCCAGGGCGATCCCGACCGAGGTCGCAGACCACGCCGTCCCGGCGATCGCACTGATGGCGAGGAAGCGACGGTAGGGCAGCCGGGTCGCCCCGGCGGTCGTGTTCACCGCGACCCGGCCGACGGGGATGTAGCGGCCGACCAGGATCAGGCTCGCGGACCGGCGCTGCATCTGCCGCTCGGCGAACGCGAACGCCGCAGCGATGCGCGGCCGTCGGGACTGCGCCAGGCGGTCGAGTCCGATCCGGCGGCCGATCCAGTACGCCACCGAGTCGCCCGCGATCGCCCCCACCGCGGCGGCCACCAGGACGCCGGCCAGGACGGGCTGGCCGGACGTGGCAGCGATGGCGGCGACGGCGACCAGGGCCGACTCGCTCGGGACCGGCGGGAAGAAGCCGTCGACGAAGCACAGGGCGACGAGCACGACGTAGACGAGCGGACTCGCGGCCAACTCGACGACGAACGGGGTGATCTGGTCGAACACGGCGATGCTCCCTCCGCCGACGGACCTCGTCGACGGGTTCGACGCTACGGAGCGCCACGAGCGCTGCCATCCCGCCGGGGTCTCGACGACCCCCTACTGCGGTATGACCTTTCCCTCGGTGGTCCCCTCGGGGTCGGTCGCGGCTGCGGGCGCGGTGGTCGCGGCGGCCGGCACGGCGGACCCGGCCGACGCCGCCGCGGCTTCGCGGATGCGCCGGACCACGGCCGTCGTGGAGTGCTCGGGGACGTAGTCGACCATGACGACCTCGCCGCCGTACCCGCGGACGACCGACGTCTCGCGGAGCATCTCCGGCGAGTAGTCCCCGCCCTTGACGTAGACCTCGGGTCGCAGCCGTTCGATGAGCGGGATCGGGGTGTCCGTCGCGAACACCGTGACCAGGTCGACGCAGGCGAGGGCGGCGAGCACCCCGGCACGGTCCTCGGCCGGGTTGATCGGTCGCTCCGGGCCCTTCAGCCGGCGCACCGAGTCGTCGTCGTTCAGCGCCACGACGAGCAGGTCGCCGAGGTCACGGGCCTGGCGCAGGTACGTCGTGTGTCCACGGTGCACGACGTCGAAGCAGCCGTTCGTGAACACCACCCGGCGCCCGTCCTGGCGCGCTCGTCCGACCGCGACCGCGAGCTCGTCGTGGTCGACGACGGTGGCTGCCGGGGCCGCCACCGAGGCGAGCAGGGCGGCGGCGCTGCACACCGACGTGCCGGCTTCACGGACGACGACGTCGGCGGCGGCCTGCGCCACCGACACCGCGTCGCGGACGGACGCGTCGACGGCGAGTGCCACCGACGCGGCGGCGCAGAACGTGTCGCCGGCTCCGGAGGCCTGCTGTTCCGAGGCCGGGACCGCACGCGTGCGGTAGCCCTCGTCCGAGCCGCGCTCGAGCAGCACGGTGCCGTCGCGGTCGAGCGTGACGACGGCCGCGCGGGCACCGGTGCGGGCGAGGACGTCGGCGCGGGCGTCCACGACGGCGGCCACCCGGTCGGCACCGGTCCCGAGGTCGTGGCCGAGCAGCTGTGCGGCCTCGCCGGCGTTGGGCGTGACGAGGTCGGGTCGCAACGACGCCCAGCGGGGGAGGTCGTGCGCGTCGACGACGATCGCGCCGGGGCGGTCGCGGTCCAGCACCGGCACGACGTCCTCGGCCCGGACGCCGAGCCCGTAGTCGCAGACGACCGCGGCGTCGGCGCACCGGATCGCACGGGCGACGGCACGCGCCAACCGTTCGTTGTGCTCGGCGGTCGGGGTGCCGGCCAGGTCGTCGACCCGGACCACGACCCGGTCGCCACCGACCACGCGGGACTTCGTGGTGGTGCGCGCTCCGGTGATCTCGACCAGGAACGAGGTGTCGACGCCCGCGGTCTCGAGCCGTTCGCGCAGGACGTCGCCGGCCTCGTCGTCGCCGATGAGTCCGACCATCCGGACACGGGCACCGAGGGCGCGGGCGTTCACCGCGGTGTTCGCGGCGCCACCGGGCACCGCGATGGTCTCGGTGACCCGGACGACGGGTGCCGGTGCCTCGCGCGAGACCCGCTCGGCCTCGCCGACGGTCCACCGGTCGAGGATGCAGTCGCCGATCACGACGACGAGCGGCTCGCGGTCGTCGATCGTGGCGACGAGGTCGCGGACGAGCCGGACGTCGACACTCACTTCGTACCGCCGGTGGTGCGTGCGGGTGCGGGCTCGAGGTGGACGACCGTGGTGGTGGTCAGCTCGTCGAGCAGGTGCGGGCCGTACCCGAAGCCCGCTCCGGACGCGCCGCGCGGCTGGGCGCTGCCGCCCGGTGCGCCGCCGAACACCGCGTTGACCTTCACGGTGCCGACCGGCAGCTCGGCTGCGGCGCGCAGGGCGTGGCCGGTGTCGTTCGTCAGGACGGTCGCGGCGAGGCCGTAACGGTCTGCGGCGGCGAGCCGGAGTCCCTCGTCGAAGTCGTCGACGACGCGGACCGGCGCGATCGGGCCGAAGGTCTCCTCGGTCATCACGAGCATGTCGTCGGTGCAGTCGGTGAGCACGGTCGCCGGGTAGAACGTCCCGACACCGTCCGGGGTGACCCCGCCGGTCCGAGCCGTCGCGCCGCGCTGCACGGCGTCGTCGACGTGGGACTGCACGGTGCTGCGGAGCCGCTGGTCGACGAGCGGACCGTAGGTGTCCGCGGGTGCGGCCGTGCGACGCTCCGCCTCGGCCACCAGCGCGGCGACGAAGGGCTCGGCGACGTCGCGGTGCACGTACACGCGCTCGACGCTGGTGCAGATCTGCCCGGTGTTCGCGAACGCGCCGAGCGCCACCTGGGCGGCGGCCCACTCCGGGTCGACGTCGGCGTCGACGAGGACCGCGTCGTTCCCGCCGTTCTCGCGGACCACGTGGGCTCGGGTCGCGACGGCGACCTCGGACAGTCGGTCCCCGGTCGCGGTGGACCCGACGTGCGCGTAGACGTCGATGCCGTCCTGGGCGAGCAGCAGCTCGCCCGTGGACCCGTCCCCGTCGACGCCGACGAGCACGCCGTCGGGCAGGACCTCGGCGAGCAGGGCGTTCAGGCGGGCGATGGTGGCGGGGGAGCGCTCGCTGCCCTTGTGGACCACGGTGTTGCCCGTGACGATCGCTGCGCCCAGGATGCCGCACGCCACGGCGACGGGGTCGTTCCACGGCGTCAGGGCGAGCACCACGCCGCGGGGGTGTGGGACCGCCCAGTCGGCGGCACCGAACTGGCCGCGCAGGGCCTCGCCACGGTGCACCGGTCCGAGTTCGGCGTACTGCACCAGGGTGCCGACGCCCGCGTCGACCCCGCCGAGTGCGTCACCCGGCACCTTGCCGGTCTCGCGGGTGTTCAGGTCGGCGAGCTCCTGCGCGTGCGCACGCACGTGCTCGGCCGCCGCGCGCAGGAGCGCGCCGCGCTCGGCCGGTGCGGTGCGCGCCCACGGGCCGGCCGCGGCCCGGGCGCGGGCGACGGCGTCGCGGACCTCCGGTTCGGAGGCACGGGGCACGGTCGACGCGACCGTCCCGTCGACGGGGTCGGTCACCACCAGGTCCGTGGTGGCGTCGGCAGCAGCGGGTGCGATCGTCATGGTGTCCTTCCGGAGGGCGGGCGGGAGTCAGACGCTGCTCGGACTCCTCTGTGTGCGGTCTCGGCATCGCGCTTCGTGTCCATCGACGGCCCTCCGCAGCCCGGTGCTGGACGTGCCACCGGCGTCCGACCGGTAGACGGGAGTCGTGCAGCAGATCGGTGTGGGCGGAGAACGGTTCGACGGCGTGACGGAGATCGCAGTGCTCCGTGGTGGCGGTCTCGGTGACCTGATGTTCGCCGTGCCCGCACTCGAGGCACTCGCGGCGGCGTACCCGGACGCGCGCGTCACCCTGCTCGGCACACCCGCCGCTGCAACGGTCCTCCGTGGGCGGACCGACGCCGTCCACGCCTTCGAGGAACTCCCGATCGCGCCGGGCGTCCGCGACTCCGGCGACGGGGCGCCCGACGCCGAGGACTTCGTCGCGCGCCTGCACGGACGGTTCGACCTCGCGGTGCAGCTGCACGGTGGCGGCCGCAACTCGAACCCGTTCCTGCTCCGGCTCGGCGCCCGGCACACCGTCGGCACCGCGACCGAGGACGCCGAGGTCCTCGAGCGCTGGGTCCGCTACGTCTACTACCAGCACGAGGTGCTCCGTGCACTCGAGGTCGTGTCCCTCGCCGGGGCCGTGCCCGTGACGCTCGACCCCCGGGTGCGCGTCGCCGTCGACGAGCAGGCAGCGGTCCGCGAGCGGTTGGGCGTCACCGGGGACGGCGCGCGACTCGTCGCGATCCACCCCGGCGCGACCGACCCGCGTCGGCGCTGGAGCCCGGACCGGTTCGCCGCCGTCGCCCGCGCCCGTCTCGAGGCCGGCGACGACGTCGTGCTCGTCGGTGACGCGTCGGACGTGCCGGCGGCGACGGCCATCGTCGACGCGCTGCCCGCCCACCTCACCGGCCGGGTGCACGACCTGACCGGCACCGTGCCGCTCGGGCAGCTGCCGGCCGTGCTCGCCGCCGCCGACGTCATGGTCGGCGACGACTCGGGGCCGCGGCACCTGGCGGTCGCCGTCGGGACGCCCACCGTCGGCGTGTTCTGGTTCGGGAACGTCGTCAACGCCGGACCGTTCGATCGTGGGCGCCACCGCGTGCACCTGTCGTACGTCACCCGCTGCCCGGTCTGCGGGGTCGACGTCACGCAGGTGGGCTGGACCGCCGAGCGCTGCGCGCACGACCCGTCCTACGTCGACGAGGTCGACCCGCAGCCGGTCCTCGACGACGTGGCCGACCTGCTCCGCACCGTCTGAGGCACCGTGCGCACGTCGCCACCCGGTGTGCGGTTGGCCGCACCGTGCGGCGCTGCAGGCGCGCACCACGCCGTCAAGCCGGCACCAGACGACGCAAACCGCACCGTGCAGGCGACGTCACGGGACGGACGGACGGGAGGCACAGCATGCGACCGGCACCGCGCCTCCCGTCCGGCGTCCGCGAACGCGACAGATCCCTGCGAACGTTCCGCAGCGATCTGTCGCGTTCGCGAGGTGGACGGGGCCGCCGGCCCTACGGCCAGCTGGGCTCCGTCGCGGGCATGATCGACAGCTCGCGGATCTCGCAGCCGGCCGGCTGCGACAACGCGAAGATGATCGAGTTCGCGACGTACTCCGGCTCGATCAGCTGCGCGTCCGGCCCCGGCTTGTACTGCTCGGTGCGGTCGGCGAAGAAGTTCGTCCGCATGCCGGCCGGGATCACGTTCGTGACGCCGATGCGGCCGGCGGTCTCGGCTGCCAGGGCCTGTGAGAACCCGCGGACGCCGAACTTCGACGCCGAGTACGCGGTGCCGTCGCCGACGCCGCGCAGGGCCAGCGACGACGAGATCGTCACGACGCGACCGTGGCTCGCCTCGAGCGCGGGGAGTGCTGCCCGGACCACCGAAGCGGTGCCGATCAGGTTGACGGCGACGATCTTCTCCCAGTTGCCCGACGAGATCGCGTCGATCGGTGCGGGCGTGTCGATCCCCGCGGCGGTGACGACGGCGTCGAGTCCGTCGTGGCGCTCGGCGGCCTGACGGACCGCCTGCTCGACCGCGTCGGTGTCCGACACGTCGACGGCCACGGCGTCGATGCCCTCGGGCACCGCGTCGACGCGCAGGTCGAGGACGATCGGGGTGCCGCCGGCCTCGGTGACCGCGGCGACGACCGCCGCGCCGAGACCGGAGGCACCGCCGGTGACGAGGACGCGGCCGATGGGGGTGGTGGGGACGGGCATGGACTTCCTTCCGTAGGGGCGTGGATCGTGTCGGCCTCAGCCGACGTGTTCGAGGGCCGCGGCGAGCCGGGTCGTCGAGCGGCCGGGGTGGAACGGGACGGTGACGACGCGTCCGCCCCACTCGGCGAGCGTCTCGGCTTCGGGCAGTTCGCTCGCGGTGTAGTCGCCGCCCTTCGCCCAGACGTCCGGCCGGAAGCGGCGCAGGGCTTCGTCGGGGGTGTGCTCGTCGAACACGACGACGGCGTCGACGCAGTCCAGGGCGAGCAGCAGTTCGACCCGGTCGTCCTGCGTCATGATCGGCCGGTCGGGTCCCTTGAGCGCCCGGACGGAACTGTCCGAGTTGAGGCACACGACCAGGCAGTCGCCGAGCGCCCGAGCCGCGGACAACGTGCGGGCGTGGCCGGCGTGCAGCAGGTCGAAGCAGCCGCCCGTCGCGACGACGGTGCCGCCGGCACTGCGCACGTCGTGCACGGTGCGCAGGGCGTCGCGGTCGGCGCCGGGCACCGGGAGCGGAGCCGCGCCGACGTCGGCGAAGAGCGCCGCGACGCCGCCTGCCGCGAGGTACTCGGACGCGGCGACCACACCGGCGGAGACGGCATCGGGCACGTCCGCTCCACCGGCCAGCGCGACGGCGACCCCGGCGGCGAGTCGGTCGCCGGCACCGCAGGGGTCACCGGCGCTGACGGAGGGCGCCGGGACGAAGCGGCTGTCGCCCCGGGCATCGGCGAGGAGTGCCCCACGGTCGCCCATCGTCACGGCGACCGCGCCGACCTGCCACTGCTCGACGAGCCGGGCTGCAGCGACCGTGGCGAAGGGCACGCCGTGCCCCTCGACGTCGGTGAAGCGTCGTGCCTCGGCGGCGTTCGGGGTGGCCACGGTGATCCCGGCGACCGGTGCGGCGCCCTTCGGGTGCGGGTCCCACACCACGGGCGTGCGCTCGGCGACCCGTGCCAGCGCGTCCCGGAGGGCCGGGACGGCGGCGACCCCGCGGCCGTAGTCGGCGACGACGACCGCGTCGACGTCGTCGAGGGCGGCGGTCATGGCGTCGGTCGCCTCGGGGACGGGCGGGGTCGCGCAGCCCTCGTCGATCCGGACCAGGGCGTGGTCGACGACGCGCACCCGGGTCTTCACCGGTGTCGGTGCGCCGGACGGGCCGGCGACGACGGTGACGTCGGGGAGCAGGTCGCGGATCTCCTGCGCGCGGGCGTCGTCGCTCAGGACGGTGACCAGGGTGACGTCGTGCCCGTCGCGCGCGAGCATCGTGGCGACGAGTCCGGCACCACCCGCTCGGCGGTCGTCGGTGGTGACGTCGACGACGGGTACGGGCGCGTCCGGGCTGAGCCGTTCGCTCGTGCCGGCCACGTCGACGTCGAGCAGCGTGTCGCCCACGACGGCGATCCGCAGGCGACGGCCGGTGGTGCGGTGAGGTGCCGACGACTGCGGCTGTGTCGTCATCGTCGTCCTCCACGGTGCAGTGCGGGCTCCATCGCCCGGCACAGGGCGTGCACGAGCACGAGCTGCGCCTCCTGCACGTTGGCGGACGGGCCCTCGATGCAGATCGCGTCGTCCACCGCGTCGGCCAGCGGGTTCGGTCGCGGTCCGGTCAGTGCGATCGCACGTGCACCGACGGCGCGGGCGGCCTCGGCGGCGCGGAGCAGGTTCGGGCTCTTGCCGCTGGTCGACAGCAGCACGACGACGTCGCCGACCCGGGCGTGCGCCGACACCTGGCGGGCGAACACCTGGTCGAACCCGTAGTCGTTGCCGATGGCCGTGACCGCCGACGTCTCCGCGTGCAGCGAGATCGCCGAGTAGGCGGGGCGGTCGCCGTCGAACCGACCGGTGAGCTCCGAGGTCAGGTGCTGCGCCTCGGCGGCGGATCCGCCGTTGCCGGCGGCGAGCAGCCGTCGGCCCGCGACGAGCCGGCCGGCGATGTCGTCGGCCCAGGCGGCGATGTGGTCGTGGTGGTCGACGAGCGACGCGATCACGGGGACCGAGGCGGCGACGTGGTCGAGCACGATGCGTGCACTCGCGGTCGTGTGCTCGTCGATCCCGGGCTGCTGGTCGATGGTCATCGGGCGGTCCTCTCGGTCGGCTGTGCGGCACGGGTGACCCGTCCGGCGTGGGTGGCGGTGCGCTGCGGTGCGCCCGCGGGTGCGGTCGGTGCGGCCACGGCGACCGCACCGGCCAGGAGCCGCTCGTAGACGCGCTCGCTGTCCGCGGCGACCTTCTGCCACGTGTACCGGGACTCGGCGCGTGCGCGGCCGGCCCGGCCGAGTGCCTCGCGGCGGTCGGGGTCGTCGAGCAGGGCGCCGACGGCGGCAGCGACCTCGGCCTCGTCGCGCGGCGGGACGTGCAGCCCCGTGCCGTCCTCGACGACGGTGTCGATGAGCCCGCCGACGCTCGACGCGACGACGGGTCGTCCGCAGGCCATCGCCTCGAGTGGCACGATGCCGAAGGGCTCGTACCAGGGGGCGCAGACCACGACGTCGGCACTCCGGTAGACGGCGGGCATCTCGTGCTGCCCCAGCTGGCCGCGGAAGGTCACGTGGTCACGGACCCCGAGCGTCCGGGCGAGGGCGTCGAGCCGCTGGTACTCGGGGTCGTCCACCAGGTCGGCCCCGGCGACGCCGGCACCGCCGACGACGACGAGTTCGACGTCGCGGCCCTGGGCGACCAGGGCGGCGAGCGCCGCGATCGTCGTGCCGACGCCCTTGCGCCGCACCAGGCGCGACGCGGTGAGGACCCGCTGTGCACGGCCGCGCTCCTCGACGGGTCCGTCCGGGCGGAACAGCGACACGTCGACGCCGCACGGCACGACGGAGATGCGCTGCAGGGGGACACCGAGTGCCTTGAGTTCGAAGGCCTCGTCGGAGCACGTCGCGACCACCTGGTCGGCACTCCGCCCGACGGCCGGTTCGAGCCACTCGCGCTCTGCGGGACTCGTGTCGGCCGACCCCTGGTGTCGACGCTTCACGACGCCGAGCGCGTGGAACGTCTGCGCGACGGGGATGCGGGTGCCACCGGTCCGCGCCTGCACCTGCGCGACGGCGTCGAGCGCCGCGTGCCCGGACATCCAGAAGTGGGCGTGCACGACGTCGGGCCGGTCGACGAACCACTCCGCGGCGAGCACCGACGCGAACGTCCCCATGAACGGGAACAGCTCGTCCTTCGACACGTGCCGCGCGGGTCCGGCGTCGACGTGCACGACCTCGACGCCGGGGCGCAGCGGGACCCGGACGGGCTGCGCCGCGTCGTCCCGCCGCGTGTAGACGGTCACCTGGTGTCCGCGGTCGGCGAGCGCTCCGGACAGTTCGGCCACGTGGACGTTCTGTCCACCGGCGTCGACACCGCCGAGCACGGCGAGTGGACTCGCGTGCTCGGACACCATCGCGATCTTCATCGGGGGCTCCCCTCGAGGGCGGCCGCGGCCACCCGGTTGCGTCCGGTGCCACGGGTGACGGCGTCGTCGAGCAGCTCGTCCCAGTCGGCGGTGAAGCGGCCGAGCGCGTGTCGTGCGAGCACGGCCTCGCGGGCCACGGCGCCCCGTCGGCGTGCCTCGTCGGGGTCTTCGATGAGGATCCGGGAGGCGCGCACCAGCTCCTCGACGTCCGTCGCGATCGCACCGGCCTCGCCCGGGACCGTGCGGGGCACGTCGGTCGAGGCCAGCACCAGGACGGGCATGGCCAGGTGCATCGCCTCGAGGAGCGAGAGCCCGAGCGAGGTCCACCGGTTCGGGTGGACGTAGGCCCGTCGTTCGGCGAGTGCGGCGTGCATCGGGTCGGCCTGGACGTCGCCCTGCGCGACCACGCGGTCGCCGAAGCCGAGTTCCGGCAGTCGTTCGGTGCCCATGCCCCAGACGTCGACGGGCGCCACGGCCGCGAACCGGGGGAGCAGATCGGTGCCGACGACGCGGTTCCGGCGGACGGGCTCGTTGATGACGACGCCGAGGCGTTCGAGTGAGCCGGTGTACAGCGGCCCGGGGTCGACGACCCCGTGCTCGACGACGGTGGTGCGCGTGGTCCCGCAGTCCCACATCAGCGCGTTCCAGTGCGTGACGTGCGCGATGGTCAGGTCGTCGCGGTCGCGGAACGGGTGCAGGCTGTTCGGCACGTCGACCCGGGGGGCGTTGTGCTCGACGAAGACGATGGGCACGTCGCGACCGCCGAGCAGGCGCTTCGCTGCGTCGAGCTCCTCGGTGCGCTGCAGGACGACGACGTCCACGTCGGCGTCGGCGACGTCGGCGGGGTCGATCTCGATCGCGGACGCCGGCCAGGCGCGGCCACCGCGGCCGAGGCCCCAGGCGTCGCGCGCCGGCGTGGTCGGGATCAGGTACTCGTGCGGGCCGCGGACGAAGGCGTCCATCCAGCCACCGTGCACGTGCCACACGAGGATGCGCATGCGGAGCCTTTCGGGTGGGTCGGGCAGGAGGAGAAGGAGAAGCAGTGGCGGACGCTACGCAGCGCCTTCTGGGGCGCTCCGCAGACTTCTCGGTTCCATCCGAGAAGCGCGGTCGAGCAGCCGTCCGTGGGCTGCGAGGACGTCCTCGGTGCGCACCGTGGACAGGCACGGGTGGCCGGCGACGGGGCACTCCCGCGCCCGGCTGAGACGGCACGGTGCGGCCTGGTCCCCGAGGAGTTCGACCAGCGGTGCGTACGGCGCCCACTTGACCGCGGGGACGACCGGCGAGAACAGGCTGACGATCGGAGCCCCGACCGCAGCGGCGAGGTGCGCCGGGCCGGTGTTGCCGACGACGACGACCTCGGCGCCGGCCAGGACGGCGGCGAGCTCGGCGGGCGTGGTCCGGCCGCCGAGGTCGACGGCGGTGTCGCCGGCGACGGCGGCGGTGAGGTCGCGTTCGCCGGGGGAGCCGGTCACGACGACGGGCACGCCGCGCTCGGCGTAGGCGGCGACGAGCTCCCGGTGGTGCGACTCCGGCCACGACCGGGCCGGCACGCTCGCACCGGGGTGGACGACCACGTACCGCTCCAGCCCGGCCACGGATGGTGGTGCGACGGCGTCGTGGCGGACCACGAGCCTCCCGTCGTCGTCCGGCGGCAGCCGGAACCCGGCCGCCGCGGCGATCCGCAGCGCACGCTCCGGCTCGGGGAGGTCCTCGGGGAGGTCCTCGCCGGGCCGGAGCCGGACGTCGAGCAGTGCGCCGGGGTGGTCGACCGACGCCCCGGACACGCGGGGGACCCCGGCGAGACGCAGGAGCAGCGCCAGCGGCAACGGCGACTGGTGGAACGAGGTGAGGACGACCGCTTCGTCGGGGCGTTCCTCGGCGACGAGCGCACGGAACTCGTCGAGCACGGTGTCGTCGATCGGCCGCGCGGTCTCGGTGACCCACGGCGCGGCCCACACCCGGACCCGGTCGACGCCGGGCAGCAGGTCGGCCGCCGGCGCGCCCTGCGGCCCGCACAGCATCGTGACGTGCGACGCCCCGGCGGCGACGGCGCGGACGGCGGGGCCGGCGACCAGGACGTCGCCGAAGGAGTCGAGGCGCGCCACGAGGACGCGGGGACGGCTCACGCCCGATCCGTCTCGACGAGTGACGGCTCGGCCGCCGCGATCACGAGGTCGACGGCCTCGGCCAGGGTCCGCGCGACCGTGTCGGCGGCGTCGACCTCCTCGGGTCGCGTGCGCGGCGTCGGCACGAGCAGGCCCTGCGCCCCGGCGGCCCGGGCGGCCATCACGTCGGCGCCGATGTCGCCGACCACCACGAGTGCCTGCGGGGGGACACCGAGTCGCTCGGCCGCGTCGAGCACCATGCCCGGGCGCGGCTTCCGGCAGGCGCAGTCGTCGGCGGCGTCGTGCGGGCAGACGCACCAGACGTCGAACGGTCCGACGAGCTCGTCGACCCGGTCGTTCGTCGCGTCCACCTGCGCACGGGTTGCGAGGCCCTTCGCGATCGCGGACTGGTTCGTGACCACGCCGAGCAGCAGCCCCGCGGCGCGGGCCCGCTCCACGGCACGACGAGCGCCGGGGACGGGGACCACGAGCCGAGGGTCGGCGTTGTACGGGACGTCCACGACGAGGGTGTCGTCGCGGTCGAAGAGCAGGCCGCGGATCACGCGGTCCGGTGCGAGGGACATGCACCCGGAGTACCGGGGAGCCGCCGGGCGCCGCCCCAGGAACAGCCGGGGAACGCGTTCGCTGCCGACGCGACCAGCGCACAGCGCCTACCGTCGCGGTCGTGACCGCCCTCGAGACACTCCCCGACGCCGACGGACGCCCCGAACTCGTCGTCCTCCGCGCCATCAAGCTCGGCGACCTCCTGGTCGCCGTCCCCGCGCTCCGTGCCCTGCGACGGGCCTTCCCCGACCACCGGATCACCCTCGCCACGACCGCGTGGCTGGCTCCGGTCGTCGAGCTCGTCCCGGCGGTGGACGTCCACCTGGCGCAACACGGCCTCGACCACCCGATCGCCGTCCCCGCCGGCACGGTCGACATCGCGGTGAACCTGCACGGCGCCGGTCCGGAGTCGTCCGACCTGATCACCGCCCTCCAGCCCCGCCGGGTCATCGGGCACGCGGACCCCACCCGCGGCTACGAGGGCCCGGAGTGGCGGTCCGACGTGCACGAGCGCGACCGCTGGGCGGACCTGCTCACCTGGCACGGCGTACCCGCCGACGCCGACGACGTGTCCCTCGCCCGTCCGGCGGCCCCGCCCGTCGTCGCCGACGCCGCCGTCGTGCACGTGGGCGCCTTCCACGGGGCGCGGCACTGGCCGACGGACCGCTTCGCCGACGTGGTGCGTGGGCTGCGGGACCGCGGTGCCGACGTGGTCCTGACGGGAGGCGCGGACGACGTCGTCCGGGCTCGTGCCGTCGCGGACGCGGCCGGCCTGGCGCCGGGGGCGGTGCTGGCCGGCTCCCTGGAGTTGCAGGACTTCGCGGGGGTGATCGCCGCGGCGCGCCTCGTCGTGACCGTCGACACCGGTGCCGCGCACCTCGCGACCGCCTACGGCGTGCCGTCCGTGGTGCTGTTCGGGCCGGCGCCGCCGGAGGCGTGGGGACCCCCGGCATCCGGCCCGCACATCGTCCTCACGGACGCATCGGTCCGGCGCGGCGACGTCTTCGCCGAGGATCCCGATCCCGCCATCCTCGCCGTCGGGGCGGACGACGTGCTCGCCGCGGTGGACCGGCTCGGCGTCCTCGCGGTGACCGCACAGGCGACCGACCGGTAGCGTCGACCGAGAGCCACCCGGACCCTCCGGGCACTCGGAAGGAGACCTTCGTGTTCGAAGCCGCCAACATCCGTGACTGGATCGGCCTGCCGGTCGTCGACGAGGCCGAGGACAAGGTCGGGACGCTCGAGAGCATCTACTACGACACCGCCACGTCCGAACCGACGTTCGGTGCGCTCACGACCGGGCTCGTCGGCTTCCACAAGCTCGTGTTCGTCCCGCTCGTCGGGGCGACCGTCGCGCCGAAGCACCTGCGCGTGACGTTCCCGAAGAAGCTCGTGAAGGACGCGCCGTCCATCGCGACCGACGGCGAGCTCGACGCCGCGACCGAGCCCGAGCTCTACCAGCACTACGGCATCGAGTACCGCACGGGCAGCGGCGGCGAGCGCCGCCTCGGACGCCGCTGAGGCCGCACCTGCTCCGCATCGTCCGCCGACCACTGCGCGCCGCCCTGGCGGTGGTCGGCGCCGTCTGTCTCGTGGCGGCGGGCCTCGGCGGGTCCGTCGGTGTGCCGTCCGCGTCGGCGGCGCCGATGTGGCCGGTGCCGGCGCCGTACTCCGTCACCGGCGACCCCGCCGAGTGGCTCGACGCGATCCCACCGGGCAGCGAGTACGTCGCGCTCGGCGACTCCTACTCGGCCGGGTACGGCCTGCGGGACCGCACCGGACTGCCCACCACCGCCTGCGTGCAGTCGGCGCGCGACTACCCGCACCGGCTCGCGGCGCAGTTCGGGCTCGCCCTGACCGACGTCACCTGCGCCGGCGCCACGAGCGACGACGTCACCACGGGCCACCAGTTCAACGGGGTCCCACCCCAGATCGAGGCGTTGTCCGACCGCACCCGGCTGGTGACCCTGACGATCGGCGGCAACGACGCCGACCTGTTCGGCACGGCCGCGTCCTGCCTGGCGATCTCCGCGAACGGCCCGGTGTTCTCGGGCCGCGACGCCCCCTCGTGCGAGAGCACCCTGGTGCGGGACGGCGTCGACCAGCTCGCCGTGAAGATCCAGTCGCGGGTGGCGCTCGGCATCGCGGACACCCTGGGCGCGGTGCAGCGGGCCGCCCCGAACGCCGTCGTCGTGTTCCTCGGGTACCCGGCGATCTTCCCCGACGCGGAGGACACCCCCGCGAAGGGCTGCTTCCGATCCGCGCTCGACCTCGGCACCCTGGCGGGCTCGTTCCCCTCGGACACCTACCCGTTCACGGACACCGACGTCGAGTACCTGCACGGCGTCCAGGACGAGCTCAACGAGGTCTCCCGTTCGGCTGCCGACGCTGCCGGGGTGCGGTTCGTCGACGTCTTCGCGAGCACCCAGGACCACTCACCGTGCGCGGCGTCGAAGCGCTACGTCGCCGGGGTCACCCTGACCGGCTCCGGTGACCTGCGGAAGATAGACCTGAAGGCGGGCGCCCTGCACCCGAACGAGCGCGGCGTCACCTACCTGACCGCGCGGATGGCCGCCGCGATCCGTGCCCTCGCCGGCTGAGCGCACCATCGGCCGCGTCCACCGACGCGGCCCGCTCGTCGATCGGGTCCTCGACCGCCAGCACGACGTCGCCGTCGATCGGGTGCGGACCCTCCGGCACGACCACGGTCGGGACGGCCGCACGCTCGGCGACCCGCGCCGGGTCCCCGCCGGCCGTCGACCCGCGCCGGTGGCGGAAGCTCCCGATCACGAGCAGGTCGCCGCCGTCCGACTCCTCGACGAGCGCGGCCGCGAACGGGTCGGCGTGCCGGTGCACCTCGACCGCCACACCGGGCAGCGCGGTCCGCGCGGCCTCGGCGAGCTGGTCGGCGACCGCGGTCCGGCCCTCCAGCGCGTGGTCGGCGCCGATGATCCTGAGCCGCTCGATGCCCGTGCCGACCCGCGCGGCGATCCACCGCAGGGCCTCGTCGTGGGGCATCGCCGCGTCGGCGGCCAACGTCACCGTCGTCCATCGCTCGTCCATCCCGATCGGCCTCCTTCATCGCAGGTCCTCCGGGGGCGTCACCTGGCGCTCCGTGCGCCACACGGTACTCCGGTCGGGAGCCGTGGAACCGGCCGTGCGCGCTGGTGACCGGCGTGACGGACGCGGGCCGGGCCTCCCGTCCGACGCCGCGTAGTGTCGCAGGCGTGGTGGTGAGCGCCGGACTGTTGCTGCACCGGACCGGTCCGACCGGGCCGGAGGTGTTCGTCGCGCACATGGGCGGGCCGTTCTGGCGGAACCGACCGCGAGCCTGGTCGATCCCGAAGGGGCTCGTCGAACCAGGGGAGGACCCACTCGCGACGGCGCTGCGCGAGTTCGGCGAGGAGATCGGCGTCCCCGCACCGGTGACCGCCGACGCGGTCGCGGACCTGGGCGAGTTCCGGCAGGCGTCCGGCAAGCGCGTGCGGGTGTTCTCGGCCTCGGCGCCGGGGTTCGACGTCGCCGCGGTGCGGAGCAACACCGTCCGGCTCGAGCTGCCGCGAGGCTCGGGGCGGTTCGTCGACGTGCCGGAGGTGGACGACGGGCGGTGGGTGCCGGTCGACGAGGCACGGGAACTGCTCGTCGCGGGCCAGGTCGCTGCACTGGACGCGCTGCTCGTGCTGCTCGACCGACGAGCCTGAATCACGATGTGGTGTCGGTGTGGGCCGGGTCCTCGCCGTCTGGATAGCCTGCGCGGACGTCGGGGCACGCCGACGTCATCACCAGGGGAGTACACATGCGGCGCTGGCGCGCGGTCACGGCGGGGCTCACCGCCCTCGCACTCGGAGCAGGACTCGCGATCGGCGGTGCGACGAGCGCCTCGGCGGAGCCCGCGGGCAACTGGGGCACGTTCACGCTGAGCGGCGCGTCGAAGGCGTACACCGGCACGATGACGTTGCCCGGGTTCCCCGCCACGACGTTCACCTCGAACTCGCGGCAGTCGACCGTCATCAGCGGGGCGTCCACGTGGCAGTCGGCAGGGACGCCGTCGGGTGCGGTCTACGGCTCGAGTCGGGCGCAGACGTACATGAACCAGCGGCCGTTCGCCGACTCGCCCACCACGGCCGGCGCGTCGACCACCACCTACACCTTCGACGGCGCGACGCCCGGCGCACAGAGCTGGTCGTTCGTCCTGGGCGACATCGACGCCGACCAGGCCACGATCTCGGCGACGGTGGCCGGTGGTGGCGCGGCGACCGCCGAGCAGCTCGGCTACGAGGGGTCCTACAACTCGTGCTCGGCGGCACCGGCGCCGGGCGGCTGGTCCTGCACGCCCGACCCCGACGGCACGACCGGCCAGGACGAGCCGACCTGGGACGAAGCGACCCGCACCCTGACCGGCAACGCCGCCGCGTCGGACACCGCGGGTGCCTCCGCCTGGTTCACCCCGACCGTCTCGCTGACCAGCCTGACGATCACGTACCAGCAGCGCAGCGGGTTCCCCGTCTACCAGACCTGGTTCGCCAACCGCACGGCGGCGATCAACGGCACCGCGACGCTCGACGGCACGCCGATCCCCGGTGCGACCGTCACCGTGACCGCGCCGCGCGGCACCGTGTACACGACGACCACCGACGCCGACGGCAACTACGTGTTCCCGCAGTTGCCGGTGATCGCGAACTACCGCGTCGAGGTCACGCCGCCGGCGGGCGCTGATGGTCCGGAGCAGCCGCAGCGGGTGTCGCTCGCCGTCGCCGGCACCCCAGGCGGCGTCGACGGGGTCGCCGACTTCGCGTTCACGTCGCCGCCGGAGACCGTCGCGGTCATCGGGACGGTGAACGACGAGGAGGACCACCCCGCGGCCAACGTGCCCGTCGTCATCGACGTCCCCGGGGGCGACCCGATCGAGACCACGACGAACAGCGACGGTGTGTACACCGCATCCGACCTGCCCGCGGACACCGCGGTGGAGGTCTCGGTGGCCGGCGAACCACCCGTGCCGATCACCACCGGTGACGCCGGTGCCGCACCGGCCGAACCCGAGGCGATCGTCGCCCCGCCCGCCGTGATCGCCACCGTGACCGGTGTCGTGTCGCTCGACGGGACACCCGTCCCGGCCGGCGTCGTCGTGGAACTCCTCGACGAGAACGGTGCCGTCGTCGGCTCGGACACCACCGACGCCGACGGCCGCTACGTCTTCGCCACGGTGACCGGCACCTACACGGTCCGCACGGTGGTCCCCGCCGCGGGTGCGACCGGCGACACCGCGAACACCGGCATCGGGGCGCTGACCGGCACCAGCGTGACGTCGGACCTGCCGTTCACGTCGGCCGCCGAGTCCGAGGTCGTCACGACCGACCAGCCCGGCACCGTGGTCGACACGAACGGTGACCCGATCGCCGACGTCGAGGTCGTCGCCACCCCGACCGAGGACGACGCCGGCGACCCCGTCACCGTCTCGACCGACGAGGACGGCGCGTTCGACCTGACCGGCCTCCAGCCGACGACCGAGTACGTGATCACGGTCGACGTCGACGGCGCCACCCCGGCGACCGTCGTCACGCCCGAGGACGGTGCCGCGACGCCGCTCGCCTTCGTGGTCGACGCCGCGGTCACCCCGGCACCGTCGCCGTCGCCCAGTGCTCCGACGCCGAGCACTTCGCCGACGGCGGTCCCGACCGTGCCCGCTGCCGGTGGTTCGGGCAACGCGCCGGCCGCTGGTTCGGGTGACGTCGGCGACGGTGGGCCGCTGGCCTACACCGGTGCGGACCTGAAGCCCGGGCTCATCGCGGCCGGGGTGCTCGTGCTGCTCGGTGCGGCGCTCCTGACCTACCGCGCGGTGCGCAACCGTCGCCGGAGCCACCTGCAGGACTGATCTGCGAAGGACGAAGGGCGGGTCCGGCGCGCTGCCGGGCCCGCCCTTCGTCGTCGGTGCGCGCCCCGAGGTTCCGAAATCTGCCCATCTCGGCGTCCCGAACGGCAGTTCGTGGAACCTCAACGCAACGCGAACGGCAGTTCGTGGAACCTCAACGCCGCGCGCACGGCATGTCGCCGCGGCCCCTCGCCACACGCCGACACCCTCCGCAGCGACGACGCCACGCCCGGGCTTCGCCGCCGAGGTTCCACGACATGCCGCCGCCCCACCGCCGAGGTTCCACGGATCGCTGCCAGGACCGTCGAGATGCCGAGATTTCGGAACCTCGGCGCCGCACGGGCACGCACCCCACGCACGCGCCCGACGACGACGCGCTCGCGCCCGCCCGGGCTACTGCGTGCGGTGCGTGCGGTGCGACCCCGTGACCGTCGCCACCGAGCCCGTCAGGGTCTGGATCGCCCGGCCGACGACGGGCACCGACGTGGTGACCACCGCGAGCGAGGACGTGATCGCCTCGATCGACGACGTCGACAGGTGCTCCTGCCCGACCGAGTGCACCGGGAAGCCCCGACGCGCCAGGACGACGACCCCGAGCGAGCCGAGCAGCACGGCGCCCCCGGCGAACGGCAGGTACTGCAGCCCGACGATCCCGAGCGCCTGCCCGCCGATGGCCGCGCCTCCGGCGATGCCGATGTTCGACGCACCGTTGATGAGCGCGCCGGCGATGTCGGGGGAGACGCCCCCGGAGCGGATCGCCGCCGCCATGAAGAGCGTGCCGGTCGTGCCGTTGGCGGCCATCCACACGCCGGCGACGACCATCGTGCCGACCAGGGAGCCGTGCACGAACGGCATCGCGGCGAACGCGGCGGCCATCACGGCGACGGCGGCGATGAGGGTCTGCCGGGGAGCCCGGTCGACGAACATGCCCGCGAGCCAGAGGCCGATCACCCCGGTGCCGCCGAGGACGAGCAGCGCACCACTCACCATCGAGGCGTCGAGTCCGGCGTCGATCGCGTACGGCCCGACGTAGGTGTAGACGACGTAGTGCCCGGCGAACAGGAGCAGGTCGGCGATCACGACGGACAGCAGGCCGGTGCGCGCCCAGGCCTTCGGGGACCCGATGTGCGGCGACGACGCACCGCTGACGGCGGGCAGGAACAGCAGTGCCACGGCGGCGAGCACGGCGGCGGCGACACCGATCGAGAACACGGCGGGACGCCAGCCGATGTGCTGCGCGACCCAGGTGGCGACGGGAACGCCGAGCACGAAGCCGAGCGAGCTGCCCGAGTACACGAACGCGATCGCCCGACCGGCCAGGCGCGGTGGCACGATCCGGGTGGCGTACGCCGAGGCGACCGAGAAGAACAACGCGTGCGCGACGCCGCCGACCACGCGACCCGCGCAGACGACGGCGAACGACGGTGCGAACGCGATCATCAGGTTCGAGACCGTGTAGCCGACGAGCGTCGACACGAGCACGGCCTTGCGGGGGAGTTTCGCGGTGAAGGCGGTGAGCGGTAGCGCCAGGAGCGCCACGGCCCCCGCGTACACGGTGACGACGATGCCCATGGTGGCCTCGGAGACGCCGAGGTCGGCGCTCATCGTGCCGAGCAACCCGACGGGCATGAGCTCGGTGGTGATGGCGAAGAACGTCGCCAGCCCGAGCACGGCGATGCCGACGATCGACTGGGTGGTGACGGTGATCGGCCGCGTGTTCGTCGACACGGCCGAGGTGGTGGTGTTGGTGGACACGCTGCTGACCTCCTCCGGGGCACGGGCGAGCGCGCAACGGTGCCGTTCGGGGGAACGACGGTGACCGGGGGGTCTGCGGGGCGCGCTCGCTGTGGATGTGGGTGATGTGGGTACGACTCCACGGCGAGTGCGCTCATCCAGTGTTGCACGATGGACCGCAGCCCGCGAGGGGGTCGGACGAGATTCTCGGAGCGCTCCAATACTCGGACCGCCGAGAAGCGGCGCCCGCTCAGTTCTCGTTCGTCACCCGCCCCTGCACCCCGCCGCCGCGCAGCGCGATCGTCAGCGTCCCGCTCATCGACTGCGCCGACATCGACACCGAGCCGTGCAGCGCCGCCTCGCGCGGGAAGCACGCCGTCGACGACTCGATCCGGTTCGCCGTCGCGACGAGGCAGATCGTCGACCGGTCGGTGCCGATCCCGGCCCACACGGCCCACGGCGTGTCGAACGAGCTGCCGTCGAGCGCCCGGTTCGTGAACACGAGCCGCGTGGAGTGCAGGCTCACCGGCGCCTCCACCGGCCCCGGCAGCTGGTCGGCGTAGGTCTGCGGGACGTCGAGCAGCTGCTCGAGCGTGACCGTGCCCGCCGTGGGCGTGACGCTCGGTGCCGCCGCCACGTCGCCACGCACGGGCCCGACGACGGTGCCGGCAGCGAACGCGACCCCGATGGCCGCCGCCGCGCCGAGCGCGACCCAGACGCGCGGCCGTCCCGTCCAGAGCAGCGTGCGCCACCCGGACCGTCGGGTCGGTTCGACCGGGAGGCCCGGCTCAGCCCCGCCGTCACCACTCGCGTCGTCGACACGCTCGGGTTCCCGGGCTTCGGTCGCCGCCCACGGTCCGGCCGACGTCCGCAGGGACGGCTCCGGCTCGGCAGCAGCCGTCGGGCGCTCCGGGGCCGACCGCTCCGGCGAGGGCACGGGCGGTGGAGCCGACCGTTCGGGGGACGCGACCTGCGCGCTGGCGGGGGCCGTGCCTCCCGACCGCTCGCCCGACCCCGAGGCGGCGGCGACACCCGCGACCGCCCGCCGACCACCGGACCGCCGCCCGCTCGCCAGGTCCTGCAGCGCGATCCGGGCGCGCGCCGCGTCGGCGGGGCTCGATCCCGCTCCCCAGGCGACGGCCTCGAGCCGTGCCCGTTCCGCTGCCACGTCGTCGTGGGCCATGCGCACTCCCGATCTGCCGGTCGCGTGGACTCCCTTCATCGTGGCACTGCGCGGACGGCGGCGCGCACCCAGAACGAGGGGAGTAGGCGTGACCCATGAGCACCGAACCCGAACCGCGGCACGACGCCGACCCGGAGACCCTCGAGCCGCTGAGCCACGACACCCAGTCGGGCGAGGCCGACTACGTCGCGACGAGTCCCGGCGGGACCGGCACGGAGCGCCACGTGCCGACCGCCGACGAGGAACAAGGTCGCGGCACCGAGTACGACCCGGTCGACCAGGGGCCGCAGCAGGAGGGCCAGGGCGGCTGACGCCGGGCCCGACGCCGCGCGCCCGCGCTACCGGATCACCCGGCGCAACACCGCGCGCTCGCCCGCCGTCCACGCGGCGCTCGTCACGACGTACAGCGCGGCGGCGAGCGGCGCGATCGCGGCGAACCCGACCGTGATGAACGGTGCGAACCGCCCGATCGCCGCGGTGGCGGTGGCACCGGGCACCTGCGCGCCGGGCTCCGGCGTGGGTAGCGGGTTCCAACGCAGGTTCGCCCGACGGCTGAGCTCCACCACGACGGCGAGCACGACGAGCAACAGCACCACGACCCAGGCGTGCACCCAGAGCGGCGACGTCAGCGTGACGACGAGCGAGTGCCCGAGCGGAATGCCGACCAGGGTGGCCTCGAGCAGGGCGTTGGCCGTGCCGCCGATCGACGCGTGCGTGAACAGGGCGTAGACGAAGGACAGCACCGGAGCCTGCGCGAGGACGGGCAGGCAGCCGGCGAGGGGTGAGACCTTCTCGTTCGTGTAGAGCTGCTGGACGGCCCGCTGCAGCTGCTCGGCGTTCTTCCCGTGGCGCTTCCGCAGCGCGGCGAGCTGCGGCGCGAGCCGACGCCGGTCGCGCTCCGCTCGCACCTGCAGGACGGACAACGGGACGAGCACGGCTCGGACGGCGAGGGTGAGCAGGACGACGGCGATCGCCGCGGCGAACGAGCCGGCGACGGGGGAGAGCGCCGCGGTCAGGGCGGCGACGAGGTCCGCGCCGCCGTGCAGCAGCGGGCCGACGAGGGGCAGGGTGGACAGGTCCATGACGGTTCCGATCGGTGGTGGTGCAGAGCAGGGGTCGCGACGGGCCCGGCCACCGATGGGTGGTCAGGCCGGGGCGACGACTCCCGGAGCACGCGATCGGACGTGCCCGTCGGCATCGGGGTGGCTCCACGCGATGCGCGTCACCAGGTCGGGGACCGCGTCGCGCTCGACGACCGTCGTGCCGAGTCCGAGCACCGCGGCGAGCACCGTGGCGAGCACCTGTGCGACGAGCACCGCCACGGCGACGGCCGTCAGACCGAGCGCGGCGACCGCCAGGAGCGGCAGGACACCGCCCGCGGGGTCGCCGACTGCCGGCGCACCGAGCACGAGCGCGGCGGCGGCGCGGAGGACCAGCAGGGCGACGGTCATGGTCGGTTCAGCGTAACGCCCGCGTGCCGCCACGGACAGGACGGGAGCACGGGAGAGGATCGGCGCATGACCGCAGGTTCGCCGAGCACCCCAGCGACCGTCGCGCTCGACCGAGCCGGGGTGTCGTACACGCCGCACGTGTACGACCACCACGAGAGCGCCACGAACTTCGGCGAGGAGGCCGCCGCCGCCCTGGGACTCCGCGAGGAGCAGGTCTTCAAGACCCTGGTGGTGTCGGTCGACGGCGCACTGGCGGTGGCGATCGTGCCGGTGGCGAACCGGCTCGACCTCAAGGCCATCGCCGCGGCCGTCGGCGGGAAGAAGGCGACGCTGGCCGACCCGGCCCTCGCCGAGAAGCGCACCGGGTACGTCGTCGGCGGGATCAGCCCGGTCGGCCAGAAGTCCCGGATCCGGACCGTCCTCGACGAGTCGGCGCTGGCGTACGACAGCATCTTCGTCTCCGGAGGTCGCCGCGGGTTCGACATCGAGGTCGCACCGGCCGACCTCGCGCGGGTCACCGACGCGGTCTCCGCTGCGATCGCGCGGACCTGAGTCGGGTCGCCGCAAGTTTCTCGCCGGACCGGGAATGACCCTGGTCCTCCTGCGTTGCATTGAGTCGAAGGCACTCAAGTTCCCAGGAGGTCCCTTTGCCAGAGACGTTCGGCCCGACCAGCGGCAGTGACTCGTTCGACGAGTTCCTCGCCCGACTCCTCGCGGCGCAGAACACCGGCGACCCGCAGCGCGTCCGTGCGTTCGGCCGACCGGTGGACATCACGCGGCTCCTCAGCCGCCGTACCCACGAGCTGCTCCAGCACACCGCCGAGTACGCGGTGTCGCAGGGACAGCGCGAGGTCGACGCACTGCACCTGCTGCACGTGCTCGTCCGCACCGAACCGTTCGACGCCGTCGTCCGTTCCGCCGGGGTCGACCCCGAGCGCCTCGCCGCCGAGATCGAGCAGCGCCTGCCGATGGCGCGCGAACCGCAGGCCGAGCAGACCGGCCGCCCGGCCCTCACCGGCACGGCGCAGCGCATCCTCGTCGAGGCCACCCAGGCCGCGCGGGGCTTCGGCAGCACCTACACCGATCCCGAGCACGTCTTCTTCGCGCTCGTGACCGACCAGGAGACCGTCACCGGGCAGCTGCTCGCCAGCGCCGGTGTCACCCCGCAGGCCATGCAGGACTACGCCCAGCAGGCCGCGGCAGCAGCACGAGAGGGGCGCCCCATGCCCGGAACCGACACAGCACCCGGCACGACCGAGACCGACAGCGACACCCCGACCCTCGACCAGTTCGGCACCGACCTCACCGCGCGGGCCCGTGACGGCCGCATCGACCCGGTGATCGGTCGTGCCGACGAGATCGAACAGGCGGTCGAGATCCTGCTCCGCCGCACCAAGAACAACCCCGTCCTGATCGGCGAGCCCGGCGTCGGCAAGACCGCCATCGTCGAGGGACTCGCGCAGCGCATCGTCGACGGCGACGTCCCGTCCCTGCTGCAGGGCAAGCGGGTCGTCGCACTCGACCTGCCCGGCATGCTCGCCGGCACCCGGTACCGCGGCGACTTCGAGGAGCGCCTGACGAAGGCCATGGACGAGATCGCGGCGCACGCCGACGAGCTCATCGTCTTCGTCGACGAGCTCCACACCGTCGTCGGCGCCGGCGGAGGCGGTGAGGGCGGCTCGATGGACGCCGGCAACATCCTCAAGCCCCGGCTCGCCCGCGGCGACCTGCACCTGGTCGGCGCGACCACCCTGAACGAGTACCGCCGGATCGAGAAGGACGCCGCACTCGAGCGTCGCTTCCAGCCGGTCACGGTCGGGGAGCCGAGTGTCGAGGACGCCGTCGCGATCCTGACCGGGCTCGCGCCCCGGTACGAGGAGCACCACGGCGTCGTCTACACGCCGGAGTCGCTCCGCGCCGCCGTCGAGCTCTCGCACCGCTACGTCACGGACCGGCACCTGCCGGACAAGGCCATCGACCTCATCGACCAGGCCGGCGCACGTCGCCGGCTCGCCCGCTCGGGTGACGTCGACGTCGAGGCCCTGCGCGACCAGGTCGCCGAGCTGCTCGCCGAGAAGGACCGCGCGGTCGCCGAGGAACGGTACGAAGAGGCGTCGCGCCTGCGCGACGAGACGGTCGGACTGGAGGCCCGGATCGCCGCCGCCACGTCGGCGGACGCTGGGCGCGCTCCCCACCGGCACGGCCGCGACGCCGCTGACGCGTCGCCGCGGGACCGGCGGCGTGGGCCCACCCGTCCGGAATCCGTGGGCACCTCGATCACGGAACGCGACATCGCGGGCGTGGTGTCGCGTGCCACCGGCATCCCGGCGACGCGTCTGACCCAGGGCGACCGTTCACGGCTCGCCGTGCTCGAGCAGGAGCTGCACGAGCGCGTCGTCGGCCAGGACGACGCCGTCGCGGCGATCGCGAAGGCCGTCCGGCGCAGCCGCACCGGCATGGGCGACCAGCGCCGACCGGTCGGCAGCTTCCTGTTCCTCGGCCCGACCGGCGTCGGCAAGACCGAGCTGGCGAAGGCCCTCGCGTCGTCGCTGTTCGGTGACGAGTCCGCCATGCTCCGCTTCGACATGAGCGAGTTCGGCGAACGCCACACGGTCTCGCGCCTGGTCGGTGCGCCTCCCGGGTACGTCGGGTACGACGAGGCCGGGCAGCTCACCGAGCGTGTGCGCCGCAACCCGTACTCGGTCATCCTGCTCGACGAGGTCGAGAAGGCCCACCCCGACGTGTTCAACCTGCTGCTGCAGGTGCTGGACGACGGTCGACTGACCGACGGCCAGGGGCGCACGGTGGACTTCCGCAACACCGTCGTCATCATGACGTCGAACATCGGCTCGGAGTTCCTGGCCTCGCGGTCGGGCGCCCTCGGGTTCGCGCCGGTGGGCACGACCGACGGCTACGGCGAGGACGACCTCCGTGCCCGCGTGATGGGCAAGCTGCGCGAGGCGATGCGGCCGGAGTTCATCAACCGCATCGACGAGATCGTGCTCTTCCGCAAGCTCGACCGGTCGCAGATCGCGTCGATCGTGTCGCTGCTGCTGCAGGACACGGCGCTGCGGCTCGTCGCGCAGGACATGGTGCTCTCCGTGTCGGACGCCGCGGTCGACTGGCTCGCCGAGCACGGGTACGAACCCGAGTACGGCGCCCGTCCGCTCCGTCGGCTCATCCAGCGCGAGGTCGACGACCGCATCGCGACGCTCGTGGTCGACGGTGGCGCGACCGCCGGGGACACCGTGCGGATCGACGTCGTGGACGACGTGCTGACGGCGGCCGTGGTGGAACCCGCGACGCTGTAGCAGCCGTCGGACGACGAGGGCCCGGTACCGGTTCGGTACCGGGCCTTCGTCGCGCCCGGGTGCGGGTGCGGTGCGGGTGCGGTGCGGGTGCGGCGCCCTGCGCACGGTGCGTGCTCCACCACCCGGTGCGAGGTTGACCGCACCGGGCGCGCTTGCTGCCCCGCACCGAGCACGCAGACTGCCACCGGTCCGCCAACGTCGCACCGTGCAGCCTGGAGGCCCGGTGCCGGTCGCGCACATCTCCGCACGCCCGTCGTCGGCGCACGGTGCACGCCCCGCCACCCGGTACGGGATCGACCGCTCGGTGACCGACAAGACCTCGGCACCCAGCGCGCACAGCGGCGCGAGACCACGAACCTCGCACCGTGCGGAACCTGTTCGGGAATGCAATTCCGGAGAAATCGAGAAAAGGGGTTGCGCTGCGAATTGCGGTGCCGATAGTGTTCACTCGTCGCGAACCGCTGCATGGCAGCCGGGGGACGACTCCGACAGCTCGAGACCGAAAGGGGGCCGACCATGATGATCACCGCAACCATTCCGTTCCGTGGAATCCGCGGACGCGTCGGCACCCCGTTCCGCGTCCGCTGACCCGGAGCGTTCCACTTTCCTCCGACATCTGTGTCGTTCGAAGTGCTCGTCACGTGACGAGTTCGTCGCCTGACACCTCGCGCTGAGCCGATCAGGCTCGCGGCGAACCGGCTCCGACGATCGCCGATCGGTCCCGATCCGCGTGTTCCGTGCACGCGGTCGGACCGTCTCGATCGTCGCCGGAGAACGTCGGCGGTCGGTGTGGCGCTCTCGGTACCGGAAGGCATTCCGCAACTCGTCGTCGGACATTCCTCCGACCACCGCGGAATGCATTCTCACGCATTCATTACCCCCGCCCGCGTGCCGGGCAATCCACTCCTGCCCGCGTGCCGGGCAATTCCGTCATGCCCTGAAAGGGATCACCGTGTCATCGAAGACCGCCACCCGTCCTCCCGATACCCGCGCGCCGCGCCGCCGGGTCTCCTTCACCGACCGCGTCGCGCTGCGCATCGGCATGTCGCTCATCATCTGGAGTCGCCGCACCCGCCGGGTCCGTCTGGTGATCGACCACGGAACACGCCTGCAGCTCGACCGCGAGCGGCAGCAGCGCGAGAACGACCTGCTCCTGCAGGCCGCACTCATGCGCGCCTGGCGCTGAGCCGGATCGGACACCCGACCGTCGCACCGTGCGACCGTCGCCGTCCCGTGCCCGCTTGGTGGCTCGGTGCGGGGGGACAGCCCCGCACCGAGCCACCGTCGGCGCACCGGCCGACGCAACCCGCACCGTGCGCCGTACCGACGACACCGTGCGCCGCACCGACGACCCGGCACGGCGCGACCGACCTCGCACCGTGCGGGGCGTCCGGACGCACCCCGGGCCTCCCGTACCGTTGGTGGGTGACCGAAACCGCAGCTGCACTCGTCGAACGCCTGACCGCCGTCGTCCCGGACTTCCCGAAGCCGGGGGTGCTGTTCCGTGACGTGACGCCGGTGTTCTCGGACGCCGTGGCGTTCGGCCGCGTGTGCGAGGCACTCGCCGCGCCGTTCGCGGTCGGCGCCGGGTTCGACGCCGTCGCCGGCATCGAGGCCCGTGGCTTCGCCCTCGCCGGTGGCATCGCCGCCCGGCACCAGGTCGGCGTGCTCACCGTGCGCAAGGCCGGCAAGCTGCCCGGCGAGGTCCTCAGCGAGCAGTACGCGCTCGAGTACGGCGAGGCCGAGCTCGAGCTGCGCCCGGGCCAGCTGCCCGCGGGCACCCGGGTCCTCGTCGTCGACGACGTCCTGGCCACCGGCGGTACCGGAGCAGCGACCATCACGCTGCTCGAACGCGCCGGGTACCAGGCCGTCGGGTTCGCCGCGCTGCTCGAGCTCGACGGGCTGGACGGACGCGAGCGGCTCGAGCCCCGACTGCCCGTCACCACGCTCGGCGCCGTGCCCGCCTAACCGCCGCGCGCGCACTAGTCTTGACGCACCATTTCGATCGAGGAGTCCCATCATCGTGACCGAGTCAGTCGCACCCGCGCCCGCAGAGCTTCCCCAGGCACCCGAGCCCCGGACCGCGACGACCACCACGACGGGCACCGAGCTCTTCGACGGTGAGCGCGGCGTCGTCGCGATCCGTGTCGACGGTGTCCTGAAGGACCTCGCTGCCGACGTCCAGGCCGGCGAGACCGCCGAGGCCGTCACCCTGCAGGAGCAGGACGGGCTCGACATCCTCCGTCACTCGGCTGCACACGTGCTGGCGCAGGCCGTCCAGCAGATCAACCCCGACGCCAAGCTCGGCATCGGTCCGCCCGTCACCGACGGCTTCTACTACGACTTCGACGTCGCCGAGCCCTTCACCCCCGAGGACCTCAAGGCGATCGAGAAGGGCATGGACCGCATCGTCAAGCAGGCCCAGCGCTTCCGCCGCGTGGTCGTCACCGACGAGCAGGCGCGCGAACTGATGGCGGGGGAGCCGTACAAGCAGGAGCTCATCGGGCTGAAGGGCGCGGCGACGGACGGCGACTCCGGCGAGAACGTCGAGGTCGGCGCCGGCGAGCTCACCGTGTACGAGAACGTCGACCCGAAGTCGGGCGAGGTCGTCTGGCAGGACCTCTGCCGCGGTCCGCACGTGCCGCACACCCGGTGGATCGGCAACGCCGCGAAGCTCATGCGCGTCGCCGCCGCGTACTGGCGCGGCTCGGAGAAGAACCCGCAGCTGCAGCGCATCTACGGCACCGCCTGGCCCGACAAGGACCAGCTCAAGGCGTACCTCGTCCGCCTCGAGGAAGCCGCGAAGCGCGACCACCGCAAGCTCGGTGCCGAGCTCGACCTCTTCTCGTTCCCCGACGAGATCGGTTCCGGCCTGGCGATCTTCCACCCCAAGGGCGGCATCATCCGCCGCGAGATGGAGGACTACTCGCGTCGCCGGCACGAGGAGAACGGCTACTCGTTCGTCTACACGCCGCACATCACCAAGGGCGACCTGTTCGAGACCTCCGGGCACCTCGGCTGGTACAAGGACGGCATGTTCCCGGCCATGCACATGGACGAGGCCAAGGACGAGGACGGCAACGTCACGCGGCAGGGTGCCGACTACTACCTCAAGCCGATGAACTGCCCGATGCACATCCTGGCGTACCGGTCGCAGCCGCGCTCCTACCGCGACCTGCCGCTGCGCATGTTCGAGTTCGGCACGGTCTACCGCAACGAGAAGTCCGGCGTCATCCACGGCCTCACCCGCGTGCGCGGCATGACCCAGGACGACGCCCACATCTTCACCACGCAGGAGAAGATGAAGGAGGAGCTGACCACGACCCTCGAGTTCGTGCTCTCGCTGCTGCGCGACTACGGTCTCGACGACTTCTACCTCGAGCTCTCGACGAAGGACCCGGAGAAGTACGTCGGCGACGACGAGGTCTGGGACGTCGCCACGAACACCCTGCGCGAGGTCGCCGAGGAATCCGGCCTGGAACTCGTGCCCGACCCCGCCGGTGCCGCCTTCTACGGCCCGAAGATCTCGGTGCAGGCGCGTGACGCCATCGGCCGCACGTGGCAGATGTCGACCGTCCAGCTCGACTTCAACCTGCCCGAGCGCTTCGGCATCGACTACACCGCGGCAGACGGGTCCCGTCAGCGCCCGGTGATGATCCACCGCGCACTGTTCGGCTCGATCGAGCGGTTCTTCGGGGTGCTGACCGAGCACTACGCGGGCGCGTTCCCGGCCTGGCTGTCCCCGGTGCAGGTCGTCGGCATCCCCGTCGCGGCCGAGTACGGCGACTACCTCGACGAGGTCGTCGCGAAGCTCCGGTCGCACGGCGTCCGTGCCGAGGTCGACCACTCGGACGACCGCATGCAGAAGAAGATCCGCACGCACACCAAGGCGAAGGTGCCGTTCCAGCTCATCGCGGGCGGCGACGACCGCGACGCCGGGGCGGTGTCGTTCCGCTTCCGCGACGGACGGCAGGACAACGCCGTGCCCGTGGACGAGGCGGTCGACCGCATCCTGACGGCGATCCGCGAGCGCGCGCAGGTCTGATGACGGACGAGCAGGACCCGCTGGTCATCCGGGACGCCGCCACCGGAGCGGCCGTCCCGGATGCCTTCCAGCGCCTGTGGAACCCGCACCGGATGGCGTACATCGACGCCGGGCGCGAGGGCACGGGTCGCGGGCACGCCGACGACTGCCCGTTCTGCGAGGCACCGCGGAAGTCCGACGAGGACGCTCTCATCGTCGCGCGGGGCGAGCACGCCTACGTGCTGCTCAACCTGTTCCCCTACAACAACGGACACCTGCTCGTCTGCCCGTACCGCCACGTGCCGCTCTACGACGAGGCCACACCGGACGAGCTCCGCGAGATGGGCGAACTCACCCAGACCGCGATGCGGGTCCTGCGTGCCGTGTCGCACTGCGACGGCTTCAACATCGGGATGAACCAGGGCGAGGTCGCTGGGGCCGGTATCGCCGCGCACCTGCACCAGCACATCGTGCCGCGGTGGCAGTCCGACGCGAACTTCTTCCCGATCATCGCGCGGACGAAGTCGATGTCCCAGATGCTCGGGGACACCCGCCGACTGGTCGCCGAGGGCTGGCCTGCAGCGGACTAGACTGATCGGCATCATGAGCGACAGCACCAGCACCTCCGGCACCCCTGGCACCTCGATCACCGGCTCCGACCGCGTCAAGCGCGGCCTCGCCGAGATGCTCAAGGGCGGCGTCATCATGGACGTCGTCGACGCCGAGCAGGCCCGCATCGCGGAAGAAGCCGGCGCGACCGCGGTCATGGCCCTCGAGCGCGTCCCCGCCGACATCCGCGCACAGGGCGGCGTCGCCCGCATGTCCGACCCGTCGATGATCGAGGAGATCATCGCCGCCGTGTCGATCCCCGTCATGGCGAAGGCCCGCATCGGCCACTTCGTCGAGGCGCAGGTGCTGCAGGAGCTCGGCGTCGACTACATCGACGAGTCCGAGGTGCTCTCGCCCGCCGACTACGTCAACCACATCGACAAGTGGAACTTCACCACGCCGTTCGTCTGCGGTGCCACCGAGCTGGGCGAGGCGCTCCGTCGCATCACCGAGGGCGCCGCGATGATCCGTTCCAAGGGCGAGGCCGGCACGGGTGACGTGTCCGAGGCCACGAAGCACATCCGCACGATCAACAAGGAGATCGCGGCACTGCGCCACCTCAAGGAGGACGAGCTCTACGTCGCCGCCAAGGAACTGCAGGCGCCGTTCGAGATCGTGCGCGAGGTCGCCCGCACCGGCAAGCTCCCCGTCGTGCTCTTCACCGCAGGTGGCGTCGCCACCCCGGCCGACGCCGCGATGATGATGCAGCTCGGCGCGGACGGCGTGTTCGTCGGCTCCGGCATCTTCAAGTCCGGCGACCCGGCGAAGCGTGCCGCGGCGATCGTCAAGGCCGTGACGTTCCACGACGACCCCAAGGTCATCGCCGAGGTCTCACGTGGCCTGGGCGAGGCGATGGTCGGCATCAACGTCGCCGACGTCCCCGCACCGCACCGCCTCGCCGAGCGTGGCTGGTAGCACGACGGGCGGCGCTCGGCCCCGCATCGGGGTCCTGGCACTGCAGGGTGACTTCCGCGAACACATCGCCTCGTTGACGGAGCTCGGCGCCGACGTCGTGCCGCTCCGTCGACCGGAGGAGATCGCGGCCCTCGACGGCGTCGTGATCCCCGGCGGTGAATCGAGCGTGATGGACAAGCTGTCCCGGGCGTTCGGCGTCGCCGAGCCCCTCGCCGAGGCGATCCGTGGGGGCCTGCCGACGTACGGGACCTGTGCCGGCATGATCATGCTGTCGTCACGGATCACCGACGGCATCAGCGGGCAGCAGACCCTCGACGTGCTCGACACCACGGTGCGACGGAACGCGTTCGGCAGCCAGAACGACTCGTTCGAGGTCGACGTCCCGATGCCCGAGCTCGGCGACGCGCCGGTGCACGCGGTCTTCATCCGTGCCCCCGTCGTCGAGCAGCACGGACCCGGCGTCCAGGTCCTCGGTGCGTTGGCGGACGGGCAGGTCGTCGCGGTGCAGCAGGGCAACGTGCTCGCGAGTGCGTTCCACCCCGAGGTCGCCGGCGAGGACCGCTTCCACCGCCGCTTCCTCGCCATGGTGCGCAGCGCCTGACGCGAGCCGCGCGCCCTGGGCCCGGCCGCCTGCGCGCCAGCACCGGCGGGGCGGGGAGGCACCGGGCCTCCCGGCTGGGTAAACTGACCCCGACTTTCCGCAAGACGCAAGGAGAACCGTGTCCGGGCATTCCAAGTGGGCGACGACCAAGCACAAGAAGGCCGTCATCGACGGCCGCCGTGCCAAGTCGTTCGCCAAGCTCATCAAGAACATCGAGGTCGCCGCGAAGATGGGTGGCGCCGACCTGTCGGGCAACCCGACGCTGGTCGACGCGATCCAGAAGGCCAAGAAGACCTCGGTCCCGAACGACAACATCGACCGTGCCGTCAAGCGCGGTGCCGGCCTGACCGGTGAGTCGATCGAGTACACGACGATCATGTACGAGGGCTACGCCCCGAACGGCGTCGCGATGCTGATCGAGTGCCTCACCGACAACAAGAACCGCGCGGCGGCCGAGGTCCGGACGGCGATGTCCCGCAACGGTGGCACGATGGCCGACCCGGGCAGCGTCGCCTACAACTTCTCGCGCAAGGGCGTCATCTCGGTCACGAAGGTCGACGGCCTCGACGAGGACACCGTCATGACCGCCGTGCTCGACGCCGGTGTCGAGGACGTCATCGACCAGGGCGGCGGCTTCGAGATCATCACCGAGGCCAGCGACCTCGTCGCGGCCCGCACCGCGCTGCAGGACGCCGGCATCGACTACGACTCGGCCGACGCCGAGTTCGTGCCCGGCCTCAAGGTGCCGGTCGACGCCGAGACCGCCCGCAAGGTCTTCCGCCTGATCGACGCGCTCGAGGACAGCGACGACGTGCAGAACGTCTACGCGAACTTCGAGGTGCCGGCGGACGTCCAGGCCGAGCTCGACGAGGACGAGGGCGAGTAGCCGTGCTCCGTGTGCTCGGGGTGGACCCCGGGCTCACCCGGTGCGGCGTCGGCGTCGTCGAGGTCGCACCGAACCGGCGCGCACGGCTCGTCCACGTGACGGTCGTGCGCACCCCGGCGGACATGCCGCTCGAACAGCGGCTGCTCCGCATCGCCGACGGCATCGCCGCCGAGATCGACGAGCACCACCCGGACGCGGTCGCCGTGGAGCGCGTGTTCGCCCAGGCGAACGTCCGCACTGTGATGGGAACCGCCCAGGCGGCGGGTCTGGCCCTGCACGCCGCCGCGGCGCGCGGGCTGCCGGTCGGCCTGCACACGCCGTCCGAGGTCAAGGCGGCCGTCACCGGCTACGGCAACGCCGACAAGCGCCAGGTACAGACCATGATCGCGCGCGTCCTCGGTCTGGACGAGGCCCCGAAGCCGGCCGACGCCGCCGACGCGCTCGCGCTGGCCGTGTGCCATGCCTGGAGGCTCGGATCACCTGACGTCGCCGGCGAGCGTGCCACGAACCTCACCCCGGCACAGCGCGCCTGGCGCGATGCACAGGGCGGCAACGTCGACTCCCCGCTCGCCCGTGCGGCCGCTGCCGCGGCACGACCGCGTGGCTCGTCGGCCGCGTCGGTGGGCAGCCGTAGGCTCGGGGCATGATCGCGAGTCTCCGGGGTACCTGCATCGACATCGCCGGTTCCGCCGTGGTGATCGAGGCCGGGGGAGTCGGGTACGCCGTCACCGTGACCCCGGCCCACGCGCTGACGATGCGCCACGGGGCCGAGGTGTTCGTCCGCACGGCGATGATCGTGCGCGAGGACGAGCACCTGCTCTTCGGCTTCGAGTCGACCGACGCCCTCCAGGTCTTCGACCTGCTGCGCAGCGTCACGGGCGTCGGGCCGAAGTCCGCGATGGGCGTCCTCGCCCACATGGACCCGTCGCAGGTCGCCAACGCCGTCGCGAAGGACGACGACGGTGCCTTCCGCAAGGTCTCCGGCATCGGCCCGAAGACCGCGAAGCTCATCATCCTCGCGCTCACCGGCAAGCTCGCCGCGTTCGAGCAGGCCGCCGTCGTCACCGCCGGTCGGGGTACCGCCGCGCACCCGGCAGCCACCGACGTCGTCTCCGCACTGATCGGCCTCGGCTGGCGCGAGGACGCCGCCCAGACCGCCGTCGACGAGACCGTCGCGAACGAGCCCGGGGCCGCGGCCATGGGCACGCAGGCGCTGCTCCGCGCCGCGCTCGGTGCGCTCCGGCCCGCCGGTGCCGGTCGATGAGCGGCATCACGTCAGCCGGAGCCGAGTCGCAGGAGGAACTCGCCTTCGAGGGGGCCCTCCGTCCGCGGTCGCTCGACGAGTTCGTCGGGCAGCGGAAGGTGCGCGGGCAGCTCGACCTGCTGCTCAAGGCCGCCGGCATGCAGGACCGCACCCCGGACCACATCCTGATGGCGGGTCCTCCCGGCCTCGGCAAGACCACACTCGCGATGATCGTCGCGCACGAGACCGGTCGTCCCCTGCGGATGTCGAGCGGGCCCGCGATCCAGCACGCCGGCGACCTCGCGGCCGTGCTGTCCTCACTCGTGCCGGGCGAGGTCCTGTTCATCGACGAGATCCACCGGATGGCACGCTCGGCAGAGGAGATGCTCTACCTGGCGATGGAGGACTTCCGGATCGACGTCATGGTCGGCAAGGGCGCCGGCGCGACGAGCATCCCGCTCGACCTCGCACCGTTCACCCTGGTCGGCGCCACCACCCGCGCCGGCCTGCTGCCGAACCCGCTCCGTGACCGCTTCGGCTTCACGGCGCACCTCGAGTTCTACGAGAAGGACGAGCTCGAGCAGGTCCTGATCCGCGCCGCCCACCTGCTCGAACTCGACATCGACCGGTCCGCGCTGCGCGAGATCGCCGGGCGCTCCCGCGGCACCCCGCGCATCGCGAACCGGCTGCTCCGCCGGGTCCGTGACTACGCCCTCGTGCACCGCACCACCGACGGCATGGCTGCCGTCCAGGGCGCGCTCGACCTCTACGACGTCGACGAGCTCGGCCTCGACCGCCTCGACCGCGCCGTGGTCGAGATCATGCTGACCCGCTTCGACGGCGGACCGGTGGGACTGAACACCCTCGCGGTGTCGGTCGGCGAAGAGTCCGAGACCATCGAGTCGGTCGTCGAACCCTTCCTCGTCCGGGTCGGTCTGGTCACGCGCACCCCGCGCGGCCGCATCGCGACACCGGTCGCGTGGCGGCACCTCGGCCTCACCCCGGGGCAGGGCGTCGGACCGCTCCCGGGACTGTTCGACGACTCCGACACCACCGACTAGCGGCCGATCGGTCGGGTGACATGCCACGCACAGTGGCGTGCCCTAGACTGCTACGGCCCGAAACCGAGCAACCAGAGAAGGCAACTGCATCATGGGTCAAGAAGTCATCCTCATCGTCATCGTCGTGGCGTTCGCGGCCTTCATGTTCTACAACAGCCGCAAGCGCAAGAAGCAGCAGGGCGAGCTCGCCACCAAGATGGTGCCGGGTGCTCGCGTGATGCTGTCCTTCGGCCTCTACGGCACGCTCCTCTCGGTCGACGACGAGAAGGTCACCGCCGACGTCGAGATCGCACCGGGCACGGTCGTCACGGTGCACCGTCAGACCCTGTCGCGCGTCGTCGACGACAACGCCTCGGACATCGAGACCACCGCGACGCCGGAGGACGAGGCCAAGCCCGTCGCCGAACTCAACGGGGAGCCGGTCTACGGCGAGCGGGTCGACAACGACCGCCTCGACGAGACCGACGCCACGAAGCGCAAGTCCGACGACTGACGCCCTCGGCCGCCGGGTCGTCTGACCCGGCGGCTTCCCTCTGCCGTCGCGCGTGAGTGCCGATGGTCCTGAACAGAAAGACGAGACGACCGGTGGCACGATCGACACCCGTCAAGAAGGCGCTGCGCTCGCTCACCTGGTTGGTGATCCTGATGGCGATCCTCGCCGGCCTGAACACCGCCGCGTCGATCCTCGCCGGCAGCTCGAAGGACGACACGGACGAGTGGTACCAGGGCGCGAGCTGGGTCCCTGAGCTCGCACTGGACCTGCAGGGCGGCACGCAGCTGACCCTGGCGGCACAGAACACCGAGGGCGACTCGGTCACCTCGCAGCAGCTGCAGCAGGCGGTGGAGATCATCCGCCAGCGCATCAACGCCACCGGCGTCTCCGAGACCGAGATCAACACGCAGGGTGCGAACAACATCGTCGTGTCGATCCCCGGTCGGCCCGACAAGGCCACGATCGACCGCATCGAGGCAGCGGCGAAGCTGACGTTCCGCCCGGTGCTGTTCACCGAGGCCGCGACGAACTCCGCCGTCGGTGACGACGGGAAGTCCACCGCTTCGCCGACGCCGTACTCGCCGCCCGCCTCGCTCGCGGCAACGCCGAGCGCGAAGCCGACGAACGGCAGCGACGTCAACTGGGTGACCCCGGCGCTGCAGGACCTCTACACGAACTACAACTGCGCGGCTCCGGACGACGTCACCACGGCTCCGGACGACGAGCCCCTCGTCACCTGTGACGCCGACGGTGCCGCGAAGTACATCCTCGGCCCGGTCGAGGTCTCGGGTGCGAACATCAGCAACGCCACCTCGGGTCTCGCCACCGACTCGCAGGGCACCTCGACGGGCCAGTGGGCCGTCAACCTGACCTTCGACGGACAGGGCACGAAGGACTTCCGCACCGTCACGAACCGTCTCGTGTCGCTGCAGGCGCCGCAGAACCAGTTCGCGATCGTGCTGGACGGCTCGGTCATCACGGCCCCGTCCACGAACTCCGCCATCACCAACGGCAAGGCGCAGATCACCGGTTCGTTCACGGCCGAGTCGTCGAAGACCCTCGCCGACCAGCTCAAGTACGGCGCGCTGCCGATCAACTTCCAGGTGCAGTCGAACGAGAACATCTCGGCGACGCTCGGCACCGCCCAGCTCATCGGTGGTCTCGTCGCGGGCCTGATCGGGCTCGTCCTGGTGATCATCTACTCCGTCATCCAGTACCGGGCGCTCGCGTTCGTCACGGTGCTGTCACTCGGGGTCGCCGCGGTGCTGACCTACCTGGTCATCGCGATCATGTCCTGGCGCGTCGACTACCGCCTGTCGTTGGCGGGTGTGGCGGGTCTGATCGTCGCGATCGGCATCACGGCGGACTCGTTCATCGTGTACTTCGAACGCATCCGTGACGAACTCCGCGACGGCCGTGCCCTCGAGAGCGCGGTCGAGTCCGGCTGGAAGCGCGCACTCCGCACGATCCTGGCGTCCGACGCGGTGAACTTGCTCGCAGCCGTCACCCTGTACGTGCTCGCCGTCGCCGACGTGAAGGGCTTCGCGTTCACGCTGCTCCTCACGACGCTGATCGACATCGTGGTGGTCGCGCTCTTCACCCACCCGATGATGCAGCTCATCTCCCGCAGCCGGTTCTTCGGCGAGGGGCACAGGTTCAGCGGGCTCGACCCGGCGGCGCTCGGTGCGGTCTACAAGGGGCGCGCGCAGTTCCGCGCTCCCGTGGTGGACGGCAAGCGCCAGCGCAGCGCCGGTGAGGCGCAGCGCCGACAGACGATCGCGGAGCGGAAGGCCCAGCAGGCCTCCGGCGACAACGGCTCCACGCCGGACGGGAAGGACGACTGATGGCCAGCTTCAGCCAGTTCGGCAGCGACCTCTACACGGGCAAGCGGTCGTACGACATCATCGGACGACGCAAGACCTGGTACCTCATCGCGCTCATCATGATCGTGATCTCGCTCGCCACCCCGTGGCTGCGCGGCGGGTACCAGCTCGGCATCGAGTTCACCGGCGGCTCCGAGTTCACCCTGTCGGACGTCAAGAACACCGACCAGAGCATCGCGACCGACACCGTCGAGCGGGTCGTCTCGGACGAGATCCCGCGCGTCTCCCAGCTCGGGACGCACGGCATCCGCGTGCAGACCGGCCAGCTCACCGACCGCCAGACGACCGAGGTGCAGGACGCCCTGGCCGAGGCGTACGACGTGCCGGAGAGCCAGGTCGCCGCGACCTTCATCGGTGCCACGTGGGGTGCCGACGTGCTGGCCCAGGCCATCCGCGGTCTGGTGATCTTCCTCGCCCTGGCCGCCGTGTTCATGACGCTGTACTTCCGCACCTGGAAGATGTCGCTGTCCGCGATGGCGGCCCTGCTGCACGACCTGCTGATCACGGCGGGCGTCTACGGCATCGTCGGGCTCGAGGTCACGCCCGCAGCCGTGATCGGATTCCTGACGATCCTCGGCTACTCGCTCTACGACACCGTGGTGGTGTTCGACAAGGTGCGCGAGAACACCGCGCAGGAGTCGATCCGGACCTTCAAGCAGTCCGTGAACCTCGCGGTGAACCAGACGCTCGTCCGCTCGATCAACACCTCGGTCGTGGCACTGCTGCCCGTCGCGGCGATCCTGTTCATCGGGTCGTACGTGCTCGGCGCGGGGACCCTCCGCGACATCTCGCTCGCACTGTTCATCGGCATCATCGTCGGGACCTACTCGACGATCTTCATCGCGTCGCCGATGTACGCCCACCTGCGCGAGAACGAGCCGAAGATCAAGCAGGCCGACGCGAAGAAGACCGAAGCGGCGGCCAAGCGCCAGCGCGAGGTCGACGCCGCGGCCACGGCGGACGTCTGATGCCGATCGAGATCACCGAGGTCGACGTCGCGGAGGCGCGACGTCGACTGGCGTCCGGCGCACGACTGTTCGACGTCCGTGAGCAGGGGGAGTGGGACGAGGTCCACGCGCCGCAGGCCACGCTCGTGCCGATGTCCGAGCTGGTGAACCGGTGGCAGGAGATCGACGGCGGCGACGAGCCGGCGATCATCGTCTGCCACTCGGGCGCCCGCTCGTCACGCGTGGTCGCAGCCCTCGAGCAGTCCGGCGTCTCCGCGGTCAACCTGACCGGCGGCATGGTCGCCTGGGAGCAGTCCGGCGCCCCGGTGGTCCGCGACGCCCAGGGCGAACCGGGTCACGAGCACTGACCGGACGCGCGTAGTGTTGTCGGATCGAGCTCGGATCGAGCTCTCGGACCGAGTCCTGGGAGGCGCATCATGACGGACACCCGCGAAGAGCCGTCTGCGCCGAGTCGCCCCGGCTCCGCACAGCGCCCGACCAGCCCCCTCGGCCCGAACACGACGGGCAACCTCGGTTCCCTCCGCTCGCTGCTCCCGCGCCTGTTCTCGCGTGCCCAGCCTGCAGGTGCCGTGGACACCCTGATCCGCACGGTGCGGTCGCACCACCCGAAGGCCGACGTCACCCTCATCGAGCGCGCCTACTCGGTCGCCGAGCGCGCGCACGACGGTCAGAAGCGCAAGTCCGGCGAGCCGTACATCACGCACCCGGTCGCCGTCGCCCAGATCCTCGCCGACCTCGGCATCGGGCCGATCACGATCGCTGCGGCGCTGCTGCACGACACCGTCGAGGACACCGACTACCAGCTCGACCAGCTGCAGGTCGACTTCGGCGACGAGATCGCCATGCTCGTCGACGGCGTCACGAAGCTCGACAAGGTCAAGTACGGCGACAGCGCCCAGGCCGAGACCGTCCGCAAGATGGTCATCGCGATGTCGAAGGACATCCGCGTGCTCGTCATCAAGCTCGCCGACCGACTGCACAACGCCCGCACCTGGGGCTTCGTCGAGTCCACCTCCGCCACCCGCAAGGCGAAGGAGACGCTCGAGATCTACGCGCCCCTCGCGCACCGGCTCGGCATCCAGATGATCAAGCTCGAGCTCGAGGACCTGTCGTTCGCGGTCCTGCACCCGAAGCTCTACGTCGAGATCGACAGCCTGGTCAAGGAACGGCAGCCGAAGCGCGAGCAGTTCGTCCAGAACGTCATCGGCACCCTCAAGAAGGACCTGAAGGCCGCGAAGGTCCGCGGCGAGGTCATGGGGCGGCCGAAGCAGTACTACTCGATCTACCAGAAGATGATCGTGCGGGGTCGCGAGTTCGACGAGATCTACGACCTCGTCGGCATCCGGGTGCTCGTGCCGACGGTGCGCGACTGCTACGCGATGCTCGGCTCGGTGCACGCCCGGTGGACGCCGCTGCCCGGCCGGTTCAAGGACTACATCGCGACGCCGAAGTTCAACCTGTACCAGTCGCTGCACACCAGCGTGCTCGGGCCGCAGGGGCGCCCCGTCGAGATCCAGATCCGCACGCACGAGATGCACCAGCGTGCCGAGTTCGGTGTCGCCGCGCACTGGAAGTACAAGCAGCGCGCCGCCGGCCGCGACGTCGGCACCTCGTCGACCACCGACGACCAGGACATGGCGTGGCTCGCCCACATCACCGACTGGCAGGCGGAGACGAGTGACCCGGGGGAGTTCCTCGACTCCCTCCGCTACGAGATCGGCGCGAAGGAGACCTACGTCTTCACGCCGCAGGGCAAGGTCATCGGACTCCCCGCCGGCGCCACCCCGGTCGACTTCGCGTACGCGGTCCACACCGAGGTCGGGCACCGCACCATGGGCGCCAAGGTCAACGGTCGACTGGTGCCGCTCGAGAGTTCGCTGTCGAGCGGTGACGTCGTCGAGATCTTCACGTCGAAGAACCCCGACTCCGGCCCGTCGCAGGACTGGCTGAAGTTCGTCAAGAGCCCGCGGGCCCGCAACAAGATCAAGCAGTGGTTCACCAAGGAGCGTCGCGAAGAGGCGGTCGAGCAGGGGCGCGACGCAATCGCCCGCGCCGTGCGCAAGCAGAACCTGCCGCTCCAGCGGATCATGAGCCAGGACACCATCGCCGAGGTCGCCTCGTCGATGCGGTACGACGACGTCTCGGCCCTGTACGCCGCGGTCGGCGAAGGGCACGTGTCGACCCAGTCGGTCATCGAGAAGGTCCTGGGCAGCGTCCAGAGCGACACCGAGACCGACGAGCCGGAGCTCACGTTCCCCCGCCAGGTCACGAGCCGCCAGCTCCGCACGAGTGACAGCGGCGTGCTGGTGCGCGGTGCGCCGGACATCCTCGTGAAGCTCGCGAAGTGCTGCACCCCGGTGCCGGGCGACCAGATCGTCGGGTTCATCACCCGAGGCCAGGGCGTCTCGGTGCACCAGTCGTCGTGCACGAACGTCAAGTCCCTGATGAACGAGCCGGACCGGATGATCGAGGTCGAGTGGGCGCCGTCGTCGAAGTCGGTGTTCCTCGTCCAGATCCAGATCGAGGCGCTCGACCGGTCGGGCCTGCTGAGCGACGTCACCCGGGTGCTCACCGACCACCACGTCAACATCCTGTCGGCGACGGTCTCGACCTCGTCCGACCGGTTGGCGCTCAGTCGGTTCGTGTTCGAGATGGGCGACACCATCCACCTCGACCGGGTGCTGAACGCGGTCCGACGCATCGACGCCGTCTACGACGTCTACCGCGTCAGCGCGGGCTGAGCGATCGGGCAGACCCGTCAGCGCCGGCTGACCGGGCGGGCGGACCCGTCACCGCGGGCTGAGCCGACAGTCCGACCGGTCACCGCTCGCTGAGCAGCGCGCGCAGACGACGTTCGGCCTGGCGCACCATCGGGATGGTCCCGAGGGCGCTCAGGCGCTCCCGCAACTCGTCGCCTGTCACCGCACCGATCGCGAGCAACCCGGCGACGGCGTCGATGCGCAACGGGTTCGTCGGCCCGGGCGTGCGCAGCAGGTCGACCGCGGTGCGCGCCGGTGTCGTCACCGTGGTCTGCGCCGATCCCAGCCGGACCACGTCGACGGGCTCGAGCGCCACCTCGCGCAGGTGCAGGGCCGGCCCGGCGGCGATGCGCAGCTGCGGCGGGACGCTCGCCTCGAACGGGTCCGGCGGACGGGACGTCGCGCCCCAGATCCACGCGGCGGTGCGGCCGGCGGCGACCAGCCGGGCATCGCCGAGGACCCAGGCGGCTGCGGTCGCTCGGAGCGCCGGGTCCTGCGGGGTCGCGGGTGAGGCCCAGCACGGCCCGACGGGGACCAGCTCCCCGGCCAGTACCGCTGCGCGCAGTTCCGCCTCGGGCCAGTCGTCCGTGGTCAGGAGACGGGAACCGGGCACCTCGTCATCCTGCCGGACACCGGCGCCCCGCCGACACCCCCTGTGGACAGCCAGGACAACCCGGACGCTCGGACGCCCAGCGCCCGGACACCCCGGACGCCGGCGTCAGTTTCAGCGCAGGACGTCGGCGCGGTGCACCAGCGCGGCGGCCCCGATGAGCGGGCCGTCCTGCGACAGCGCCGTCGGCACGATGCGCACCTTCGTCACGAACCCGAACTCGACGCGCTCCGCCACCGCTTCGCGTGCGTACTCGAACAGGTCCGGCGTGACGTGCGAGAACCCGCCGCCGATCGCCACGACCTCGAGGTCCACGAGGCTCGTCGCCGCGGCGATCGCCTGACCGAGGGCCCGGCCGCTGCGCTGGACCGCCGCGACCGCGATCTCGTCGCCGGCTGCGTACGCCGCCGACAGCTCTTCGCCCGTGGACCCGGCGAACCCGTGCCGCTGCGCCCAGGCGACGGTCTTCGGGCCGCTGGCGATCGCTTCGAGGCAGCCGGTTCCCCCGCAGGCGCACGGGTCGTCGTAGCCGCCGCACTCCACGTGGCCGATGTGCCCGGCGTTGCCGGTCGGGCCGCTGACGGTGCGGCCGTGCAGGATGAGGCCGCCGCCGACACCCGTCGAGACGATCATGCCCATGACGTGGTCGTACCCCTGGGCCGCCCCGACCCAGTGCTCGGCCAGCGTGATCGCCAGGCCGTCCATGCGCAGCGTGACCGGCACGCCCTCGGGCACGAGCGCCGCGATGCGGTCTCGCAGCGGGTGGCCGCGCCACACCGGCATGTTGAGGGGGGAGACGAGGCCGTGCTCCTCGTCGACGGGGCCGGCCGAGCCGACCCCGACGCCGACCAGGGTCGCGTCGGTCGGGACCGTGCCGAGCGCGCTCGTCACGACCTCGTCGACGGCCGCCTGCAGCTCGTCGGACGTGCGCTGCGGCCCGGTGGGGCTGCGGAAACGCGTGCCCGGCAGGACGACGCCCTGGTCGGTGACGAGGGCGGCTTCGACCTTGGTGCCGCCGAGGTCGACGGCGAGGGCGAGGGCGAGGGACTGGGGTGCGGTGCTGGACATGCGCGCTCCGATGCGGCGGTCTGGAGGCCCGGCGCGGCCCCCGGACGCGTCGTCGCGTCCGGTGGGCCCCGGCCTGGCAGGTGGTGGGTCGGTCGGGTCAGGTCGTCGTGCGGTGGGTCAGGTCGTCGTGCGGTGGATCAGGTCGTGTCGCGGTGGATCAGTAGGAGCTGGTGTCGTCGCCCTGCGACGACGCGACCCCGGTCTCGACGCGGTGCGCGACCTCGTCGAGGATGCGCGCGGAGGCGCTCGTGCCGATGCGGTTCGCTCCCGCGTCCACCATCTCGAGCAGGGTGTCGAGCCCGCGGACGCCGCCCGAGGCCTTCACCCCGGTGTCGGCACCGACGGTGCGGCGCATCAGGGCGATGTGCTCGGCCGTTGCTCCGCCGCCGGCGAACCCGGTGGAGGTCTTCACGAACGCGGCACCCGCCGACTGCGCGGCACGCGACGCCGCGACGATCTCGTCGTCGGTCAGGAACGCGGTCTCGAGGATCACCTTGACGACGGTGGACCCGGCGGCGTCGACCACCGCGCGGACGTCCTGCTCGACTCGCTCCCAGTCGCCGGACTTCGCGGCACCGATGTTCTGCACCATGTCGAGCTCGAAGGCACCGTCGGCCAGCGCCTGCAGCGACTCGGCGACCTTGGCCGCGGTGGACGTGGTGCCGTGCGGGAAGCCGATGACCGTGCCGACGCCGACGCCGGTGCCCTGCAGGCGCTCGACGGCGTACGCCACGTCGCTCGGCCGGACGCACACGCTGAAGACCCGGTACGCGGCGGCTTCGTCGAGCTGGGCGTCGACGTCCGAGCGGGTGAGCTCGGGCTTCAGGATCGCGTGGTCGATGAGGCCGCGGACGGCATCGGCGGTGACGGGGAAGGCTGCGTTGTCCACCCGGCAAGCCTACCCGTCAGGCGTGCCGCGTAGCGTTCGGGGCATGCAGGTCCTCGTCACCGGCGCCACCGGGTACATCGGCGGTCGTCTCGTCCCCCGTCTCCTCGAAGCCGGACACTCCGTGCGCGTGTTCGTGCGCAACCCCCGCAAGCTCCAGGACGTCCCGTGGAGCAGCGACGTCGACATCGCCGAAGGGGACCTGCAGGACGCCGACGCGGTCCGTGCCGCGGTCGACGGCGTCGAGGCCGTGTACTACCTCGCCCACGCGATGGGCGCCGACGGCGACTTCGAGTCCGCCGAACGCCAGGCCGCCGAGACGATGGCACACGAGGCGAAGCGCGCCGGTGTCAGCCGGTTCGTCTACCTGGGCGGGCTGCACCCCGACGGCGACCTGTCGAAGCACCTGCGCAGCCGCAAGGAGGTGGGGGAGATCCTGCTCGGATCGGGCGTGCCGACCGTCGCCTACCAGGCGGGTGTCGTCATCGGCTCCGGCAGCACCTCGTTCGAGATGATCCGGCACCTGACCGACGTCCTGCCCTGGATGCCGGCACCGCGGTGGGTGCGCAACCGCATCCAGCCGATCGCCGTGCGCGACGTCCTCCACTACCTGGTCGCGGCGCTCGACGTCCCCGCGGACGTCAACCGCACCTTCGACATCGGCGGTCCGGACGTGCTCCGCTACGGCCAGATGCTCAACGGCTACGCGGTCGAGGCGAAGCTCCGGCAGCGCCCCATCACGGTCCTGCCGGTGCTCACCCCGCGACTCGCGGCGCACTGGTTCAACGCCGTCACCCCGATCCCGCGCAAGCTCGCGACCCCGATCATCGAGTCGCTGCAGTTCGAGTGCGTCCAGCGCGAGCACGACATCGACGACGTCGTGCCGCAGCCCGAGGGAGGGCTCACCTCGTACCGCCGAGCCGTCCGCCTCGCCCTGAACAAGATGCGCTCGGGCCAGGTCGAGACGAGCTGGCGGAGCGCCACGCTGTCGAGTGCCTCGGCCGACCCGATGCCGAACGACCCGGACTGGGCCGGCCACACCGTCTACGTCGACGACCGGAAGCGGCACTCGAGCGCCTCGGCCGAGGACGTCTGGCGCGTCGTCGAGTCGATCGGCGGCGAGAACGGCTGGTACTCGTTCCCGCTGGCCTGGGTCGCGCGCGGGTGGATGGACAAGGTCGCCGGCGGCGTCGGGCTCAGCCGTGGGCGCCGTGACCAGGACCGGCTCGAGCAGGGCGACGCGCTCGACTGGTGGCGCGTCGAACGACTCGAACGCGGCCGGTACCTGCGGCTCCGGGCAGAGTTCAAGTCCCCGGGACGCGCCTGGCTCGAGATGACCGTCACCCCGAACCCCGAGGGCGGCAGCGACTACCACCAGCGGGCGATCTACTTCCCGCAGGGCCTCCCCGGACGCCTGTACTGGTACGGGATCCTGCCCTTCCACGGGATCATCTTCCCCGGCATGGTCGAACGCATCACCGCGGCCGCCGAGCGCGAGTCGGACAACACCGAGTCGACGCAGCGCAACCGGACCCAGCACAATGGGAGTCCGGAACCGGCGAACGAGGAGGCAGCATGACCGAGGAACGCAGTCCCGTCCTGTTCCTGGGCGACAGCATCACGGCCCAGGGGTCGTGGGACACCTGGCTCCCCGACGAGCACACGCTGAACCAGGGCGTCAGCGGCGACACGACCGACGGCGTGCTCGCGCGCCTCGAGGCCGTCGTCGCCGAACAGCCCGAGGTGATCGTGCTGCTCATCGGCACGAACGACTTCGGCAACCACCGGGCGAGCGCCGAACACGTCGTCCGCAACGTCGAGACCATCCTCGTCACGCTCCGGCGCGAGCTGCCGGGCGTGCGCCTGCTGCTCGTCTCCGTCCTGCCGCGCCAGGCCGAGTACACGACGAAGATCGAGGAGGCGAACCGGCACCTGCGCCAGTTCGTCGCGACCTGCCACGCGCAGTACCTCGACGCCTGGCCCGCGCTGGCCGACGGCGACCACCTCGACGACCGCTTCACCGACGACGGACTGCACCTCACCGACGAGGGCTACCGGGCGTACCTCGGCGAGCTGGTCCCCGCGCTCGAGCGTGTGCGGGGTCTCCCGCCGATGTCCCGGTCCTTCACCGCCATCGACCTCGACGAGGCCCCCGCCTGATGGCTGCCCGCAAGGGGCGACCCCCGGTGGGGTCGTCGCAGCACGGCGTGCCCGCCGCCCCGGTCCGACCGGCCGCGGGCGCGACGAGCACCCGTGCGACCCCCGGGTTCAGCCGGCCGGCGCTCGCGCCGTCGCTCATCGCCGCGATCGTCCTGCTCGCCTGCGTGGCGATCATCGACTCGTCCGGATTCGTCTTCGCCCGCTGGGGCGTCACGGTCCTGGCCCTCATCGTGCTGGTCTTCGCCGTCCGCGGCAAGACGTGGTGGGCTGCGCTGCTCATGGCCGCCGTCGCCGTCTGCTGGAACCCCCTGGTCACGGTGCCGATCCCCGGTCAGGTGTGGGCGGCCTTGCAGATCCTGGTCGCCGCGCTGTTCATCGTCGTGGGCATCGCCGTCAAGGTGCCGCGCGAGGCGGACGCTCCCCGGGCCTCCTGAACGGCTCGGGTGGCCGCCTGCGGAACCGAGCGGGCGGGCGGACGGTAGGATCGCAGGGTCGGGTACAGGACCCGGCAGCGCGACCCGAAGGGCATGGATGAACGACGAGACCGAGCCGGTGACCGAGAGTCCTCTGCTGAACCCTCGACCGTCCTCCGGCGGTCTCGACCGGCCCGACGTCGTCGTCCGCAAGGGGCGCCTGACGCTGCTCAACGGCCACCTGACGCCGCAGCAGTCGATGATCGAGGACCTGCTGTTCCTCGACGACGCGCTCACCGAGGCCGACGTCGACCACCTGCTCATCCGCGGCAACGACGAGCGTCCGGTCATCGCGATCGACGAGCGCGACCGGCAACGTGCGGAGAGCGCCGTGATGGCCGCCGCCGTCAACGAGCCCTTCTACGCGAAGCCGCCGGGTCAGCCGGCCGTCCTCGTGCAGGACGACGGGCTCGGGCCCGTCGACGAACCGGTGCTGCGTGTGTTCCGCCCGCGCCTCGAGCCGCTCGGCCGTCTGCGTTACGGCGCCGAGACGAGCGTCCAACTCGAGTTCTGGCGACTCACCGACACCGAGGTGCTCGCACCCGTCGAGAACGCCCTGATGCGCCGCAGCCTGCCGGTCGAGGAGTTCGTGCTCGTCGACATCGAGCGCTACGGCCGCACCTGGCGCACCGTCGAGCACATGTTCGACGACCACGTCTCCGACATCCGGTTCCCGATCGACATCGTCTTCTCGTGGGTCGACGGCAACGCCATCGAGTACCAGCGCGCCCGCCAGGCAGCGCAGGCCACGGCCGTCCTGGGCGAGGGCGATGACGCCCCCGCCCGGTTCCGGCAGATCGACGAGCTGAAGTACGCGCTGCGTTCCGTGCACACGTTCGCACCGTGGATCCGTCAGATCTACATCGCCACCGACTCGCCCGCGCCGCACTGGCTCGCCGACCACCCCAAGGTCCGCATCGTGCGCAGCGAGGAGTTCTTCGCCGACCCGTCCGTGCTGCCGACGCACAACTCCCAGGCGGTCGAGTCGCAGCTGCACCACATCCCGGGAATCAGCGAGCACTTCATCTACTCGAACGACGACATGTTCTTCGGCCGCACCGTCGACCCGTCGGTGTTCTTCAGCCCGGGGTCGGTGACGAAGTTCATCCTCGCCACCACCCGCATCGGGCTCGGTGTGAACAACGCCGCGCGCAGCGGGTTCGAGAACTCGGCGCGCGTGAACCGCCGGTTGCTGCAGCAGCGGTTCGGTGCGGTCACCACGCGGCACCTCGAGCACGCGCCCACCCCGCTCCGAGCGTCGATCATGACGGAGATGGAGCACGAGTTCGCCGACGAGTTCCGCGCCACTGCGGCGTCCCGCTTCCGCGCTGCCGAGAACATCTCGGTGACGAACTCGCTGTACCACTACTACTCGTTGCTCACCGGCCGGGCGATCGTGCAGGAGAACGCGGACGTCCGCTACATCGACACCACGATGCAGTCCGGGTTGCGGTCCCTCGACGAGCTGCTGAAGAAGCGGAACGCGGACTTCTTCTGCCTGAACGACGGCAGCTTCCCCGAGGTCAGCGACGAGGAGCGCACGCAGCGCGTCACGGACTTCCTCGAGCGCTACTTCCCCTTCCCCGCGCCGTGGGAGCGCGACAGCGTCTAGAACGCGCCAGCGTTCTGCTGTCGCGCTCCGGGTGAGCCTGCGAGCCCGGCGCCGAGACCCGGCCACGCGCTCCGGGCGAGGCTGCGAGCCCGGCGCCGAGACCCGGCCACGCGCTCCGGGCGAGGCTGCGAGCCCGGCGCAGAGACCCGGCCACGCGCTCCGGGCGAGGCTGCGAGCCCGGCGCAGAGACCCGGCCACGCGCTCCGGGCGAGCCTGCGAGCCCGGCGCCGAGACCCGGCCACGCGCTCCGGGCGAGGCTGCGAGCCCGGCGCAGAGACCCGGCCACGCGCTCCGGGCGAGGCTGCGAGCCCGGCGCAGAGACCCGGCCACGCGCTCCGGGCGAGCCTGCGAGCCCGGCGCCGAGACCCGGCCACGCGCTCCGGGCGAGCACGCCGCCGACCCTCGCCACGCGCCGTGGTCGCGACCACAGCCGGACGGGAGGCCCGGAGCGGCCCCGCCACGCGCCTCCCGTCCGCCTCGGGCGCACGCCTCTCGCGCGTGGTGAGCAGGAATGGTCGGGTCCCCAGACGGGACCCGACCATTCCTGTTCACGAAGAGTAGCGGCCTACCGGTGGATGGGGGAGACCGGCACCGAGTCGAGCGTGAAGACGGGGATGCTCGAGGTGACGGGAGCCGGTTCGACCGCGGGCGGGATCGTGACTCCGTGCGCTGCGAGGCGGGCCTCGGTCTCGACCGCCGACACGGGCTCGCCGACCGTGGAGTAGTGCCCGATCGGGACGACCGAGTGCACGACGTTGCGACCGTAGACGTGCACCAGGTTGAACGACTGTGCGCCGTCGCGCCCGCGGGTGCCGCCCTGGAACTCGGTGAGGTCCTGCGTGTAGCAGGTGGCGCTGGCGACCGACACGGGGATGCCGGCGAAGACCGCACTCGTCGAGTAGTGCAGGTGCCCGGCGATGATGGCCAGCACGTCACTGCCCTCGACGACCTCGGCCAGTGCCTGCTGGTCGCGGAGCTCGACGAGGACGGTCAGGTCCTGCACGCTCGGGACGGGCGGGTGGTGCATCGCCAGGATGGTGCCGTGCGGAGCCGCCTCGGAGAGGACCTCGGCGAGCCAGTCGAGCTGCTCGGGGGAGACCTCGCCGTGGTGGCGGCCGGGGACGCTCGTGTCGAGGGTGATGACCCGGAGACCGTTGACGTCGTAGACGAAGTCGACCGGGCGGTCGGTGGGCTGGAGGCCGAAGAGCTCCTGGCGGAAGGCGCCGCGCTCGTCGTGGTTGCCCATCGCCCAGATGACCTGCGCGCCGATCCGGCGGGCAGCCGGTTCGACGATCTCGCGGACGCGAGCGTAGGCCCCCGGTTCGCCCTTGTCGGCCACGTCGCCCGTGACGACGATGGCCTCTGGCCGGGTTCCGGATGCTTCGATGTCCGCGACGATCTCGGTGAGCCGTGCGGCGGAGTCGACTCCGCCGTACAGATCACCGTCGCCGGAGACGAGGTGGGTGTCGCTGAGGTGGAGGAGGAAGTGGTTCGGCCTGGGGTGTTCGGCCGTCCGGCTGTCCATCGGGGTCTCATTCCGTTGGCGGATGCGTGGTGCAACACGTTGCCACACCGTCCTGGACGAGTCCAGCACGTGTCGGTGAACCAGCCGTGAACTGGGGGCGGCGTGTTGCCCCGTACACGAGGAAACCCCCGCCACATCGTGACGGGGGTTTCCTCGTGTGCCTCGGATCAGTGATCCCCGGGGCCGACCTGCGGAGCCTGGTGGCCTCCAGCGAGGTCCGGGCCGTGGTGGGCGGCGTGCGCTGCCTCGAGCTCGGCCTTCGAGACCGGCTCGATGCGGTCCTCGAAGAAGAAGCGGGAGATGCTCGCGCGGGCCTTCTGGACCACGGTGATCTGCCCCTTGGCGTTCGGGCGGATCATGAGCGGCTTGTACTCGTTGAACTGCAGGAGCTTCCACCGCTCGTACTCGTCGAGCTGCTCGTGCACCTCGATGTACTCACCGTGGGGGAGTCGGACGATGCGACCGGACTCGTAGCCGTGCAGGACGATCTCACGGTCCTTCTTCTGGAGTGCGAGGCACACGCGCTTCGTGATCCAGAAGGCGACGAACGGGCCGAGGACCGTCGTGGCCTGGATCACGTGGATCACGTGTTCGATCGACACCAGGAAGTGGGTCGCGATGATGTCCGACGACGCCGCAGCCCAGAGGCTGGCGTAGAGCGTGATGCCGGCGGCACCGATCGCCGTGCGGGTCGGGGCGTTGCGCGGGCGGTCCAGGATGTGGTGCTCGCGCTTGTCGCCGGTGATCCACGACTCGAGGAACGGGTACAGCAGGATCGCGAGGATGAGCAGCACCAGGACCGCGATCGGCGCCAGGATGTTGAACGACACCGTGTAGCCGAACCACACGACCTCCCAGTGCGGCGGCACCAGACGCAGTGCGCCGTCGGCGAAGCCGATGTACCAGTCGGGCTGGGTACCGGCGGAGACCGGCGAGGGGTCGTACGGGCCGTAGTTCCAGATCGGGTTGATCGTGAACATCGAGGCGATGAGGGCGATGATGCCCGCGACGATGAAGAAGAACCCACCGGCCTTGGCGGCGAACGCCGGGAGGATCGGGACACCGACGACGTTGTCGTTGGTCTTGCCCGGTCCGGCGAACTGGGTGTGCTTGTTGATGACGACGAGCACGAGGTGGACACCGAGCACCGCGACGAGGATCGCCGGCAGCAGCAGGATGTGCAGCGTGTAGAGGCGGCCGACGATGTCGGTCCCCGGGAACTCGCCACCGAAGAGCAGGTAGGCGATCCAGACGCCGATCACCGGGACACCCTCGATCATGCCGACGATGATCCGCAGCCCGTTGCCGGAGAGCAGGTCGTCGGGGAGCGAGTAGCCGGTGAAGCCCTCACCCATGGCGAGGACCCACAGCAGGAAGCCGAAGACCCAGTTGAGCTCACGCGGCTTGCGGAAGGCACCGGTGAAGAACACGCGGGCCATGTGCAGCATGATCGACGCCACGAACAGCAGGGCTGCCCAGTGGTGGACCTGGCGGACGAACAGCCCGCCGCGGATGTCGAACGAGATGTCCAGCGTGGACTGCAGGGCCGTCGACATCTCGACGCCCTTGAGCGGGACGTACGAGCCGTTGTAGACGACCTCGGCCATGGAGGCCTGGAAGAAGAACGTCAGGAACGTGCCGGAGAGCAGGACGACGACGAAGCTGTACAGCGCCACCTCGCCGAGCATGAAGCTCCAGTGGTCCGGGAAGATCTTCCGGCCGACTTCCTTGACGAGCCCCGAGATGCTGGTGCGCTCGTCGATGTAGTTGGCGACCCCGCCGATGATGCGGGATCCGCGCTCCGGAGCCGGCTTGTTCGCCGTGCTGCTCGGTGCCGTGGTGGTGGGGGTGCTGGTCATCAGCGTTCACGCTCCCAGAAGGACGGTCCGACCGGCTCGTGGAAGTCGCTCTGGGCAACCAGGTAGCCGTCGTCGTCGATCGCGATCGGAAGTTGGGGGAGGGGGCGTGCGGCCGGACCGAAGATGACCTCGCAGTTGTTCGAGACATCGAAGGTGGACTGGTGGCACGGGCACAGCAGGTGGTGCGTCTGCTGCTCGTAGAGCGCGACCGGGCATCCGACGTGGGTGCAGATCTTGGAGTACGCGACGATGCCGTCGTAGCCCCAGTTCTCGTGGCCCTTGGCGGGGTTGAGGTCCTTCGGGTCGAGACGCATGAGGAGGACGGAGGCCTTGGCCTTCTCTTCCAGCATGTGCTCGGAGTCGAGCATGCCGTCCGGGATGACATGGAACACCGAACCGATGGTCACGTCGGAGGCCTTGATCGGCAGACCCGTCGGGTCCTTCGTCAGGCGCAGGCCCTGCTTCCAGAAGGTGTGGCGGAGGAGCTCGTTCGGGTCCTCGGCCGGAGCGAGGTCGCGGACCAGGACGATGCCCGGCAGCGGGAACGCGGCCAGCGCGCCGATCATCGAGTTGCGGATCAGCTTGCGTCGGCTGAAGCCGGACTCCTTGTCGGCCAGCTGGAAGGCCTCGACAGCCTTGGCGCGGGTCGCGTCGGTGCCGCGGGTGCCGTGGCGGAGCTCGGTGATCTCGCGGTCGACGACGAGCGACTTCGACCAGTAGACCGCACCGAGGCCCAGCGCGATGAGTGCGAGGGCGATCGACAGGCCGAGGAAGAGGTTCGCGGTGCGGACCGTCCCGAAGTTGTTCGAGTCGATCGGGAAGGCGACGTAGGCCGCGATCGAGAGGACGCTGCCGACGATCGAGAGGTAGAAGAAGGTCGCGACCTGGCGCTCGGCCAGACGCTGCTTCTTCGGGTCGACGTCGGTGCGGCGCGCGCGGTGCGGCGGCTCACCCGGGTTCTCGAACGGGTCGGCGGGCAGCACCGCGATCCCGGGGGAGGTGGTCGTGCCGTGCTTCTCGACAGCCGAGGACGAGTTCAGCGTCTCGTCGTCGTGCTCTGCCATGGTGTTCCCTTCAGTGTCGTTCGACACGGACGATCAGTTGGACTTCGCGGTCAGCCAGACGGTCATCGCAACGACCGCGCCGAGTCCGAAGATCCAGATGAACAGACCCTCGGCCACCGGGCCCAGGGAGCCGAGTGCGAACCCGCCGGGCGACTTGTTGTCCTGCACGTACTTGAGGTACGTGATGATGTCGGCCTTCTGCTCCGGCGTGAGGTTGAGGTCGTTGAAGACCGGCATGTTCTGCGGGCCGGTCTGCATGGCCTCGTAGATGTGCTTGCCGGAGACCGTCGACAGGTTCGGGGCGTACTTGCCCTCGGTCAGAGCGCCGCCGGCGCCGGCCACGTTGTGGCACATGGCGCAGTTGATGCGGAAGAGCTCTGCACCCTCGGCCGCGTCGCCGTCCTCACCGTTGGTGAGCTCGGTCGAGGGGACGGCCGGGCCGGGGCCCAGCGAGGCGACGTACTCGGCGAGGGCGTCGACCTGCTCGTCCGTGAACTGCGCGGGCTTCTCTTCAGCCTGCGGGCCCTGGGCGGCCATCGGCATGCGGCCGGTGCCGACCTGGAAGTCGACCGAGGCGGCGCCGACACCGATGAGGGACGGACCCTCGCTCGTGCCCTGGGCGGAGAGGCCGTGGCAGGTCGCGCAGTTCGAGGCGAAGAGCTTCTGGCCCTCGTTCACCTTCGACTGGCTGGTCGCTGCGACGGTGGTCGTGCTGTCGTCCGCGTTCGCCGTGGAGCTGAACAGCGCGTACGCACCGCCGGTGGTCATGAGACCCACGACGATGAGCGAGACGGTCGCCATCGGAGAGCGGCGGCCCTTCTTGGACTTGGTTCTGTTGAACATGTGCTGGGGGGTGTCCAGTTCCTACTTGAGAAGGTAGATGACGGCGAAGAGGAAGATCCACACGACGTCGACGAAGTGCCAGTAGTACGACACGACGATGGCGGTGGTCGCTTCCTTGTGACCGAAGTTCTTCGCGGCGAAGCCGCGGCCGAGCGTCAGCAGGAAGGCGATGAGGCCACCCGTGACGTGGAGGCCGTGGAACCCGGTCGTCATGTAGAAGGCCGATCCGTAGGCGCTCGAGGAGAGCGTGACGCCCTCGTGCCAGAGGTTGGCGTACTCGAAGATCTGGCCGCAGACGAAGATCGCGCCCATCGCGTAGGTGACGAAGAACCACTCCGTCATACCCCAGTGGCGCGGGTTCCAGCTCGTGCGGTGCACCTGGAAGCGCTCCGCTGCGAACACCGCGAACTGGCACGCGAAGCTGGACAGCACCAGGATGATCGTGTTCACCGAGGCGAACGGCACCTCGAGCTTGGAGGTTTCGGCCGCCCAGAGCTCGGGGGACGTGCTGCGCAGCGTGAAGTAGATCGCGAACAGGCCGGCGAAGAACATGACCTCGCTGCCCAGCCACACGATCGTCCCCACGGCAACGGCGTTCGGCCTGTTCAGGGCCGGACCGCTGGCGGATCGGGAGAGAGAGGTGCTAGTCACGTCCTCCATTATGGCCGAAACCCCCGACAGTGTTTTCGCAGGAGACTGGCGGGTCTCTCGAATTCACTACGATCGAGCCATGCCTGAAGCACTCTCTTGGCCCGCAGTGATCAGCGCGCTCATGGCGCGCGAGGACCTGACGATCAGGCAATCCACATGGGCCATGGAGGAGATCGTGCACGGGCGCGCCACTCAAGCGCAGATCGCGGCGTTCGCCGTGACCCTCCGAGCCAAGGGCGAGACCGTCGACGAGGTCGTCGGGTTCCGCGACGCGATCCTCGACGCCGCGGTTCCGCTGGACGTCGACCCGATGGCCCTCGACATCGTCGGCACCGGCGGTGACGTCGTCGGTACCGTGAACGTGTCGACGATGGCCGCGATCGTCATCGCCGCCGCCGGGGTGCCGGTCGTCAAGCACGGCAACAAGGCCAGCTCCTCGAAGTCCGGGTCGAGCGACGTACTCGCCGCACTCGGCCTCGATCTCACGATGGACGCCGCGCGTGTCGCGGACACCTTCCGGCGTGTCGGGCTGACCTTCGCGTTCGCCAACGCGTTCCACCCCGGCTTCGCCCACGCCGGGCCGGTCCGGCGCGAGATCGGCGTGCCGACGGTCTTCAACTTCCTCGGACCGCTCGTCAACCCCGCACGGTGCGAGGCCAACGCCGTCGGAGTGGCCCAGCTCGAGCTCGTGCCGATCATCACGGGCGTGTTCCAGACCCGCGGCGCGACCGCCCTGGTGTTCCGCGGTGACGACGGTCTCGACGAGCTCACGACCACCGGGCACAGCCACATCTGGGAGGTCACCGGCGGGCGCATCACCGAGCACGACCTCGACCCGCGTGACCTCGGCATCGCCCGTGCCCGCACGGAAGACCTGCTCGGTGGCGACCCGGAGCACAACGCCGGCGTCGTGCACCGCGTCCTGGCGGGGGAGACCGGCCCGGTCCGCGACATCGTGCTCCTGAACGCCGCTGCCGGCCTGGTGTCCTTCCGGCTCGCGCAGGACCCGGCCCAGTCCGACCGCCCGATCCTGCAGCGGTTCCGGGAGCAGCTCGCGGTCGCCGCCGAGGCGATCGACTCGGGCGCCGGCGCCCGCAAGCTGGCTGATTGGGTCGGCGAAGGTCCCGCCGCGTAGTCCACGCCGCCCCGCGCACCGTGCGCGGTGCGTCACCCGGTGCGAGCCCGGCGGCTCGGTGCAGCGCCACGAGCGCGCACCCGGCGGCCACCGCCGCACCCGGCGAACAAACCCGCACCGTGCCGCGCCAGCAACCCCGTGCCGGACGGGAGGCCCGCGGCGGGCCCGCACCGCGCCTCCAGTCCGCACCGTGCGCGGTCCGCGATCCCGTGCCGCTTCCGCGCGAGCCGCACCGTGCGCGGTGCGTCACCCGGTGCGAGCCCGGCGGCTCGGTGCAGCGCCACAAACGCGCACCCGGCGGTCACCGCCGCACCCGGCGAACAAACCCGCACCGTGCCGGGCCGGCCACAACCCCACCACCACCCGCCGACCGGACCCCGTGACGGACGCGCAGGAGACGCAACACGACGGGAGGCCCGGTGCCGGTTCCTGGAACCGGCACCGGGCCTCCCGTCGGTGCGTTCAGTGCACGCGGTCAGCGTGCGCCCGCGTCGTTACTGGACGTCCTCGTCGACCCAGTCGAAGGTCTTCGTGACGGCCTTCTTCCAGAGGCGGAGCGTGCGCTCGCGCTCCGCGGCGTCGAGCTGCGGCTCCCAGCGCTTGTCCTCCTGCCAGTTGGCACGGAGCTCGTCGAGGTTGGCCCAGAAGCCGACCGCGAGACCGGCCGCGTAGGCCGCGCCGAGCGCCGTCGTCTCGGCGACGACCGGACGCACCACCGGCACGTTGAGGATGTCGGCCTGGAACTGCATGAGCTCGTTGTTGGCGGTCATGCCGCCGTCCACCTTGAGCTCCGTCAGGTCCACGCCCGAGTCGGCGTTGACGGCGTCGAGGACCTCGCGGGTCTGCAGCGCCGTCGCCTCGAGCGCCGCACGTGCGATGTGCCCCTTGTTGACGTAGCGGGTCAGGCCGACGATGGCACCGCGGGCATCCGGACGCCAGTACGGCGCGAACAGCCCGGAGAAGGCCGGCACGAAGTACACGCCGCCGTTGTCCTCGACGGTCTTGGCCAGCGCCTCGACCTCCGGGGCACTGCCGATGAGACCGAGGTTGTCACGGAGCCACTGGATCAGCGAGCCCGTGACCGCGATCGAGCCCTCGAGCGCGTAGTGCGTCTCCTGGTTGCCGAGCTTGTAGCCGACGGTGGTGAGCAGGCCGTTCTCGGAGCGGACGATCTCGGTACCGGTGTTGAAGATGAGGAAGTTGCCGGTGCCGTAGGTGTTCTTCGACTCGCCCTGGTCGAACGCCGCCTGGCCGAAGGTCGCGGCCTGCTGGTCGCCGAGGATGCCCGCGATCGGGACCTCGCGGAGCAGGTTCGACGACTCGACGTGGCCGTAGACCTCGGAGGAGCTGACGATCTCCGGGAGCATCGACTTCGGCACACCGAAGTCGGCGAGGATGTCGTCGCGCCACTGGAGCGTCTCGAGGTCCATGAACAGCGTGCGGGACGCGTTCGTGACGTCGGTCTTGTGGACGCCGCCGTCGACGCCACCGGTCAGGTTCCAGAGGACCCAGGTGTCGGTGGTGCCGAAGAGCAGGTCCCCGGCCTCGGCCTTCTCACGCGCACCCTCGACGTTCTCGAGGATCCACATGATCTTGGTGCCGGCGAAGTACGTCGCGAGCGGGAGGCCGACGATCGCCTTGTAGCGGTCGGTGTCCCCCTCGGCGAGCTTGTCGACGATCGACTGCGTGCGGGTGTCCTGCCAGACGATCGCGTTGTAGATCGGCTTGCCGGTGGTCTTGTCCCAGACGACGGCGGTCTCGCGCTGGTTCGTGATGCCCACGGCGGCGACGTCGTGACGCGTGATGTCGGCACGCGACAGTGCCTGACCGATCACCTCGCGGGTGTTGTCCCAGATCTCGGCGGGGTCGTGCTCGACCCACCCGGCGCGCGGGAAGATCTGCTCGTGTTCCTTCTGCCCGGTCGAGATGATCGAGCCGGAGTGATCGAAGACGATCGCTCGGGTGGAGGTCGTGCCCTGGTCGATGGCGACGATGTAGTCGGCCATTGGTGCTCCTTACGGGTGTTCGGTGCGGTGAGCGGCCCGTGCGGACGGGCCGCTCACCCCGGGGTTGGGTTGGTTCAGCTGACGACGGGCAGCAGCGCGTAGGACAGGCCGGCGGCGATGGCGCCACCGAGCAGCGGTCCGACGACGGGCACCCAGGCGTAGGCCCAGTCACTCGAGCCCTTGCCCTTGATGGGAAGGAGGGCGTGCGCGATGCGCGGGCCGAGGTCACGGGCGGGGTTGATGGCGTAGCCGGTCGGGCCACCGAGGCTGACACCGATCGCGATCACGAGGAAGGCGACGGGGATCGCGCCGAGCTCCGACGGGGTCTGGCCGTTGGTGAAGGCGATGACGACGAACACCAGCACGAATGTGCCGATGATCTCGGTCACGAGGTTCCAGCCGTACGAACGGATCGCGGGGCCGGTGGAGAAGACGCCGAGCTTGGCGGCCGCGTCGGGCTCCTCGTCGAAGTGCTGCTTGTAGGCGAGCCAGACGATCACGGCACCGATGACCGCGCCGATGAGCTGGGCGAGCCAGAACAGCAGCATCGCGCCGACGGTGATGTTGCCGAGGATGGCCTGTGCGAGGCTGACGGCCGGGTTGAGCTGGCCGCCCGACTTGTAGGACACGGTGACGCCGGCGAAGACCGCGAAGCCCCAGCCGATCGTGACCATGAGGAAGCCGGCCCCGAAGCCCTTCGACTTCGTGAGGGAGACGGCGGCGACGACACCGCCACCCAGGATGATGAGCATCGCCGTGCCGACGAGCTCGGACAGGAACTTGACGCCGATGTCGTCCATCGGTGACCTCCAGTGCGTGAGGTGGGGGTCCGGTGGTGCTGCGCCGCACTCCCCGTTGAGTGATTGAGGCCGAGCATAGTGACGCCGAGAACGACGGGGCGATGAATTCCTGAGGGAAGTCCGCGATCGTGCACGAACGTGCAAGCGCCGTGCGCTGTGGGGGATCGCGAGCCGGTGACGCGTCCCCGTCGCAGTGCACGAACGTGCAGACCGGACGAACGAGCGCCCGGGCGTCGGATGTAGATTGGGCGCACTCCGGTCGACGACGGCGGTGTGCAGTTCGCCTCGGTTCGGCCCCGTACCCGTGGAGGCACGCGCATGAAGAAGCTCATCAACGACCCGCAGGCCGTGGTCGACGAGACCGTCCGGGGCTTCGCCCGGGCACACGCCGGTCACGTGGTCCTGGTCGAGGACCCGATCCACCTGCACCGCGCCGACGCTCCCGTCGCCGGCAAGGTCGGCATCATCAGCGGCGGCGGCAGCGGACACGAGCCGCTGCACGCGGGCTTCGTCGGGTACGGCATGCTCGACGCCGCCGTCCCGGGCCCGGTGTTCACGAGTCCGACCCCGGACCCGATCGTCGCGGCCACCAAGGCCGTCGACGGCGGCGCGGGCGTCCTGCACATCGTGAAGAACTACACCGGCGACGTCCTGAACTTCGAGACCGCCGCCGAGCTCGCCGAGATGGACGACATCCGCGTCGAGGCCGTCGTGGTCGACGACGACGTCGCCGTGCAGGACTCGCTCTACACCGCCGGTCGCCGCGGCGTGGCCGGCACCGTCGTCGTGGAGAAGTGCGCCGGTGCCGCGGCCGAGCGCGGTGACGACCTCGACGCCGTCGCCGCGGTCGCCCGCCACGTCAACGACGTCACGCGGTCGATGGGCCTGGCCCTGGCGTCCGGCACCGTGCCGCACGCGGGGGAGCCGTCCTTCACGCTCGCGGACGACGAGGTCGAGCTCGGCATCGGCATCCACGGCGAGCCCGGACGCGAGCGCATCCCGATGGCGCCGGCCGACCAGCTCGTCGACCGCGTGCTCGAACCGATCCTCACCGACCTCGACGCACCGGCCGGCTCGAAGCTGCTCCTGCTCGTGAACGGCATGGGCGGCACCCCGCTGTCCGAGCTGTACATCGCCTACCGACGCGCCGCCGAGGTGCTGATGGACCGCGGGTACGACGTCACGCGTAGTTTGGTGGGCGACTACGTCACATCCCTCGAGATGCAGGGGTTCTCGCTCACCGTCACGGTGCTCGACGACGAACTCACCGCACTCTGGGACGCACCGGTGGAGACCCCGGCACTGCGCTGGGGACGCTGAGCGGCCGGATCCGGCCGCTCGACCACCGACCACGACACCGAGCCCACCGGGCCGGACACACGAAGGGAACCGCATTGGCGCTCGACACCGCATGGGCCATCGACTGGGTCCGTCGCACCGCCGCGACGATCGACGAACACCGGGCCGAGCTCGTCACGCTCGACCGCGAGATCGGTGACGGCGACCACGGCGAGAACCTCGACCGCGGCTTCCGCGCCGTGCTCGAGGCCGTCGACGGCGCCTCGTTCGACACGCCCGGCGCCGTGCTGAAGACGGTCGCGACCAAGCTCATCTCGACCGTCGGCGGCGCCGCCGGTCCGCTGTTCGGCACCGCGTACCTGAAGGCAGCCCAGGCCGCCGGCGACGCGTCCGAGCTCGACGCCGACACGCTCGTCGCCGTGCTCGCCGCAGCCCGTGACGGCGTGGTCTCACGCGGCAAGGCCTCGGTCGGCGACAAGACGATGGTGGACGCGTGGGGCCCGGCGGTCGACGCCGCCACCGCCGCAGCGGCAGCCGGTGCCGACCCGGCAGCCGTGCTCGCCGCCGCGGCCGACGCCGCCGCCTCGGGCGCCGAGGCCACCGAACCGCTCGTCGCCCACAAGGGCCGTGCGAGCTACCTCGGCGAACGCGCGGTCGGGCACCGCGACCCGGGTGCGCAGTCGACCGCGTACATCCTGCGTGCCGCAGTGGAGGCGACGACGGGCGCCGCCGCGTGACCGTCGGCATCCTCATCGTGTCGCACAGCGCCGCGATCGCCACCGGCACGGTCGAGCTCGCCCGCCAGATGGCCGCGGACGTCCGGCTCGTCGCTGCCGGCGGGACCGACGACGGCGGCATCGGGACGTCGTTCGAGGCGATCACCGCCGGCATCGAGGAGCTCTCGGAGGCGGACGCCGTCGTGGTCCTGTGCGACCTCGGATCGGCCTACCTGACCACCGACACGGCGCTCGACTTCCTCGACGACGATGTCCGCGCACGCGTGCACGTCTCCCGGGCTCCCCTCGTCGAGGGCGCGGTCGCCGCGGCCGTCGCGGCCCAGACGGGTGGTGACGCCGAGGCAGTGCTCGCCGCAGCGGCGTCCGCCGCAGGGACCGCGGACGACGCGAGCAGCGCCTCCCGTCCGTCCGGTGACCAGCCGGGAGGCACGGGGCCGGGTGACGGGGCCGCCAGCGTCGACGACGTGGCCGCGTCCGAGAGCGTCGAGCTGGTCAACGATACCGGCCTGCACGCCCGCCCCGCGGCGGAGTTCGTCAAGACGGCGGCCAGGTACGACGCAGCGGTGCGCGTGAACGGCGTGGACGCGAAGAGCCTGCTGGCGATCATGGCGCTCGCGCTGCCGAAGGGTGCGACCGTGTCGATCGAGGCGACCGGTGCGGACGCGCAGGCCGCGGTGGACGCGCTCGCGGAGCTGGTGCGGAGCGGCTTCGGCGAGTAGGCGTCGCCGCTCGCCGTCCCGTGTTCAGCGGATGGACACCGTGCTGGCCAGGTCGAGGTCGGACGGCCCGCCGGTGACGCCCGCGTCCGCGAGGAGCGTGGCGCCGAAGACCGCGCTCCAGAACGTCCGGGCATCGCGGCCGACGCCGCTCGGACTCGTCCAGCCGTGCTCGGCGACGACACGCTCGAGGTAGCGCTCCGACTGCCGGAACAGGACCGCGAGCAGGAGACGCACGCGCTCGCGCTGGGCGTCGTCGTCACCGGCGGCGGCCAGCGCACGCACGACGAGCGGCGTCGACGGCATCGCGAGCGCCGTGCGCGCGAGCACCTGGCGGAACGCGTCGGCGGACCCGGCGCGCCGACCGGCGGCCTGCAGTCGTGTGGTGTCGCGGAGGAAGAGCGCGAAGGCGGCGTCGAGGACGAGGCGGTCCTTCGAGCCGTAGTGGTGCGTGATCTGGTTCGGGTAGACCCCGGCCGCACGGGCGATCTCGCTGACCGTGACGGCGTGGCGTGCGGTGCTCGCTCCGCCCGCGTCGCCGGCCGCCCCTGCGCTGAGGAGTCCGGCGGTCGCGGCGAGGATCCTCGCCCGGGTCGCTGCGCCGCGGGTCGTCCCGGCGCCGTCGGTGGTTGCCATCTCTGAATTGTACGTGGTACAACTCCACTTGTTCAACGTACAAGAAGGAGCACTCGTGGACATCTCCATCACCGGCTACGGCGCCGTCTCGCCGTTCGGCCACGGTGTCGCGCCGCTGTGGGACGCCCTGGTCGCCGGGCGCTCCGGCGTGCACGAGCTGCACCGCGACGGGCAGCTCTGGGAACAGGTGCCGATCATGGTCGGTGCCGACGCAGCACTCGACGCCGAGTCCGTACTCGGTCGCGTCCGGGCGAACCGACTCGACCGCAGTCAGCAGCTCGCCCTCGTCGCCGCCGCCGAGGCTTGGGCCGACGCCGGCGCTCCCACCGTCGCGGGCGACCGCCTGGCCGTCGTCGTCGGGACCGGCATCGGGGGAGTGGAGACCCTGCTCGACGCGCACGACGTGCTCGGTGCCTCGGGTGCCCGCCGGGTGTCGCCCCGGACCGTCCCGATGCTCATGGCCAACGGGGCCGCGGCGCAGATCAGCATCGAGTACGGCGCCCGTGCCGGCGCCTACACGACCGTCTCGGCGTGCGCGTCCGGCGCCGAGGCGATCGCGATCGCAGCGCGCCTCGTCGTCACGGGGGAGGCCGACGTCGTCATCGCCGGCGGCACCGAAGCAGCGGTCACCCCGGTGACCATGGCCTCGTTCGCGCAGTCCCAGGCCCTCGCGAAGCCCGACGGCGGCGACCCCGCCACACTGTCGCGCCCGTTCGACGCCGACCGCCGCGGGTTCGTGCTCGGCGAGGGCGCCGGCTTCGTCGTCCTCGAGCGGGCCTCGCACGCCGCCGCCCGCGCACAGCGGTCGCACGGCACGCTCGCCGGGTGGGGGATCACGTCGGACGCCTTCCACATCACCGCCCCACTCGGGGACGGCAGCGAGCAGGAGCGCGCGATGACGGCCGCAATCCGGATGGCCGGGCTCACCGGGACGGACATCGACCACGTCAACGCGCACGCCACCGGGACCCCGGTCGGCGACGTCGGTGAGGCTGCCGCCATCGCTCGTGCAGTGGGCAGCGGTGCGGTCGTGACGGCGCCGAAGAGCGCGATCGGGCACATGTTCGGTGCGGCGGGAGCGGTCGAGGCGATCCTGACGGTCCGGGCGCTCGAGACCGGGATCGTGCCGCCGACACTGAACCTGGAACACCAGGACCCGGCGATCGACCTGGACGTGGTGGTGGGGGCAGCCCGGACGGCGACCGTGCGTGCCGCGCTGAACAACTCGTTCGGGTTCGGTGGACAGAACGCGTCGTTGGTGTTCACCGCGGTCTGAGGGGCACAGGGACCGACGTATCCTGACTGCCATGAGCATGGAAGGCGTGGCCTGGAGCTCGCTGTACAAGATCTCCACCGCCAAGGACGGCAAGCACGGGATCTCACGCGAGTCCGTGCGGCGGATCATGACGTTCGCCGTGCCCTACCGGGCCAAGCTGGTGGTCTTCATCGCGCTCTCCGTCGTGGGCGCGGTCCTCGCGGTCGCGACACCGGTCCTCGCGGGCCGGGTGGTCGACGTCATCGTCGCTCGGGGCGCGCTCAGCACGATCGTCTGGCTCGCGGTCGTCATCGCCCTGGTCGCCGTGGGCGACGCGGCCGTGTCACTCGCGACGCGCTGGTTCTCGGCACGGATCGGCGAGGGCGTCATCCTCGACCTCCGCACCGCCGTCTTCAACCACGTGCAGAAGATGCCGATCGCCTTCTTCACGCGCACGCGGACCGGCGCGCTCGTCAGCCGCCTCAACAACGACGTGATCGGCGCGCAGCAGGCCTTCAGCGGCACGCTGTCCGGCGTGGTCACGAACCTCGTGGCGCTGATCCTCACCCTGACCGTCATGCTCAGCACGTCCTGGCTCGTGACGGTCCTGGCGATCGTGATGCTCCCGGTCTTCCTCGTCCCCGCGCGCCGCATGGGCAGCCGCCTCGCCGCGCTGCGTCGCGAAGCGGCCGACCACAACGCTGCCATGAGCACGCAGATGACCGAGCGCTTCTCCGCGCCCGGCGCCACCCTCGTGAAGCTGTTCGGCCGCCCCGAGGAGGAGGCCGAGGAGTTCCGGGTGCGCGCCGCCCGCGTCCGCGACATCGGGGTGCGGAGTGCCCTGCTGCAGTTCGTCTTCGTCACTGCCCTCACCCTGGTCTCCGCCCTCGCCCTCGCGCTCGTCTACGGGGTCGGCGGTGCCCTCGCACTCGGTGGCCAGCTGAACACCGGCGACGTGGTGACGCTGGCCCTCCTGCTCACCCGCCTGTACGCGCCGCTGACCAGCCTCGCGAACGCCCGGGTGGAGATCATGAGTGCCGTGGTCAGCTTCGAGCGTGTCTTCGAGGTCCTCGACCTCGAGCCGCTCATCCAGGAGAAGCCCGACGCCGCCACCGTCCCCGACGGCCCAGTGGCGGTCGAGTTCGACGACGTCCGCTTCGCCTACCCGTCCGCCGACAAGGTGTCCCTGGCCTCGCTCGAAGAGGTCTCCACACTGGACACCCGAGGCGGTGACGAGGTGCTGCACGGTGTCTCCTTCCGGATCGAGCCGGGGCAGACCGTCGCGCTCGTCGGAACCTCCGGTGCCGGCAAGTCCACGATCGCGCAGCTCCTCTCCCGCCTGTACGACGTCGACAGCGGTGCCGTCCGCCTGGCCGGGGCGGACGTCCGCGACGTCACATTCGCCTCGATGCGGCACACCATGGGCATGGTCACCCAGGACGGCCACCTGTTCCACGAGACCATCCGGTCCAACCTGCGGCTCGCGCGACCCGAAGCGACCGAGGACGAGGTCTGGGACGCCGTCCGCCGTGCGCGGCTCGAACCGCTCATCCGGTCCCTGCCGGACCAGTTGGACACGATGGTCGGGGAGCGTGGCTACCGGCTGTCCGGCGGTGAGCGTCAGCGGATGACCATCGCGAGACTGCTGCTCGCCCAGCCGCGCGTCGTCATCCTCGACGAGGCCACCGCGGCGCTGGACTCGACGTCCGAGGCCGCCGTGCAGGCAGCGCTCAGCGAGGCGCTCGAGGGGCGGACGGCGATGGTGATCGCGCACCGGCTCTCCACCATCCGGAGCGCGGACCTCATCCTCGTGGTCGAGGACGGCTCGATCGTGGAGCGCGGGACGCACGAGGAGCTGCTGGCCGTGGGCGGGCGGTACGAGGAGCTGCACCGGACCCAGTTCGCCGTGCAGAAGGACGTCGCGGCGGACGAGGGAGCGCTGAGCGGGAGCTAGTCCGCCGTCTGCGGGACTACCCGGGCGACCCAGCGGCTGGTGGCACCCACGGCGTCGCTCACGGCGCCGGTGTGAACTGCTGGAGGCCGGTGACGCGCAGCAGGTCGAGCTTGGCGGCGTCCTCGGTGCCGGGGACCGCGGTGTAGACGACGATCCGCAGGTCGCCGCCCGGCACGGTCAGCACGTCGCAGTCGATCTCGATGGGGCCGACGGGCGTGTGCACCTGCTTGCGGCTCGCCCGGTGCTCGGCGATGCGACCGGTGTCCCAGCGGCGGTCGAACTCGGGCGACTCCCGCCGGAGCCGCGCCACGAGTTCGGCCAGGTCACGGTCGGCGGGGTACCGGCCGGACGCCTGCCGGAGGTCCGCAGCGAGGTCGCTCGAGAACTCCTCCTGGTGCTCGTCGTCCCACTCGACGCCGTCGTGTGCGTGCATGAAGTGCCGCCACACCAGGTTCCGTTCCATCCCGACGTACCGCGAGGGGTCACCGTTCAACGCCGCCCACAGGTCGTTCCACAACACGATGTCGTGCGTCGCCGTGAAGACCGCGATCGGGACGTCGCCGAGCCGGTCGACGAGCCGCTGCACCCCGGGTGTGATGTGCCGTGGGACGACCTGGCGCGACGGGGGAGCGACGCCGGCGACGCGGCACAGGTGGTCGCGCTCGGCCGCGGTGAGCCGGAGCGCCGTGGCGAGGGCACCGAGCAGCTGGGGTGAGGGGTTCAGCGCGCGGCCCTGCTCGAGGCGGACGACGTAGTCGACGCTCACCCCGGCGAGCGCGGCGAGCTCCTCGCGTCGGAGACCCGGGGTCCGTCGGCCGGGTCCGGCCGGCAGGCCGACCTCTTCGGGACGGACGCGGTCGCGCCAGGAACGCAACACACTCGCGAACTCGCTCATGTCCACCATCCTCGCCCCGCGCCTCCTGTCCTTCCTGGTACTGGTGGTCCCACCGTCGCACGGTGCCTGGGGGAGTCAGCCACAGGGGCGGAGAGTGGGGGCATGACAACGACACTCATCACCGGAGCAAACCGCAGCCTCGGGCTCGAGACCGTCCGCCGCCTGGTCGACGCGAGCCACACCGTGTACGCCGGCATGCGCGACCCCGCCACGGGCGGCGAGGCGCGGGCGCTCGGCGCCCACGTCGTCCAGCTCGACGTGACCGACCAGCACAGCATCGACGCCGCGATCGCCACCATCCCCGCCCTCGACGTGCTCGTGAACAACGCCGGCATCCTCGGGACGTCGTTCGGCGTCGACGACCTCGACGCCGCCGCGATGTCCGCTGTGCTCGACACCAACGTCACCGGCATCGTCCGGGTCACGCAGGCGGCGCTCCCGCTGCTGCGGCGGTCCGACAACCCGGTGATCGTGAACGTCGCCTCGGGCGTCGGGTTCGCCCGGTGGCTGACGACCCCCGGCCACGACGAGTACCCGGTGCCCGCTGTGCCCTACGCCGCGTCGAAGGCCGCGGTGATCGCGTTGACCGTGCAGTACGCGAAGAACCTGCCGGAGTTCCGGATCAACGTGAGCGACCCCGGGTACACCGCCACCGAGTTCAACGGCTTCGGCGGGCACCAGACGATCACCGAGGGCACCGACGCGACCGTCGCGCTCGCGACCGTCGGGCCGGACGGGCCCACGGGGGAGTTCCACAACCGGGACGGCCGCATCGAGTACTGACGCTCGCTGGGCGCGGACGGTCGCGGTATCCGCTTCAGTCGTGCACATCGGCACCGAACCCCGGCCCGGGGCGCATCATCCATCCCTCCGGGTCGGGGAGCGGACGGAACCCGAACCGTTCGTACAGGCCGTGGGCGTCGGCGGTGAAGAGCGCGAACCGCTTGAGGCCGAGCGGCTCGATCGCCTCGGTCACGCCCTGCACGAGGGCGACGCCGACGCCGCGGCCACGAGCGTCGGGATCGACGAACACGTCGGCCAGCCAGCCGAACGTCACCCCGTCGGTGATCACCCGGGCGTACCCGAGCTGCGCACCCGTCGCGGTGTCGTACACGCCGAAGTTGCGGGACCCGGCGATGATCGCGTCCTGGGTGGCTCGACTGCGACCCCGTGCCCAGTAGGACTGCTCGCTGAGCCAGCGGTGCACGCGGTCGACGTCGAGGTCGGCGGGGTCGGCGGAGAAGTGCAGTGCGGTCGGTTCGTCCATCGCACCAGTGAACCGGCGGTCGCCCGCGGCGGGCAACGGCCAATCCGTCGTCTGTGGACAACACGACAGCACCGTCTGGGACGATGGCGGGATGCGCGCAGTCCAGTACGACCACTTCGGATCCGCCCCGTCGATCGTCGACCTGCCCGATCCCGTGGCGCCGGACCACGGGGTCGTCGTCCGGGTCGCTGCCACCGGAGTGTGCCGCAGTGACTGGCACGCCTGGAAGGGGCACGACGACTCCGTCTCGCTGCCGCACGTCCCCGGGCACGAGTTCGCCGGTGTCGTGACGGCCGTCGGGTCGTCGGTGACCCGCGTCTCGGTCGGTGACCGTGTGACCGCGCCCTTCGTGTTCGCCTGCGGGACGTGCCCCGAGTGTGCCGACGGCGCCACCCAGGTGTGCACGCGTCAGCAGCAACCGGGGTTCACCCTGCCCGGGTCCTACGCCGAGTCGGTCGTCATCCCGCACGCGGACGTCAACGTGGTCGCACTGCCCGACGCCGTGGGGTTCGCGGAGGCCGCGGCACTCGGTTGCCGGTTCGGCACGGCGTACCACGCCCTGCACGCCCGAGGTCGGGTCACGGCAGGGGAGTGGGTGGTCGTGTTCGGCTGCGGCGGCGTCGGCCTGTCGACGATCATCGTCGCGGTCGCTGCGGGTGCCCGGGTGATCGCGGTGGACGTCTCTCCGGCGGCGCTCGAACGTGCTGCGGCACTCGGCGCCGTCGCGGTGCCGATGGACGCGGAGGCCGTCGCAGCGATCCGCGCCCGGACCGACGGCGGAGCACACGTCTCGGTGGACGCGTTCGGCAGCCGCGCGACGTCCGTCGCAGCGGTGGCGTCCCTGCGCCCCCGGGGCCGTCACGTGCAGGTCGGCCTGCTGCTCGACGACGAAGCAGAACCGGCCATCCCGATGGGGCACGTGATCGCCGACGAGCTCGAACTGCTCGGCAGCCACGGGATCTCGGTCGGGGAGTACGCCGCCATGCTCGCCGACGTCGTCACGGGCACGCTGCGTCCGGACGAATCGATCGGCCGGACCATCGGCTTCGACGACCTGCCGGACGCCATCGTGGCGATGGATCGTCCCGCCACGTCGGCCGGGATGACCGTCGCCGTCTTCTAGCCGTCCGCGCTGACGCGGAGCAGCTGCACGGTGGCGTACCGGACGGCGTCCGATGCCTCGCGCAGGTCGTGGTCGAGCTGCATCGCGATCTGCTCGTCGGTCCACACCGCACCGGCCTCGACGGCGTCGAGGGGGTGCAGGGGCCGCTCCGGTCGGTTCGCCCAGTCCGCCAGGTGCGTCGTGCGGTCGTCGCTCAGGGGGACACCCAGTGCGGCGTCGGGGTCGCGGTGGGCGCGGTGCGCCTCTGCCACGACCGTGTCGATGTCGATCGGGGGAGTCAGCCCTGAGATCCGGTAGCGGTCGGCGACCTCCTGCCACCACTCGGTCGCCCGTCGCAGGTGCCCCTCGGCTCGACGGACCATCTGATCGGTGATGTCGGCCTCGTGCTCAGCGTCGGTCTCGGCCGTCAGGAAGCCGTCCGAGTACCCGAGGACCCCGACGAGGTCGTCGGCTTCGGACCGGAGCAGTGGACGTGCGCCGTCCTCGATCGAGTCGACGGTCGCGGCGTCCCAGCGCCAGCCGCGCAGCCGCATCCGGAGGGCCAGGTCGTCAGGATCGGAACCGGCCAGTCGTTCGCGGACGCCCCGGAGGTTCCGGCCGATCTGGGCATCGGTGAGTGTCATGGCGACGACGCTACGCAGGCGACGCCGTCGGCGTCTCGGCGGTCACCGCGTCGTCGGACGGTACACCAGCCCGAGCGCACCGTCGGAGTCGGCACGACGACCAGCCACGAAACCGTCCAGCGACATCGACATCTTCAGCACGAGTTCACGCACGGGGAGCACCTGTCCGGATCTGAGTTGACATAATATGCATTATCGGCGCACACGTAACAAGCGGAGCGAGGACTCCGTGAGCAGAAAAGGTCGGGTCCCCATTCGGGATCCGACCTCTTCTGCTCACGGAACGACATCGTCCGGAGACGACCTCAGTCCACAGACTCGTGCGGGACGTCGTCCTTGTCGATCTCGAGCGCGGCCGATTCCTCACCCTGCTCGTGCAGGTCGGCCTGGTCGGTGTCCGGCTGCTCCGGCGTCTCGCTCTGGGTGGTCTCTTCGGCTGGGTCGGGCTGGCTGTAGCTCATGCGCCGGACGGTACGCCGACCGCGCTGAGGGCGCACGCGGAGATTTGCGGATGCCCCGTGGACAGACGGGAGGCGCGTGGCGATGCCGCCACGCGCCTCCCGTCGGCAGTCGACTGGGCTCAGTTCGTCACTGCCGGCACGACGATGGCCAGCGCGATGATGATGAAGACGATCGACAGCACGAGGCCGATCACGCTCAGGATGATCGCGGCGAGCACCATGCCGCGGGTACCGACACCGCGACGACGCGCGACGATGCCGAGGATGAGGCCGATGATGCTGGCGATGAGTCCGATCCACACGAAGAGGAACGAGAAGACGACCCCGACGATGCCGAGGACGAGCGCGCCGATGGCGAGGCCGTTGCCACCGCTCGTGGCGGGCGCCGAACCGTTCTGAGCGGGCGGGTATCCGTTCGTGGACATTGGGGCTCCTTCTGATCAGGACGCCGATCCAGGCCGGGCAGCCGATCGTGAGCGTCGATCAGACGCTATCCGAAGAACACCGGCAACGTTCAGGTTCCGTCCGCGAACCTGTCCCCTGCCTCAGGCACCGACGTAGGCGGCGAGGTGCTGTCCGGTCAGGGTCGAGCGGGCTGCGACGAGCTCGGCGGGTGTCCCCTCGAACACGATCCGACCGCCGTCGTGCCCCGCGCCGGGCCCGAGGTCGATGATCCAGTCCGCGTGGGCCATCACCGCCTGGTGGTGCTCGATCACCACGACGGTCTTGCCCGAGTCGACCAGGCGGTCGAGCAGACCGAGCAGCTGGGCGACGTCCGCCAGGTGCAGTCCGGTCGTCGGTTCGTCGAGGACCACGATGCCACCCGGCTCACCGAGGTGCGTCGCGAGCTTGAGCCGCTGACGCTCCCCGCCCGACAGCGTCGTCAGCGGCTGCCCGATCGTCAGGTACCCGAGACCGACGTCGGCCAGACGCGACAGGATCGTGTGCGCAGCTGGGAGCTTCGCGGGGCCGTCGGAGAAGAACGCCACGGCATCGGAGACAGACATGCCCAGCACCCGGCTGATGTCCTTGCCGCCGAGGTGGTAACCGAGCACCGACTGGTCGAACCGCTTCCCGTCGCACTCCACGCACGGGGCGGCGATGCCCGCCATCATCCCCAGGTCGGTGTAGACGACGCCGGCGCCGTTGCACGCGGGGCACGCGCCTTCGGAGTTCGCACTGAACAGCGCGGGCTTGACGCCGTTGGCCTTCGCGAACGCCTTGCGGATGGGCTCGAGCAGCCCGGTGTACGTGGCCGGGTTGCTGCGCCGGGATCCGCGGATGCCGCTCTGGTCGATGGCGACGACACCGTCGCGCTCCGCGAGCGAGCCGTGGATGAGCGTGCTCTTGCCGGACCCGGCGACGCCCGTCACGACGGAGAGCACCCCGGTGGGGACGTCCACGTCGACGTCGTGCAGGTTGTGGGCCGAGGCACCGCGGATCGCGATCTCCCCGTCGGACCGGCGGACGTCGGCCTTCACCGAGACGCGGTCGTCGAGGTGCTGACCGGTGATGGTCCCGCTCCCCCGCAACCCGTCGACGGGTCCCTGATAGCAGAGCGTGCCCCCGCCGGAGCCAGCGCCCGGGCCGAGGTCGACGACGTGGTCGGCGATCGCGATCACCTCGGGCTTGTGCTCGACGACCAGCACGGTGTTGCCCTTGTCGCGCAGCCGCAGCAGCAGGCCGTTCATCCGCTCGATGTCGTGCGGGTGCAGGCCGGTGCTCGGTTCGTCGAAGACGTAGGTCACGTCGCTGAGCGACGACCCGAGGTGCTTCACCATCTTGACCCGCTGCCCCTCTCCCCCGGACAGCGTGCCGGTGGGACGGTCGAGCGAGAGGTAGCCGAGGCCGATCTCGACGAACGACTCGAGCAGGTCGCGGAGGCCGTCGAGCAGCGGCGCGACACCCGGATCGTCGATCGCCCGCAGCCACGGGAGGACGTCGGTGATCTGCATCGAGCAGACGTCGGCGATGCTCTTGCCACCGATCTTCGACGAGCGAGCGACGTCGTTCAACCGGGTGCCGCCGCACGCCGGGCACGTCGTGAAGGTCACCGCGCGGTCCACGAAGGCGCGGATGTGCGGCTGCATCGCCTCGCGGTCCTTCTGCAGGAACGAGCGGCGCACCCGCGGCACGAGCCCCTCGTACGTCATGTTGATGCCGGCGATCTTCTGCTTGGTGGGCTCGCGGTACAGGAAGTCGGCGGGCTCCTGCTCGGTGAAGTCGCGGATCGGGGTGTCCTTGTCGAAGTACCCGGACTCGGCGTACATGCGGACGTTCCACCCGTCGGTGCCGTAGCCGGGGATCGTGATCGCCCCGTCGCCGAGCGCCTTCGCGTCGTCGAACAGCTGCGTCAGGTCGATGTCGTCCACGAGCCCGCGCCCCTCGCAGTCGGCGCACATGCCGCCGAGTCGGGTGAACGAGACCTTCTCGGCCTTGGCGTCCTTGCCCTTCTGCACCGTGATCGCTCCCCCGGCGGTGACCGTCGCCAGGTTGAACGAGAACGCGTTCGGACCGCCGACGTGCGGGTTGCCCAGTCGGCTGAACAGGACCCGCAGCATCGCGTTCGCGTCGGTGGCGGTGCCGACGGTCGACCGCGGATCGGCGCCGATACGCTCCTGGTCGACGACGATCGCGGTGGTCAGGCCGTCGAGCAGGTCGACGTCCGGGCGCGCGAGCGACGGCATGAAGCCCTGCACGAAGGCGCTGTACGTCTCGTTGATCATCCGCTGCGACTCGGCGGCGACGGTGCCGAACACGAGCGAGCTCTTGCCGGAGCCGGACACCCCGGTGAAGACCGTCAGCCGACGCTTGGGGAGGTCGACGTCGATGCCCCGCAGGTTGTTCGCCCGAGCGCCGCGCACGCGGATGCGGTCGTGGCCGTCGGCGGCGTGCACGCTCAGGCTCGGGGCGGCGCCGTCACCGGAACTGATGTGCATGTCGATCAGGGTACCGACGGGTACCGACACCGACAAGGCGCCCCGGCACCCACCAGCAGACCCAGCACCGTGCGCACCTTCTCACCCCGTGCGCGGTTTCGCGCACCGTGCAGCGCCACAAGCGCGCACCACGCCACCAACCCTGCACCGACCGGCGGACACGGCACCGTGCGGTGGACGCAACCCACCACCGCACGGGAGGCACGGGTCGAGGCCGCACCGCGCCTCCCGTCAGCACCGTGCGCACCTTCTCACCCCGTGCGCGGTTACGCGCACCGTGCGGCGCCACAAGCGCGCACCACGCCACCAACCCTGCACCAACCGACGGACACGGCACCGTGCGGTGGACGCGCCACACCACCGGACGGGAGGAACGGGTCGAGGCCGCACCGCGCCTCCCGTCAGCACCGTGCGCACTTTCTCACCCCGTGCGCGGTTGCGCGCACCGTGCAGCGCCACAAGCGCGCACCACGCCACCAACCCTGCACCAACCGACGGACGCGGCACCGTGCGGCGCACGCGCACGCGCACGCGCACGCGACCGGACACGACACCGGGTGAACGGGTCAGGCGGAGGTGAAGCGGCGGACCAGGTCGGGCAGCTCGGCCGGTTCGAAGACCTCGTCGGTGGCGTCGAGCTCGTCGGCCGTCCACCACCGTGACGCCAGGATGTCGACCCGCTCGTCGTCCGTCCACTCGGCGTCCGACAGCTCGAAGCCCGGCGTGCGCACGACGTAGAACTCGCTGTGGCCACGGTCGTGGTCGGCGAGGTCCCACTCGACGGTGAAGTCCCACGACCACACCGGCTCGCCCGGGTCGTCGATGACGATGCCGGTCTCCTCGCGCAGCTCGCGGATCGCGGCGTCGCGGTGGTCCTCGCCGGGGTCGACCCCGCCACCCGGTGTGATCCACCGGTGCGCGCCGTCCGAGGACGGTGAGTTCGTGTCCATCAGGAACACGCGACCCTCGGGGTCGAGCAGGATGATGCGGGAGGTTCGGCGCAGGCCGGGCTTGGCGGTCACCCGTCCGACGCTAGCCGACGAAGCCGCTGACGTCGCCGACGAGCTTGGTGTGGTCGGCGGGAATCGGCTCGATCGCGGCGAGGGCGATCTCGGCGGCGAACTCCGACACGCTGTAGAGCTTGCCGACCTCTTGCCGGCGGCCCTCGATCGCGCCGGGGTTCAGGCGGTTCAGCAGGGTCGCGGTGATCGTGCCCTCGATCATGTCGCCCGAGACGACGACGAACTCGATGCCGGCGGCCTCGAGCTGCGGGATGAGCTCACGGAGGGCGAGTTCGCCGGCGCGCTTGCTCTTCGCGACGGGGACGTACTCGTCCATCGTCTCGGCGGTCTCGACGAAGTGGGCCTGGTGGCTCGTGACGAACACGACGCGGGAGCCGGCGGGCATGTGCGGCACGGCGGTCTGGAGCATGTCGACCTGGGCGTCGCGGTTCAGGCGGAGCGCGTAGTCCTCTCCGAGGCCGGACTCCATGCCGCCCGAGGCGTTCAGGACCAGCAGGTCGATGCCGCCCCACTCCTGCACGACGGTGTCGACGAGTGCCTGCACGGACTCGTGGTCGGTCAGGTCCGCGCCGACGGCCAGGGCGGAGCCGCCGGCAGCGACGACCTTCTCGGCGATCTGCTCGGCGCGTTTGGCCTTGTTGCGGTAGTTCACGACGACCTTGGCGCCGGCCTCGGCCAGGTACCCGACGGTGTCGGCGCCGATGCCGCGCGACGAGCCGGTCACGACGGCGCGCGTGTCGGTGAGGGATCCGGGGGCGAGGGGGTTGCTCACAGTCGTGTGTTCTCCAGGTCGGGTTCCGGCCGGTCGGCCGCACCGAGCCTACCAATCGCCTGCGCGACCGTCGGACCCTCCTGATATGTTGAACGGAGTTGTACCGGCCGTCGCGACGCTGCGAGCCACGGCGCGCGACCGAGGGAGGGAGATCGCGTGAACGGAATCGATTGGATCCAGACCATCGTCTGGATCGGACTGGTGTTGCTGCTGGGAGTGGTCGAGATCTTCACCCTCGACTTCATCTTCATCATGCTCGCGGCCGGAGCCGCCGGCGGGTTGATCGCCGCCCTGCTCGGCGCCCCGTGGTGGCTGTCGGCCATCATCTCGGCCGTGCTCGCGCTCGTGCTGCTCTCGCTCGTCCGACCGCGTCTGCTGCTGATGCTCGGCCGCGGCGCCGACCCGCACCGCACGAACATCGAGGGGCTCATCGGGCTCCCCGGCACCGTCGCCGTCGCGTTCACATCCTCTGCTCCCGGCCAGGTCCGCCTGGCCAACGGCGAGACCTGGAGCGCACGGTTCGCCGTGGGCGCCGTCGACCGCACACCGCCACTCGGCACCCCCGTGGTCGTCGAGTCGATCGAGGGGTCGACCGCGGTCGTGCGCCTCGCAGAAAGGGCCACCTCGTGACCATCACACCCGGGACGATCGCACTGCTCGTCCTGATCCTCGTCGTCGTCATCTTCGTGATCGTCGTCCTGGCGAAGGCGATCCGCATCGTTCCGCAGGCCACCGCCGGCATCGTCGAACGCCTCGGCAAGTACCACAAGACGCTCTCGCCGGGCCTGAACCTGCTCGTGCCGTTCATCGACCGTCTGCGTCCGCTGCTCGACATGCGCGAGCAGGTCGTGTCCTTCCCGCCGCAGCCGGTGATCACCGAGGACAACCTCGTGGTCTCCATCGACACCGTGGTCTACTTCCAGGTCACCGACGCCCGTGCGGCGACCTACGAGATCGCGAACTACCTGGGCGCGGTCGAACAGCTCACCACCACCACGCTCCGCAACGTCGTCGGTGGCCTCAACCTCGAAGAGGCCCTGACCAGCCGCGACAACATCAACGGTCAGCTCCGTGTCGTCCTCGACGAGGCGACCGGCAAGTGGGGCATCCGCGTCGGCCGTGTCGAGCTCAAGGCGATCGAGCCGCCCGTGTCCATCCAGGACGCGATGGAGCAGCAGCTCCGTGCCGAGCGGAGCCGTCGTGCCGCGATCCTCCAGGCCGAGGGCACCAAGCAGTCCCAGATCCTCGAGGCCGAGGGGCAGCGGCAGGCCGCCATCCTCGCCGCAGAAGGTGACGCGAAGGCCCAGGTCCTCCGCGCCGAGGGTGAGGCGTCCGCGATCGCCACGGTGTTCGAGGCCATCCACACCGGCGACCCGGACGACAAGCTGCTGTCGTACCAGTACCTGCAGATGCTGCCCAAGATCGCCGAGGGCACCGCGAACAAGCTCTGGATGATCCCGAGCGAGTTCACCGAGGCACTGTCCGGCATCGCGAAGGGCTTCTCGGGCGGACGGAACGGCAGCGGTCCGGTCGCCGGCGCCGGCACGGGTGGGGACTTCCTCTCCCGCATCTCCAAGCTCGCGAACGAGAGCCTCGCGAACACCGCGGCCGCCGACTCGGCCGGCGCATCGATGCCGCGTGCGGACGCCACCGCGGCGGACATCGTCCCCGAGTCCGACCTCGACGCCCGGCTGGCCGAGTCGAACCGGAGCGTCGACGCGCACCTCGCAGCCGCCGACGACGCGACCGCACAGCAGGTCGACGATGCACCGGCGCCGGTCGTCGACACCGCGCAGCACCCGAACGACGAAGCGTCGGGGCACCGCACCAGCGACGGCTCCGGACGGCGCTGACCGGCGCCACGACGAACGACGATGCCCGCCCCGGGGAACCGGGGCGGGCATCGTCGTTCGTCAGGTGGTGGGGTCAGGCACCGCGTCGTGCACGGAGGACCTGCAGGCGCTCCTCGAGGAGCTCCTCGAGTTCCTCGCGCGAGCGACGCTCGAGCAGCATGTCCCAATGGGTTCGGGGCGCCTTGACGTCCTCTGCTGCGACCTCGACGGGGATGCCGTCGTCACCGAGCAGCCGTCCTTCGCGGCCGGAGCGTGGCTCCGACCAGGTCTGGGGCACGTCTGCGTCAGCGGAGAAGACGATGTCGAAGGTCTCCCCCGAATCGGTCTGGTAGACCGCGCGCTTGCGGTCCGAGAGCTCGACGCCCTCTTCGCTCTGGAGGCTCTGACTCCCGAGCCGCATGCCGCGGAGACTCCGATCAGCCATGTGTGTGCTCCTCTCGCTCGTCTGCCCTCCACAACACTGTCCCACGCGCCGTCGTTCCCGACTGGGCGCATTCACAGTCCGTTCCCAGTGCGTGCCCCTGCTGCACCGGATCACGGCGTCGGGAACACCTGGACCCGGCCGCGGTTCAGGAGCGGTTCCGGCGTCCCCACGGCGCGCAGGCCAGCAGCACGAGGAGCCCACCGAGCGAGAGCACGAGGACGATCGATCCCGACGCCAGCGACGCCGGCGTGGTCGAGGTGCCGAGCGGCACGTCGGTCACCATCGAGGTCGCGGTGTACTCCGGGACCCGGTCGATCGTGCGGCCGGACGGGTCGATGACCTGGGAAGCGCCGACGGTCGAGATGTTGACGAGGGACCGGCCAGTCTCGATCGCCCGCATCCGTGCGATCTCGAGCTGCTGCAGGTTCTCGTCGGTGCCGGAGAAGTCCGCGTTGTTCGTCTGCGCGAGGATCACCTGCGCTCCCCCACGCACCATGTCGCGGGTCAGCCCGTCGTCGACGATGTCGAAGCAGATCGCGATGCCCGCCCGGATCCCCGCCACCGGCAGGACGTTCGGCTTCGTCCCCGGCGTGTAGTCGCGCTGCAGCAAGCCGATCAGCGACGGCGCGAGCTTCGAGAAGAACCAGCGGTCCGGCACGTACTCGCCGAAGGGCACCGGTCGCTTCTTGTCGTAGGACGACTGCCAGCCATCGGCCGTCCACACGAACGAGGTGTTGTGCAGCACCCCGGACGGGGTCTGCGTGATGGCTCCGGCGACCAGCGGCGCACCGACCGAATCGACGACGGCGTCGAGGGACGAAGCGATCACGGGCTGCTGGCGCGGGTCGAACTCCGCCGAGGCCTCGGGCCAGACGACGAGGTCGACGTCCTTCGCGTCGACGTCCGTCGCCGCGACCTGTGCCGCCAGGACCTCACCCGGCGCAGCACGGTCGAAGTACCCGGCCGGCCCGTTGCCCTGCACGGACTCGATCCGGATGGTGCCGGAGGTCGCGGTCGGCCAGGCCGGCACCGCGAGCACCGCGGCGACGAGCAGACCGGCGGTCGCGACCCGGACCGGCAGCCGCAGGGTCGCGCCCGGTGCCCGCGGGGACACGAGGGCGAGCGACACGACGACCGCCACGCAGTAGACGACCACGAACGTCACGCCGAGCACGCCCACGTACGCGGCGAGGTGTGTGAACGGCCCCTGCGACTGCGACAGGCCGACGCGCCCCCAGGCGAAGCCGCCGTACGGCCAGCTCCCCGAGAACCACTCGCGTCCGGTCCACAGTGCGGCGACCACGGCCGGGAGGCCCCACACGCGTCCGGCAGTCGAAGGCACCACGCGCGCCACCCACCGGTACGCGAGGGCGATCGCGACGCTGCCGAGGGCGAAGAACGCCGCCTCCAACAACGCCAGTGCGAACCACGGGACGGGGCCCAGGTAGCGCCCGGCCCACGAGATGGCGGGGATCCAGAACGCGGCACCGGCCACGTACCCCACCCACGCGGCCCTGCGGGCGCGCTGGCCCATCACCGCGAGGAGCATGCACGCCAGCGCCGGGAAGGCCAGGAACCACCAGCCGGGCGACGGGAACGCGAGCGCGAACAGCACCCCGCCGACGACGGCAAGGGGCAGCGCGGTGCCCAGCGGGAGCGCCGCGAACGGGCCGTCCGCGACCGCACCGCGGCCCACGCGCGCGGGCACCCCACGCACACCGGTCTCCGGAACCCGCACCGTGCCTCCCGTCAGACCGCTGCGTAGGCGACGATGCCGCGGCGGACCGCGTCCGTCGCACGTCGGGCGGTCTGGGCGAGGTCGTCGTCCCCGGCGTTCCGGATCTGGTCGAGCAGGTCGATGACCTGCTTCGACCAGCGCACGAAGTCACCGGCGGGCAGGTCGAGGGTGCGGAGGACGTCGTCCAGCGCCGATCCGGACGCCCAGCGGAACATGCCGACCGCCATCGCCGGGGTGGGCGGCAGCGAACCCGCCAGACGGGCGTCACGCTCGATGTCGTCGAGGCGCGACCAGATCGTCAGGGTCTCGTCGAGGGCCGGGCGGAACGCACCGCGGGGCAGCGCGTGCTCGGTCCCGGGGGCGTCGTCGCGACGGGGCTGGTAGATGATCGTGGCGGCCATCGCGGCGAGCTGCGCCGGGGTGAGGTCTTTCCAGACCCCCGCCTCGAGACACTCGGCGACGAGCAGGTCGCGGTCGCCGTAGATGCGCTGCAGGCGACGGCCGCCGGCGGCCACGGTGGCCTCGCCGTTGCCGGCATCGACCAGGTACCCGAGCTGCAGGAGCACGTCGGTGACCCGGTCGAACGTGGTCGCCACGGCACCGGTGCGGGACCGGATCTGCTGAAGCAGCTTGTCGTTGACGCGCTTGAGCTTCCACCAGCGCTCCGCCCAGCGGGCGTGCGCCTCGCGGTCGGGGCAGGCGTGGCAGGGGTGACGCTGCATCTGGCGACGGACCGCCGTGATCGCGGCCTGCCGTTCCTGCCGTGCGCCGTGCGAGGCCTCGCGTCCACCGGGCACGTTCGTCCGCTCCAGGTCGGAGAGCTCCCGGCGGAGCGCTGCGTACTCGGTGAAGTCGCCGAGGTGGCACTGCATCGCCTCGCGGTACCCCTCGAGCGACTCCTGCTGCGACCGCACCTTGCGGGCCAGGTCCACCACGGACCGGTCGGCCTGGAACTGCGCGAACGACGTCTCGAGGACCTCGCGCGTGCGCTGCCGGCCGAACTGGTCGATCAGGTTGACGGCCATGTTGTACGTCGGCTTGAACGACGAGTTCAGCGGGTACGTGCGACGGCTGGCGAGTGAGGCGACGGCCTGCGGGTCGAGCCCGTCGGTCCACTGGATGACCGAGTGCCCCTCGACGTCGATGCCCCGGCGCCCGGCCCGACCGGTGAGCTGGGTGTACTCCCCCGGGGTGATCGGGACACGGGCCTCGCCGTTGAACTTCTCGAGCTTCTCGAGCACCACCGTGCGGGCCGGCATGTTCACGCCGAGCGCCAGGGTCTCGGTGGCGAACACGACCTTGAGCAGCTTGCGCTGGAAGAGGTTCTCCACCACTTCCTTGAACGCGGGCAGCATGCCCGCGTGGTGCGCCGCGACCCCGCGCTCGAGCCCCTCGAGGAACTCCCAGTAGCCGAGGACGGCGAGGTCCTCGTCCGGCAGGGTGCGGCAGTGGTACTCCGCGGTCTCGCGGATCTCGTTGCGCTCCGGCACCGTCGTGAGCGACAGCCCGGACCGCAGGACGTTCCGGACGCCCTGGTCGCACCCGGCGCGGCTGAACACGAAGAAGATCGCGGGCAGCAGCATCCGCTCGTCGAGCATGTGCGCGATGCGCTCGCGGTGCAGCTTCTCGGTGCGCGGCCCACGGCGGTCGTGGTACCCGCCGCGTCCGCGCCCACCGCGGTGTCCGCCACCGTGCCGCTCACTGCGCGACGCACCGCCGACCATGCGGAGCAGCTCCGGGTTGACGCGGTTCGTCGCCGCCGCGCCGCTGGAGTCGAACAGGTCGACCATCTTCGACCCGACCAGGACGTGCTGCTCGAGCGGCACCGGGCGGTCCTCGGACACGATGACGTCCGTGTCGCCGCGGACGGTCTGCAGCCAGTCGCCGAACTCCTCGGCGTTGGAGACCGTGGCGCTCAGTGAGACGAGCCGGACCTCGGTCGGGAGGTGCAGGATCACTTCTTCCCACACGGCCCCGCGGAAGCGGTCGGCCAGGTAGTGGACCTCGTCGAGGACCACCCAGGCCAGGTCGTCGAGCAGGTCGGAGTCCGCGTAGATCATGTTCCGCAGGACCTCGGTCGTCATCACGACGACCCGCGCCCGTGGGTTCACGTTCGTGTCACCGGTGAGCAGGCCCACTTCGGACTCGCCGTAGACCTCGACCAGCTCGGCGTACTTCTGGTTGCTCAACGCCTTCATCGGCGTCGTGTAGAACACCTTCGCCGTCGGCTGCCGCATCGCCAGCCAGATCGCGAACTCGGCGACGATCGTCTTGCCGGCACCGGTCGGCGCGGCGACGAGGACGCTGCGGCCCTGGTCGAGCGCGTCGCAGGCGGCGAACTGGAACGGGTCGAGGTCGAAGCGCAGGTCAGAGCGGAACAGCTCCAGGTTGCGGGAGCGGTTCCGGACCTTGGCGGCGGCGAAGCGCTCGGCCGCACTGAGGTCCGCGGTCACAGGCCGTACTCTTCGTCGAGCTTGGCCTGCTTCTTCGCCACCCTGCGGTCGTGCAGCCACGCGACGAAGCACGCTGCGATGTAGAGCACGACCATCGGGATCGCCAGCAGGAACATCGAGATGACGTCGGCGCTCGGGGTGACGATCGCGCAGAAGACCAGGATGCACACGACCGCGATGCGCCACGACTTGATGATCGCCGACGCCGACAGGACCCCCACGAAGTTCAGCAGGACGATGAACACCGGCAGCACGAAGGCGATGCCGACCGCGACGATGAGCTTGATGACGAAGTCGTAGTAGGCCTTCGCGTCGACGATCGAGGTGTCCTGGCTCGACACGAAGCTGCCGAGGATGCCGACCACGTGGGGCAGGATGTACCACCCGAAGTAGCAGCCGGCGAAGAACAGCGGGATGGCGGTGCCGAGGAAGCCCCACACGTACTGCTTCTCGCGCCGCACCAGGGCGGGCACGATGAACGCCCAGATCTGGTAGAGCCAGACCGGGCTCGAGATGACGATACCGATCGTGATCGCGATCTGCAGCTTGAGGTCGAACGCCCCCGTGATCATCGGGAAGTTCAGCTCGGCCGTGTGCCCGCCGACCTTGGCGAGCTCGGCCACCGGTTGCCGGAGCGAGTCGAGCACGAACGGGGTGAGGAACCATCCACCGACCGCGGCGATGACCACGGCGAGCACTGCGCGGAACAGGCGGTTGCGCAGCTCGATGAGGTGCTGCCCGAGCGACATGCGGCCTTCGGCGTCGTTGTCCTGGCGCCCTTGCCGCCTCGCTCGCCCGCGCGCGGTCGTGGAAGCCATGGGTCGATCCTACGGGGTGGGAACCGACAGTTCGGCGCGCTCCGTGCGAACGCACATGCAGGACTCGTCAGCCCGCGGCGAGGGCGGCGGCTGCGAAGTCGCGCACCGCGTCCCGCGCCGCCGGCGGGTCGAGCACCACGGCACGGCCGGGCAGCCCCGCGACGAGCCGGACCACGCCGTCGAAACCGTTCGACGCCGCGAGCCGGATGCGCACGCGCGCCTCGGCGTCGGGGGCGTCGGCGGTGTCGGCGAGGAAGTCGGCCACGAGCGGCAGCGACGACGAGTCGAGCTCCACGGTGACGATGACGTCCTCTGCGGACTGCTGGAACAGCGTGTCCGGGATCACCACCTGGTCGACCGACTTCTCGACCGCACGGTCGTCGACGCGTGCGCCGGACATCCGGTCGAGGCGGAAGGTCCGGAGCGCCTGCCGGTCGAGGTCCCAGGCGCGGAGGTACCAGTCCGTGTCGATCGACTCGACGCGCAGCGGGTCGACCCGGCGGGTGCCACCCTGGGTGCGCGGGCCGGCGTACTCGAACGACAGCCCACGACCGTCGGCCATCGCGCGACGGATCGTGGCGAGGGCGACGTCGTGCAGGTCCTGTCCGACGGCGACCGTCGAGGCGGCACCGCCGGCACCGCGTGACAGCTTCGCCATGAGCGCGCGGATGGCGTCGCGGTCGGCGGCCTCGGGCAGCGCGGAGAGGTACTGCAGCCCCGCGATGAGCGCCGAGGCCTCACGCGCGGACAGCCGCGGTGAGTCGTCGATGGCGACGAGGTTCGTCAGGACGATCATCTCGTTCTGGTCGAAGTCGTCCCAGGCGATGTCGAACAGGTCGCCGTGCTGGTACTGCATCGTCTCGCCGGGGACACCCGACACCGCGATGAGTTCCACGGCGCGGCGGATACGGGCCTCGGGGACGCCGAAGTGGCGTGCGGCCTCGGCCACCGAGACGCGCTCGCGGTCGATCAGGTACGGCACCAGGGCGAGCAGGAACGCGAGTTTGTCCTGCGCCTGCAGGGGCTGGGCGTCAGCCACGGGCGGGCTCCTCTCCGTCGCTGTGGTCCCGCACGAGCGCCCGGAGCCGCTCGACGACCCGCAGCCGCAGGTCCTCCGGCTCGAGCACCCGGACCTCGGGTCCGAACGCGGCGAGTTCCTCGGCCAGGATCTGCGGGTCGACGTGGTGCAGCACGAGTGCGCCGTCGGCGTCGGTCTCGGTGTCGCGGCGCCGGGTGAGCCGTCGTTCGGCGTCGGAACCCGGGGTCACCGCGATGCGCGCCGTGCGGGCGGACCAGATCCGCTCGAGCTCGGCGAGCGTGCGCTCCCCCGCGCCCACCGGTGCGGTGTGCTGCCCGACCTCGTACTGCGTGACGGTCCCGACGATGCGGGACAGCAGGTAGTTCTTGTCCGAGTCCGTGGCGAACTCGTGGGCCGCGAGCATCCAGCGGCCGCCGTGCTGCACGAGGGCGAGCGGCGCGACCTCGCGACGGCGGGCCTCGTGCTGCCCGGGGGTGATGTAGTCGAACCGGACGGCGGCACCGCGGTCGAGGGCGGAGCGGAGCGGCTCGAACGCCGCGTCACGTGCCCGGAGCCGCGGGGCGTACGCGTCGACGCCGAGCTGGAGTGCGCCGTCGTCGTCTTCCGAGCCCGCGGACCGGACCTTGAGCAGCCCTCGGCGCGAGTCGGCCGACAGGGCTCCTTCGCGCCAGGCCATGGCGGCCAGCGACAGCAGAGCCGATTCGTCCGGGGTGAAACGGACGTCGACGGGGAGGTCGTACTCGCCCTTCGGGATCCGGTAGCGCAGCGTCTGGTTGTTGCCGGCGGCGCCCGGTGTCTCGATGGTCTCGAGCGGGATGCCGAGCTCGCGGACGTCGTCCTTGTCACGCTCGAACTGCCGCTCGAGCGAGGCGTTGTCCCCGCCCGGCGTGAACCGCTGGCGGTAGCCCTGCACGTTGGTCAGGATCTCCGCCTTGGTCAGCCCGGACTCCGTCGAGAGCAGCGCGAGCACGAGGCTGAACAGCCGCTCCTCTGCGGGCACACGGGGCACACGGGTCGCTGGCACGAGCCGATCCTACGGCAGCGCGGGTGCACCGGAGTGCACCCGCGCCGCGGTCGGTGGACGGTGTGTGCGCGTCAGCTCGACATCGCTCCGAGCACGTCGATGACGTACGCGTAGGCGGTGCCCTGCTGGTTCACGACGGCCAGGACCTGGTCGCCGACACGGTGCCCGACGATGGCGGTGCGCACACCCTCGTCGACCTGGCCCTTGGCGAGCGGCACGGTCTGCGCACCCGAGCCGTCGGTCCAGCTGGAACCGGCCACGGACGGGTCCGCGCCCCACGTCACGGCGGTGTACTTGATGACCGCGGTGTCCTTCGCGGTGAGCACGCGACCGGATCCCTTGCGGAGCAGGTGCGTCTGGTTCGACTTCGGCGCGTTCCACGACGGGATCGTGATGCCGGGGGCGCCGGACGGTGCGAGCACGACGGCGGGCATCTTGTCGCCGGCGAGCTGCGGCGTACCGGTCGCACGGGCGTCGAAGGCGCGCTTGACGTCGACGACGGCGATGACGGCGTCCTCGGTCTTCGTCGACGAGCCGCTGTCGGTGGTGGCGCTCGCGTCCGAGCTGCTGAGGGCGCTCTTCGGCAGCGCGACGGCCAGGCGGTCGCCGACCTGCGCGCATTCGAGCGATTCGCCGAGGGCACCGTAGTTGCTCGCGCCGGCGGTGATCGGGGCCGTCTGCCCGGAGTAGCCGCTCGTCTGCGCGACCTCGCCGGTGGCGCCGTCGACGAGCGTGTACTCGATCAGGACGGGGGTGCCGTCCTCGATGGTGCGGCCGTCGCCCTGCTCCAGGACGGAGACCTGCGTGCCTTTCGTCGTGAGCCCGCTCGGGATCGACACCTTCGGCTCCTTGCCGAACGCGCCGGTCGCGGTCACCGCCTCGGACGCCTTGCCGGGTGCGGCACAGCTCGAGGGGGTGGTGCCGGCGCCGTTCGAGGCGCACGCCGTGAGCGACGCCACGAGACCGATGGTGACCAGGAGTGCGGGGATGGTGCGCACGGACCCTCTTTCCGTTCGATGCAGGACGGGCACGACCGCCAGCCTACCGGTCGCCGTCGGCCAGCTCGGACGCGTCGCCGACGAGCTCGGACGGTGCCCCGGCCCCCTCGGCGGCGGCGGCTGCGGACCCGGCCTCGGCAGCGGCGACCTTGCGTGCCTGCGCCGCCGACTGCCGTGCGACCTTGCGCAGCTTCTTGTCGCTCGTCGCCCGTTCGCCGACGGCGCCCGGGGTCCAGGCCTCGATGTCCTCGTCGGAGAACTCGACCTTGCCCGCTCGGCGCTTCAGGTTCGGCAGGACCGTGCCGTCAGCCAGTCGACGGGCCGTGATGAGGAACCCGGTGTGCCCGACCATGCGGTGGTCCGGGCGGACGGCGAGGCCCTCGACGTGCCAGGTGCGCACCAGCGTCTCGCTCGGCATCGGGTCGGTGAAGCGGCCGGTGTCGCGCAGGGCCTCGGCCGTGCGGGACAGCTGGGTGACGGTGGCGACGTAGCAGACGATGAGCCCGCCGGGCACGAGGGCGTCGGCTGCGGCGTCGACGCACTCCCAGGGCGCGAGCATGTCGAGCACGACGCGATCGACGCTCTGCTCGTGGACGGCGCCGGGCAGCTCCTCGACCAGGTCGCCGACGGTCACGGACCAGTTGTCCGGGACGGCGCCGAGGAACGTGCCCACGTTGCCCTGCGCGATCGCGGCGAACTCCTCGCGACGTTCGAAGGACTGCAGCTGCCCGGTCGGGCCGATCGCCCGCAGCAGGAACAGCGAGAGGGCGCCGGAACCGACGCCGGCCTCGACCACCCGGGCGCCCGGGAAGACGTCCGCGAACGCCACGATCTGGGCGGCGTCCTTCGGGTAGACGATCGCGGCGCCGCGCGGCATCGACATCACGTAGTCGTTGAGCAGCGGGCGGAGCGCCAGGTACTCGTCACCCGTGCTGGCGCGGATCACCGAGCCGTCCGGCTGACCGATGACGTCGTCGTGCCGGAGCACCCCGCGGTGCGTGTGGTACTCGCCGGCGGTCTCGAGGGACAGCGTCGTGAGCTTGCCCTTCGGACCCGTCAGCTGCACGCGGTCGCCGGCCCGGAACGGGCCGCGCGGCGGCGTGTGCGGTGCGCCTCCGGCGGTGTGCGGGAGCGCCGCGGTCGGGTCGTCGGTGTGGTTCATCGGGTGGCCCCCTCGGTGTCCGCCGCGTGTGCCGGGTCCGGCACCGCGCCTCCCGTGTCGAGCGCGCGCGCAGCCAGTGCCGGCGTCGTCAACTCGACCAGGCGGTCGACGTCGACACCCGACAGGGTGGTCAGGTGCACGTCACCGCCGGCGATCTCGGACAGCGGGACGATGTGCTCGACGGCGATCGTGACGGCGCCGGAGGCGACGGCCGACGCGACGCCGGTGGCGGAGTCCTCGATCGCGACGCACGCGGTGGGCTCGACGCCGAGCTGGGCGGCGGCGGAGAGGTAGGCGTCCGGGAACGGCTTCGGACGGTCGACGTCGTCACCGGCCACGACGACGCGGAACCCGCGCTCGCCCAGTGCCTCGGCGGCGACGAGCGCCATCTTGCGGCGGGACATGGTGACCAGGGCGGTGGGGATCCCGCGGGCGTGGAGCTCCTCGACGAGTTCGCGGGCACCCGGACGCCACGGCAGCTCGCCGGCGCGCAGGTGCTCCATCACGTAGTCGGTCATCCACTGGATGATCTCCTCGACCTCCATGTCGACGCCCTTGGCGCGCAGGAGTTCGCCGGAGCGCTCGAGACCGGAGCCGACCAGGGACAGGCCGTCCTCGTGGGTCCACTCGGCGCCGTAGCGGTTCGTCAGGTCGACCTGGGAGCGCTGCCAGATCGGCTCGGTGTCGATGATCGTGCCGTCCATGTCCCACAGCACGGCTGCGGGCGGGACGAGGGCAGGAGGATGCGCGGTCACGGGCGACGAGTCTACCGGGGGCGTTCCGCTGGGCGCGGACGCGCACGTGCGGGAGCGCTGGCGGGGCCTACAGTGGATGCCTGAATCGTGTCCGGCCGGGTGCCACGTCGCACCCGCCCCGCTCCGCTCCACCACCAGGAGGTCCGCTCCGTGCCACAGCACTCCCCCTTCAGCGACGGCCGGTTGCTCGTCGTCGCCTTCGAGGGCTGGAACGACGCCGGCGAAGCCGCGAGCGGACTCGCCCGACGCATCGTCGAGTCGCTCGGGCTCGACGAGCTGCGTGAGCTCGACGGGGAGCGGTACGTCGACTACCAGTTCAACCGTCCGACCATGGGGTCCGACGAGACCGGCGCCCGCGGGGTGCAGTGGCCCCGCATCGTGCTGCACGGCCCCGGCGCCGAGGGCCGGCCCGTGATCGGCGCCACCGGCTCCCCGACCGACCGCGACGTGTTCGTGCTCGTCGGGCCGGAGCCCTCGCGCACCTGGCGCGGCTTCTGCGCGGAGATCATCGACCTCGCCGACGTGTACTCGATCGACGCCGTCGTCTTCGTGGGCGCGATGCTCGCCGACGTCCCGCACACCCGACCGATCTCGGTCTTCGTGTCGAGCGAGAACGCCGGCGTCCGCAACGCGTTCGACGTCGACAAGTCGTCGTACGAGGGTCCGACGGGCATCCTCGGCGTCCTGGCCGACGCAATGGACAAGGCCGGGCTGACCACGCTGTCGCTCTGGGCTTCGGTCCCGCACTACGTGCACAACTCGCCGTCGCCCAAGGCCACGCTCTCGCTGCTCGACAAGATCGAGGAGCTCACCGACGTCACCGTGCCCCGCGGCACGCTGCTCGACGACGCCACCGAGTGGGAGGACGGCATCGACGCCCTCGCCGCCGACGACGAGGACATGGCGTCGTACATCGGGCAGCTCGAGCAGGCCCGCGACACCGTCGACTCCCCCGAGGCCTCGGGCGACGCGATCGCGCAGGAGTTCGAGCAGTACCTGCGGCGCCGCGAGCACAAGGACGGCAAGGACGGCGGCACCGCCGGCGGCGAGGGGCCCTGGCGTCCCCCGCAGCCGCCCCAGCAGTAGGGCGCAGGCGCGGCGCGGGGCGGGCGCGCCCAGACCCGGCGCGCCCGGACCCGTTCGCCGAGGTTCCGAAATCTCGGCATGTCGCCGCCGCACGCTGCCGTCCGTGGAACCTGCGCGCGACGCCCACGGCGTGTCGCGCGGCTCGCGCCCGTCGAGCGGTCGCCATCTGCCGGCAGCGGGCACAGGGCCCGTCACGACCGGTCGACGGACGGGAGGCACGGTGCCAGCCCGCCACGGGCCTCCCGTCCCCCGACGGTCGCGTCCAACGCGCCTGGCCGCGATCGCCGAGGTTCCGAGATCTCGGCATCTCGCGGCCGCGCGCGGCTCTCCGTGGAACCTCGGCGGCACGCGCGCGGCATGTCGTGGAACCTCGACGAGTCGCACGCGGCCGAGCGTGGGGACAGCCCCCGCCCCGCGGCCCGCGTCAGCCCAGGCGGATGCCGAGCAGGGCGTCGATCAGGTCGGCGAGCTCCGACGTGCACGCCGTCCCGCCGGCGATGGCCGTGTCGACCGCGGCGACCGCGCCCGGCGTGTCGAGGTCGTCGGACACCCGCGCCCGGATCCGCGATGCGACGTCAGCCGCGTCGTCAGCGTGCCCGGCGGGAGCACCCGACGCCCATGCGTCCCAGGTCGCGAGCCGCGTCGAGGCACTCGTGAGCTCGGCGTCGAACCACTCCCAGTCGTCGGAGTACTTGTGCGAGAGCAGTGCGAGCCGGATCGCGCGGGGGTCCGCGCCGTCGTCGAGCAGCCCACGCACCGTGACGAGGTTGCCGAGGGACTTCGAGATCTTCGTGCCCTGGTAGGCGATCATGCCGGTGTGCACGAACGCGTGTGCCAGGGGCTGGTGCGCCAGCGCGGCTGCGTGTCCTGCGCTCATCTCGTGGTGCGGGAAGACGAGGTCGCTGCCACCGCCCTGCACGCTGATCGGGAGGCCGAGGCGGTCGCCGGCGATGACGCTGCACTCGATGTGCCAGCCGGGCCGGCCGGGACCGATCTCGGAGTCCCAGCTCGGCTCGCCGTCGCGGGCCGCGCGCCAGAGCAGCGGGTCGAGGGGGTCGCGTTTGCCGGGGCGCTCCGGGTCGCCGCCACGCTCGGCGGCGAGCGTGAGCATGGTCTCGCGGTCCAGGCCGCTCTCGTCGCCGAGCGACCACGCGTCGGTGGGGTGGTTCACGTCGAAGTAGAGGTCGTCGCCCTCGGCGTCCGGGGTGGGGACCTCGTAGGCGGAGCCGGTCTCCTGCAGGAACGCGACGGCCTCGGCAACCCGGTCGACCTCGTCCGTGACGGCCACGAAGTCGTCGGGCGGCAGGATCCGGAGCGACTCCATGTCGCGGCGGAACAGGTCGATCTGCGAGGCGGCGAGCTCGCGCCAGTCGACGCCGTCGCGGGTGGCGCGCTCGAGCAGGGGGTCGTCGACGTCGGTGACGTTCTGCGCGTACTCGACGTCGAGGCCGGCGTCGCGCCAGGCGCGGCCCAGCGTGTCGAACGCCAGGTACGTCGCCGCGTGGCCGAGGTGCGTGGCGTCGTACGGGGTGATCCCGCACACGTACAGCGCGGCGCGTTCGTCGCCGTGCGTCGGGTCGACCGGCTTCCCGGTGGCGGTGTCGTGCACGACGGGCCGCGGCGCTGCGCCGGGGACGTCGGGGACGGACGGGGCCTGCCAGGCCCTCATGGCTGGATCACTCCGAACGACAACAACACGATGAGAACGATACCGAGTGCGATGCGGTAGACGACGAACGGCATGAAGCTGCGCTTGCTGATGTAGTTCATGAACGCCGCGATCACCACGAACCCGACGATGAACGCCACGACCGTCGCGATGAGCGTGTCGGCGAGTCCGAACGGCGCTCCGTGGTCGCCCAGGCTCGTCGCGGCCTCGTACAGACCGGAGAGGAACACGGCCGGCACCGCCAGCAGGAACGCGAACCGCGCGGCAGCCGGTCGCGTGTAGCCGAGCGCGAGCCCCATCGACACGGTCGCGCCGGAGCGGGACACCCCGGGGACGAGCGCGAGCACCTGAGCGAGCCCGATCAGGATGCCGCCACCGAAGGTCATGTGCTCGATCCGGCGCTCCTTGCGGCCGACGACGTCGAGCACGCCGAGCACGATGCCGAAGACGATGAGCACGATCGCGACGATCCACAGCGAGCGGAACGTGGTCTCGATGGAGTCCTTCAACAGGAGCCCCGCGATGCCGATCGGGATCGTCCCGAGGATCACGAGCCACCCGAGCCGCACGTCGGGGTCGCCCTTCGGGACGTCGCGCCGGAACACCGAACGGAACCACCGTCCGATGATCCGGGTGATGTCCTTCCAGAAGTAGATGAGCACCGCGGTCTCGGTGCCGAGCTGCGTCACCGCGGTGAAGGCCGCGCCCGGGTCCTTCGCGTCGGGCAGGAACAGCCCGACGATGCGCAGGTGCGCGCTGGAGGACACCGGCAGGAACTCGGTGAGCCCCTGGACGAAGCCGAGGAAGATCGCCTCGAGGATGTGCACGCACGGGCCTTTCGGGGGAGGTCGGTCAGGACACCGCCACGGAGGCGACCATGAACAATATCAGTACGTGGCCAGGAGGTCCCCGAGGACGCGCCGACCGAAGGCCAGTGAGTCGAGCGGCACCCGCTCGTCGACGCCGTGGAACATCGCCGGGAAGTCCACCCCTGCAGGCAGCTGGAGCGGCACGAAGCCGTACCCCGCGATCCCGAGCGTCGACAGCGCCTTGTTGTCGGTGCCGCCCGACAGCAGGTAGGGCAGCACCGGGGCGCCCGGGTCGTGCCGACCGAGGACGTCGCGGACGGCGTCGACGAGCGGTCCGCCGAAGTCCTGCTCGAGACCGATGTCGCGGAAGGACATCACGACCTCGACCTCGTCGCCGGCGAGCTCCCGCACGCGAGCGAGGACCGACTCCTCGTCACCGGGCAGGCAACGGATGTCGACGAGGGCCTCGGCCGTGTCCGGGATCACGTTGTGCTTGTAGCCCGCGGTCAGGACCGTCGGGTTCGTCGTGGTGTGCAAGGCGGCGTGGATGAACCGCGAGGCCGACCCCGTCGCAAGAGCGACCTCGTCCGGGCCGGTCACCGTCGGGTCCACGCCGAGGAACCGAGCGACCTCGGCGACCATCGCGTCGGTCGTGGCCGACAGGCGCACCGGCCACTCCTCGCTGCCGATCCGGGCGACGGCCGCGGCGAGCTTCGTCACGGCGTTGTCGCGGATGACGTGGGAACCGTGTGCCGCCGTGCCGCGCGCGACGAGCTTGATCCACATCAGCGCCTTCTCACCCGTCTGCAGCAGGTAGGCGCGGCGGTCGCCGAGGGTGATCGAGTACCCGCCCACCTCGCTGATGGCGGCGCTGGCCCCGGCGAAGACCTCGGGGTGGTGCTCGACGACGTGGTGCGAGCCGAGGACTCCCCCGGCTTCCTCGTCGGCGAAGTACGCGATCACGAGATCGCGCTCGGGAGCCCCGTGCTGCTCGATGACGTCCGAGAGGGACGTGAGCATCATCGCGTCCATGTTCTTCATGTCGACGGCGCCCCGCCCCCACAGCGACCCGTCCTTGACCACGCCGCCGAACGGGTCGACCGACCAGTTCGCCGGGTCGGCCGGCACGACGTCGAGGTGTCCGTGCACCACCAGTGCCGGCTTGTCCCGGTTCCGACCAGGGACGCGTGCCACGACGCTCACGCGGTCCGGCTCGGACTCGAACAGCTGCGGCTCGAGGCCCAACGTGCGCAGCTTGTCCTCGACGTAGTGCGCCGCCTCGGTCTCACCGCGCGACTTCCCCTCGCCCCAGTTCGTCGTGTCGATGCGGATGAGGTCACGCGCGATCGCCGCGGTGGCCTCGAGCTCGGTCGCGGTCGACTCCGGGTTCGTCATGCCACCACGGTATCGGTGCGCACCGACGCTGCTCGGCCCGGAGACGCCGCGTGCTGGACGCGCCCGGGATGCGCGGCCGTGTTCATCGGGCGATCAGACCCGTGCTAGTGTTTTCTCTCGGCAGGGACGCCGGGGAAACCCGGGGAAATCGCCACACATCCAGTCCGGATGGCGGAATTGGTAGACGCGCTAGCTTGAGGTGCTAGTGCCCGTATTAGGGCGTGGGGGTTCAAGTCCCCCTTCGGACACAGAAACATGCGGTGCCCCCTGACCTTTCGGTCCGGGGGCATTTTCTGTTGCGCCTCCCGGCGAGTGCCGCCATCGCTGCGCTCGCGGACGGGCGACAAGATCGACGTCGTACGACATCGATGCTGTCGCAACGGCGCCGGCACAACGGTTGCCGGCGCGCGCCGACGACAGAGTCGACGTCGTACGACGTCGATGGTGTCGTTCCGGGTCGGGCCGGAGCGCGGGTTGCAGCGTGCGCACAAACGGACAGGAGGCGCGGTGCCAGCTGGCACCGCGCCTCCTGTCCGTCAGGTGGTTGCGTCTAGCTCTTCGACGCCTCGACGAAGTTGCGACGCGGGTCCGTCTCCTTGATGAGCGAGGTCGCGTCGCGGCCCGAGACGGCGCCGGTGACCCAGCCGATGACGATGCGCGCCTTGCGGTTCAGCGTCGGCATCGCGTACACGTGGTACGCGCGGTGGGCGAGCCACGCCAGCAGGTTCGTCATCTTGATGCCCTTGATGTTCGCGGCACCCTTGGCGACACCGTACGAGGCGACCGTGCCGATCGAGGGGTGGCGGTACTCCTCGAGGGGCTTGCCGGTGATCGTCGCGACGACGTTGTCCGCCGCCACGACGGCCTGGCGCACGGCGTTCTGCGCGTTCGGCGGGTAGAACGCCGGCTGCTTGTCGGCGGTCAGGTCGGGCACCTGCGCGACGTCACCGAGGCCCCAGACACCGGGGACGACCTCGTGCGTGTCCTCTGCCTCGACCTGGAGCTTCGCGTTGGCGGCGAGGTGCCCCTTCGGTCCGCGGGGCAGGTCGGAGGCGTCGAGCAGCGGGTTCGGCTTGACGCCAGCGGTCCACACGAGCAGCCCGGTCGGGATCTCGTCGCCGTCGGAGAGCTTGACGATGCCGTCCTCGGCGCTCGGCATGGTGGTCTTCAGACGCACGTCGATGCCGCGGGCGCGGAGCGACTCGAGCGTCCACTTGGACAGCTCCGGGCCGACCTCGGGCGCGACACGGTCGAGCGCGTCGATGAGGATCCAGCGGGGCTGCTCCCCCGCGAGCGACGGGTACGTCTTGATGGCGGCCTGCGAGACGTCGAAGAGCTCGCCGATCGCCTCGACACCGGTGTAGCCACCGCCGACGAAGACGCTGGTGAGCAGACGACGACGTTCGTCCTCGTCACGTGTGGCAGCGGCCTTCGCGATGTTGTCGAGGAGCTTGGCGCGCACGTAGGCGGCCTCTTCCACGCTCTTGAAGCCGACGCCGTACTCCTCGAGCCCGGGGGTCGGGAAGGTGCGGGTGACCGAGCCGAGCGCGACGACGAGCTGGTCGTAGCCGAGCGTGCGGTCGTCGCCACCGGCGGTCGCGATCGAGACGGTCTTGTCCGCCGACGAGATCCCGGTGACCTTGCCCTGGATGACGCGGGTCTTGCGCAGCGCACGGCGCAGTTCGACGGTGACGTCCTTCGGGGCGATGTGGCCGCCGGCGACCTCGGGCAGGAACGGCAGGTACGTGTAGTAGGTGTTCTGGTCCACGAGCGTGATGCGCATGGGCACGGTCGCTGCGTGCTTCTGCAGCTGCTTGACGGTGCTGTAGCCAGCGGAGCCGCCGCCGAGGACGAGGACGTGAGGGATCGAGTCTGCCATTCCTCCGGTCTACCGGACTTTGGCTTGGCGCGTCATGAGCTGCGCGGCCTGTCGCGCAGCCGCCACCAGGCCGTCTCCGCCAGGTCGACACCCGTGTAGACGCCGTGCGGGGTCCGTCGGGACTCGGTCAGCGAGAACCGTCGCAGCCGGTAGCCGCCCCCGAACCGGTCGATGATCGCCTCGGGAGAGGACTCCGCGTCGCGTTTGACGTACCAGGTGCGGTCGTCGACGGACTCGATCACGGGCGGACCGCCCGGACCGCACCCGTCACCGGCGCCCGCCGATGCGGGAGCGCAGGACGTCGATGCGCTTCTGGATCTGCTCGATGCTCGCCTGGGCCACCGCCGGACCACCGCTGATCCGCCGGAGTTCGGCGTGGATGGCGCCGTGCGGCTCGTTCGAGTGCCGCGACCAGATCGACACGAGCCGGGCGAGCTCGGTGCGCTGCTCCTTGATCGTCATGTACATCGGACGGTTCTCGGGCTCGGCGGCCTTCGGCAGGCCGTCCTTGACGGTGCGGCCCTTGGAGCGCTTCGCCTGGGTCGCCTGGCGCGCCCGGAGCAGGTCGCGCACCTGGTCGGGTTCGAGCAGCCCGGGGATGCCGATGAAGTCGAGTTCCTCGAGCGACCCGACCTCGCCGCCGGTGCCGAACTCGCCGCCGTCGTACAGGACGCGGTCGAACGACGCCTGCGAGTCGAGCGCCTCGAACGGCTGGACCTCGAGCAGGCTCTCGGACGCCCGGTCTTCCTTGTTGGCCTCGGCGACCATCGCGTCTTCGGGGTTGTACATGCCGTCGTCGGCGTCCTTGGGACGGTCGAGGGCGTGGTCGCGTTCGAGCTCGAGGGTCGCGGCCAGCGCCATCAGGCCGGGCACGCTGGGCAGGAACACCGACGCGGTCTCCCCACGGCGGCGAGCACGCACGAAGCGGCCGATCACCTGGGCGAAGAACAGCGGGGTGCTGGCGCTCGTGGCGTAGACCCCGACGCAGAGCCGCGGGACGTCGACCCCCTCGGACACCATGCGGACGGCGACCATCCACCGCGAGGTGTCGTCGGCGAACGCACTGATCCGGCTGGACCCGGCGGCTTCGTCGGACAGGACGACGGTCGGCCGCTCCCCGGTGATCTGCTGCAGGATCCGGGCGTACGCGCGTGCCGTGGTGGTGTCCGTCGCGATCACCAGACCGCCGGCGTCGGGCACACCACGGCGCACCTCGGTCAGGCGCTTGTCGGCTGCCGACAGCACGGCCGGCATCCACTCGCCCTCGGGAGACAGCGCGGTGCGCCACGCCTGGGCGGTGATGTCCTTCGTCACCTGTTCGCCGAGGGAGGCCGACATCTCGTCGCCCATCCGGGTCTTCCAGCGCATCTGGCCGGCGTAGGCCATGAACAGCACGGGCCGGACGACGCCGTCCTTCAGCGCACGGCCGTAGCCGTAGTTGTAGTCGGAGATCGAGGTGCGGATGCCCTGCTCGTCGGGTGCGTACTGGACGAACGGGATCGGCGCGGTGTCGGAGCGGAACGGCGTGCCGGACAGCGAGAGTCGTCGGGTGGCGCCGGAGAACGCTTCTCTGATGCCGTCGCCCCAGGTGAGTGCGTCGCCGCCGTGGTGGACCTCGTCGAGGACGACCAGGGTGCGCCCGCCCTCGGTGATCTTCTTGTGCACCTCGGGGTTCATGCCGACCTGGGCGTACGTGATCGCGACGCCCTGGTAGTGCCGGCCGAACATGCCGTCGCCGTTCTTGAACATCGGGTCGATCCGGATGCCCACGCGATCGGCGGAGTCGGCCCACTGCCGCTTGAGGTGCTCGGTGGGGGCGACGACCACGATGCGGTCGACGGTGCCGCGCGCGAGCAGCTCGGTGGCCAGGCGCAGCGCGAACGTCGTCTTGCCGGCGCCGGGCGTCGCTGCCGTGAGGAAGTCGCGCGGCTCGGATTCGAAGTACTTCGTGAGGGCTTCGACCTGCCAGGCGCGGAGCTTCGACGCGGTCCCCCACGCAGCGCGGTCCGGGAACGCCGGGGACAGGTGTTGGACGGCCGAGTTGCCGGCTGCTTCGGCCAGGGCGGCCGCGTCGGCTTCGTCGCGCGCCACCGCGTCGGCGTGCGCGGACGACGATGCGCCCGACGACGTGTCGGTCGACCCCGCGGCGCCGTCTCCGGCCCGGTCGTCCCCCGACTCGGCCCACAGCGTGGCGGGCTGCTGCTGTTCGTACTCCGCTGCGCTCACTGGACCTGATTCTACCGCCACCGTCAGTCCTGCCTGGCGTGCGGGACGTGGCCGTCGGGGGTCCGGCGGACCAGGGATGCCGGTCGCAGCACGCCTGCGCCGAACCGCGCGGCGACCGCGTCCACCGTGGTCTCGGTCTCGCGCCACGGCGCGTCGTCGTCCCAGAGCGCGTTGCTCGCCGCGGCCGGCACGAGGTTCTCGCCGCGGACCCCGATGAGCCGGATCCGGTTGCCCGGCCGGTGCAGCACGTCGTACAGCTCGACGGCTTCACGGTGCAGCCGCTTGGCGACGTCGGTGGGCTCGGCGAGGGTCCGCGAGCGGGTCAGGGTGGTGAAGTCGGTGTAGCGGACCTTGAGCGCGACGGTGCGGGCCTGCACGTCCGCGTGACGCAGGCGGACGGCGACCTTGTCGGCGAGGCGCAGGAGTTCACGCGCGACGTCGTCCCGCTCGGTCAGGTCGTGGCCGAACGTGACCTCGTGTCCGATGGACTTCTCGCCGACGCCGGTGTCGACGACGCGGGGATCGCGCCCCCACGACAGGTCGTGCAGGCGCTGGCCACCAGCGGGCCCGAGGGCGGACACGAGCGACCCGAGGGGCGTGTTCGCCAGGTCGCCGACGGTCCGGATGCCACGGCGCTCGAGGGTCTCCTGCGTCTTGCCGCCGACACCCCAGAGCGCCGAGACCGGCTGCGGGTGCAGGAACGCGATGGTGTCGGCTCCGGGGACGACGAGCAGCCCGTCCGGCTTGGACCGGCTCGACGCGAGCTTCGCCACGAACTTGGTCGATGCGGCGCCGACCGAACAGTGCAGGCCCGTCTCGGCGTGGACCGTGCGTCGGATGGCCCGACCGATCTCCCACGGCGTGCCGTACAGCCGGAGCGCACCGGCGACGTCGAGGAACGCCTCGTCGATGCCGAGCCGCTCGACCCGCGGGGTGAACCGGTCGAAGACCGCCATCACCGCGGCGGACTTGTCGCGGTACTTCTCGAAGTGCGGCTCGACGATGATCGCGTTCGGGCAGCGGCGCTTCGCGATGGCCATCGGCATCGCGGAGTTCACCCCGTACTTGCGGGCCTCGTACGTCGCCGCGGTGACCACGGACCGGTCGGAGTCGTGGCCGACGATGACCGGCAACCCCACCAGGTCGGGCCGGTCGAGCAGTTCGACGGACGCGAAGAAGGCGTCCATGTCGACGTGCAGCACCGTCGCCGAGATGTCGTCCACCGGGGCGTCGGAGACGAGCCGGTTGCTACCGTCCTGCTTGCTCACACCGAGATGATGCCAGGCACCACCGACATCGCCGCCCGGCTCGGCGTGCGGAGGTCGCTCTGCGCCGAGAGCACCGTGCGACCTTCGTCGATCCGTGCCGGGTTGATCGCTCGGTGCGGCGCTGCAAGGCCGCACGGAGCGGGCAACCTCGCACCAGCCCACAAGTCCCGCACCGTGCTCGCGCGCCCGGCGCCCGGCGCGCGCGGGTGCCGCGTCAGGCGGGCGGACCGAGCAATGACATCGCGAGGGTGCGCGCCGCCGAGTCCCGCGACGACGGGTGGTACTGCCCGGCCCGCACGTCGCGCGCCAGGCGGGCGAGCTCGCTCGACGACCGGAACGCCGAGCCCCCGACGACCCGCATCGCCTCGTCCACCACGTGCTGCGCCGTGTCCACCGCCCGCGCCTTCGTGCCGACGAGCAGCGGGAACCACCGGGCGCCGAGCTCGTCGCGTTCGTCCACCGAGCGGGCGAGGGCGTCGACCTGCAGGGTGATCGCGTCGACGGCACCGCGCAGGTCCGCGAGGGCACGACGGACGTCGGGGTCCTGCGACCGGGGCGAGCCGTCGGCCGCCGCGCGTCGCCCGACGGCGTCGACCGCCAGCGCGATGGCCCGCTCGGCGACGCCGACGTACACCGACGCGATGAGCAGCTCGAACGCCGCGAAGACCCCGAACACGAGCGGGTCCTGGTTCGGTCCGACGGGCAGCGACCGGACGATGCGGTCGGCGGGCACGTGCACGCCGTGCAGCTTCGTCGTGCGGCTCTGCGTGGCCCGCATGCCGAGGGTGTCCCAGTCGTCCAGGTGCTCGACGTCGCCGTCGGACCGGAGCACGAAGCCGTGCACGAGCCGCGGTTCCGGCCCCGTCTCGTCCTTGCCGAACACGCTCAGCAGGTCCCACGCCGGCGCGAGGGACGTGAACACCTTGGTGCCGGTGAAGCGGTACCCGCCGTCGCCGTCCGGCTCCGCCGTCGTCGACGAGTCGAACAGGACGGCGTCGTTGCCGGGTTCGCTCACCCCGAATGCCAGGAGTTGGTCGTCCGCAGCGTGGTCGGTGACGGCCTGGAGGAACGACCCGCCTCGCGCACGCACGGCGCGCGCCGCCTGCACCCACACCTGGTGCATGCCGAGGCCGAGTGCCGTCGCCGGCGCGGCCTGGGCGAGGGTGCGCTGGACGGCGGCCGTGGCGCGGAGGCCGAGTCCGGAGCCGCCCTGGGCCACCGGGACCCCGATGCGCAGGTAGCCGGCGGAGCGGAGCTCGTCGAGGTCCTCGGCGCAGAAGGCGTTCGCGGCGTCGTACCCGGGGGCCCGGTCGGCGATGCGGGCGAGCAGGTCGTCCGGCACGGTCCAGGGTGCCGCGTCCGTGCCGGCGTCCGTGTTGGCCTTCGTCATGGCACGAGACTAGGGTCCGGAGCGTGTCAGATCGTCATCCTTGGTCCAGGTACGTCGCGATCGGTGACTCGTTCACCGAGGGGATCGGCGACCCCGACCCCACCGTCCCCGGTGGAAACCGGGGCTGGGCGGACCGGGTCGCCGAGGTGCTCGCGCACGGGTCCGACGACTTCGCGTACGCCAACCTGGCGATCCGCGGCCGGCTGCTGCAGCAGATCATCGACGAGCAGGTCGAACCGGCGCTCGCGCTCCGCCCGGACCTGGTCACGGTGTCCGCCGGGGGCAACGACATCATCCGGCCGGGCTCCGATCCGGACGAGCTCGCCGAACGGGTGGACGCGATGGTGTCGCGACTGCGGAGCGACGGTGCCACCGTGGTGCTCTTCACCGGCCCCGACGTCGGCATGACGCCGGTGCTCGGCATGGTGCGCGGCAAGACGGCGATCTACAACGAGAACCTGCACGCCATCGCCCTGAAGCACGGCGCCCTGGTGGCGAACATGTGGGCGCTCCGGGTGCTCCGCGACCCGCGCATGTGGGCGCCGGACCGACTGCACCACTCCCCGATGGGCCACTCCACGATCGCCGCGGCGGTGCTCGACACCCTCGGGGTGCCGCACGGGCTGGAGCCGTTCAACCCGGATCCGCTCGAGGCGCGGCCCTGGCGCGAAGCCCGTGCCGAGGACCTCGGCTGGGCGAAGGAGTACCTGGTGCCGTGGGTCGTCCGGCGCATCAAGCACACGTCGTCGGGCGACGGCGTCTCGGCCAAGCGCCCCGAGCTGCAGGACGTCGTCGAGCACCGGTCCGACACCCCGTAGCCGAACGACGCCCGTCCTCGTCCGCACGCCTCCGCAGCCGCACCCCACCACGGTCATCGCGCCCCGACTCCCCGGGGCGCGTTGACCGCACGGGGGCGCGAATCGGGTCGTGCGCACACCGCGAACCGGGTCGTGCGCACTCTGTGGTCGGCGCAGGTCAGTCGGCGGGCCGGCGGAGCGTGAGCGGGCCGTCGTGCAGCGGCTCGGTCTCCCACACGGTGGTGGCGGTGCCGGTCTGCCGGTCGATCCGGACGTGCGCCAGGTGCGGGGTCTCGACGAACCGCACGTCGACGAGCACGGTCCGGCCGTCGGCGGCGAGGGCGCCGCTCGCCGCGAGCGGTCCCTCGACGAGCCACTCCCCCTCGCCGACCGGCACGGAGAGCGTCCCCCCGTCGACGTCGAGCGTGAGCCGCCACCCCGCGTCGTCGTGGGCCAACGGGCCGACGTCGACGAGGCCCTGGAGCGAGCCGCCGCGCACCGCGGGCAGCCCCAGGGAGGCGAGTCGGGCCTCCAGGGCGGAGTCCGCACCCGTGTCGGACGGACGGTCGACGGCGGGCAGCAGGTGCTGCCAGGCCGCGTCGAGGACCGCCTGCATGTCGAGGCTCTGTCCCGTGATCGCGAGGACGACGTCCTGCTCGGGCAGGACGACGCAGAACTGGCCGTAGGCGCCGTCGCCGCGGAAGCCGTGGCGGGCCATCCAGAACTGGAAGCCGTAGCCCTGGGACCAGTCCGGGTTCTCCTCCCCCGGGTTCTCGACCTGGGTCCTCGTGGCGGCGGCGACCCAGTCCTCGTCGAGGATCCGCTCGCCGTCCCACACCCCGCGCTGCAGGTAGAGCTGGCCGAGCGCGGCGATCGCCGAGGTCGGGGCGTAGCACCCGCTGAACCCGAGCTCGGCGCCCGTCTCGTCGCGTCGCCAGGCGAGGTCGTCGATGCCGAGCGGGTCGAGCAACCGCGGCCGCAGGTACTCGACGAGCGGTCCGCCGCTGACCCGTCGCACGATGCTCGCGAGCGTGTACGTGCAGGGCTGGTTGTAGGCGAAGACGGAGCCGGGCTCCTCGTCCGGCGGGGTGAGCAGGAAGCCCCGGACGGTGTTCGTCGGGTCGGCGGCGCGAGCGCGGTCGAGTGCTTCCTCGCGGTGGCCGCTCGCCATCGCGAGCAGGTGCCGGACCCGGATGCGGCGGCTGCGTTCGTCCGTGATCTCGGCGTCGAGCTCGGGGAAGTACGACAGGGCGGTGGCGTCGAGGTCGATGAGGCCCTCACGGACCGCGATGCCGACCGCCGCCGCGGTGAAGCTCTTGCTCAGCGAGTAGAGCAGGTGCACCCGGTCGGCCGCGTACGGCTGCCACCACCCCTGGGCGACGACCTGGCCGTGGCGGAGCAGCATCAGGCTGTGCGGCTCGACACCGGCGGTCGACTCGAGGGCGTCGACGAACGCGAGCACACCGCGGGCGTCGATGTCGAGGGCGGAGGGGGTGGTCCGGGGGAACGTCTTCGTCGTCGTCACCCGTCCGACAGTACGGACTCCGGGTGGTGCGCGTCAGCGCGCGAGCACCGTCAGCCCTGGAACGGGTTCGTCCAGCGCCACCAGACGCCGGGGTCGTCGATCGTGCGCTCGAGCACGAGCGGCACCGTGACCGGGTCGTGGTCCGTGACCGTGAAGCGGACCGTCCCGACCCGCTCGCCCTTCGTCCCGAGGGTGACCTCGTCGAGGTGCGCCGTCGCCCGCACCTTCGTCTTCCCCCAGACCAGGACCTCGGCCGCCTTCGCGGTGACCGCGTCGGCCTCGTCCTGCCAGGGGGTGGAGAACGTGCCGAAGGTCTGGCCGGCGTGGGTGAGGGGCACGACCTGGAAGTTGTCCGCGACCGACCGGAGCAGCCGTTGCACGTCGACGTCGAGCGAGTCGTGGTCGACCCCGCCGAGCATCACACCGATGACTGTGACGTCGCGGCCGCCGCGCTCGTAGGTCGCCGCGAACAGCAGGCAGGCGCCGGCCTCGTCGAGGGTGCCGGTCTTGATGCCCTCGATGCCGTCCAGACCGAGCAGCTTGTTCGAGTTCTCGATCTCGCCGACCGTCGGGATCGTGACGTCCTTCGTGCCGACGATCTCCTTGACCACCGGATCCGCGAGCGCGAGCTGGCCGAGGTCGACCAGGTCGGTGGCGGTCGAGGTGTTCTGCGGGTCGAGACCGGTCGGCTCGTGGATCGTGGTGTCGTCGAGGTCGTGCTCCTCGAGCCACTTCGTCGCCGCCTGCTCGTACTCGGCGATCGACCCGAACGCCCAGATGGCGAGGGCGCCGGCGTAGTTGTTCGCCGACTTCATGAGCATCACCTGGAACGCCTGATGCTCGGTGAGCTTCAGGCCGGCGGGCATCGGCGCGACCTCGCCGTTCATCGCCGCGTACTTGGCGTAGAGCGACTCCATCTTCGGCGTGAAGGTGATCGCCGGGCCGGACTCCCCCGCCGCCATCGGCTTCTCGTCGAGCACCACGAGCGCCGTGACGATCTTGGTGATGCTCGCGATCGACCGGGGCTTCGTGTCACCGCTGGTGCGCAGGCTCTCCGGGAAGTCGGTGGCCTCGACCGCGGTGGCGCCGTAGCCGGGGAAGCTCAGGGCCGGCACGCTCGACGTCGGGGCCGAGTACGTGGTGGTCGAGGCGCTCGCCGGGCCGAACGGCACGACGGCCGCGGCCACGAGGTACCCGGCGACGAGCACGAGGACCGCGACGACGGAGATCGTCACGGGCCTCCGGACGGCGGAGCGGGGGCGGCGGACGACTCGTGACACGGGAACCGAGCGTACCGGGGGCGGTTCCCGCGCGCCTGCGAGGAAGCCGCCGTGTCGGCCGTGCCAGAGTAGACCGCGATGACGACTCCCGCGATCCCGACCCTGCAGCCCGGCGCCGGCCCCGTCCGCTCGGCGCGCTACCTGCCCGTCGACCCCGACACGGTCCTCTGGGGTCGACTGCCGAACGGCGACGACCGGCCCGCGATCACGATCGCGCCCGGCGACGACGTGACGATCGACACCGTCAGCCACGAGGGCATCCTGCCCGACCAGGGCAGCGATCCGCTGGCGTACTTCGGGTCGCACGGGGTCGCCCCCGAGCACGTGCTGGACGACGCCGTCGCGATCGCCAGGAGCGGCCACCGGGACCCAGCCACCGACGGCCCGCACGTGGTCTCCGGCCCGATCGCCGTCGAGGGTGCCGAACCGGGCGACGTCCTGACCATGACGGTGCTCGAGACGCTGCCGCGCGTGCACTACGGCGTCGTCTCGAACCGGCACGGCCGTGGTGCCCTGCACGGCGAGTACCCGGTCGACGGCACCACGGTCAGCGTCTTCGCCGACGTGGTCGACACGGCCGAGGGCCGGCGGGGCCGCATCCCCCTGACCGGGGCCCGCGACCGCTTCGCGCACTTCCCGCTGGCCCCCTTCCTCGGCATCATGGGCGTCGCCACGCCCGGCGAGCGGTTGCACTCGGTGCCACCGGGCCGACACGGCGGCAACGTCGACGTGAACCTGCTGCAGGTCGGCGCGCAGCTGCACCTGCCGGTCCTGGTGCCCGGGGCGCTCGCCTACGTCGGCGACCCGCACTTCGCGCAGGGTGACGGTGAGGTCGCCCTGACGGCGATGGAGGCATCGCTCCGTGCGACCGTCCGGTTCGACGTCACGCCCGCCGCCGAGGCCGCGCAGGAGTTCGGTGACCTGGTCTGGCCGCTCGTCGAGACCCACGAGTTCCTCGTGCCGACCGGCATGGACCCGGACCTCGACGAGGCCGTCCGCGCCTGCGTCCGGCACGCCGTCGCGATCCTCGGTGCCCGCTGGGGCATGGAGCCGCACCTGGCGTACGCGTACCTGTCGGCCGCGACGGACTTCAACATCTCGCAGGTGGTCGACCTGGTCACCGGCGCACACGCCCGCATCCGCAAGGCCGACTTCGAGGAGCCCGCCCGATGACCACAGGAGCGCCGGAGGGCTTGCTCGACGCCCTCGACGCGTACGAGGCCGCCCTCGCCGCGAACGACCTCGAGGCCCTCGACGCCGCGTTCGTCGACGCGCCCGGCACGATGCGCGGGGACGACCGCGGCCTGCTCGTCGGGCACGACGCGATCAGCGCGTTCCGCGGGGCACGGGGCGGGGTCCAGGCCCGCTCGCTGACGCGCGTCGAGGTCCGCTCCCTGGCCGACGGACTCGCCCTGGTCGTGTCGGTGTCCGAGTTCGCGGCGGGTGGGCAGGGCCTCCAGACCCAGCTGTGGCGCCGCGACGGCGACACGGGCACCCGCACGGGGTCCGGCACCGGCACCCCACCGCGCTGGCGCATCGAGGCCGCCCACGTCACCGGCCGCCCCAAGGCGTTCGACACCACGATCTGGCGGGCCGTCGGGGACCCGCTGGTCGCCCCCACCGCGTCCGGACCGCTCGACGGACGCACCGTCGCGGTGAAGGACCTCTACGCCGTCCCCGGCCAGCCCGTCGGCGCCGGCAACCCCGCGTACCTGCGCGAGTCCCCCGTCCAGGCCACGCCGGCTGCCGCCGTCGCCGCGCTCCTCGACGCCGGCGCGTCGATCCGCGGCATCGCGCGCACCGACGAGTTCGCGTACAACCTGACGGGTCGCAACGAACACCACGGCACCCCGCCCAACGGGGCGGTCCCGACCCGACTGCCGGGAGGTTCGTCCAGCGGATCCGCATCGGCCGTCCGTCTCGGGATGGCCGAGATCGGGATCGGCACGGACACCGCGGGATCGGTGCGGGTCCCCGCCTCGTACCAGGGGCTGTGGGGCCTCCGGACGAGCCACGGCGCGGTCTCCCGACAGGGCCTGCTCCCGCTGGCGCCGTCCTTCGACACGGTGGGGTGGCTCACCCGGAGCGCCGACGTCCTGCTCGCGGCGCTCGACGCCAGTACGCCGTCAGTGTCGGCGACCGCGTCGGCCGCGGCGTCGGACGAGCCGACCGAGCTGCTCGTGCCCGCTGAGCTGGTGGACCTCGTCGAGCCCGCCGTCGCTCAGGCCTTCGCTGCGTTCGTCGCCGGACAGGACGCACCGATCGGTTCCGTGCGGCTCACCGACCTCGGGGTCCCGCCGCTCGAGGACCTGCGCGAACTCCTGCGCCTCGTGCAGGCCGCCGAGGCCGTCGCCGCCCACGGTGCCTGGATCGACGCCCACCCCGGCGCCCTGAGCGCCGTCGTCGGCGACCGGTTCGCCGCCGCCCGGGCGAACGACCCCGCCGCCACCGCCGACGCCGTCGCGCGACTCGACGACGTCCGGGCCACGATCCGCACGGCGCTCGCCGACCGGACGCTCCTCTTCCCGACCGTCCCGGGGCCCGCACCGCTCATCGCCGCCGACACCACGGCGCTCGAACGCACCCGGACCGCGACGACGGCGATGACGAGCCTCGCGAGCGTCGGCGGCCTGCCGGCGGTCAGCGCTCCCGCCCTCACCGTGGACGGCGCACCCGTCGGCGTGTGCCTGGTCGGCGGACCGGGCACCGACCGTGCCCTGGTGATCCGTGCCGGACGGATGCTGCAGCACTGACGCGAGCCGCGCCTCCCGGTCCGCTCGTCGCGGCGCTAGGAGGCGAGCCGCTGGGCCTGGGTGACCGCCCACAGTCCGACGGCGCTCGCCGCGGCGATGTTGAGCGAGTCGACGCCGTGCGCCATCGGGATGCGCACCGTCGTGTCGGCCGACGCGATCGCGGCGGGCGTCAGCCCCTGCCCCTCGGTGCCCATGACGAGCGCCACCTTGCCCGGGACGTCGCGGGCGAACTCGGCCAGGTCGACGGACTCGTCGGTGAGCGCCATCGCGGCGAGGTGGAAGCCCTGCGCACGCAGTTCCTCGCCCGCCGCCGGCCACTCGCCGATCCGGGTCCACGGGATCTGCAGGACCGTGCCCATGCTCACCCGGACGCTCCGGCGGTACAGCGGGTCGGCGCACCGCGGGCTGACCAGGACCGCGTCGGCGCCCAGACCGGCGACGCTGCGGAACACGGCTCCGACGTTCGTGTGGTCGACGATGTCCTCGAGCACGACGACGAGCTTCGCGCCCCGCACCACCTCGGCGACCGTCGGCAGCTCAGGACGCTGCACCGCGGCGATCGCGCCACGGTGCATGCGGAAGCCGGTGAGTTCCTCGAGCAGGGCATCGGGACCGACGAAGACCGGGCCGTCGTGGTCGGCGACCAGCGGCAGGACGCTGTCGAGCCACTTCTCCTGCACCAGGATGCTCCGCGGGACGTGCCCGGCACGGACCGCGCGCTCGATGACCGTGTTCGACTCGGCGATGTACAGGCCGCCCTCCGGTTCGCTCACCCGGCGGAGGGCCACGTCGGTCAGACGGGCGAAGTCGTCGAGGCGGGGGTCGTCGAGGGAGTCGATGCGGACAGGGTGCACGGGGCTCGTTTCGGTGTGGCGCAGGTGGTGGGCCGGCCGGTGACGCGCTGGTGTCGCGGCTGGCGTCGCGGCCGGTGTGGCGGCTGCCTTCGCGGCTGGCGTCGCGGCTGGCGTCGCGACTGGCGTGCCGGTCGGGAAGCGACCGGGACGGTCGGCTGTTGAGGGTACCGTGAACAGGGTGCTGGATGATGCTGCGTCGACGACCGGACCGCCCACCGGGGCGCCGACCGGTCCGCCGACCGCAGCGGACCTCGACCGCGTGGTCGAGGTGCTCGCGGGCAAGCGCTTCGCCGTGCTCTCCGGCGCCGGCCTGAGCACCGACTCCGGCATCCCCGACTACCGCGGCGCCGGACGCGTCGTGCGCAAGCCGATGACGTTCCAGGAGTTCCGATCGGACGCCGCCAAGCGGCAGCGGTACTGGGCCGGTTCGCACCTCGGCTGGCGCAGCTTCGCCGCTGCCCGGCCGAACGAGGGACACCGGGCACTCGCCGCGCTCGAGCAGGCGGGTGTCGTCACCGGGGTCATCACCCAGAACGTCGACGGTCTGCACCTCCGTGCCGGATCGCGCCGCGTCGTCGAGATCCACGGGTCGATGGACCGCGCCCTCTGCCTGACGTGCGGGCAGGTGTTCTCGCGCGCCGACCTCGCCACGACGATCGACCGCGCCAACCCGTGGATCGACGAGCCCGGCTCGGTGCAGCTGCAGCCCGACGGCGACGTCGAGATCACCGACGTCGAACGGTTCGTGGTGCCCGACTGCTCGGTGTGCGGCGGGATGCTCAAACCGGACGTCGTGTTCTTCGGCGAGTTCGTGCCGACCGAGAAGTTCCACGAGGCCGTGTCGATCGTCGCCGACGCCGAAGCGCTGCTCGTGGTGGGGTCGTCGCTGACCGTGAACTCCGGCGTGCGGCTCGTCGACCACGCTGCCCGCCGCAAGAACCCCGTGGTCATCGTGAATCGCGGTGCCACCCGCAGCGACCGCCGCGCAGCCGTGAAGCTCGACGGCGGGACGACCGAGACGCTGGTGCACCTGGCCGAACGGCTGGGGGCGGCGGGGTCCGCGCCCGCGGGGTCCGCTCAGCCGTCTGGGATGATCGACGGGTGACGACGCTCCTGTACCTGGTCCGGCACGGTGAGACCGACTGGAACGCGCAGCGCCGCATCCAGGGTTCCACCGACATCCCGCTCAACGACACCGGACGGCGACAGGCCGCCGACGCCGCCGAGCTCCTCGCCCGCCGGCGGTTCGACGCCGTCGTCGCCTCACCGCTGTCCCGCGCCGCCGAGACCGGGGCGATCATCGCCGACCGCCTCGGACTGGCAGCGCCCACCACGTACCCCGGGCTGGCGGAACGCTCGTACGGCGAGGCCGAGGGACTCACCGACACCGAGGTCACGGCCCGGTACCCGCACGACGACATCCCGGGGCGCGAGTCCCGGTCGGCGCTGCTCGCCCGCATCACCGAGACGCTCGGCGAGATCGCGGTGCGCTTCGACGGCGGGGTCGTGGTCGTCGCCACCCACGGTGCGGTGATCCGGAGCGTGGTGAACGAAGCGGCGCCCGGCACCGCCGATCGGCACGCCACCCCGATCCGCAACGGCTCGATCCACTCGTTCCGCTGGGACCCCGAGCGCTTCCACGCGGAGCTCGTCCGGTTCGACGACCCGATCGACGACGTCTCGGACGGGCCCGGGCGGTACGCGTTCGACTACCAGAACCCGCTGGAACGCCGGGGCTGAGCGAGCGCCGGCCGCAGCGTCCCGACGGCGCGCTGTGCGAGCGCCTGCCGCGGACGGCACGCTGGTCGGGCTCCGGGCAACGCAGTGCGCGGACGGTACGGCCGTCCTGCGACTAGGCTCCGACGCACCCGAACCAGGGGGCGACATGGTGACCGACGGAACCGACACGGGTGGCTGGCAAGCCGACCAGCAGGACGACGACCTCGACCGTGCCTTCGGCCCCGAGACCGCCAGCGTGCAGACCCGCACGATGGGACAACGGGCCCGCACCTGGCTCGTCATCGGCGGCAGCACCGTCGTCGTCGCCGGGGTGATCGCCCTCGTGCTCGGCACCATCATCGGCAGCGTGCAGAACGGCATCGGTGGCGTGTTCCCCCGGCCGGACATGGCCCTCGACCGGCTCGACGACCGGCTCGCCGACGTGCCGGGCGTCACCAAGGTCCGCCACCACCGGGCCGAGAAGACCGGCTTCGCGAGCTACGACGCCACCGCGACGATCACGGCCGACCCGTCGCTGGACGCCGCCGCCCGGACCGACCTCGTCGACGCCCTGAGCCGTGCGACCGACTCGGCTGGCGGCAACGGCGTCCGGGTCGTCGCGATCGCCGACCTCGGCACGCTCGAGGTGGGTGTCTCCGACTCCCGTGCGGTCACGGCGAAGCGCCTGGTGCTGGCGGACACGCTCGACCACATCGGCGGGGTCACGGCCGTCCGCTGCTCGTGGGAACGCGGTGGCACCCCGTCGGACCGCGCCGCCGACCAGTCGATCACCGTCGAGACCCCGGGACGAGGGGCTGCCGTCCCACCGATCGTGGCGCGGGTGACCGAGGAGACGCACAAGGTGTTCCCCGGGGCGAGCGTCGAGGTGGTCGCGGCGAAGTAGCGGTCGGCCGGTCGTGTGGCCGACGCAGAACGACGAATCCGATGTCGCACGACATCGACGATGTCGTGTCGCATCGACCGACGCGCCTCGCTACCGCGCGCGCCGGTCGGCCACGGCCCGCTCGACCGCCCGCACCACCTGCTCCGCCGAGTCCTGCCACCGGAACCGCGCCGCCCGCTCGACCGACTGCGCCGAGGCCTCGTCCCACCGTTCCTCGACCCGCCGCACCGCAGCAGCGACCGCCGACGGCGAGGCCGGGTCGAAGTACTCGGCCGCACCGCCGCCGATCTCGCGGAAGATCGGGATGTCGCTCACCACGACCGGGGTACCGACGCCCATCGCCTCGACCAGCGGGATGCCGAAGCCCTCGTCGTACGACGCGGTCGCCAGGGCAGTCGCCGACCGGAGCACGGACAGGTACTCCTCGTCGGTCGCACCGTCGTGGAACACGATCGCGCCGGCCGGTGCGAGCCCCTCGAGCCGTGCGCGGTCGGCGTCCGAGACCCGTGACATGCAGTGCAGGGTCCAGTCCGCCCCGAGCAGCGGCAGCGCGGCCGCCAGTGTCTCGACGTTCTTGTAGGGCATGAACGAACCCATGTAGACGAGCGAGCGGTCGCGCGGTGCGCCGGCCACCCGCGGTGTGGCCGGGTCGGCGGCGTTGTACGCCACCGTCACGGGACGCCTCGTCAGCCGGTGCTCGGCGATGAGCCCGGCGGTCGTCTCCGACACGGTGACGACCCCGTCGGCACCGTTCAGCAGGAACCGCTGCGGCACCCACGACAGGTGGAACGCGCGCCACCCGAGCCGGAGCGGCCACGAGAACTCCCGCGGCGGCGTGCGGTTCCGGTAGTAGATCAGGTCGTGCAGCGTCAGCACGAGCGCGTAGTCGCGCCCCCGCGAGCCCATCGTCTGCATCGGCGAGAACACCGCGTCGAGGCCGAGCCGGTTCACCCGTCGCGCGACGAGCGGCTCCCCCGCGTCGGTCGGCGCCGGCAGCAGCTCCCACGGCAGGTCGCGCGGCAGGGACTCGAGCTGGCGCTCGTCGTGGACGAGCAGCACGAAGTCGTGCCGGTCGGGCAGGTTCCAGGCGACCCCGGCGGTGAACCGGCTGATGCCGTCGTGGCGGCCGATGCGGACGTAGCGGCAGTCGATGCCGATGCGCAGGCGCGTCACGCGTCGATCTCCTCGGTCGCGCCGGCCGTCGTCGCGGTCGCCCTGGAGGCCCGTCCCGCGCCCGCCGGTCGGCCCGCCTTGGCAGCGCGGCCGCGTCCAGGGCGCGCCGGTGTGTCCGCCATCCGGCGCAGCACGGCGGCGGCGGCCGGTGCCGGTGTCTCGTAGTGCACCAGGTGCCCGACGCCGGGGATGACCACGAGCTCGGCATCGTGCAGGCGTGCGGCCAGGGCGCGCTGCTCCGGCACCGCCGTGATGTCGTCGTGCTCGGCGGCGATCATCAGGACCGGCACCTCGATGCGGTCCGCGTACTCGGACACGTCGTGGCTGACCGAGGTGCGGAACGCCTCGAGCACGCTCGTACGGTTCGCGAAGGCCGAGAAGTAGCGGTCGTGCTGGTCGTGCACCCAGCGGCGCATCCCGCGGTCGTGGGACTTGAGCATCGCGATGCTCATCACCCGCACGATGGCGGCGTTCCGCAGGATGCCGAGCCCGATCGGCTTCGGCAGCACCGCGCCGGCCCGGTAGTAGCCGATCGCGATCCCGGTGCCGACCGCCCGGGGTCCCTGCAGCGCGGGGGCGGCGATCGGGTTCACGAGGACGAGCAGCCGGGTGTCGAGCCCCGCGGCGACGGTGGCGGACACCACGATCGAACCGAACGAGTGACCGAGCACGACGGCGTCGCGCCCGAGCCCGAGCGCCGCGTGGAACGCGGTCAACCAGGCGACGTACGACTCGATGCCGGACACCGGCAACGGGTCGGACACGCCGAAGCCGGGCAGGTCGGGGACGATCACCCGCACGCCCCCCAGGTGCGCGGCGATGGTCTCGAGGCCGTGGTGGTCGCCACGGAAGCCGTGCACCGCCAGGACGGTCTGCGTCGCGTCCGACGGCCCGTACTCCCAGTAGTGCGTGGTGCGGCCGTCGACCTGCACGGACCGGTGGACCACCGGCGTGGCGGCCATGAGCGACTGGTACGGGGAGAGCACGGGCGGTTGCATCGGCGCCAGTCTACGAAGACATCCGCACGAAACCCCGGACACCCGGAGCATCGCGCGCCTATCGTGTCCGGGGCGGGCTCTCGACGAGGCCCGTGGACCTTCGACGAGGAGCACGGTGACCTTCACAGCCCCGATCCAGCTGCCCGGCCTGACGCTCGACCCGCAGTGGTACAAGCGCTCGGTCTTCTACGAGTGCATGATCCGCTCGTTCGTCGATTCGAACGGCGACGGTATCGGTGACCTGCAGGGCGTGATCGGCAAGCTCGACTACCTGCAGTGGCTCGGCGTCGACGCGCTCTGGCTGCCGCCGTTCTTCCAGTCGCCGATGCGCGACGGTGGCTACGACATCGGTGACTACAAGGCGATCCTGCCCGAGTTCGGCACGCTCGATGACTTCCGTGAACTCGTCACGAAGTCGCACGAGCGGAACATGCGCATCGTCATCGACATGGTGATCAACCACACCAGCGACCAGCACGAGTGGTTCCAGCAGTCCCGCGAGGACCCAGACGGCCCCTACGGCGACTTCTACGTCTGGCGGGACACCGACGAGGAGTTCTCGAACATCCGGATCATCTTCGTCGACACCGAGGAGTCGAACTGGACGTTCGACCCGGTCCGCCGTCAGTTCTTCTTCCACCGGTTCTTCTCGCACCAGCCCGACCTCAACTTCGAGAACCCGGCAGTGGTCGAGGCCGTGTACGACGTCGTGCGGCACTGGCTCGACCTGGGCGTCGATGGCCTGCGCCTCGACGCGATTCCGTACCTGTTCGCCTCCGAAGAAGGCAACGGCGAGGGCGAGCCGGAGACGCACGAATTCCTCAAGAAGCTCCGCGCGATGGTCGACGACGAGTACCCCGGCCGCGTGCTGCTCGCCGAGGCGAACCAGTGGCCGCGCGAGACCGCCGCGTTCTTCGGCACCGACGAGGAGCCCGAGTGCCACATGGCGTTCGACTTCCCCGTGATGCCCCGCATCTTCTACTCGCTCCGTGCCCAGCACGCGAAGGAGCTCGCGGCGATCCTGTCCGAGACGCTCGACGTGCCGGACAGCGCCGCGTGGGGCGTGTTCCTGCGCAACCACGACGAGCTCACGCTCGAGATGGTCAGCGAGGAGTACCGGCAGGCGATGTACGGGTGGTACGGCTACGACCCCCGGATGCGGTCCAACATCGGCATCCGGCGCCGCCTCGCTCCCCTGCTCGACAACTCGCGCGCCGAGCTCGAGCTCATCCACGCGCTGCTGTTCTCGCTGCCGGGGTCGCCCTTCCTGTACTACGGCGACGAGATCGGCATGGGCGACAACATCTGGCTGCCCGACCGCGACTCGTCCCGCACGCCGATGCAGTGGACCCCCGACCGCAACGCCGGGTTCTCGACCGCGGACCCCGGCAAGCTCTACCTGCCCGTCGTGCAGTCGCTCGTCTACAACTACGCGCAGGTCAACGTCGAGGCGCAGCTCGCGCAGTCGCGCTCGCTGCTGCACTGGATCCGCAACGTCATCCACGTGCGGAAGGCCCACCCGGTCTTCGGGCTGGGCACGCTGCACGTGCAGGAGACCTCGAACGAGTCGGTGCTGGCGTTCGTGCGCTCGTGGGAGGGGTCCGGGCAGCAGTTCGGGCCGTCTGCGGAGGACGTCCTGTGCGTGTTCTCGTTCGCCACGAACCCGACGTCCGTCACGGTGTCGGCCCCGGAGTTCGCCGGTCGTCCGCTCTACGACCTGTTCGGCGGTGGTTCGTTCCCCGCGTTCGACGAGGACGGCACGGTCACCCTGACCCTCGGGACGCAGTCGTTCTACTGGCTGCACGTCGGCGCGCCGGTCGGGTAGCGCGGGTGGTGTCGGTGCGTCCCGTTAGCCTGACCGCGTGACGTTCCCCACAGCACAGCTCGAAACGCCCGCCCCGGCGCAGGACCTCTCCGGGCGACCCTGGTGGCACGCCCTCGGCGTCTTCGACCTCGAGACCACCGGTGTCGACGTCGAGACGGCGCGGATCGTCACGGCGCACGTCGGCCTCATCGACATGACCGGAACCTCCATCGCCGAGGGCGCGTGGATCGCCGACCCGGGAATCGCGATCCCCGAGGGCGCCGCGGCCGTGCACGGCTACACCACGGAGCGCGCCCAGGCCCAGGGGCGTCCCGCCGCCGAGGTCGTCGCCGAGGTCATCGCTGCGATCGAGGCCGTGTTCGCCCGCGGGATCCCGCTGGTGATCTACAACGCGCCGTACGACCTGACGGTCCTCGACCGCGAGGCAAAACGGCACGGCTTCGCGTCCCCCGTGATCGGCAACGTCGTCGACCCGCTCGTCATCGACAAGGCCCTCGACACGTTCCGCAAGGGCAAGCGCACGCTCGAGGCGGCGTCCGAGCTGTACGGCGTCACCCTCGACGACGCCCACGACGCGGGTGCGGACGCGATCGCGGCCGGGCGGGTCGCCCAGGCCATCGCCGGCAAGTACCAGGACGAACTCGGCATCTCGGCCGAAGAGCTCCACCGCAAGCAGGTCGGGTGGTGCGCTGAGCAGGCGAGCTCGTTCCAGGAGTACATGCGCAAGAAGCGCGACCCCTCGTTCGTGGCTGATGGTCGCTGGCCCCACCGGAACGCCTCCGCGGGCATGTAGCATCTCAGCGGGGGCAGATCACGGTATCCGTCCCGCACCGATGCAGGACGAAGCACCAACAGGAGATCAGCACACGTGTTCTTGAAGACCTTCGGGTGGTCACTCGTGATCACCGTCCTCGCCCTCGCCACGGCGCTGATCTACGGCAGCTGGAGCGCAGTGGTCATCACGCTGATCCTCGGCGTGCTCGAGATCAGCCTCAGCTTCGACAACGCGGTGGTCAACGCCCGCATCCTCGAGCGGATGAGCCCGTTCTGGCAGAAGATGTTCCTGACGGTCGGCATCGTCATCGCCGTGTTCGGCATGCGCGTGGTCTTCCCGCTGCTCATCGTGGCCGTCACGGCACACCTCAGCCCGGTCGAGTCGATCCAGCTCGCGCTCGAGAAGGGCCCCATCGACGAGCCGGGCACCTACGCCTACCTGCTCCACGAGGCGCACCCGCAGATCGCCGCCTTCGGTGGGATGTTCCTGCTCATGATCTTCCTCGACTTCATGTTCGAGGACCGCGACATCCTCTGGCTCAAGTGGCTCGAGCGCCCGCTGCACTTCCTCGGCCGTCTGCCGATGGTGAACGTCGTGGTCGCCCTCGCACTCCTCGCCCTGTTCGGCGTCACGTCGGGCGACCACCAGGCGATCGTCCTCGTCTCCGGGATCGCCGGGCTGGTGACGTACTTCCTCGTCACGGGCCTCGGCGGCCTGTTCGACGTCGGCGACCCGGACGACGACGGCAACTCGTTCGAGAGCGCCGACGAGATGGACGCCGAAGCGGGTCGCATCGTCTCGAAGCGCCGGCTCGGCCACGTGACCGGTCGTGCCGCGTTCCTGCTCTTCCTGTACCTCGAGGTCATCGACGCGTCGTTCTCCTTCGACGGGGTCATCGGCGCGTTCGCCATCACCGCCGACCCGATCATCATCGCGCTCGGTCTCGGGCTGATCGGCGCGATGTTCGTCCGGTCGCTCACGGTGTTCTTCGTGCGACAGGGCACGCTCGACGAGTTCGAGTACCTCGACCACGGCGCGCACTGGGCCATCGGTGCGCTCGCCGTGATCCTGCTCGTCACCATCACGACCGAGGTCAACGAGATCGTGACCGGGCTCATCGGCGTCGTCTTCATCCTCGCGGCCTTCGTGTCGTCGATCGTCCGCAACCGTCGCAAGGCCGACCACCCCACTCCCGCGGAGCCGGCGATGCTCTCGCGCTGACCCGGTCCGACACACGAAACCCCCACTCCAGCACGCCACGAAAGGGTCACCGCCATGGGTCTCAGCCTCCAGAAGGGTCAGTCGCTCTCACTGACGAAACAGGACGGCAGCGCGCTGTCCCGCGTCCGCCTCGCGCTCGGCTGGGACGCCGTCGCGACGAAGCGGGGGCTGTTCGGCGGCCGCAAGGAGGCCGAGGTCGACCTCGACGCGTCGGCGATCTTCTTCGACGTGCAGGGCGCGCCCATCGACTACGTCTGGTTCAACCAGCTGCGCAGCAAGGACGGCTCGGCCCAGCACACCGGTGACAACCTCACGGGTGCCGGGGACGGTGACGACGAGACGATCCGCATCGACCTGTCGGCGGTCCACGCCTCGGTCGCGCAGATCGTCTTCGTGATCAGCAGCTACAGCCGCCAGACGTTCGACACGGTGCAGAACGCCTTCTGCCGGGTGGTCGACGACTCGACGGCCGGTACCCCCGAGGTCGCGCGCTACCAGTTGACCGACTCCGGGCCGCACACCGCGATGGTCATGGCCAAGGTGTCCCGCGTCGGGACCGGATGGTCCTTCAGCGCCATCGGTGAGCGCGCGAACGGCCGGACCGTGCAGGACCTCGTCGCACCGGCGTCCGCCGCGCTCTGAGCGGGAAGGACACACCGCACATGGCGACCCTCTCCCTCTCCAAGGGCAACAACCTCTCCCTGACCAAGACGGACCCGAGCCTCCGACGGGCCATGATCGGCCTCGGCTGGGATCCCCGCACCACCGCGGGTGAGCAGTTCGACCTCGACGCCTCGGCGCTGTTGGTCGGTGCGAACGGCCGCGTGCGGTCGAACGACGACTTCATCTTCTACAACCAGCTGCAGTCGGTCGACGGTTCCGTCGTCCACCAGGGCGACAACCGCACGGGCGACGGCGACGGTGACGACGAACAGATCCTCATCGACCTCGACGCCGTCGCTCCGGACGTCGAACGCGTCGTGATCGTCGTCACGATCGACCAGGCGGAGGCCCGCCACCAGAACTTCGGACAGGTGCGTGGCGCGTTCTGCCGGGTCGTCAACGACGAGACCGCGAACGAGGTCGTGCGGTTCGACCTGACCGAGGACGCCGCATCCGAGACCGGCATGATCTTCTCGGAGATCTACCGGTACAACGGGGAGTGGAAGTTCCGCGCCGTCGGCCAGGGGTACGCTTCCGGCCTCCGCGGCGTGGCGACCGACTACGGCGTCGTCCTCGACTGACCGTCCCCACCGACTGAAAGGCACGACCATGGCAGGACTGACCCTCACCAAGGGCAACAACCTCTCGCTCACGAAGACCAGCCCCGGTCTGACGGTCGCCACCGTCGGTCTCGGCTGGGACCCCCGCACGACCACGGGCGAGCAGTTCGACCTGGACGCCTCGGCACTGCTGCTGAGCGCGTCGGGCAAGGTGCGCTCGGACGCCGACTTCATCTTCTACAACCAGCCGCGCAGCGCCGACGGATCGGTCGAGCACAAGGGCGACAACCGTACCGGCCAGGGTGACGGCGACGACGAGCAGATCAGCATCGACCTGACGTCGCTGCCCGCCGACGTGGACCGCGTGGTCATCGTCGTGTCGATCGACCAGGGCGAGGCCCGCGGTCAGAACTTCGGCCAGGTCCGCAGCGCGTACTCGCGGGTGCTCGACCAGGACGGCACCGAGATCGTGCGGTTCGACCTCTCCGAGGACGCCGCCCCCGAGACGGCGATGATCTTCTCGGAGATCTACCGGAACGGTGCCGAGTGGAAGTTCCGCGCCGTCGGGCAGGGCTACACCACGGGCCTCGCCGGGATCGCCACCGACTTCGGCATCCAGCTCGGCTGACCCGCCGACGCCGACGACCGCACCCAGACCAGGAGAACCAGCCATGCCCGGACCGCTCGCTCCGCCGGAACCGACCGACCCGACCGAGGACGCCCTCGTCCTCCGCCCAGCAGCATCCGCCGAGGTCGTGACCCCGGACGACGCCCCGGGCATGGTGCCGGTCGACCCGGAGCGGCAGTCCCAGATCGCCGCCCAGGCGCGGGAGTTCGTCGACGAGGTCGCCTCGCTCGACCCGCGTTCGCCGGCGTTCACCGAGAAGGTCGACGGCATCACCTCGATCGGCGGCGTCGAGATCGCCCGGTCCGGCGGGTTCTCGTCACGGATGCTCGAGCGTTCGCAGACGTCGGTCGCCGGTGCCAAGCGGACCGGTGACAGCGCGCAGGTCAAGGTCGCGACGACGCTCGGTGACCTGCGTTCCACCGTCGAGGACCTGACGCCGAACCAGGCCGACCTCAGCACCGGTCGCAAGATCCTCGGGCTCATCCCCGGCGGCAACAAGCTGGCGAAGTACTTCCAGAAGTACGAGTCGGCGCAGACGCAGCTCGACCACATCATCAAGTCGCTCATGGCCGGCCAGGACGAGCTCCGCAAGGACAACGCCACCCTGGCGGACGAGAAGGTCCAGCTGTGGGAGACCATGCAGCAGCTGAGCGAGTACGCCGTCTTCGCGAAGGCGCTCGACGCGGCGACGGTGACGAAGGTCGAGTCCCTGCGGAACGGCGGTCGCGTCGACGAAGCGCAGAAGCTCGAGTCCGACGTCCTCTTCCCGGTGCGCCAGCGCCACCAGGACATCCTCACGCAGCTCGCCGTCTCGGTGCAGGGCTACCTCGCGATGGACCTGGTCCGGAAGAACAACACCGAGCTCATCAAGGGTGTCGAGCGTGCGCGGACCACGACCATCGCGGCGCTCCGGACTGCCGTCGTGGTCGCCCAGGCGCTCGCGAACCAGCGGATGGTGCTCGACCAGATCGACGCCGTGAACAACACCACGAACGCGATGATCCTGCAGACCAGCGAGATGCTGCGCGATCAGACCACGCGGATCCACCAGCAGGCGACCAACTCCGGCGTCAGCGTCGAGACGCTGGAGCGTGCGTTCGACAACGTCTTCCAGACGATGGACGCGATCGACTCGTTCCGCTCCGAAGCCGCACAGAACATGGCCTCGACGGTGACGGCGCTCGAGTCCGGCATCCAGCGTGCGAAGCCCTACCTGGAGCGCGCGCGACAGTCCGGCGACGACCCGCGCTCGATCAGCCGATGACCCGAACGGCCGACCACGGTGCGTGACCGTCTGCGCGCGCTGTTCGGCCGCGACGACGATCGCGAACCGACGGCCACCGATGCCACACCGGCGTCGGTGGCTGCCGCCGCTGCTGCGCGCATCGACGTCCGCGGAGCCGGCGGGCAGTCGGACGACGCCGCGGCTGCGGCGGGGCTCGACGACCTCCGCGCCTTCGTCCGGGCCGCCGGGGCCGAGCTGCCCACGGTCGTGTCGTCACGGATCCGACACGTCGAGGACCTGCTCCGCGAGGCGGCCGGCACGGTGGTGGCACGCGGGGCCTCGACCGAACAGCGGTTCCTCTTCCAGGCCATCGTGGACGACTACCTGCCCACCCCGGTCCGGACCTACCGGTCCCTGCCGGACGACGACCGCACCGAGGACAGCGCGGCGACCCGCACACTCACCGAACAGCTCGACGTCGTCGCCGAGACCGTCGACGACATGCACGAACAGATCAGGAGCGGAGCCATCGCAGAGCTCTCCACCCACGGACGGTTCCTCCGTGACCGTCTCGGCGACGGCGACCCGGGTCTCCGACTCCGCGGAGCGGACTCGTGACCGGGCGGCTCGTGCCGGGCGCGAACGCGGCGCTGACGGCCGAGAACCCCGGTCTGGACGCGGTCGTCGTGGGCATCGCCTGGGACCAGATCGCGAGCCGGGGCCCGTCCGCCGAACTCGTCCCGGTGGCGATCGTCTGCGGCGACGACGGCAAGGTGCTCTCCGACGAGGACCTGGTGTTCTTCAACCAGCTCGACGGCGCCGACGCGTCGGTGCGGTTCCTCGACGACTCCGACGACGAGGAGATCGACGTCGACCTCGTCAGTGTGCCGGACGCCGTCGACAAGATCGTCTTCGCCGTCTACCTGGACCCGGACCCGCGCTCCCCTCGCGACCTCGGCTCGGTCCGCTCGATGACCATCCGGGTCGGATCGTCCGACGGCCGTGAACTCGTCCGCTTCGACCTGCCCTCCGATCGGAACCACACCATCGACGCGGTGATCCTCGGCGAGCTGTACCGCCACCGGTCCGAGTGGAAGTTCCGCGCGGTCGGCCAGGGCTACACGACGGGGTTGACGGGGCTGCGCACCGACCACGGCATCGGCCGCGCCCGATGACGTCCGGGCACCCGTACCTGCGGCGACGGCGGCGACCCGTGGCCGAGGCCGCGTCCACTGGGACGACGACCGCCCCCGGTCGCTCGGCGACACCGAGCCACACGTCGACGGTGCTGCCCCCGCGCACGTCGGCCGCGCCCGCGGCACCGGCGGCGGGCACGGCACCACGGCCCGCCGGACCGTCCACCCCCGTCGGCACCGCAGCCCCTGCGGGCTCCGCAGCGCCCGCAGGCCCGTCCGAGCGGGTGCTCCGCCGCCGCGCCGAGCTCGCACGTCGTGTCCGCCCGTTCCCCGCCCCTGATCCCCGGGCCGTCCGCCTGCTCGGCCCGGACGACCCCGTGGTCCGCATCGACCGCCGCCGGTCCGCCGTGGGTGCGCTCACCGTCACCGGCTGCACGAGCGCGGCCTGGGAGACCGTCGACTGGACCGTCGGCGCGACCACCGCCGCCGGCGCCGAAGCGGGCCGTCGCGTCGTCACGGCGGGCAACCGCCCCCTCGTCGGGTTCGAGGACGGCACCGCACTCGTGTCCCTCCGACACGTCCGACAGCTCCGACGTGCGCTGTTCATGGCCCGCGGCACGGAACGGCTCGTCGTCTCCCTGCACGACGGCACCACGGTCGGCGTCGCCGAGGGCACCCCCGACACCATGACCGTGCTCGCGCTCTCCGTCGTCGACGGGGAGCTCGAACTCCGCGCCGAGCCCTTCGCTCGCGCGACCCACGACGGCGACGTGTTCGCCGCCTTCGGGTTCGTCCTGTCCACTCCGGTCCCGGGGGTCTGACCCATGCGCCACTTCGCCCACCTCGACGGACAGGACCAACTGTTCCTGCACCCGCCGGAGGACGTCCGCCGCGACAGCGACCAGGGCCTGCGGGCGGTCGCCCTCGGCGCCACGCTCTACACGCCGGCGATCCGCCCGGACCTGGTGCACGACGTGCGGCGCCAGACCGCGCTCGGCGCCGGGTCGATCGTGCTCTGCCTCGAGGACTCCGTCGCGGACGCCGACCTCCCCGTCGCCGAGACCCACGTCGAGGACGCCCTGCGCGCCCTGCAGGAGGACGCGGACGACGCCACGCTCCCCCAGCTCTTCCTGCGGGTCCGCGACCCCGGACACCTCCGACGACTGACCGACCGCTTCGGCGACCGTCTGCTCGACGTGCTCACGGGCTTCGTCCTGCCGAAGTTCGAGGACTCCCCGGACAGCGGATCCCGCTACTTCGACGTGCTCGACGACCTGAACGCCGGCCGTCCCGAACACCGCCGCCTGCTGGTCATGCCGATCCTCGAGTCACCGTCGATCATGCACCGCGAGACCCGCACCGAGGCGCTCGCCGCCCTCCGCGACCTGCTCCTGGCGCGCCGCCGCGACGTCCTGGCGCTGCGCATCGGCGCCACGGACCTGTCGAGCGTGTTCGGCCTGCGGCGCCCGTCCCACCTGACCGCGTACGAGGTGCAGGTGCTCGCCTCGGTCATCGGTGACGTGGTCAACGTCCTCGGCCGTGCCCGCGACGGCTTCGTCGTCAGCGGCCCGGTGTGGGAGCACTACCCCGACTCCGACCGCGTGTTCCGCACCCAGCTGCGGGCGACGCCGTTCGAGGTCGCCGGCGACCTCGCGCTCCGCCGTCAGCTCTTGCTCGAGGGCTTCGACGGCCTGCTCCGCGAGGTCACGCTCGACCGCGCGAACGGACTGACCGGCAAGACCGTCATCCACCCCCGGCACGTGCCCCTGGTGCACGCGATGTCGGTGGTCAGCGACGAGGAGTTCTCGGACGCGACCGACGTCCTCGCGAACGTCGACGGTGGTGTCGCCGCCTCGCGCTACGGCAACAAGATGAACGAGATGAAACCGCACCACGACTGGGCCGAACGCACGGTCCTGCGCGCCCGGGCGTTCGGTGTCGCCAACCCCGACGTGACCTTCGTCGACGTGCTCGAACGGAGCCTGCCGTGACCGACGCCCCGCCCTCCCCCGCCGACCTCGGTGTCGCCCTCGCCGACGCCCCGGCGACGGCGGCCGCTCCGTCCGTGCCGCTCGGCGCCCTCGCCCGGATCGCACTGCGTCGGAACCCGCAGCGAGCGCACCTGCTCGTCTCCACAGTGCTCGCGAAGCACCTGCCCACCGTCCCCGCGGTCGCCCTGGCGGCGGGCGAGGCCCTGGCCGCACGGGTCGCCGACGTCCTCGACGGCGGGTCGCGCTGGGACACCACCGCCGCCGCCCGGCTCGAGCGCGTCGTCCGCGCAGCCGCGGCCGCCGACGGACCGGACCGCGCGACGGCCCCCGGCGCGGGCTCCGGGGGCGAGGACCACGGCACCCTCGCGGTGCACCACGCCGCGACCACCCTCCGGACGGACCTCGCGGCGCTGCGCCCCGAGCACCCGGACGCGCTCGTCCTGGGCTTCGCCGAGACGGCGACCGCGCTCGGCGCGATGGTCGCCGAGGCGCTCGGAGCCGCGTACCTGCACTCCACCCGGCACGACCCGCCGGGCGCGGTGCCCGCCGCCGGGTTCGACGAGGCCCACTCCCACGCGACCGCACACCGCCTGCTGCCCACCGACCCCGACTGGCTGCCCGGTGCGGGCACGGTGGTGCTCGTCGACGACGAGCTGAGCACCGGTGCCACCGCGCGCGCGACGATCCGCGCACTGCACGCCCTCGCCCCGCAGCGGCGCTGGGTGGTCGCCGGTCTCATCGACCTCCGCTCTGCGGCGGACGTCGCGGCGACCGAGGCCCTCGCGGCCGAGATCGGGACGCCCGTCACGGTGGTCGCGCTCGGCCGCGGCGACGCCGTGCTGCCGGCCGACCTCGCCCGCACCGCCTCCGCGGTCGTCGCGGCCCACGCGCTCGCACCGACGGACGCACGGCACCGGTCCGAGGCGCCGCGGACCGAGACCGGTGGGGTGTCGGACGGGAGGCCCGTGGCGGCCCCGACCCGCGCCTCCCGTCCGACCACGGTCACCATCGTGACCGCACCGCCGACCGCCGTCGACCGTGCCGGCACGCCGGCACGCCGCGTCCGGCTCCCCCGCACCGACGTCGAGGGGATCGCACGCGACGTCGTCGCGGCGCTCGGAGACCCCGGCGACGCTCCGCGTCGCGTCCTGGTGCTCGGCACCGAGGAGCACATGCACACGCCGCTCGTGGTCGCAGACGCGATCCGGCGGCAGTCCGACGCCGACGTGCGGTTCTCGACCACCACGAGGTCCCCGGTCGCCGTCCTCGACGACCCGGCCTGGCCGATCCGATCCGGGGTCCGCTTCCGGTCGCACGACGCCACCGTCGACGGACCCGGTGAACGGTTCGCGTACAACGTGCACGGCTTCGACGCGATCGTGGTCCTGCCCGAACCCGGGACCGAACGCAGCCTGCTCGACGGACCGGACGGCCTCCTCGCCGCCCTGCTGACCGCGGCGCCCACCGTCGTCCTCGTGAGCGCGCCGCTCGAGCTGCACGACGGCTCCCGCGTCCCGCGGCCGCTCACCGGGCCGTCCTTCGGCTCGTACGAACCCGACGACGTCACGTGGCTGCTCCAGGACCTGGCCGGCGCGGCACTCGAGGCCGACACGGCGGACCGCGAGCGGGCCATCCAGCTCGAGGGCGCGAACTACGCCGAGTCGCTGCCCGTCGAGTACGTCCCGTCGGACGAGTACGAGGCGCTCTACCGCGACGCCCTCGACCGGTCCGCTGCACGCATCGCCGAGGCCGTGGGGATCGTCACCGAGCTGATCCTGCGCGGCCGGTCACAGCCGGTGCTCGTGTCCCTGGCACGGGCGGGGACCCCGATCGGCATCCTGGTGCGCCGCTGGGCCGAGGTACACCACGGCTTGCGCCTCCCCCACTACACGGCGAGCATTGTGCGCGGCGTCGGCGTCGACGAGACCGCGCTCCGCTGGCTCGCAGCCCACCACGACCCGAGCCAGGTCGTCTTCGTCGACGGGTGGACGGGCAAGGGCGCCATCACCCGCGAGCTCACCGAGGCCCTGGACCGCTTCGCGGCCTCGGACGGTGTCCGTTTCCCCGACGACCTCGCCGTCCTGGCAGACCCCGCGGGCTGCACGCCCCTGCACGGCACCCGTGACGACTACCTCGTCCCGTCGGCCTGTCTCAACTCGACGGTGTCCGGGCTGGTGTCCCGCACCGTGCGCAACCCCACCCTGACCCCCGACGGCACCTTCCACGGCGCCAAGCAGTACCGCGACCTCGCACCCCGCGACCACTCCCGCGCCTTCGTCGCCGCGATCGCCGAGCAGTTCGACGCCGTCCGCGACCGCGTCGACGCGGTGGTGGCCACCCGTGCAACCGATGGCTCGCAGGAGGTCGACTGGCGTGGCATGCGCACCGTCGAGGCGATCGGGTCGGAGTTCGGCATCGACGACCTGCACCTCGTGAAGCCGGGTGTGGGCGAGACCACGCGCGTGCTGCTCCGCCGGGTGCCGTGGCAGGTGCTCGTCCGCGACCCGGACGACCTCGACATCGCCCACGTCGTCGCCCTCGCACGGGAGCGCGGCGTCCCCGTCCTGACCCGGCCGGACCTGGCCTACAGCTGCGTCGGGCTCATCCACCCCCTCGGCAGCCGGGTGGCCGGTTCCACGGTACGGACCGCTGTCGCCGACGCCGCCACGGGTGGTGCGGCGTGACCGCGCTGGTCGGCTTCGACCTGGACCGCACGCTCGTCTACTCGGCCGCGGCACTGCTGCTCGACGGACCGGACGAGACCGCTCCGGCGCTCGTCGTGACCGAGGTCTACCGGCACGCGCCGCTGTCGTTCATGACCCGGGCCGCCGACACCGCCCTCGCCGCACTCGCCGAGCGCGCCGCGGTCGTGCCCGTCACCACCCGGACGGTCGCGCAGTACCGGCGCATCCGGCTCCCGCTGCCTGCCGCCGGATGGGCCGTCACGACGAACGGCGCGGTCCTGCTCCACGACGGCAGGCCCGACGACGACTGGACGGCTGCGCTCCGGGACGAGATCGACGCGACCTCGGCTCCGCTCGAGACGGCCGAGGCGCTCGTGCTCGCCGGGCTCCCCGCGGCGGCACTGCTCCGCAACCACCGCGCCGAGGACCTCTTCGTCTACGCCGTGCTCGAGCGGACGGAACTCCCGGACCACGCGGTGTCCGACCTGGCGGCGACCCTCGCCGAGCAGGGTTGGACGGTGTCGGTGCAGGGTCGGAAGCTGTACGCGGTCCCGGTCGCGATCCGGAAGGAGCGGGCCCTGGCGGCCGTCGCGGAGCGGCTCGGCGCCACCCGGGTCGTCGCGGCAGGCGACTCACTGCTCGATCGCGACATGCTCGCCGCAGCCGACGTCGCGATCCGGCCGGCCCACGGTGAGCTGCACGCGGCGGGGTGGACGGCGCCGCACCTGCTCGTCACGCGGTCGTCAGGGGTCCTGGCCGGCGAGGAGATCATCGGCCTCGCCGCACGTGCCGTCGCCGACGTACCGGTACCCGCCAGCTGATCCCGGTCTCCTGCTGGTCTGCGTCTCCCGCTCCTGCTCCTGCTCCTGCTCCTGCTCCACCGAGGATGAACGGGCGGCCCTCCCAAAGGAGGACCGCCCGTTCCGACGTGCTGTGGGTCTGCTTACTTGGAGAAGCCCTTGAAGCGCTGGTTGAACTTCTCGACGCGACCGGCCGAGTCGAGGATGCGCTGCTTGCCCGTGTAGAACGGGTGCGAAGCGGACGAGATCTCGACGTCGATCACCGGGTAGGTGGCACCGTCGAGCTCGATCGTCTTGTCGCTGTTCGCGGTCGAACGCGTCAGGAAGGTCTCACCGGAGGCCAGGTCACGGAAGACGATGGCGCGGTACTCGGGGTGGGTGTCGGTCTTCATGGAGTTTCCTCGATAGCGGTAGCGGTGGTGGGATTGCGCGAGATGCGCGGGAAGTCATCGGCTTGCGCCAGCCGTCAACGTTACCAGACGGACGGCACGATCGCAGCGCTACGACGCGCGCGCCGTGTAGCGGCCGGCGTCCTTCGTGACGGACAGCGCGATGCCGAACGCCTCGGTCAGGGTCTCGTCGGTCAGGACCTCGTCGATCGGTCCGGCGGCCTGCACGTGGCCGTCGGCGAGCACCAGGGCGTGGGTGAACCCTGCGGGGATCTCCTCGACGTGGTGGGTGACGATCACGATGGCCGGTGAGTCGGCGCTCTGGGCGTAGCCACCGAGGGTGCGGACGAGGCTCTCGCGGGCGCCGAGGTCGAGCGAGGCGGCCGGCTCGTCCAGGAACAGGATCTCCGGGTCGGTCATGACGGCGCGGGCGATCTGGACGCGCTTCTGCTCGCCGTCGCTCAGCTCGCCGAAGGTGCGGTCGGTGAAGGAGCCCAGGCCCCACTCCTCGAGCACGCGCTGGGCACGGCGGACGTCGAGTTCCTCGTACTCCTCGTTCCAGCGACCCGTGACCGAGTACGCGGCCGTCAGCACGACGTCGATGACCTTCTCGGTCACCGGGATGCGGCGGGCCAGTGCGGTCGAGGCGAAGCCGATGCGCGGGCGGAGCTCGAACAGGTCGGCGCCGCCCAGCTCGGTGCCGAGCACCTCGACGTCACCGGAGGTCGGGAACGTCTGCGCGCCGGCGACCTGCAGCAACGTGGTCTTGCCGGCACCGTTCGCGCCGAGCACGACCCAGCGTTCGTCGTCCTGCACCTCCCACGAGATCGAGTCGAGGATGGTGGCCCCGTTGCGGACCACGGAGACGTCTGACAAGCGCACGACCGAGGGCATGCGACCAGCCTACGGGTTCCGGCCGAGCACCTCGTCGTAGACCTGCCGTGTCCTGGTGGCGATCGCGTCCCAGGTGAACTCCGACTCGACGCGCAGGCGTCCGGCGCGGCCCATGAGCTTCGCGAGCCCCTCGTCGGCGAGCACCTCGTTGAGGGTCGCCGCCAGGTCCGCCACGTACTGGTCGGGGTCGGTCGGGGTGCCCGTGCCGTCCTGCGCCTGGTCGATCGGGACGATGCGGCCGGTGAACCCGTCCGCGACGACCTCGGGGATGCCCCCGGTGCCGGTGCCGACGACGGGGATCCCGCAGGCCATGGCCTCGAGGTTCACGATGCCGAGCGGCTCGTAGATCGACGGGCACACGAACACGGTGCCCGAGGACAGCACGTTGACGATCTCCTCGTGCGCGAGCATCCGGTCGATCCAGACGACGCCCTCGCGCTGCTCGCGGAGGCCCTCGACCAGCCCGGTGACCTCGGCGAGGATCTCGGGGGTGTCCGGCGCGCCGGCGCAGAGCACGATCTGGACGTCCTCGGGGAGCGAGGCCACGGCGCGGAGCAGGTAGGGCAGCCCCTTCTGACGGGTGATCCGGCCGACGAACACCACGCTGGGACGCGACGGGTCGACACCGAGGGCACGGACGGCGTCCTCGTCGACCTGCGGCTTCCAGGCGTCGATGTCGATGCCGTTGTAGACGACGTGCACCTTCGACGGGTCGATCGACGGGTACGAGCGCAGGATGTCGGCGCGCATGGCCTTCGACACCGCGATGACACCGTCGGCGTTCTCGAACGCCTCGCGTTCCATCCAGCTCGACAGGCGGTAGCCGCCACCGAGCTGCTCGGCCTTCCACGGACGGAGCGGCTCGAGGCTGTGCGCGGTGACGACGTGGGGGATGCCGTACGTCAGCTGCGCGATCCGGCCCGCCGAGTTCGCGTACCAGGTGTGCGAGTGCACGAGATCGGCACCCTCGACGTCGGCAGCGATGGCCACGTCGGTGCCGAGCGCCTGCAGCGCGCCGTTCGCCTGCTCGAGACCGGCCGGCGTCCGGTACCCCCAGACGTCGGCTTCGTCGCGGAAGGCCCCGAACGCCCGGACACGGACGTCGGTGTCCGTCCCCGACCGCAGCGCAGCGGTGAGTTCGGACACGTGGACACCCGCACCGCCGTAGACCTCCGGCGGATACTCCCTGGTCAGCAGATCGACTCGCACTGGATCAACGTAACCGGTTCCCAGTGCTGACGCCTACTGTGAGCGGCATGGCTCCAAAGAAGGTCTTCGGCATCGTGCTCGCTGGCGGCGAGGGGAAACGGCTCATGCCGCTCACGGCCGACCGGGCGAAGCCCGCAGTCCCGTTCGGCGGGAACTTCCGTCTCATCGACTTCGCGCTGTCGAACCTGGTGAACTCCGGTCTGCAGAAGATCGTCGTCCTCACCCAGTACAAGTCGCACAGTCTCGACCGGCACGTCGCCGAGACCTGGCGCATGGAGGGCCTGCTCGGGTCCTACGTGGCGTCGGTCCCCGCGCAGCAGCGGCTCGGCAAGCGCTGGTTCGCCGGGTCGGCCGACGCGATCCTGCAGTCGCTCAACCTGCTCCGCGACGAGCGCCCCGACATCGTCGTGGTGGTCGGCGCCGACCACGTGTACCGGATGGACTTCCACCAGATGGTCGAGGCGCACATCGCCTCGGGCCGCAGCGCCACCGTCGCGGCGATCCGGCAGCCCATCGAACTGGCCGACCAGTTCGGCGTCATCCAGGTGGACCCCGACGACCCGACGAAGATCGACGCCTTCCTCGAGAAGCCGAAGGACCCCGTCGGGCTCGCCGACTCCCCCGGCGAGGTCCTCGCGTCGATGGGCAACTACGTGTTCAACGCGGACGCCCTCGTCGACGCGGTGCTGCGCGACGGCCAGCTCGAGACCTCGGCGCACGACATGGGCGGCGACATCGTCCCCGACTTCGTGAACCGCGGCGACGCCGGCGTGTACGACCTGCAGCGCAACGAGGTCCCCGGTTCCACCGACCGCGACAAGTACTACTGGCGCGACGTGGGGACGATCGACTCGTTCTTCGACGCCCACATGGACCTCATCGCCCCGGTGCCGGTGTTCAACCTGTACAACCAGGACTGGCCGATCTTCAACCAGCAGACGAACCTGCCGCCGGCGAAGTTCGTGCGGGACGCGAACGGCAACACCGGCTCCACGGTCGACTCGCTCGTGTCGCTCGGCTGCCTCGTGTCGGGTGCGCAGGTGGAGCGCAGCATGATCGGCCCGTGGTGCGGGATCGACTCCGGTGCGAAGGTCCTCGACTCGATCGTGTTCGAGCGGGCGACGATCGGTGCGGGGTCGGTCGTGAACCGGGCGATCCTCGACAAGGACGTCGTCATCGCACCGGGCGCGCAGGTCGGCGTCGACCGTGAGGCCGACGAGGCTCGCGGCTTCACCGTGACCGAGTCCGGCATCACGGTGGTCGGCAAGGGCGTCCGCGTCGACGCGTAGCGTCGGCCGGTCACGTCGACACCGACGAACGGACGGTCAGGAGGCACGGCTCGCGTCACGGACGCGGGCCGTGCGTCCTCCTGTCGGTACCGTTGGTGCGTGCCCCGCTTCCTCGTCGTCCTCGATGCCGATTCCACCCTCCTCGAGGACGAGGTGATCGAACTCCTGGCGGACACCGCCGGGACCCGGCCACAGGTCGCGGCGATCACGGAGCGCGCCATGCGCGGGGAGATCGACTTCGCCGAGAGCCTCCGGGAGCGTGTCGCGACCCTGGCGGGCCTCCCGGTCGACGTCTTCCGACGCGCACAGCAGGCGGTCCGCGTGACGCGGGGAGCCGACCAGCTCGTCCGCGGCGTGCACGCCGCCGGCGGGACCGTCGGTGTCGTGTCGGGCGGGTTCCACGAGGTCCTGGACCCGTTCGCCGAGCAGCTCGGCCTCGACCACTGCCGGGCGAACCGGCTCGAGGTGACCGACGGCGTTCTGACAGGACGCGTCCTCGGCGACGTCGTGGACGCGCACGCGAAGGCCGTCGCCCTGCGCGAGTGGGCGGCCGCGGACGGCGTCGACGCGTCCCGCACCGTCGCGGTCGGCGACGGGGCGAACGACCTCGAGATGATGCGCGTCGCCGCCCTGGCGGTGGCGTTCGACGCGAAGCCGCGCGTGCGGGAGCAGGCGGACGTCGCGGTCGTGGACCGCGACCTGTCCGCCGTGCTCGCGACGCTCGGCCTGCGCGGCTGACCCGTCCGCTCCTCGCAGCCGAGTCTCGCGCACGGCGACACTTCTCGGCCCGCGCGGCCCGAGCAGTGTCGCTCAGGCCGAGACTCGGGCCAGGCCGGCCAGGCCGGGCGGCTAGTGGCCCATCCCGAGGCCGCCGTCGACCGGGATGATCGCACCCGAGACGTACCCGGCCCCGTCGCTCGCCAGGAACAGCGTGGCGTCGGCGACGTCGTCGACGGTGCCGTAGCGGGCCGCCGGGATCGCCTTCTTGAACTCGGCCTGCAGCTCGTCGGACAGCGCGGCCGTCATGTCGGTCTGGATGAACCCGGGTGCGACGACGTTGGCGGTGATGCCGCGCGAGCCGAGCTCGCGGGTGATCGAGCGGGCCATGCCGACCAGGGCGGCCTTCGACGACGCGTAGTTGACCTGGCCGATCTGGCCGTAGGCGCCGACGACGCTCGACATGAGCACGATGCGGCCGAACTTCGCCTTCATCATGCCCTTGGTGGCGCGCTTGACGACGCGGAACGTGCCGGTCAGGTTGGTGTCGACGACGCTCGTGAAGTCGTCTTCGGACATGCGGAGCAGCAGCTGGTCGTTCGTGATGCCGGCGTTCGCGACGAGCACCTCGATCGGGCCGAGTTCGGCCTCGACCTGCGTGAAGGCGGCGTCCACCGACGCCGTGTCGGTGATGTCGGCCTGCACGGTGAGGGCACCCTCGGGTCCGCCCTGTCCGCTCCGCGACGTGACCGCGACGCGGTGCCCTGCGGCGACGAAGCGCTCGGCGAGGGCGTGGCCGATGCCGCGGTTGCCGCCGGTGATCAGGACGGTACGGGGGGTGCTCATGGTCGCTCCGTTCGGTGGTGGTGTGCGGTCGTGTCGTGCCGACGGGTCGGCGGACACGCCCGGACGAGCGTACCGGAGCCACCACGACAGCCCGTTCGCGCGCGGCGCACCCACGATCGGTCGCGGAGGCTTAGGCTTGACCACGGGTAGACGGAGACCATCTGTATGAAGAGCACGCACACCAGCATCACCACGCTCCCGGACTCGCCGGAGCTGGACCGGGCGCACCGCCTGTCCCGCTACGTGTGGCAGATGGCGATCCGCGTCGTCCTGTTCGTCGTGGCCGTGCTCGTCTACTCCATCTGGCACTCCTGGATCGCCGTCGTGCCGATCGTCCTCGCCGCCGTGATCCCCTGGGTCGCCGTCATCGTCGCGAACGCGGGCAGCCGGACCGAGAGCGACATGATCTCCCCCGCCGGTGCGATGCAGCTCTACGACGCGGTCGACCCCGGCCTCCGGGAGCAGCAGGAAGAGGACCGCGCCCAGGCCTACCGCGACGAGCAGGACCGCCTCCGGCAGCAGGCGCAGCACGCGCAGGACGAGTGGCAGCGCAACGGCGATCGCTCGAAGATGTGGGGGCACCGCTGATGGGGGCCACGTTCGACCTGCACACCGAGCCGGGCTCGACCCCCGTGTGCTCGCGTGCCGGCTGCTCGAACACCGCTGCGTGGCGGGTCAACTGGCGCAACCCCCGGATCCACTCCGCCGACCGCGTGAAGATCTGGGCGGCGTGCGAGGAGCACCGCGACTTCCTCGCCGACTACCTGCGGTCCCGTACCTTCCCGGTGCGCGTCACCGGCATGCACGAGGACGTCGACCGGCTCGACGACGAACGCGACCCGGCATCGTCGCCGAAGAACGACGTCGGGGTGCGCTCCACCGGCACCGGTCGATGACCGACGACTTCGACCCGCACTCCCGGTACGGCCGGAAGCACGCAGCCAAGCTGCAGCGCGCCGCCGACCACGCCCGTCGGTCCGTGCCGGCCGACGACCGTCCCGCCCAGGACCCGGACGAGCCCTTCGTCGGCTGGCACTTCGTCCGCAGTCGTCGCTGGCTCGGGTACTTCGCGATCGCCGTGGCGTTCGCGATCGTCTGCGCGCTGTTCGGCATGTGGCAGTGGGACCGCCGGAACGAGGCCGTCCGCCAGAACGAGCAGGTCGCCCAGAACTACGACCACACCCCCGTGCCCCTCGACCAGGCGCTGCCGACGGCCTCGAGCTGGCAAGACGAGCAGGAGTGGCTCCGGGTCGCCGTGACCGGCCGGTACGACGTCGACGCGCAGCTGCTCGTGCGCAACCGCGTGCACAACGGCCAACCCGGCTTCGAGGTCCTCACCCCGCTGGTCACCGACGACGGCCGGGCGTTCATCGTGGACCGCGGCTGGGTCCCCACCGGCAACGCGCAGGACGCCCCCGACCACGTGCCCGCTCCCCCGTCGGGTGAGGTGACGGCGATCGTCCGCCTGCAGCAGAGCGAGCCCCGGATCCCCGGCCGCTCCGACCCCGCGCACACCGACCAGGTGCAGTCGGTCACCCTGGCGGACGTCGCGAAGAAGGTCGACACCCCGATCTGGACCGGCGCGTACGGCGAACTCGCGTCCGAGTCCCCCGCCCCGACCGAGGCCCGCCCGCTCGGCTGGGAACGGCCCACCGCCGACACCGGCCTGCACCTGAGCTACTTCATCCAGTGGTTCCTGTTCGCGGCCGGCGGCTTCGGGTTCCTGGCCTACGTGATGGTGCAGGAGTACCGGAACCTCAACCAGGACGACCCGGAGGAACGCGAGCGCGCCCAGGAGCGGCAGCGCCGCAAGGACGCCAAGCCGAAGACCGACGCCGAGATCGAGGACGACCTGATCGCGTCCCGTCGCTGACCGGTGGCGCGTGTGTACGCGTGCTCGTGTGCGCGTGCGCACCGTGCGCACCGTGCGCACCTCGCAACCCCGTGCGGGCTTCCGCGCACCGTGCCCCGCTACAAGCGCGCACCCAGCACGCAACGCCGCACCGGACCGCGAACCCGGCACCGTGCGGACAGGAGGCGCGGGGCACGACCGGCACCGCGCCTCCAGGCCGCACCGTGCGCACCTCACAACCCCGTGCGAGCTTCCATGCACCGTGCCCCGCTACAAGCGCGCACCCAGCCCGCAACACCGCACCAGACCGCGAACCCGGCACCGTGCGGACAGGAGGCGCGGTGCACGACCGGCACCGCGCCTCCAGGCCGCACCGCGCGCACCTCACAACCCCGTGCGAGCTTCCGCGCGCCCTGCCCCCGCTACAAGCGCGCACCCAGCACGTTCCGCCGCACCGGACCGCGAACCCGGCACCGTGCGGACGGGCTCCGCCCGGCCGCCCGCCCGACCGACCCGCGTCAGGCGAGCTCGATGAGCTCCGCGTAGTCCTTGTTCCAGTGGTCCTCGGTGCCGTCCGGCAGCAGCAGCACGCGCTCCGGGTTGAGCGCCTCGACCGCACCGGCGTCGTGGGACACCAGGACGACCGCGCCCTCGAAGCCGGCCAACGCGTTCAGGATCTCCTCGCGCGAGGCCGGGTCGAGGTTGTTCGTCGGTTCGTCGAGCAGCAGGACGTTGGCGCCGGAGACGACGATCATCGCGAGCGACAGACGCGTCTTCTCACCGCCGGACAGGACCCCGGCCTTCTTGTAGCCGTCGTCGCCGGTGAACAGGAACGACCCGAGCACCCGACGGGCCTCGGTCTCGTTGAGGTCGGTCGACGCCGACACCATGTTCTCGATCACCGTGCGGTTGACGTCGATGTTCTCGTGCTCCTGCGCGTAGTAGCCGATGCGCAGGCCGTGGCCGGGCTGGATCTCGCCCGTGTCGGGCAGGTCGGCCCCCGCGAGGATCCGGAGCAGCGTCGTCTTGCCGGCACCGTTGAACCCGAGGATCACGACGCGCGAACCGCGGTCGATCGCCAGGTCGACGCCCGCGAAGATCTCGAGCGAGCCGTAGGACTTCGACAGCCCCTCCGCCATGAGCGGGGTGCGGCCGCACGGGGCCGGCGTGGGGAAGCGGATCTTGGCGACCCGGTCGGCGACGCGCTCGTCCTCGAGTCCGGCGAGCAGCTTGTCCGCCCGCGCGACCATCTGGTGCGCAGCCGCGGCCTTCGAGGCCTTCGCACCGAAGCGAGCGGCCTGGTCCTTGAGTGTCGCGGCCTTCTTCTCGGCGCCCGCGCGCTCCTTGCGGCGACGCTCCTCGTCGGCGACGCGCTGGCGCTGGTACAGCTTCCAGCCCATGTTGTAGATGTCGATGGTCTGGCGGTTCGCGTCGAGGTAGAACACGCGGTTGACGACCTCGTCGACGAGCTCCACGTCGTGGGAGATGATGATGACGCCGCCGGGGTAGGTCTTCAGGTGCTCACGCAGCCACACGACCGAGTCGGCGTCGAGGTGGTTCGTGGGCTCGTCGAGGATCATCGTCTCGGCGTCCGAGAACAGGATCCGGGCGAGCTCGATGCGACGCCGCTGCCCACCGGACAGGGTCTTCAGCTGCTGGTCGAGGATGCGGTCCGGCAGCTTGAGGTTCGACGCGATCGAGGCCGCTTCGGCCTCGGCCGCGTAGCCGCCGAGCGCGTTGAACTGGTCGTCGAGCCGGCTGTACCGGCGCATCGCCTTCTCGGCGACGGCCTGGTCGTCACTCGCCATGTCGAGCGTGGCGAGGCGGATGCCCTCCACCAGCTCGCCGAGCCCGCGGGCGTCGAGGATGCGCTTCCGCGCCGTCTCCTCCGGGTCGCCCGATCGTGGGTCCTGCGGCAGGTAGCCGATCTCACCACCGCGGTCGATCTTGCCGCCCGTGGGCTGCGTCTCGCCCGCGAGGGCCTTGGTCATCGTCGTCTTCCCCGCGCCGTTGCGGCCGACGAGTCCGATCTTGTCACCCTTCTCGACACGGAAGGACACGTCCTCCATGAGGAGACGAGCTCCGACGCGGATCTCGAGTTCGTGCACGGCAAGCACAGTGGACGTCCAATCAGTTGGTGGGTTTGCACAACGACGTGTGCGTGAGGTGCACCGCTACGCTGACGGGACCGATGGTTCCGAACGGGACCAGCAGTCCATTCTAGGAGAATCCATGACGAACGCCACCGGGTTCGCTCCCCGCGCAGTCCTCGCCGACCGTCTGCGGACGCACGGGCTGGCCACGAACGCCGCCCTCGTCGCCGGCGGAGCCCTGTTCACCGCTGCGATGGCACAGCTCGAGGTCCCGATGTGGCCGGTCCCGATCACGGGTCAGACGCTCGCCGTCGTGCTCGTCGGCGCGACGCTGGGTGCCCGCCGCGGCATGCTCTCACTGCTCGTCTACGCCGTCGCCGGCCTGGCGGGCGCACCGTTCTTCGCCGACATGACCGGTGGCCTGCAGGCCCTCGCCGTGCCGAGCTTCGGGTACGTCATCGGGTTCATCCCCGCCGCGGGTGTCGTCGGCTGGCTCGCGCGCCGCAACTGGGACCGTCACGTCGGACGCGCCGCGGTGGCGATGCTGCTCGCGAGCGCCATCCCGTTCGTGACCGGCCTGCCCTACCTGGCGATCGTGCTCGGTCAGCTCGGTGCCCCGAACGACCTGCAGTCGGTGCTCGCCGCCGGCCTGTACCCGTTCATCCTCGGCGGCATCGCGAAGGCGCTCATCGCCGCGGGCATCCTGCCGCTCGCGTGGAAGGCCGTCGGCCGCCGCTGACGCGCACCCGTCGGCTGCGGTCGACACGGTTGACTCGCGCGGCTCTTGCGGCCGGGGTTCCGAAATCTCGGAACCCCGGCCGCTTTCGCATCCGTTTGTGGAACCTCGGCGAACGTGAGCAGCGTGTCGCGCCCCGCGCGCAGCGCGACCACAGACGGACGGGAGGCCCGGTGCCAGCTGGCACCGGGCCTCCCGTCCGTCAGGCCGTCGCGACTAGATCGCGAACCCGAGCGCGCGCATCATCTCGCGTCCGTCGTCGGTGATCCGTTCCGGACCCCACGGCGGCATCCAGACCCAGTTGATGCGGAAGGCGTCCACGATGCCGTCGAGGGCGTTCGCGGTGTCGCCCTCGATGACGTCGGTGAGCGGGCAGCCGGCACTGGTCAGCGTCATGCTGATCACGAGCGCCGAGGCCTCGTCGTCCCAGGCGAGGTCGTAGATCAGGCCGAGGTCGACGATGTTGACGCCGAGCTCCGGGTCCTGGACCTCCTTCAGCCCCTCGACGACCTCGTCGAACTTGTCCGGCGCGAGTGCCGCGATCATCAGGCCTGCGCCTCGGCAGCAGACGCCGCGGCGGCCTGCACGTAGCGGTCGTAGCCCTCGTTCTCGAGGCGGTCGGCGAGCTCCGGGCCGCCCTGCTCGGCGACCTTGCCGGCGACGAACACGTGCACGAAGTCCGGCTTGATGTAGCGGAGGATGCGCGTGTAGTGCGTGATGAGCAGCACACCGAGACCGGTCGCGGCCTTGGCGCGGTTCACGCCCTCGGACACGATCTTCAGCGCGTCGACGTCCAGGCCGGAGTCGGTCTCGTCGAGGACGGCGAAGCGCGGCTTGAGGAGCTCGAGCTGCATGATCTCGTGGCGCTTCTTCTCGCCACCGGAGAAGCCCTCGTTGACGTTGCGCTCGGCGAACGACGAGTCCATCTTGAGGTCGGCCATCGACTGGCGGAGCTCCTTGATCCAGCCGCGCAGGGCCGGGGCCTCGCCGTCGATCGCCGTCTTGGCGGTGCGGAGGAAGTTCGACACCGTCACGCCGGGGATCTCGACCGGGTACTGCATCGCCAGGAACATGCCGGCACGGGCGCGCTCGTCGACGCTCATCGCGAGGACGTCCTCGCCGTCGAGGGTGATCGAGCCGCCGACGACGTTGTACCGGGGATGACCGGCGATCGTGTACGCCAGCGTGGACTTGCCGGAGCCGTTCGGCCCCATGATCGCGTGGATCTCGCCCTCGTTGATCGTGAGGTCGACACCCTTGAGGATCTCCTTGGTGCCCTGATCGGTGTCGATCGAGACCTGGAGGTCGCGGATTTCCAGAGTGGACATTGCGTGGGTTCCTTTGGTTTTCTGTCGTGTCGCGGACGGGCCGCGGAAAGTGTGGGGGCCGGGAGGCGGTGTCAGTCGACCGGGACGGGATCGTGCACGTCGACGTAGACGTCGCCCTCGCGCACCTCGACCCGGAACACCGGGACGGGCTCGTACGCCGGGAAGTTCTGCGGCTTCCCCGTGGCGAGCGAGAACCGGGAGCCGTGCGCCCAGCACTCGAGTGTGTCGCCCTCGATGAACCCCTCGGCCAGCGAGATGTCCCCGTGGGTGCAGGTGTCGCCGATGGCGTGCACGGTGCCGGAGGAGTCCTTCACGATGGCCACCGCGGTGCCGTCGACGACGGCACGCATCGGGCTGTCGACCGCGATCTCGGACTCCGCGCAGACCTTCGTGGGCATCAGGCGTCGGCCTCCGCCGGCGCGACGATCGCCGAGCGGCCCTCGGCGAGCTCCTGCTCGACCGCGGCGATGAGTCGTTCCTCGAGCTCGGGCGCACCGATCTTCTGGATGACCTCGACCAGGAAGCCGAGCACGACGAGACGACGCGCTTCCTCTTCGGGGATGCCGCGGGCCTGCAGGTAGAACAGCTGCTCGTCGTCGAATCGACCGGTCGCACTCGCGTGGCCGGCGCCCTCGATGTTGCCCGTCTCGATCTCGAGGTTCGGGATGCTGTCCGCGCGGGTGCCGTCGGTCAGCACGAGGTTGCGGTTCTGCTCGTACGAGTCGGTGCCGTCACCGGCGCGGCCGATGAGCACGTCACCGATCCACACGGTGTGCGCACCCTTGCCCTGCAGCGCGCCCTTGTAGTTGACCCGACCGCGCGTGTTCGGCGCGTCGTGGTTCACGTAGACCTGCTGCTCGATGTACTGACCGGCGTCGGCGAAGTACACGCCGTACATCTCGGTGTCGGCGCCCTGTGCACCGAGGTGCGTCGAGGGGTTGACCCGGATGACGTCGCCGCCGAGCGAGACCACGACGTGCTTCAGGAAGGCGTCACGGCCGACCTCGGCGAAGTGCGTCGAGACGTGCACTGCGTCGTCGTCCCAGTCCTGCAGGCTGACGACCGTCAGGCGTGCGCCTTCTTGCACGACGATCTCGATGTTCTCGCTGAGCAGTGCGCTGCCACGGTTGTCGAGCACGACGATGCCCTGGGCGTGCGGCTCAGCGGTGATGACCGTGTGCGCCGCGCGGGGCTGCGTGCCGAAGTCGGAGCGCGTGATGGTGATGAACTCGTGCGCCTCGGTCGCCTTCACGGTGACGGCGAGGACCGCGTCACGCGCGGTCCAGGCCGCGGCTGCCGCGCGGTCCTCCGGCAGACCGGCGGTACCGACGCGGGGGTCGTCGCTGCGACCCCACTCGACGTCGGCACCGTCGGACTGCCGGGCGAGGAACCGGTAGGCGGATCCGTCGAGACCGCCGTCGAGCAGCGGCTGGAGCTTCGCCAGGGGCGCGAACTTCCAGTTCACCTCGCGCCCGGTGACGGTCGGGAACGCCCCGAGGTCGCCGGACTGGAACCGCTCGGAGCGGGTCTGGACCGGGATCTTCTTGTCGGGGGCGTCCCAGCCGCCGTCGGAGTGGGCTCCGGCGCCGTGCTGGTCGGCACCCTGGGCGGCTGCCGCGGGCTCGATCGGCTGGTCGATGTGGGGAGGGGTGGTGCTGGACATCTAGCCGACGGATCCTTCCATGCTCATCTCGATGAGCTTGTTGAGTTCGAGCGCGTACTCCATCGGGAGCTCGCGGGCGATCGGCTCGATGAAGCCACGGACGATCATCGCCATCGCTTCGTCCTCGGCCATGCCGCGGGACATCAGGTAGAAGAGCTGCTCCTCGCTCACGCGCGAGACCGTGGCCTCGTGCCCGAGCTGGACGTCGTCGACGCGGATGTCGATCGCCGGGTACGTGTCGCTCCGGCTGATCGTGTCGACGAGCAACGCGTCGCAGCGGACGGTGTTGGCCGCGTGGTGCGCGGCCGGGTCGACCCGGACCTCGCCGCGGTAGCCAGCACGACCGCCACCGCGGGCGATCGACTTCGAGACGATCGACGACGTCGTGTACGGCGCCATGTGGATCATCTTCGCGCCGGCGTCCTGGTGCTGGCCGGGGCCGGCAAAAGCGACGGACAGGGTCTCGCCCTTGGCGTGCTCACCGGCGAGGTAGATCGACGGGTACTTCATCGTCACCTTGGAGCCGATGTTGCCGTCGATCCACTCCATCGTGGCGCCCTCGTGCGCGATCGCACGCTTGGTCACGAGGTTGTAGACGTTGTTCGACCAGTTCTGGATCGTCGTGTAGCGCACGCGGGCGTTCTTCTTCACGATGATCTCGACGACGGCCGAGTGCAGCGAGTCCGACTTGTAGATCGGCGCCGTGCAGCCCTCGATGTAGTGGACGTAGGAGTCCTCGTCCGCGATGATCAGCGTCCGCTCGAACTGGCCCATGTTCTCGGTGTTGATCCGGAAGTAGGCCTGCAGCGGGATCTCGACGTGGACGCCCTTCGGGACGTAGACGAACGAGCCGCCGGACCAGACCGCCGTGTTCAGCGCGGCGAACTTGTTGTCGCCGGCCGGGATCACGGTGCCGAAGTACTCCTGGAAGAGCTCAGGGTGCTCGCGGAGCGCCGTGTCGGTGTCCATGAAGATGACGCCCTGCTGCTCCAGGTCCTCGCGGATCTGGTGGTACACGACCTCGGACTCGTACTGCGCGGCGACGCCGGCGACGAGGCGCTGGCGTTCGGCCTCGGGGATGCCGAGCTTCTCGTAGGTCGCGCGGATGTCCTCGGGGAGGTCCTCCCACGACTGCGCCTGCTTCTCGGTGGAGCGCACGAAGTACTTGATGTTGTCGAAGTCGATGCCCGTCAGGTCGGCACCCCACGTCGGCATCGGCTTGCGGCCGAAGAGCTGCAGGCCCTTGAGCCGGTTCTTGAGCATCCACTCGGGCTCGTGCTTGAGGTTCGAGATGTCGGTGACGACCTCGTCCGAGACACCACGGCGGGCCGAGGCCCCGGCGGAGTCGGAGTCGGACCAGCCGAACTCGTATTGCCCGAGCCCTTCGAGCTCGGGACGGTCGATGAGCACGTCGGACATGGTCTCCTCGTTTCCTTCTCGCGGGACAGCGTCTTCAGGTGTGAACCCGTGGCGTCTGGACGCCATTCCACCGCAGACCGCTGACAAGCGGTCACGGTGCTGCTCCCTCGCAACGACAATGGTTCCACGCAGTCCGTGGAGTGATCGGCGATCTCGGCCCATTCGGAGCCAGCGCCTGCCTAGACTTGACTGCTGCTGAACCCTCGAATCCTACAGGTTCGCTGCACGGAACAACAGGAAGGCACCACCCTCGTGACTCGCGTCGGACCCCCCGTCGACCAGGATCTCCGGACCGCACGGTGGTGGTCGCTCCCCCGGGTCGTCGACCGTCGGGTCATCGCACTGGCGTGGGCCTCGTTCGTGGTCGAGGTCGTGTTGATCGGCACCGGCGGCCTCGTCCGGCTGACCGCGTCGGGCCTCGGATGCCCCACCTGGCCCAAGTGCACGGCGGATTCGCTCGTGTCGACGCCCGAGATGGGCGTGCACGGGATCATCGAGTTCGGCAACCGACTGCTCACCTTCGTGCTCGTCATCGTGGCGATCGCGATGTTCCTGGCGGTCGTCCGGATGCTCCGCACGCGCCCCGAACTGTTCTGGCTCGCGTTCGCTCAGGGCGTCGCGATCCCGGTGCAGGCCGTCATCGGCGGGCTGAGCGTGCTCACGAACCTCAACCCCTTCGTCGTCGGGCTGCACTTCGTCGTGTCCGCCGCCCTGACCTCGGTCACCGCGGCCCTGGTCTACCGGACGATGCACGGCCCCCGCACCAGCCGTCGCGTGGTGCCCGGCTGGTACACCGGTGTCGTCCGTGGCACGGTCGCCGCGGTCGTGGTCACCGTCCTGGTCGGCATCCTCACCACCGGCAGCGGCCCGCACGCCGGCGCCGACGAGGCCGTGGACGGCGGCATGCTGCACCGCACGGGCTTCGACCCCGCGGTCATGGAACACCTGCACGCCTGGCCCGCCTACACGCTGTTCGCGCTGACGCTCGTCCTCGTGGTCGGCGCCGTCCGCCTCCGGATCTCGAGCAAGTGGGCGCTCCTGCTGCTCGTCGTCGAGTTCCTGCAGATCGCCGTCGGCCTGACCCAGGCCCGCACCGGGCTGCCCGTCGGGCTGGTGGGCACGCACATGGTGCTCGCCGGGCTGCTCGTCGGAGCCACCACGGCGGTCGTGCTCGCCACGCGCGCCAGCGCCGGTCGCGCGGCCGTGCGCGAACCACTCGACGCCTGACGCCCGGGCGCGTCGCGCGCTCGGCGCCCGACCGACGCCCGGCCTGCGACACCCCACGAGTCGATCGACTCGTGGGGTGTCGTTCGTTGCACCCGCATCGGGTGCGGGCGCATGGTCCGACAGTCCACGCGACGATCGACCGGTGGATCGTCGCAGAACGCGTGCGCCCCGCGCCCACGGACGCACAGGGCGCGCACCCGACGGCGACCTGGAACGACGAAGGCGACGTCGTACGACATCGAGATCGTCGTACGACGTCGCCCAGTGGCCTAGAAGGTGAAGACCTGCGGCAGCAGCGGGTCGATGCCCACGGCGATGAAGAGCAGCGTCAGGTACGTGATCGAGCTGTGGAAGACGCGCATCGGCTGCACGTGCTCGACGTGCTGGATCGCCCGCGAGTACAGCCGGTGCGACTCGACGACGAACCAGATGCCACCGGCCAGTGCGACCACCGTGTACAGCGGTCCCATGTGCGCAACGGGGATGAGGAGGAGCGAGCAGACCAGGGTGGCCCACGCGTACAGCACGACCTGCAGGCCGACGACGGTGCGACCGCGGACCACGGCGAGCATGGGGACGTCGGCGGCGTCGTAGTCGTCGCGGTACTTCATCGACAGCGGCCAGTAGTGCGGCGGCGTCCAGAGGAAGATCACCATGAACAGGATGACCGGGGCCCAGGTGAGCGACCCGGTGACGCCCGCCCAGCCGATGAGCACGGGCATGCAGCCGGCCGAGCCGCCCCACACGATGTTCTGCGGGGTGCGGCGCTTGAGCCAGAGCGTGTAGACGAACACGTAGATGAGGATGGCGATGACGCTCAGGGCGGCCGCGAGCCAGTTCACCAGGAACCCGAGGACCGCCGTCGACAGGACGCCCAGGACCCACGAGAACACCAGGGCCTCGCGGTCGGAGAGCTCGCCGGTCACCAGCGGGCGCGTGCTCGTCCGCTTCATCAGGCGGTCGATGTCGCGGTCGATGTAGCAGTTGAACGCCGACGCCGAACCGGCGGACATCGCGCCGCCCAGCATCGTCCAGAAGACGAGCCACAGGTCCGGCACGCCGCGCTCGGCCAGGAACATCGTCGGCGCCGTGGTCACGAGCAGCAGCTCCATGACCCGCGGCTTGGTCAACGAGACGTACGCACGGACCTTGCGGGACAGCGGCGATCGGGGTCGATCGGTGTCGGGCCTGGTCACGGTGGCAGTCGGCAAGGGAACCTCAGTCTGTTCGCATCAGCTCGCACACTCGGTGGACGACTGCGGCGGCGTCCGGGCATGCGCTGACCCGGAATGTCCACGGGTCCCGATCAGTTTACGGGATGGAAGCGCCGCGACGATGCCCCGCTCGCCCATCCCGCGCCGAACGACGGGCCACGGAGCACGACACGCCCGGCAGACGGGGCCTCGACGACTCGACTTATGAACATCGGGCGTCACCTGAACCCCTTCTGAGTGGCTGGTCACTATGCTGGACCTGCCCTCCCAGAGTGCGCGCCCCGATGACGTCGGCCGCGATGAGCCGGTCGGCCGCCGCTAGACGGCGACACGACTCGGCCCCGGGATGGCCACATGTCCGTGCGATGGCACGAGCCCTCGCACATGTCGCATCAAGAAGGGTCAAAATCCAAGTGGCTGAATTCACCTGGGACGCCATCGACCGGAAGGCCGTCGACACGGCCCGCGTTCTCGCCGCCGACTCGGTCGAGGCCGCCGGCAACGGTCACCCCGGCACCGCGATGAGCCTCGCGCCGCTCGCACACCTGCTCTTCCAGAAGGTGATGCGTCGCGACCCGAGCGACTCCACCTGGATCGGCCGCGACCGCTTCATCCTGTCCGCCGGTCACGCCTCGATCCTGCAGTACGTGCAGTTCTACCTGCACGGCTACGGCCTCGAGCTCGAAGACCTCCAGCACCTGCGCAAGTGGGGCTCGAAGACCCCGGGTCACCCGGAGTACGGCCACACCGACGGTGTCGAGATCACCACCGGCCCGCTCGGCCAGGGCCTCGCGTCCTCGGTCGGCTTCGCCTACGCCCAGCGCTTCGAGCGCGGCCTGTTCGACCCGGAGACCCCGGCCGGCCAGTCGCCCTTCGACCACTTCACCTACGTGATCGCCGGTGACGGCGACATGCAGGAGGGCGTGACGAACGAGGCGGGCTCGCTCGCCGGTCGTCAGCAGCTCGGCAACCTGATCGCGTTCTACGACTCGAACCAGATCTCGATCGAGGACAACACCGACATCGCCTTCTCGGAGAGCGTCCCCGAGCGCTACGAGGCACTCGGCTGGCACGTCCAGATCGTCGACTGGAAGAAGACCGGCGAGTACTCCGAGGACGCCGTGGAACTCCACGCCGCGATCGAGGCCGCCCAGCAGGTCACCGACAAGCCGTCGCTCATCGTCCTCAAGACGATCATCGGCTGGCCGTCGCCGACCAAGCAGAACTCCGGCAAGATCCACGGTTCGGCGCTCGGCGCCGACGAGATCAAGGGCCTCAAGGAGGTCCTCGGCTTCGACACCGCGAAGACCTTCGAGGTCGCCCCCGAGGTCCTCGAGTACACCCGCGGCGCCGTCGCCAAGGGCCAGGCGCAGCACGCCGAGTGGCAGAAGAGCTTCGACGCGTGGGCTGCCGCCAACGCCGACAAGAAGGCGCTGTTCGACCGGGTCAACGCCAAGGAGCTCCCCGAGGGCCTCGAGGCGGCACTGCCGGTCTTCCCGACCGACAAGGCCGTCTCGACCCGTGCCGCCTCCGGCAAGGTCATCAACGCCATCGCGCCGCTGATGCCCGAGTTCTGGGGCGGTTCGGCCGACCTCGCCGAGTCGAACCTCACCACGATCGAGGGCGCCAAGTCCTTCGGTCCGGCCGAGGCCTCGACGTCGACGTGGAGCACCGACCCGTACGGCCGCGTGCTGCACTTCGGCATCCGCGAGCACGCGATGGGCTCGATCCTCAACGGCATCGTCCTGCACGGGAACACCCGCCCCTTCGGTGGCACGTTCCTGATCTTCAGCGACTACATGCGTCCGGCGGTCCGTCTCGCCGCACTCATGGGCGCGCCGGCGATCTACGTCTGGACCCACGACTCCATCGCCCTCGGCGAGGACGGCCCGACGCACCAGCCGATCGAGCAGGTCTCGTCGCTCCGCGCGATCCCGGGTCTCGACGTGGTCCGCCCCGCCGACGCCAACGAGGTCGCCTACGCGTGGCTCGAGATGCTCAAGCACACCGACCGTCCGGCCGGCATCGCACTGAGCCGGCAGAACCTGCCGGTCTTCGAGCGTGGCGAGGGCGACGCCTCGGGTGAGGTCTTCGCCTCGGCGAAGAACGTCGCCAAGGGCGCGTACATCCTGGCCGAGGCGCCGAACGGCACCCCGGACGTGATCCTCATCGCGACCGGTTCCGAGGTCCAGATCGCCGTCGAGGCCCGCGAACAGCTCAAGGGCGAGGGCATCAACGCCCGCGTCGTGAGCGCCCCGTCCATCGAGTGGTTCCGCGCCCAGTCCGAGAACTACCAGGACCAGGTGCTCCCGAAGGACGTCACCGCTCGCGTGTCGGTCGAAGCCGGCATCGCCATGAGCTGGCGCGACATCGTCGGCGACAAGGGCCGCAGCGTCTCGATCGAGCACTTCGGTGCCTCGGCCGACTACCAGACGCTCTTCAAGGAGTTCGGCTTCACGACGGAGCACGTCGTGGCCGCCGCGAAGGAATCGATCGCGGCTTCCTGACCCACAGGGGCCGGGTCCGGTTCGCCGGATCCGGCCCTTCTGCCGGGAGGCGCGGTTCGGCCCCGCCACGCGCCCCCGGTCCCCCAGACCCCGGCCACCAGGCCGATGAAGGAAAGAAGAGAAACACATGGCTGAGAACACCCCCACTGCCGCCCTCTCCGCGGTCGGCGTGAGCATCTGGCTCGACGACCTGTCCCGCGAGCTCCTCGAGACCGGCAAGCTCACCGAGCTCATCGAGCAGAAGAACGTCGTCGGCGTGACCACGAACCCGACCATCTTCGCCTCGGCCCTCGCCAAGGGCGAGCGCTACGACGCCCAGGTCAAGGAGCTGGCCGCCGCCGGCACCGAGCTCACCGACGCGATCTTCGAGATCACCACGCAGGACGTCGCCAACGCGTCCGACCTGTTCAAGCCGATCTACGACTCGACGAAGGGCTTCGACGGCCGCGTGTCGATCGAGGTCGAGCCGGGCCTGGCGCACGAGACCGCCAAGACCATCGAGCAGGCCAAGTTCCTGTTCGAGAAGGTCGGTCGCGAGAACGTCCTCATCAAGATCCCGGCGACGGTCGAGGGCCTCGAGGCCATCACCGAGGTCATCGGCGCCGGCATCTCGGTGAACGTCACCCTGATCTTCTCGCTCGAGCGCTACCGCGCCGTCATCGACGCTTACCTCGGTGGGCTCGAGAAGGCCAAGGCCGCCGGGCACGACCTGTCGAAGATCCACTCGGTCGCCTCGTTCTTCGTGTCGCGCGTCGACTCCGAGATCGACAAGCGCCTGGACGCCGTCGGCACCGACGAGGCCAAGGCCCTGAAGTCGAAGGCCGGCATCGCCAACGCGCAGCTCGCCTACCAGGTCTGGACCGAGGCGTTCGCCTCCGAGCGTGCCCTCGGCCTGCTCGAGGCCGGCGCGAACACGCAGCGTCCGCTCTGGGCCTCGACCGGCGTCAAGGACCCGTCGCTGCCGGACACGCTCTACGTGACCGAGCTCGCCGCCCCGAACACCGTCAACACGATGCCGGGCAAGACGCTCGACGCCACGTTCGACCACGGTGAGATCCACGGCGACGCGATCGCCGGCACCTTCGACGCCGCGCAGCAGGTCCTCGACCAGCTCGCAGCGCAGGGCATCGACTACGACGACGTCGTGGCGCTGCTCGAGAAGGAGGGCGTGGACAAGTTCAACGTCTCGTGGGGCGAGCTCGTCGACACCGTGAAGACCGCGCTCGAGGGCGCCAAGTAGTGACGGTTTCCATCGCTGCCAGCGGCGATGCCGCGCGGGCCATCGACTCGGTGGTCCCGCGGCTCGTCGCTGACCTGGTGGCCTCGGGCATCACCGCCCAGGACCCCGAGCTGTGGGGACCGGACGCCGAGGCCGAGGCGTCGAAGCGCCTCGGCTGGGTGGAGGCCGTCTCGGTCTCCCGCCCGCTCGTCGCCCAGATCACCGCGCTGCGCGAGTCGCTCCGTGCCGAAGGGGTCGACCACGTCGTCCTCGCCGGCATGGGCGGCTCGTCGCTCGCTCCCGAGGTGATCACGCGCACCGCCGGTGTGCCGCTGACGGTCCTCGACTCGACCGACCCCGCGCAGGTCCGCGCCGCCGTCTCGACCGACCTCGAGCGCACCGTGCTCGTCGTCTCGTCGAAGTCCGGTTCCACGCTCGAGACCGACTCACAGCGTCGGGTCTACGAGCAGGCGTTCCGCGACGCCGGCATCGACCCCGCCCGCCGCATCGTCGTCGTCACCGACCCGGGCTCCGCGCTCGAGGCCGCCGCGACCGACGCGGGCTACCGTGTCTTCACCGCCGACCCGACCGTCGGCGGCCGCTACTCGGCCCTCACCGCGTTCGGGCTCGTCCCCTCCGGTCTCGCCGGGGCGGACATCGCCGAGCTGCTGGACGAGGCCGACGCCATCTCCGCGCTGCTGTCGGTCGACCTCGACGAGAACCCCGGGCTCGTGCTCGGCGCGGTGCTCGCGGGGACCGACCCGCTGCGCGACAAGATCGCGATCGTGCCGGACGGCACCCACATCGTCGGGTTCGGCGACTGGGTGGAGCAGCTGATCGCGGAGTCGACCGGCAAGAGCGGACGTGGCCTGCTGCCGGTCGTGCTGCACGCCGACTCCCCCGAGGTCTCCGCAGCGCTGCCCGACGTCCAGGTCATCCGCCTGGTCGGTTCGCGCGAGGACGAGCGCCACGTGGCCGAGGGCGAGGTCGAGATCACCGGGACGCTCGGTGGCCAGATCCTCGTCTGGGAGTACGCCGTCGCGGTCGCCGGGCGCCTGCTCGGCATCGACCCGTTCGACCAGCCCGACGTCGAGGCCGCCAAGGTCGCGACCCGTGCGCTGCTCGACGACCGTCCCACGGCTGCCGTGCCCGCGTTCACCGAGGACGGCATCGCCGTCTCCGCGACGCCGGGACTGCCGGTCGGGACGACGCTCGCAGAAGCCGTGACGGGCCTCCTGTCCGAACTGGGCGCCACCGGCTACGTGGCAGTGCAGGCGTACGTCGACCGCACCACGAACCGTGACCTCGAGACGGTCCGCGACGCCCTGGCGGCGCGCACGCGCCGTCCGGTCACCTTCGGGTACGGCCCGCGGTTCCTGCACTCGACCGGGCAGTACCACAAGGGCGGCCCCGCCACCGGAGTGTTCCTCCAGATCGTGGCCGACGAACCGGACGACCTGGCGATCCCGGGCCGGCCGTTCACGTTCGGGCAGCTCCTCCGGGCCCAGGCAGCCGGTGACGCGAGTGTCCTCGCGCAGCACGGCCGCCCGGTCCTCACCCTCACGACGTCGGACGTGCGCGCCGCCACAGCGGCCATCGCCTCCGCCGTCTCCCACTGACTCGTAAGGAGTTCACCGACTCATGTCACCGGTGGCAATCACCCCGGAGCACAACCCGCTCCGGCTGCCGACGGATCGTCGACTGAACCGGATCGCGGGACCGAGCACGCTCATCATCTTCGGCGTGACGGGCGACCTGTCACGCAAGAAGCTGATGCCGGCGGTCTACGACCTGGCCAACCGGGGGCTGCTGCCCCCGGGGTTCGCGCTCGTCGGCTTCGCCCGGCGCGACTGGGAGGACCAAGACTTCTCCCAGCTCGTGCACGACGCCGTCAAGGAACACTCCCGCACACCGTTCGACGAGGACGTCTGGCGTCAGCTCGAACAGGGCATCCGTTTCGTCCAGGGCTCGTTCGACGACCCCGAGGCGTTCCTGCAGCTCAAGCAGACCGTCGACGAGCTGGACGCCGAGCGCGGGACGCTCGGCAACCACGCGTTCTACCTGTCCATCCCGCCGAAGATGTTCCCGGTGGTGACCGAGCAGCTGAAGCTGTCCGGGCTCACCGAGAAGCGCGAGGGCTCGTGGAGCCGCGTGGTCGTCGAGAAGCCGTTCGGTTCCGACCTCCGCACGGCACGCGAGCTGAACGCGATCGTCGAGAGCGTCTTCGCGCCCGACGACGTGTTCCGCATCGACCACTACCTCGGCAAGGAGACCGTCCAGAACCTGCTGACGCTCCGGTTCGCGAACCAGATGTACGAACCCATCTGGAACTCGAACTACGTCGACCACGTGCAGATCACGATGGCCGAGGACATCGGCGTCGCCGGACGTGCCGCGTACTACGACGGCATCGGCGCGGCGCGCGACGTCATCCAGAACCACCTGCTGCAGCTCCTCGCGCTCACTGCGATGGAGGAACCCGTCTCGTTCAAGGCCGCAGACCTGCGTGCCGAGAAGGAGAAGGTGCTCTCCGCCGTGCGCCTGCCCGAGGACCTGTCGACCGCCACCGCGCGCGGACAGTACGCCGGCGGCTGGCAGGGCGGCGAGAAGGTGCTCGGGTTCCTCGACGAGGCCGGGATGAACCCCGAGTCCGGCACCGAGACGTACGCGGCGATCAAGCTCGACATCGCGACCCGTCGCTGGCAGGGCGTCCCGTTCTACCTGCGTGCCGGCAAGCGGCTCGGCCGTCGCGTCACCGAGATCGCGATCGTCTTCAAGCGTGTCCCCGAGGACGTCTACGGCAACTCGCAGTCGCCCCTCGGCCAGAACGCGCTCGTCATCCGTGTGCAGCCGGACGAGGGCGTCACGCTCCGGTTCGGCTCGAAGGTCCCCGGCGTCGGCACCCAGGTGCGCGACGTGACGATGGACTTCGGCTACGGCCACGCCTTCACCGAGGCGTCCCCCGAGGCGTACGAGCGACTCATCCTCGACGTGCTCCTCGGTGACCCGCCGCTGTTCCCGCGGCACCAGGAGGTCGAGCTGTCCTGGAAGATCCTCGACCCGATCGAGGAGTTCTGGGCCACGCAGGGCCAGCCCGAGCAGTACCGTCCCGGCACGTGGGGCCCGGCGTCCGCCGATGCCCTGCTCGCCCGCGACGGCCGGACCTGGAGGCGTCCATGAAGATCGACATGCCGAACACCACGGTCTCGAAGATCCAGAAGAAGCTCGTCCACATCCGAGAAGAGGGCGGCGCCGTCGCCCTCGGACGCGTCCTCACGCTGATCATCTCGACGGCCCTCGGCCACGAGGAAGAAGCGATCGAGGCGGCGAACGAGGCGTCCCGCGAGCACCCGATGCGCGTGATCATCGTGTCGAAGAACGACGGCGACACGAAGTCGCCGGGTCGTCTCGACGCGCAGATCCGCGTGGGCAGCGACGCGGGCGCCAGCGAGGTCATCGTCCTCCGCGCCTACGGCGAGACCGCGACCGACGAGGAGAGCCTGGTCACGGGCCTGCTCCTGCCGGACGCCCCCGTCGTGGCCTGGTGGCCGCAGACCGCGCCGTCGCAACCGTCGGCCTCGGCACTGGGCCGCATCGCCCAGCGCCGGATCACCGACGCGGCCGCGCAGAAGAACCCGAACGGCGCGATCGAGGCCCTCGGTGCCTCGTACGTGCCGGGCGACACCGACTTCGCGTGGACGCGTCTGACCCTGTGGCGGAACCAGCTCGCCGCGGCACTCGACCAGCCGCCGTACGAGCCCATCACCAGCGTCGAGGTGACGGGCGCGTCGGACAGCCCGTCGACGATCCTGCTCGCCGCCTGGCTGCAGCTCCAGCTCGAGGTGCCGGTCACGGTCACCACGTCGCCGCGTGCGACCGGGTCGAGCGGGATCCACGGCGTCAAGCTCGTGCGCGAGTCGGGCACCATCGACCTCGAGCGTTCCCTGGTGGACGTCGCGACGCTCTCGATGCCCGGTCAGCCCACGCACGACCTGTCGCTGCCACGCCGCAACCTGCGTGACTGCCTGGCCGAGGAACTCCGTAGACTCGACCCGGACGTCCTCTTCGGAGACGTCGTCAAGCACGGGGTACCCCAGCTGCGCGAGACCATCGCCCGCTGAGCACCCCACAACGGTCGGGCCGCCTGTCTGGTGCAGGCAGCCCGATCGGACCGAAGGCGGTCGTACGACCGGTCGGCCGCCACGAACACGGGAGTCACGTGACCAACGAACGGCGGGTGCTCGTGCACCCGGACAAGCAGGCCCTCGGCGCTTCGGTCGCCGCACGCTTCATCACGAAGATCATCGACGTGCTCGACGAGCAGGAGCGTGCCGACATCGCGATCAGCGGTGGCTCGGTGTCGTCCCTCGTCCTCGCCGCGATCGGCCAGTCCCCGGCGCGCGAGAGCGTCGACTGGTCGAAGGTCCACGTCTGGTGGGTCGACGAGCGTTGGGTGCCGGCCGGTGACGCCGACCGCAACACCACGGGGACGCAGACCGACTTCTTCGACCACGTCGACATCCCGGAGTCGAACATCCACCCGATGCCCGCGTCCGACGCCGGCATCGACATCGAGGAAGCCGCACTGCGGTACGAGCGCGAGCTGCAGGACGCCGCGTACGAAGGCGCCGTCGCTCCCCGCTTCGACATCACGCTGCTCGGTGTCGGCCCCGACGGGCACACCGCATCGCTCTTCCCGGAGTTCCCGCAGCTCACGGTCACCGACCGCGCCGTCGTGTCCGTCGACGACTCCCCCAAGCCGCCGCCGCAGCGTCTGACGGTCACCTACCCGGTGATCAACGCCTCGCAGCGCGTGTGGGTCATCCTGTCCGGTGCGGAGAAGGCGTCGGTCCTCGGGCTCGCCCTGGCCGGCGCCTCGGTCGAGGACGTCCCGGTCGGTGGCGTGCAGGGCCGCAAGCGCACCGTGTTCTTCGTGGACCAGGACGCCGCGCGCGACGTCCCCGAGAACCTCATCGCGTCGACGTACTAGACGGGCCTCCCGTCCGTCTTCCCCCTCGTCCACCGCCCCTCCAGGTTCCGAAATATCGGCATCTGGGCGCGCGCGTCGGCCGTCCGTGGAATCTCGGCGAACCGCACGCGGGGTGTCGTGGAACCTCGGCGAACCGCACGCGGCGTGTCGTGGAACCTCGGCGAACCGCACGTGGCGTGTCGTGGCACACCTCGGACGGGACGCCCGCCCTCCACGAAACACGAAGGCCCCCACACCATCTCGGTGCGGGGGCCTTCGTCAGTGTGTCTGCGTCACGCCTTCTTGGCGGCGGTTCCGCGACGCTCGCGAAGCTGCTGGAGCGCGTCCTCGAGGAGCTGCGCTGCCTCTTCCTCGGTGCGACGTTCCTTCACGTACGCGAGGTGCGTCTTGTAGGGCTCCGTCTTGGAGACCACGGGCGGGTTCTCCTTGTCGCGCCCGGCGGGGAGACCGCTCGACGGCGAATCGACCGTCTCGGGGATCTCTTCGTCCGGGAGGTTCGCGGCGAAGTACCGCACGACCTCGTTGCCGAGGGCGTCCCAGTAGGAGATCGCCACACGCTCGGCCTGGACCCCGCGGTCCTGTTCGCCCATCGGTCCCGCGCCGACGCGAGACCCTCGGATTGCACTGCCTCCGCTAGCCATGGATCAGACCCCCGCCGTGAACTTGTTGATGAGACCGAGCACGATGATGGAGACGATCCAGACCAGACCGAGGATCACCGTGATGCGGTTGAGGTTGCGCTCGGCGACGCCGGACGCCCCGAGGTTGCTCGTCACGCCGCCACCGAACATGTCGGAGAGGCCGCCACCGCGGCCCTTGTGCAGGAGGATGAGGAGCGTGAGCAGGAGGCTCGTGATTGCGAGCAGGACCTGCAGCACGACGGAGAGTATCGCCACGACGTACCTTTCGTGTCAGTCAGCCGTACCAGTGTACCGGCCGCGCGGAGCACGGCCGGTACCTGGACGGGAGTGGTGCGGACGAGAGCCCGCATCGACGGCAGTCGGTGACGACTACAGCCCGACGTGCTGGCGGAACCGGGCGATCGCCGCGAACTCCTGCACGTCGAGGGATGCGCCGCCGACGAGGGCGCCGTCGATGTCGGGCTCGCGGAGGAAGCCGGCGATGTTGCCGGACTTGACCGAGCCGCCGTACAGGACACGGGTGTCGGCGGCAGCCTGGTCGCCCCAGGCTGCGGCGATGCCACGTCGGATGGCCGCGCACTCGTCCTGTGCCTGCTCGGCGGTGGCTGCTTGGCCGGAGCCGATGGCCCAGACGGGCTCGTACGCCACGACGATGTCGGCGGGCTTGACCGCGTCGAGCACGACGCGGAGCTGCTCGACCGGCACGACGCCGGCACCACGCTGTTCGCGCTGCTCGCCGGTCTCGCCGACGCAGACCACGGGAACGAGACCGTGCTTGACGGCCGCTGCGGTCTTCGCGGCGACGGCCTCGTCGGTCTCACCGTGCAGCGTGCGCCGCTCGGAGTGGCCGACGATGACGTACTGCGCGTCGAGCGCGGACAGGAACGCGCCGGAGACGTCGCCGGTGTAGGCACCGGAGTCGTACTGCGACAGGTCCTGCGCGCCGAAGTGGATCGGCAGCTTGTCGGCCGAGATGAGCGTCTGCACGCTCCGCAGGTCGGTGAAGGGCGGGAACACCGCGACCTCGACGTCGTCGAAGTCGTGGCGGGCGTCCTTCAGGGTCCACGCGAGCTTCTGCACAGTGGCGATGGCCTGGAGATGATCGAGATTCATCTTCCAGTTGCCGGCGATCAACGGCGTGCGGGTCATGCGGACCACCCCAGCGCTTCGAGACCGGGGAGCGACTTGCCCTCGAGGAACTCGAGGCTCGCACCACCGCCGGTCGAGATGTGCCCGAACTGGTCGTCCGAGAACCCGAGCGACCGAACCGCAGCGGCGGAGTCGCCACCGCCGACCACACCGAGGCCGTCGACCTCGGTCAGGGCCTTCGCGACGGTCTTCGTGCCGGCGGCGAACGCCGGGAACTCGAACACGCCCATCGGACCGTTCCAGAACACCGTCTTCGAGCCGGACACCGCCGACGCGAACCGCGCAGCCGTCTCCGGGCCGATGTCGAGGCCGATGCCGTCCGTGCCGAACGACGACGACTCGATCGCGTCGGCCGCGACCGTCTCGTGCGCAGCGTCGGCGGAGAACCCGGAGGCCACCACGACGTCGGTCGGCAGGTCGATCGTCACGCCGAGCTCCTTCGCCCGCGAGAGGTACTCGCGGACGACGTCGAGCTGGTCGGCTTCGAGCAGGGACTTCGCGACCCCGTGGCCCTGGGCCGCCAGGAATGTGAATAGCATGCCGCCACCGATGCAGAGGGTGTCGACCTTCGGCAGGATGTGGTCGATGACACCGAGCTTGTCGCTGACCTTGGAACCACCGAGCACGACCGTGTACGGCCGTTCCGGTGAGGTGGTCAGACGCTCGAGCACACGCAGCTCGGTCTCGATCAGCGAACCGGCTGCACTGGGCAGCGCGGACGCGAGTTCGTAGACCGAGGCCTGCTTGCGGTGCACGACACCGAAGCCGTCGGAGACGAAGGCGTCGCCGAGTGCCGCGATGCGGTCCGCGAACGCGCTGCGCGAGGCGGCGTCCTTCGAGGTCTCCTCCGGGTTGAACCGGAGGTTCTCGAGCAGCAGGACGTCGCCGTCCTCGAGGGCCTCAGCGGCCGCGGTCGCCTCGTCGCCGACGGTCTCGCCGACGAACGTGACCTCCTTGCCGAGCAGCTCGGAGAGCCGCTGGCCGACCGGCGCGAGGGAGAACTCCGGCTTGGGTTCCCCGTCGGGGCGGCCCAGGTGGGAGATCACGATGACGCGCGCGCCGGCGGTGATGAGGGTGTTCAGGGTCGTCAGCGACGCCCGCACGCGGCCGTCGTCCGTGATCGTGCCGTCCTTGAGCGGGACGTTCAGGTCACAACGGACGACGACGCGCTTGCCGGCGAGGTCGCCGAGGTCCTCGAGGGTGCGGAGAGCCATGTGCTACAGACGCTCGCCGACGTACTCGGTCAGGTCGACCAGACGGTTCGAGTAGCCCCACTCGTTGTCGTACCACGAGGTGATCTTCACGAGGCCGCCGATGACCTTGGTCAGGCCGGAGTCGTAGATCGAGGAGTGCGGGTCCGTCGTGATGTCGGTCGACACCAGCGGGTCCTCGCTGTAGAGCAGGATGCCCTTGAGCGGGCCCTCTGCGGCCTCCTTGTAGGCGGCGTTGATCTCGTCGACGGTGACCTCGGACTTGGTCTCGAGGGTGAGGTCGGTGATCGAGCCGGTCGGGACCGGGACGCGGAGTGCGAAGCCGTCGAGCTTGCCGGCGAGCTCCGGCATGACCTGGCCGATGGCCTTGGCTGCACCGGTCGAGGTCGGGACGATGTTCAGCGCGGCCGCGCGGGCACGACGGGGGTCCTTGTGCGGGCCGTCCTGCAGGTTCTGGTCGGCGGTGTAGGCGTGGACCGTGGTCATGAGGCCACGCTCGATGCCGAACTTGTCGTGGAAGACCTTGGCGAGCGGCGCGAGGCTGTTCGTGGTGCACGACGCGTTCGAGATGATGTTGTGGTTCGCCGGGTCGTACTGGTCCTCGTTCACGCCGAGCACAATGGTGACGTCGTCACCGGTGGCCGGGGCGGAGATGATGACCTTCTTGGCACCCGCGTCGATGTGCTTCTGCGCGTCGGCGGCCTTGGTGAAGAACCCGGTCGACTCGATGACGATGTCGACGCCCAGCTCAGCCCAGGGGAGGTTGGCGGGGTCGCGCTCCGCCAGGACCTTGATCGCCTTGCCGTCGACGACGATGTTGTCACCGTCGAGCTCGACGGAGACGCCGAGACGACCCGTGATGGAGTCGAACTTCAGCAGGTTCGCCAGTGCGGCGTTGTCGGTGAGGTCGTTCACCGCCACGATCTCGAGGTCCGAGCCCTTCGCGAGGGCGGCCCGGAAGAAGTTGCGGCCGATACGGCCGAAGCCGTTGATACCGATCTTGACGGTCAATGGATCTCCTGGTGAGTGTGGAGCGCCCAGGGGGCGCTGCTTTCGGGAGTCGCGCACCCTGGCGGGCCCGCGTGTGGTGGACGATACGCCCCGTAACGTCGCCGTAACGACCCTAGCAGTCGGACACTGCCAGACCGCGCGGGATGACGGTCCGTCCGGACGGTCACCGACCAGGCCGGGGACGGGTCCGAGAACGGGTCCGGAAACGGACGGGAGGCGCGGTGCCGGCTGGCACCGCGCCTCCCGTCAGGCAGGTCGGACGACCCGTCTCAGACGCCCTCGAGCTCCTCGGGGACACTCGCTTCCGTCCCGGGGATCCCGAGGTCCGACGCCCGCTTGTCGGCCATCGCGAGCAGCCGGCGGATGCGACCGGCGATGGCGTCCTTCGTCATGGGCGGGTCCGCGTGCTGGCCGAGCTCGTCGAGGGACGCGTCGCGGTGCTGCAGGCGCAGCGCGCCGGCGTACTGCAGGTGGTCGGGGACCTCGTCGCCGAGGATCTCGAGCGCGCGCTCGACCCGGGCGCAGGCGGCGACGGCGGCCTGCGCCGAACGGCGGAGGTTGGCGTCGTCGAAGTTGACGAGGCGGTTCGCGGTCGCACGGACCTCGCGACGCTGCCGCATCTCCTCCCAGTCGGCGGTGGTGCGGGCGGCACCCATCACCGTGAGCATCTGGCCGATGGCCTCGCCGTCGCGGATGACGACGCGGTGCACGCCACGGACCTCGCGGCCCTTCGCGGCGACTCCGAGGCGGGACGCGGCACCGACGAGCGCCATGGCGGCCTCGTTGCCGGGGCAGGTGACCTCGAGCGCGGCGGCCCGGCCCGGGTCGGTCAGGGTGCCGGAGGCGAGGAACGCACCGCGCCAGATCGCGGCGAGGTCCTCGCGGTTGCCCGTGGTGAGCCGGTTCGGCAGGCCGCGGACGGGGCGACGACGGGCGTCCATCAGACCGGTCTGGCGCGCGAGGGTCTCCCCCGCCTCGAGCACGCGGACCAGGTAGCGGGTGCCGCGACGGGACGACGCCGACGACCCGACCGACGCCTCGCTGCGGACGCCGTACAGCTCGGCGAGGTCCTTGCGGACCCGGTGCACGATGATCCGGGTGTCGAGCTCCACCTCGACCGCGATGCGGCCCGAGATGACGTGCAGGCCACCAGCGAACCGGAGGATCGTGGCCAGTTCGGCGGCGCGGACCGTGTTGCGGTTCACGGCGACCCTGGCCAGTTCGTCCTTGACCTCGGCAGTCAACGGCACAGCATCATTCCTAACGTTCATCTGGTGGTCCCGCGATTCCGGCGGCACGTGCGTGGGGAGCGGCCGGAGGGACGGTCACTCCCGGCCGAGATCTCGGTTCTTCACACGCACGGCGACGCCAGGCATCCCGCGGAGGAGGTTCGCCAACTCGGCGACGATGGCGACCGAGCGGTGCTTCCCGCCGGTACAGCCGATGGCGATCGTAGCGTGTCTTTTGTTCTCGCGCTGGTACCCCTCGAGCACCGGCTCCAGCACGGAGACGTACCGGTCGACGAACGGACGGGCTCCGGCCTGGGCCAGGACGTAGTCCGAGACGGGCTGGTCGAGGCCCGTGTGGGCCCGGAGTTCCGGGACCCAGTAGGGGTTCGGGAGGAACCGGACGTCGGCGACCATGTCGGCGTCGGCGGGCAGTCCGTACTTGAACCCGAAGCTCATGAGCGTCACCTGAACACCCACGAAGTGATCGTCGGCGAACTGTTCGGTGACGGTGTTGGCGAGCTGGTGGATGTTGAGGTCCGAGGTGTCGATGACCATGTCAGACGCCTCGCGCAGTCCGGCCAGCCGCGTCCGCTCGCGCGCGATGCCGTCGAGCAGGGTGTCCTCGCCCTGCAGCGGGTGGGGTCGCCGGACCTGCTCGAAGCGCCGGACCAGGACGGCGTCGGTGGCCTCGAGGAACAGCACCCGGACCCGCGCGGACGTGGTCGACCGCACCTGTTCGACCGCGTGCTCCGGGTCGGTGAAGAACCGTCCGCCGCGGACGTCGACGACCGTGGCGATCTTCGGGATCTTCTCGCCGGCGCGGTCGGCCAGCTCGGTGAGCGGGGCCAGCATCTGCGTCGGCAGGTTGTCGACGACGTACCAGCCGAGGTCCTCGAGGGCCTTGCCGACCGTCGAGCGCCCGGCCCCGGACATGCCGGTGACGATGAGGATGTCGTGCTGCGACCCGTGCGGGGTCGTCGTGGCGCTGTCGGTCATCTGGGAGTGGGCTCCGTCGTGGCGGCCCGGGCGCGTCGCCCGGGGAGGTCTCGGCTGCGAGTCCAGGGTATCGCCCGACACGTGTCGGGAGGCACGGGATGCGTCACGACGGCAGCTGCGGACCGTCGTGGGTCACTTCCGGGACCCGCACCGGGCCTCCTGGGACCGGCTCGGCGTCCGCAGCGTCCGTCTCGGCGTCCGGCGCGCTGGTCGGGGTCTGCTGGAGCTTCGTGACGACCGCCGCAGCGGTCGCCGGCCCGACGCCGTTGACCTCGCTGATCTCCTCGGCGGTGGCCTCACGCAGACGCGCGACGGAACCGAAGTGCTTCAGCAGCGCGTTCACACGGCTCGGCCCGAGCCCGGGGATCTCGGACAGCCTGGACCGCACGTCGCGCTTGCGCCGCGTGCGCTGGTGCGTGATCGCGAAGCGGTGTGCCTCGTCGCGGATCCGCTGGATCAGGAAGAGCGCCTCGGAGTTGCGCGGCATGATCACCGGGAAGTCGTCGTCGGGCAGCCAGAGCTCCTCGAGCCGCTTCGCGATGCCGACCAATGCGATGTCCCGCACGCCGGCTTCGTCCAACGCGCGCTTCGCCGCCTGCACCTGCGGCTGTCCACCGTCGACGATGAGCAGCTGCGGGCGGTACGCGAACCGCTTCGAGGGTTTCGAGCCCTCGACCACCTCGTCACTCGTGACGTCGGGGACGTCCGGCAGGTCGGCGTCCTCGTCGAGACGCGCCAGACGCCGGGTGAGGACCTGGTACATGCTGTCGGTGTCGTCCGTGGTCTCGGCGATCGTGTAGCGGCGGTACTGGTCCTTGCGGGGCAGACCGTCCTCGAACACCACCATCGACGCCACGACGTTCGTGCCCTGCAGGTGCGAGATGTCGTAGCACTCCATGCGGAGCGGGGCCTCGGTCATGCCGAGGGCGTCCTGGATGTCGGCGAGGGCCGCCGAGCGCGTCGTGTAGTCGGCGGAGCGCTTCGTCTTGTAGAGCATCAGCGCCTGGGCCGCGTTCTGCGCCGCCGTCCGGGCCAGACCGGCCCGGTCGCCGCGCTGCGCCGTGCTGAGCTTCGTGCCGCGGCCGCCCCGCCGTTCGCTGAGCCACTGCTGCAGCGCCTCGGCGTCCTCGGGCAGGGTCGGCACGACCACCTCGCGCGGGGGCTCCTCGGCGACGGCGGCCGGGGTGAGCTCGTTGTCGGCGTACACGCCCTGCACGATCTGCTCGACCAGGTCACCCGTCGAGATGTCGAGCTCCTTGTCGACCACCCACCCGCGGACACCGCGGATGCGTCCGCCACGCACCGAGAACAGCTGCACGGCGGCGGCGAGCTCGTCCTCGGCGATGCCGAACAGGTCGAGGTCCACCGAGTCGCGGAGCACCACGGCGGACTTCTCGAGCACGGCCTCGAGCGCCTCGACCTGGTCGCGGAACTTCGCGGCCTGCTCGTACTGCATGGCGTCGGCCGAGGCCCCCATGCGCTGGCGCAGCTCGGTGATCACCCGGCGGTCGTAGCTGTTCATGAACCGCACGAACTCCTCGACGAGCGCCCGGTGCTCCTCGATGGTGACGCGCTGCGAGCACGGCCCGCCGCACTTGCCGATCTGCCCGGGGAAGCAGGGCTTGCCCGTCTGCATCGCGCGCTTGTACGACGAGTCCGAACAGGTGCGGATCGGGAACACCTTGATCATCAGGTCGATGGTGTCGTGCACCGCCCAGATCTTCGGGTACGGCCCGAAGTACTTCGCACCCTTGATCTTCCGGTTCCGCGTCACCATCACCCGAGGCGCTTCGTCCGCCATGGTGATCGCCATGTACGGGTACGACTTGTCGTCGCGGAACTTGACGTTGAACGGCGGGTCGAACTCCTTGATCCAGGTGTACTCGAGCTGCAGTGCCTCGATCTCGGAGCCGACCGTCGTCCACTCGACGCTGCGGGCCGTCAGCACCATCCGACGGGTGCGTTCGTGCAGTGTCGGCAGCGGCGCGAAGTAGTTGCTCAGCCGGGCGCGGAGGTTCTTCGCCTTGCCGACGTAGAGCACCCGCCCGGATTCGTCACGCCATCGGTAGACGCCCGGGTCGGTCGGGATCTCCCCTGCCTTCGGACGCCACGGAACGGTGTCCGCCACCTACCGTGCACCCGCCTTCTGCTTGGTCGACTTCCCCGGCTGGCTCGCCGTGCGGGCCTCCACCGCCTGCTGCTTGCCGACGCGGGCGTCCTGGGCGTCGAAGATCTCGCGCAGGAAGACACCGGTGTGGCTCTCCGGGACGTCGGCGACGTGCTCCGGGGTGCCGGTGGCGAGGACCGTCCCGCCGCCGGCGCCGCCCTCTGGCCCCATGTCGATGACCCAGTCGGCCGACTTGATCACGTCGAGGTTGTGCTCGATCGTGATGACGGTGTTGCCCTTGTCGACCAGGCTCTGCAGCACCAGGAGCAGCTTGCGGACGTCCTCGAAGTGCAGACCCGTCGTCGGCTCGTCGAGCACGTACACGGTCCGGCCGTTCGAGCGCCGCTGCAGCTCGGTCGCGAGCTTGACGCGCTGCGCTTCGCCGCCGGAGAGCGTGGTCGCGCTCTGGCCGAGACGGACGTAGCCGAGGCCCACGTCGACGAGCGTCGCCATGTAGCGGTGGATCGCCGAGATCGGCTCGAAGAACTCGGCCGCCTCGCTGATCGGCATGTCCAGGACCTCGGAGATGCTCTTGCCCTTGTAGTGGACCTGCAGGGTCTCGCGGTTGTATCGCGCACCGCCGCAGACCTCGCACGCGACGTACACGTCGGGCAGGAAGTTCATCTCGATCTTGATCGTGCCGTCGCCGGAGCAGTTCTCGCACCGACCGCCCTTGACGTTGAAGCTGAACCGACCGGGCTGGTAGCCGCGGGTCTTCGCCTCGGGCGTCTCGGCGAACAGCTGACGGATCCGGTCGAACACGCCCGTGTAGGTCGCCGGGTTGGACCGCGGCGTGCGGCCGATCGGCGCCTGGTCGACGTGCACGACCTTGTCCAGCTGGTCGAGGCCCTTCACACGGGTGTGCTTGCCGGCGATGTGCCGGGCACCGTTGAGCTGGTTGGCGAGCACCTTGTACAGGATGTCGTTGACCAGGGTCGACTTGCCCGACCCGCTCACGCCCGTGACCGCGGTGAACACCCCGAGCGGGAAGTCGGCGTCGATCGTCTTGAGGTTGTTCGCCCGAGCGCCCTGCACGGTGATCGCGCGCTTCAGGTTGACCTTGCGTCGCTCGGCGGGGACCTCGATCGCACGACGGCCGGCGAGGTAGTCCCCCGTCACCGACTCGCGGTTCGCGATGATGCCCTCGTACGAACCCGAGTGCACGACGTTGCCGCCGTTCACGCCGGCTCCGGGGCCGATGTCGACGACCCAGTCGGCGGTGCGGATGGTGTCCTCGTCGTGCTCCACGACGATCAGCGTGTTGCCGAGGTCCTTGAGCTTGACCAGGGTGTCGATGAGGCGACGGTTGTCCCGCTGGTGCAGACCGATGCTCGGCTCGTCCAGCACGTACAGCACGCCGGTCAGACCGGAGCCGATCTGGGTCGCCAGACGGATGCGCTGTGCCTCGCCGCCGGAGAGCCCGCCGGCACCGCGCGCGAGCGTCAGGTAGTTCAGGCCGACCTCGAGCAGGAACTCGAGGCGCGCCCGGATCTCACGCAGGACCGCTGCGGCGATGTGCGCTTCGCGGTCGGTGAGCGTCAGGGTGTCCATGAACGAGTACGCGTTGTCGAGCGACATGTCGGTGACGTCGGCGATGCTGCGGCCGTCGACGGTGACCGCCAGGACCTCGGGCTTGAGGCGCGTGCCCTCGCACACCGGGCACGGGACCTCGCGCAGGTAGCCCTGGAACCGCTGGCGCTGCGAGTCCGACTCGGCCTCGGCGAACTTCCGCTCGATGTACGGCATGACGCCCTCGAACCCGCTGGTGTAGCGCATCTCGCGGCCGAACCGGTTGCGCCAGGACACCGACACCTGGAAGTCCTTGCCCGTCAGGATCGCGGCCTGCACCGAGGCGTCGAGCTGGCTCCACGGGGTGTCGAGCGTGAAGCCGAGGTCCTTGCCGAGGCCGGCGAGGAGCTTCTCGAAGTACGAGTACAGCCCGCTCGCTCCGGTCCAGGGCAGCAGGACGCCGTCGCGCAGCGAGGCGTCGGGGTCGCCGAGCACGAGGTCCGGGTCGACCGACATCCGCGTGCCGAGCCCGGAGCACTCCGGGCAGGCGCCGAACGGTGCGTTGAACGAGAACGTGCGGGGCTCGATCTCGGTCAGCGCCAGCGGGTGGTTGTTCGGGCACGACAGGTTCTCGGAGTAAGTGCGGACGGCGCCGGGGCCGTCGTGGTCGACCAGGTCGATGCCGACGGTGCCACCGGTCAGGCGCAGTGCCGTCTCGAGCGAGTCGGTGAGTCGACCGAGGATGTCGTCGTTCGACACCAGACGGTCGACGATCACCGAGATGTCGTGCTTGACCTGCTTCTTGAGCTTCGGCGGGTCGCTGAGCTGGATCCGCTCCCCGTCGACGATCGCGCGGGCGTAGCCGGAGGCCGCGAGTTCCTGGAAGAGGTCGACGAACTCGCCCTTCTTCTTGGAGATGACGGGGGCGAGCACCTGGAAGCGCGTGCCGGACTCGAACTCCATGAGCTGGTCGGCGATCTGCTGCACGGTCTGCTTGCTGATGACCTCGCCGCACGTCGGGCAGTGCGGCACCCCGATGCGCGCCCAGAGCAGACGCATGTAGTCGTAGACCTCGGTGATCGTGCCCACCGTCGACCGCGGGTTGCGGTTGGTCGACTTCTGGTCGATCGACACCGCGGGCGACAGCCCCTCGATGAAGTCGACGTCGGGGCGGTCGACCTGGCCGAGGAACTGTCGCGCGTACGCGGACAGGGACTCGACGTAGCGTCGTTGCCCCTCGGCGAAGATCGTGTCGAAGGCCAGCGACGACTTGCCGGATCCGGACAGGCCGGTGAACACCACGAGGGAGTCACGGGGGATCTCGAGGTCGACGTTCCGGAGGTTGTGCACCCTGGCCCCGCGGACGCTGAGCGTCGAGGAGCCGGTCGGGACGGTCACGCCGGGGAGGGGGGGGTCGGTCGGCTCGCCGAAGGCGTTCCGGCCCGAGGTCGCGGTGCCGCGGTCAGAGGTGATTGTCATCGCCGTCGATTGTACGAAAGGGGTCCGACATCCGCCCGCGAGTCGGTGGTCAGACGAGTGCGTCGAGAGCGAACGCGACCCCGGAACGACGCTCGCTGGCCGTCCAGAGCTGCGCTGCAGCGGTCCGGTCGTGCGCGCGCGGCTCGGCACGGACCACGGCTGCGGATCCGCGCAGCTGCATCCACCCGGCCGGGCCCCAGTACTCCCCTGAGCGCACACCCGTGGCGACCGCGGCGTGCACGAGGGGTTCGGCGCCGGCGTCCTTCCCCTGCGCGTACAGCCGCTGTGCCGGCCGGGTCCACGCGGGTTCCGGACGGGACGGCGCGATGTCCGGTCGCTCCGGAGAGAGCGCGTCGAGCGACAGCCCGGGGTGCGCCACGACGCTGGCGACGGACGAGCCGGCGTCCGCCAGCCGCTGGGCCAGTTCGAAGCCGAACAGCATCACGGCGAGCTTGCTGCGGCCGTACTGCCGGTAGCTGGAGTACCGGCCGACGCGGAACGGGTCGGCCGGGTCGAGCCGGGCCCACCGGTGCGCGATGGACCCGAGGTGCACGACGCGGCCGGCACGCCGTTCGAGCAGCGGCATCGTCAGCGCCGTCCAGGCGAAGTGCCCGAGGTGGTTCGTGCCGATCTGCAGCTCGGTGCCCTGTGCGGTTCTGCTCGCGGTCGAGGCACCCACGACCCCGGCGTTGTTCACGACCGCGTCGACGCCGTCCGGTTCGAGGGCCGCGAGCTCGGCGGCGGCGACACGGACGGAGTCGAGGTCGGCGAGGTCGAGGTGCACGTGCGCCAACGACGCACCGTCCACGTGGCGGCGGATGCTCTGCTCCGCCGCTGCCGCCCGAGCACGGTCGCGGGTGGCGAGCACGACCCGGTGCCCGGACGCGGCGAGCTGCTCGGCCGCGTGGTACCCGAGGCCCGCGCTCGCCCCGGTGACGACGACCGTGCGGCGACCGTCAGCTGACATGCCCGGCCGACTCCATCTGCCGCAGCGCCTTCTTGAGGTCCTGCACCTCGTCACGGAGGCGCGCGGCGAGCTCAAACTTCAGCTCGGCCGCGGCCTGCAGCATCTGGTCGTTGAGGTCGCCGATCGTCGCCCCGAGCTGGGTCGCGCCCTCGCCCGCGATGCCGCCGCGCTTCAGGTTCGGCGTGGGCGAGCGGCGACCGTCGGCACCGGGACGGCCCTGCAGCAGCGCCTTGGTGTCGTCGTTCTCGCGCTGCAGCACCTCGGTGATGTCGGCGATCTTCTTGCGGAGCGGCTGCGGGTCGATACCGCGCTCCAGGTTGTACGCGACCTGCTTCTCGCGACGGCGGTCGGTCTCCTCGATCGCGGTCTTCATCGAGTCGGTCATCTTGTCGGCGTACATGAGGACCTGGCCCGACACGTTGCGGGCCGCGCGACCGATCGTCTGGATGAGCGACGTCGAGGACCGCAGGAAGCCCTCCTTGTCGGCGTCGAGGATGGCCACGAGGGACACCTCGGGCAGGTCGAGGCCCTCTCGCAGCAGGTTGATGCCGACGAGCACGTCGTAGACGCCCTGTCGCAGTTCGGTGAGCAGCTCGACGCGCTTCAGGGTGTCGACGTCGGAGTGCAGGTAGCGCACCCGTACGCCGGCGTTGCCGAGGAAGTCGGTCAGCTCTTCCGCCATGCGCTTCGTCAGGGTGGTGACGAGCACACGCTCGTCCTTGTCGACGCGCTGCTTGATCTCCTCGAGCAGGTCGTCGATCTGGCCGTCGCTCGGCTTCACCACGATCTCGGGGTCGACCAGGCCGGTCGGGCGGATGATCTGCTCGACGACGCTGTCCGTGATGCCGAGCTCGTACCGACCGGGCGTCGCCGACAGGAAGACCTTCTGCCCGACGCGGTCGAGGAACTCCTCCCACCGCAGCGGACGGTTGTCGAGCGCGCTCGGCAGCCGGAACCCGTGGTCGACCAGGGTGCGCTTGCGCGAGGCGTCGCCTTCGTACATCGCGCCGATCTGCGGCACGGTGACGTGGGACTCGTCGATGACGATCAGGAAGTCGTCGGGGAAGTAGTCGATGAGGCAGTGCGGGGCCTCGCCCGCGACGCGGCCGTCCATGTGGCGCGAGTAGTTCTCGATGCCCGAGCAGAAGCCGATCTGCTCCATCATCTCGATGTCGAACGTGGTGCGCATGCGGAGCCGCTGGGCCTCGAGCAGCTTGCCCTGTCCCTCGAGCTCGGCCAGGCGCTCGGCGAGTTCGACCTTGATGTCGGCGATCGCGCGGTGCATCACGTCGGTGTCCGCGACGTAGTGCGACGCCGGGAAGATCGACACGGCCGGCAGGTCGTCGATCACGTTGCCGGTCAGGGGGTGCAGCGAGGAGAGCGCTTCGATCTCGTCGCCGAACATCTCGATCCGGATGGCGTGCTCTTCGTACATCGGGATGATCTCGATGGTGTCGCCGCGCACGCGGAAGGTGCCGCGGGCGAAGTCGACGTCGTTGCGCTGGTACTGCATCGAGACGAACTTGCGCACGAGCTGGTCGCGCGAGATCGTCTGCCCCACGTGCAGCGCCACCGAGGCGTTCATATACTGCTCGGGCGTGCCGAGGCCGTAGATGCAGGACACCGTCGACACCACGACGACGTCGCGCCGGCTGAGCAGCGAGTTCGTCGTCGAGTGCCGGAGCCGCTCGACCTCGGCGTTGACCGAGGAGTCCTTCTCGATGAAGGTGTCCGTCTGAGGGACGTACGCCTCGGGCTGGTAGTAGTCGTAGTACGACACGAAGTACTCGACCGCGTTGTTCGGCATCAGACTGCGGAACTCGTTCGCCAACTGCGCGGCGAGGGTCTTGTTGTGCGCGAGCACGAGCGTCGGCCGCTGCACCTGCTCGATGAGCCACGCGGTCGTCGCCGACTTGCCCGTACCGGTCGCACCGAGCAGCACGACGTCGGTCTCACCGGCGTTGATCCGCCCGGCGAGTTCCGCGATGGCCGCGGGCTGGTCGCCACTCGGCGTGTACTCGCTGATGACCTCGAACGGACGTACCGCTCGGGTCGGTTCGATCGCAACACCCATGTCCGCAACGGTAGTCGGCACCCCTGACACCGGCGCCACTGCTCGCCCTCGGCGTATCGTCCTCGCCAAGCAGCCTCCAAGTCCGCTGATAACCAGCGGGCATAGCGTCCGGTCCGTTCAGCAACCCGATCGCTCCGCACGTCCCCGACGAGCCAGCACGAGCCACACCCGAAGAGGCCCCATGACGACGGCGACCCCCGCCGCAGCGACGAAGGGCACCCCGTTCCGCGGTCGCATCCGCGGACGAGTGCTCGTCCTCCTCTGCTGCATGTACGCGATCTCGTACATCGACCGCACGAACATCTCGACCGCGCTGCCGCACATCACCGAGGAGTTCGGCTTCAACGAGGCCACCGCCGGCCTGATCGTGTCCGCGTTCTCGCTGCCCTACGCCCTGCTGCAGGTGTTCGGCGGCACGATCAGCGAGAAGTTCGGGCCGCGCAAGGCCCTCTTCGTCATCACCGTGGTCTGGGGCGTCGCGACGCTGTGGACCGGCTTCGCCGTCGGCTTCTGGACGCTGTTCGCCGCCCGTGCGCTCCTCGGGCTCAGCGAGGCCGCGGCGTTCCCGACCGCCACCCAGGCCATGACCCGCTGGATCCCCCGCGACCGCAACGGCTTCGCGCAGGGCGTCGTGCACTCCGCGGCCCGGCTCGGCAACGCACTGGCTCCGTTGCTCGTCGCCTGGGTCATCGGCTCGACGGGCAGCTGGCGGTGGGCGTTCTTCGCCACGGCGGTCCTGTCCTTCGCCTGGGGCATCGTCTGGTTCGTCTGGTTCCGCGACCGGCCCGAGTCCACGAAGGGCATCACGCAGGTCGAGATCGACGAGCTCCCGCCCGTCGAGACCCGTGCCACCCGCCCGCCGGTGCCGTGGCGCCAGATGGCGCGGCAGATCCTGCCGGTGACGTTCGTCGACTTCGGCTACGGCTGGACCCTCTGGGTGTTCCTCACCTGGCTGCCGACCTTCCTCAGCTCGACGTACGGGCTCGAGATCGGCGACTTCGCGCTGTTCACCACCCTCATCCTGCTCGCCGGCGTCGTCGGGGACACGGTCGGCGGCATGCTGAGCGACCGGATCATCCACCGCGGCGGCAACACCCGGAACGCCCGCCGGACGGTCCTGGTGATCGGACTCGGCGGCTCGCTGGTCTGCCTCATCCCCCTCGTGATCGGGCAGGGCCTGCTCGTCGCGACGATCTCGCTGGCGCTGTCGTTCTTCTTCCTAGAGCTCTGCAACGCGAACCTCTGGGCGATCCCGATGGACGTCGCCCCACAGTGGTCCGGCACCGCGTCCGGGTTCATGAACACCGGCTTCGGCATCGCCGGCGTGGTCTCCCCGATCGTCTTCGGCCTGCTCATCGACGCGTCGGGCTGGCAGCTGCCCTTCGCCCTGTCGTGCGTGCTGCTCGGTGCCGCGGCGGTCGTCGCGTGGTGCATGAAGCCGCAGCGGCTCACGTCGACGAACGGCGTCCTCGAGGTCGGCACCCCCGCCGCGGAGCAGCGCGCCGCCTGACGCACGCGGTTCGAACCGCCGGGCGCGTGCGGGGCCCTGGTGGTCCCCACCCGCCGGACGGGAGGCCCGGGTCCAGCCCGCCCCGCGCCTCCCGTCCGCCGCACCACGCGTCCACCGCCGCGCACAGCAAGCAGGAACGGGCGTACCTGGTCGGAAGAAGCGACCAGGTACGCCCGGAACGCAGGGGTCAGCGCTGCTGGCTGCGCGGCTGACGTCTCACGCGCGACGCGAGCGACGGCCGGCCCGTGAGCGGCACGCTCAGCGGGGTCCACCGGAAGGCCTCGGTCACCGCCACGGACAGCACCACCACGAGCAGGTACGTCACGAGCGTCAGCCACGGCCGCGGCACCACGGCCTCGAGCCAACTGTCGCCGTAGAGCAGGATCCAGATCAGGAACGGGTGGCTGAGGAAGATCCCGAACGACCGGTCCGAGGCGTAGTCGACGAACCGCGCGACCGGGCTGCCGGGGCGCCGACGATCCGCCCAACGCGCACCGATCGCCAGGAAGCCGACGAAGACCGCGGTGCTCCACACGGCCTCGATCGGCTGCAGCGGCGTCCCCGCGGCGTAGAGCGACTGGCCGAGGGCGCCCTGCAGCGCCCAGACGCCGAGCGTCAGTGCGCCGACGCCGGCGAAGGCCCAGAGCACGGCCCGTCGGTGCACCCGGATGAACCGCAGGAACGCATCGGCGTGGTCGGCGGCGATCGCCCCGGAGACGATGAAGAACACGTACGAGAAGAAGAACTGCTTCTGGTAGCCGTGCAACCAGGCGTCGCTCGCCGGGAAGTACTTGTAGCCGGCGAACACCACGAGCTGCACCACCAGCGCCACGACGAGCGTCGTCACGTGGTGCCCACGGGTCTTCCGGACGAGCCACACGATGACGGGCAGCAGCAGGTACACCTGCATGGTCACGAGCAGGAAGTACAGGTGGTACCAGGACGTGCCGGTGACGATGCCCTCCGCGAGGGTGCGCACCAGGTCGGGCACGTCACCCCGACGGGTACTGCTGAGGAGCCAGCTGGACCCGACGTACACGAACGACCACGCCAGGTACGGCACCCCCACGAGCAGGAACCGCTTGGGCCAGAACTGCGCCATCGGCCGCGGACGCACCGTGTAGCTGTAGACGAGCACGAAGGCGGTCAACGAGAAGAAGACGAGCCGGGTGAAGTGCAGCAGGGCGAGGAGCGCGTTCAGGCCGACGTCGTCGGACGCGGCCGTGTGGCTCGTGGTGTGCACGCCGATGACGCAGGCGAAGGTCAGGATCCGGAGGACGTCGACCTCGTACAGGTGGCGTGGCTTGCCCGCCGCGGTGCGGGTCGGGGTCTGGACCTGCGGCTGGGCGCCGGTCACGACGGCTGCGCCATCGTCCGGACCTTCGCCCGCTGCACCTTGCCGGTGGGAGCCCGCGGCAGGTCGGGGACGACGATGATCTCGACGGGTCGGCGGAAGCGGGTCAGGTGGGCCTCGGCGCGCGCGGTGAGGTCAGCGACGAGCGCGGCGGCGTCGACCGGCGCTGCTGCGTCCTGCTGCAGGATCACGTACGCCACCGGGACGGCCCCGAGCACGTCGTCCGGCCGCCCCACGACCACGGCCTCGAGCACCCGGGGGTCACCGAGCAGGACGTCCTCGACCTCGGCGGGGTAGACCTTCTCGCCGCCCCGGTTGATGACGTCGTCGGAGCGTCCGGCGAGCGAGACCCACCCGTCCGCTGCGACGGACCCCACGTCGCCGGTGCTGAGCCACCCGTCGGCGTCGAAGCGGTCCGCCGCACGCCCGAACAGGTAGCGCCCGACGATCCCCGGCCCGCGCACCCACAGCGCACCGACCTCGTCGGCGGGCAGCGGGGTGCCGTCCTCGTCGCGCACCTGCACCTCGGACCCGACCGGCACGCCGACGGTCCCAGGGCGGGCAGGCGCGTCCAACGGCGTCGCGGTGATCTGGGACGCCCCCTCGGTCATCCCCCAGCTCACGACGAGTGGGACGTCCCCGAGCGCCGCGCGTACCGGGTCCGGCAGCGGCGCCGAGGCGCTCCGGACGAACCGGAGGCCCTCCGGGAAGTCCGGTGGGCCGGTCTTCGCGAGCACGGCCAGGATCGCCGGCACGGCGTTCAGCCAGGTGACGCGCCGTTCGGCGAGCAGTTCCCAGAACCCGGTCCGCCGGAAGCGCGGGTCGAGCACGAGCGTCGCCCCGGCGACGAGCGTCGCCAGCAGGCCGACGACCTCGGCGTTGACGTGGAACAGCGGCAGCGAGTTGAAGCCGCGGTCGCGGTCGGTCAACCCGTTGTGCCGTGCGACGGCACGCGCGACGAACAGCAGCTGCGACTCCGGCAGTTCGACGCCCTTCGGCGCGCCGGTCGACCCGGACGTGAACAGCACCACGGATCCCTCGCCCGGTGCGTCCGGGCTCTGCGTGGGCACGTCACCGTCGCGGACGGCGGCCGGGAGGAACGTGGCCGCGTCGATCCCGCTCGCGGGCGCCCCGGGGACGGCCCCCTCCACGGCACGGTCCGACACCACGATCGACGCCCCGCCGATCAGGTCCGCGAGCCGGGCCGGCTCGGTCGCCGGCTGACCGGTGTCCACCGGGACCGCCCGCCGCCCGGTCGCGACTGCGGACAGGTGCACCACGGCGAAGCAGAGGGGGTCGCCCACGTCGACGAGGACGGCTCCGGAAGCCGGGACGCCGATCGCGTCGAACGTTGCGGACCAGGCGGTCACCGCGTCCTCGAGGGCGCGGTAGCTCAGGACGCGCGCGGAGCGGGCGTCCTCCAGGTACGGGCGCTCGGGGCTCTCCGCCGCACGATCGCGGATGAGCGAGCGCAGGTCGGGTTCTCCGTCGACGGGCTGCACCAGCAGAGGCTATTGCGGGAGCCTATGAGCCGTCGGAGGGAGCAGCGCCGTCGGAGGGAGCAGCGCTCCCGGCCGTCGTCGGGAAGCGGTGCAGCATCCACTGCCAGAGCGCCGACATCCGGGGTTCGCCGTCCGGTCCGAGCGGCGTGGAGTCCTTGATGATGAGCGAGTGCGCCTTCCCCCGGCCCCGGACGTCGGTCAGGATCGCGTGCGGGTCTGCGCCGGCGAGCGGTGGGGCGGTGTCCGTCCGGAAGGGTCCGTCGACGCCGTCGAGCCCGAGCACCGTCCACGACCCGGTGATCCGCGGCCCGAAGGCGTCGCGGACGTCGTCGACGGCGTACATCCGTGCGACGGGGGTCTTGCCGGGGCGGTCCATCCACGCCGCGTGCGACGGCCCCCGCGACTCGACCGGCGACGAGAACATCAGCGCCCCGCGGACGGACCGGATGTGCGCGATGTACGCCGCTTCGCCGCCGCCCTGGGAGTGTCCGGCCACGACGATGTCCTGCCAGGCGATGTCGTCGTCGCCCTGCACGAAGCGGCCCCATCCGCCGTCGGGGTCGTGGTCGTCCAGGTACGCGACGGCGTCGCGGAAGCGCGACACGATCGACCCGGCGGGCGTCACGGAGCTGAACTCGGACGGACGGGTGCCGTCGAACCGGTTGCGCTGCACCATGCCGTAGCAGCGGGCGTCGGCCTCGCAGGTACCGGACAGGGTGCGACCGAGGTTCCAGTAGTCGAGCCCGAGCACGTGGTAGCCGTCCGCGAGAGCTTGTCCGAGGAACCGCTGGTACTCGGCCGGGCGGGACCGCGTCGCGGGCAGGAACAGCAGCAGGGGGCCGTCGACCGAGGTGCGGGCGGCGAAGTCGTCACGGTTGGGGGTGAGCCGCTCGCCGTTCACGGTGCCGAGTCGGAACCGGTGGAACTCCCCGTCGGGGCCACGCTCGTCGCCCGACGGTGCCTCGTCGGCGTGCGAACGATCGGACGTCGGTGCCCGCCCCTCGTCCTCGATGCGCTGGGCGCCGAGCAGGTTCGCGGCGACCAGTGCTCCGCCGCTGATCGCGACGAGCACGATCGCGGCGAGGACCAGCAGCAGACGGTGCTTCACGAGGTGATCCGCGACCACACCTCGTCGGCCGATCGAACGGTCTGGTCGAGCGAACCCGTCGCGTCGACGACGTGGTCGGCGAGGGCCAACCGGTCGGCGTCGCTCGCCTGTGCGGCCACGCGGCGCTCGGCTTCGTCCCGGGGCATGTTCCGGTGGGCCACGAGCCGCTCGATGCGCTGTGCGGCCGGGGCGTCGACCACCACGACGGCGTCGAACCGGAGCGGGCGGGATCCGCGGGCCTCGGCGAGGAGCGGCACGTCGTACACGACGACGGCGTCCGGATCGGCGGTCTCGGCCGCGTCGAAGGCACGCTGGGCGAGCCGCCAGACCTCGGGGTGGGTGATCGCCTCGAGGTCCTTCCGGGCCGCCGAGTCCGAGAACACGATCGCCCCGAGCGCCGGACGGTCGAGCGAACCGTCCGCTGCGATCACCGTCGGGCCGAACCGCTCGGCGACCTGCGCGAGACCGGGGCTGCCCGGCGCGACGGCGTCCCGCGCGAGCCGGTCGGCGTCGACGACGATCCCGCCGTGTTCCGCCCAACGCCTGGAGACCGTCGACTTGCCCGCGGCGATGCCGCCCGTGAGACCGATGATGCGCACGCGGACAGGCTAACGACCCGCGGCGTGGAAACGCCGGAAGCCCGGCACCCCCTGGGGGATGCCGGGCTTCCGGTCAGTGCGACTCGCTCGATCAGTTGGTCGAGCTGAGCTTCTCGCGGAGCGCCGCCAGCGAAGCGTCGTCGGCGAGGGGGCTCGCGCCACCGGTCTCGCTCGAGAACGACGACGAAGAGGAAGCGGACGACGACGACGCGCCGGCCGGGAGGTCGAAGCCACCCTTTTCCTCGTCGGCGATGGTCTTCGCGACCTGCGCCTTGTGGGCTTCCCAACGACCCTGGGCGGCCGCGTACTGGCCCTCCCACTCGGTGCGCTGGGTGTCGTAGCCCTCGAGCCACTCGTTCGTCTCCGGGTCGAAGCCGTCCGGGTACTTGTAGTCACCCTTGTCGTCGTACTCGGTCGGCATGCCGTAGAGCGCCGGGTCGAACTCGGTGCCCTCGGGGTCCACGCCCTCGTTCGCCTGCTTGAGGCTGAGCGAGATGCGGCGACGGTCGAGGTCGATGTCGATGATCTTGACGAAGACCTCGTCGTTGACCGAGACGACCTGCTCGGCGAGCTCGACGTGCTTGTTCGAGAGCTCCGAGATGTGCACCAGGCCCTCGATGCCGTCGGCAACGCGGACGAAGGCACCGAACGGGACGAGCTTCGTGACCTTGCCCGGTGCGATCTGGCCGATCGCGTGGGTGCGGGCGAAGACCTGCCACGGGTCCTCCTGCGTCGCCTTGAGCGAGAGCGACACGCGCTCGCGGTCCAGGTCGACCTCGAGGATCTCGACGGTGACTTCCTGACCGACCTCGACGACCTCGCTGGCGTGCTCGATGTGCTTCCAGCTGAGTTCGGAGACGTGGACGAGACCGTCGACGCCACCGAGGTCCACGAACGCACCGAAGTTGACGATCGAGGAGACGATGCCCTTGCGGACCTGGCCCTTGTGCAGGTTGTTGAGGAACGTGGTCCGGGACTCGGACTGCGTCTGCTCGAGGAGCGCACGGCGCGACAGGACCACGTTGTTGCGGTTCTTGTCGAGCTCGAGGATCTTCGCCTCGATCTCCTGGCCGAGGTACGGCGTGAGGTCGCGGACGCGACGGAGCTCGATGAGCGACGCGGGGAGGAAGCCACGGAGACCGATGTCGACGATCAGGCCGCCCTTGACGACCTCGATGACCGTGCCGGTCACGACGCCGTCGGACTCCTTGATCTTCTCGACGTCGCCCCATGCGCGCTCGTACTGCGCACGCTTCTTCGACAGGATGAGGCGGCCTTCCTTGTCCTCCTTCTGGAGAACCAGGGCCTCGACCTCGTCGCCGACCTTGACGACCTCGTTGGGGTCGACGTCGTGCTTGATCGAGAGCTCGCGCGAGGGGATGACGCCCTCGGTCTTGTAACCGACGTCGAGGAGGACCTCGTCGCGGTCGATCTTCACGACGGTGCCGGAGATGAGATCACCGTCGTTGAAGAACTTCAGGGTCTTCTCGACCTCGGCCAGGAAGTCATCAGCCGAACCGATGTCGTTGATGGCGACCTGCTTAGGAGCCTTGGTCGTAGTGGTTGTCATGTAGAGATTGCTCCGAACGGACATGAGTCGGGCCGTGGCGTGCGGGGAGTCGAGACCCCCGTGGTGCTCCGCCGTGGCGATTGATTGAGTGGCGCGGATTGCGCCGCACAAGTCTAACCGCACCGGCCGAGCCCCCACAACCGGGCGTGTCGGCGGCGCGTCAGCGGAGCAGGGCGCTGCGCAGGGTGTCGAGACCGATGCTGCCGAGCGCGAGCGCACGACGGTGGAACGCCTTCAGGTCGAAGTCGGCGCCTTCGCGGGCGGCGACCTCGTCGCGGATCGACTCCCACACGCGCTGGCCCACCTTGTAGGACGGCGCCTGGCCGGGCCACCCGAAGTACCGCGCGACCTCGAACTGCACGAACGCGTCGTCCATGTTCACGTTCTCGCGCATGAAGTCGAGGGCGTACTCCCACGTCCAGCCGCCGCCGTCCGGGTTGGTCTTCTGCAGGTGCACACCGATGTCGAGCACCACGCGGGCGGCACGCATGCGCTGCCCGTCGAGCATGCCGAGCCGGTCGCCGTCGTCGTCGAGGAACCCGAGCTGCTCCATCAGGCGCTCAGCGTAGAGCGCCCAGCCCTCCACGTGGCCCGACGAGCCGGACAGCTGGCGGCGCCACGTGTTGAGCTCGCCGCGGTTGTAGACGCCCTGGCTGATCTGCAGGTGGTGACCGGGGACGCCCTCGTGGTACACCGTCGTCTTCTCACGCCAGGTGCCGAACTCGGTGACGCCCTCGGGCACCGACCACCACATCCGGCCGGCGCGCGAGAAGTCGTCCGACGGACCGCTGTAGTAGATCCCGCCCTCCTGCGTGGGGGCGATCCGGCACTCGAGGCGGCGGATCGGTTCCGGGATGTCGAAGTAGGTGCCGGCCATCGCCGCGATCGAAGCGTCGCTCGTCTCCTGCATCCACCGCTGCAGGGCGTCCGTGCCGTGCAGGATCCGGGAGGGATCGGTGTCCAGCACCTCGATCGCCCGGGCCACGCTCGCGCCCGACTCGATCCGGTCCGCGATGCGCTCCTGTTCGTCGCGCATGCGGGCGAGTTCCTCGAGGCCCCACGCGTACGTCTCGTCGAGGTCGACGACGGCGCCGAGGAACCGGCGGGAGTGCAGCTCGTACGCCTCGCGCCCGACGGCGTCGACCGGGGTGGCGAGCGGCAGCAGTTCGTGCTCGAGGAACTGCCCGAGGCTCCGGTACGCGGCCGACGCGACCTCGGCGCCGCGGGTCAGCTCGGCGCGGAGCGAGTCCGGCACGGCAGAGCCGTCGTCGAACGCCGCGCCCTCGGCCAGGCGGCGGAAGAAGCCGTCCTCCGCGCCGTTGCGGGCGGCCTGCTCCGCGACCAGGGCGACCTGCCGCTTCGCCGGCGTGACGTCCTCGCGTGTGCCCTCGAGCAGGGTCTCGCGGATGCCCTCGAGCGCGTCCGGCAGCGCGTGCAGCCGGCTGGCGACGTCCTGCCAGTCCGCCTCCGTCGCCGTCGGCATCAGGTCGATGATCTCGCGGACGGACTGCGCCGGGCTCGCGATCACGTTGAGGTCGCGCAGGTGGAGCTTTCGCTCGTACGACTCCTGCACGAGGTCGAGTTCGGCGCCGAGGTCGGCCTTCGTGACCTCGTCGACCGGGTCGACCGCCGCAGCGGCGTCGAGGGCGCGCTTCGTCGACCGCGCCGCGTCGGCCAGGGCGGCTGCTCCGGCGGGCGAGGTGTCGCCGTACTCCCCCGTCCGACCCGGCACGCCGATGTAGGTCGCCGTCGTCGGGTCGAGGTCGACGAGGGTGGCGACCCATCCCTCGGCCACGTGGTCGACGGCGGTCTGCTGACGGACGGGACGCGCTTCGCTCATGCTCCGACCCTATCCACCAGCGCCCTCCGGCACGCGGTCAGTGCGCCGCGCTCTCCCAGTTCGCGCCGACACCGACCGAGACGTCGAGCGGCACGGTGAGCTCGGCGGCGTTGCCCATCCGGGTGCGCAGGATCTCCTCGACGCGCTCCTGCTCGCCGGGCGCGACCTCGAGGATGAGCTCGTCGTGCACCTGGAGCAGCAGGTGCGACTCGAGGCCGCCGTCGCGCAGGTCCTCGTCGACGCCGAGCATCGCGATCTTCATGATGTCGGCAGCCGAGCCCTGGATCGGCGCGTTCAGCGCGGCGCGCTCGGCGTTCTCGCGCAGGACGCGGTTCGGGCTCTTCAGGTCCGGGAACGGGCGGCGACGGCCGAAGATCGTCTCGGTGTAGCCGTCCTCGCGCGCCTGCTCGACGACGTTGCGCAGGTAGTCGCGCACCGCGCCGAACCGAGCGAAGTACTCGGTCATGAGCGTCCGGGCCTCGGACTGCTCGATCCGCAGCTGCTTCGACAACCCGAACGCGCTCAGCCCGTAGGCCAGGCCGTACGACATCGCCTTGACCTTGGTGCGCATCTCGGCGGACACCTCGGCCGGCTCGACGCCGAACACCCGGGCGCCGACGAACCGGTGCAGGTCCTCACCCTCGTTGAACGCCTGGATGAGCCCCGGGTCGCCCGACAGGTGCGCCATGATGCGCATCTCGATCTGCGAGTAGTCGGCCGTGATGAGCGTCGTGTACGGCTCCGCGACGGCGAACGCCGACCGGACCCGGCGCCCCACGGCGGTCTTCACCGGGATGTTCTGCAGGTTCGGGTCGGTCGACGAGATGCGGCCGGTGCTGCTGCCCGTCTGCTCGTACCGGGTGTGGATGCGCCCGTCGACGATCGCCGCGTCGAGCGTGTCGACGATCTGGCGGAGCTTGGTGGCGTCGCGGTGCTGCAGCAGCAGCCCGAGGAACGGGTGCGGGTGCTGCTCCTGCAGGTCCGCCAGGCTGGTGGCGTCGGTCGAGAACCCGGTCTTCGTCTTGCGGGTCTTCGGCATCGCGAGCTCGGTGAACAGGACTTCCTGCAGCTGCTTCGGGGAGCCGAGGTTCACCTCGTGTCCGATCTCGGCGAACGCCTGCTGCGCCAGTTCGGCGGCACGCTCCCCCAGTTCCTTCGACAGCCCCGTGAGCACCGGACGGTCGATCCCGACGCCGATGGTCTCCATGCTCGCGAGCACCGACACTAGCGGGAGCTCGATGTCGTCGAGGACCGTGAGCGACGACTCGTCGAGCCGGGCACGGAGCGCCGTGGTGACCCGCAGGACGAACCACGCGTGCACCCCGACGTTCACCGGGTCGGTCTCCGGCACGAGCTGGTTCGGGTCGGCGGTGGGGAGCTCTTCGCCGAGCTCCTGGTAGACGAGGTCGGCCAGCGGCTGCCCCTGCTTGCCGGGTTGGGCGAGCCACCCCGTGATGCGGGCGTCACCGGCGACGCCGTTCACCACGAAGCCGGCGGTCGCGAGCGCCTTGATCGCCGCCTTGGCGTCGTGGAAGTGCTTCGGGGCGTCGGAGGCGAACCACGCCGACAGCTGCTCGTAGTCCTTCGCGCCGCTGCCGCCCGGGACCTGGACGGCGTCGTCGTGGGTCGCGATGCCGATGGTGCTGAGCCGGCCGTCGATGACCTCGACGGCGACGCCGTAGCCGTTCGCCGCCTCGGACGCGTTGCGCCGCTCGAGCCAGTAGCCGAGCTCCTCGTCGATCAGGGTCTTGACCGACGGCGGGGTCGCGGCCCCGTCCGTCACCCCGCCCTCGGCCGGCTGCTCGGACGGCTCGCCCGAGCCGGCGACCTTGAAGACGCGGTCGAGCAGCGTGCGGAACTGCAGCTTGGCGAACAGCTCACGCACGGCGGCCTCGTCGAGGGGCCGGAGCGCGACGTCGGCCGGGCCCACCGGCAGTTCGACGTCCGTGACCAGACGGTTCAGCCGGCGGTTCCGGACGGCCCGGTCCTGCTGCTCGCGCAGGTTGTTGCCGACCACGCCCTTGATCTCGTCGGCGTGCTCGAGGACGCCATCGAGCGAGCCGTACTGGGTGACCCACTTGACCGCGGTCTTCTCGCCGACCTTGTCGATGCCGATCAGGTTGTCGCTGGTCTCGCCCACGAGGGCCGCGATGTCGGGGTACTGGTGCGGCTCGATGCCGTAGCGCTCGTACACCTTGTCGCGGTCGTACCGGGTCAGTTCGGACACGCCGCGGACCGACGGGTAGAGCAGCGTGACGTCGTCGTTGACGAGCTGGATCGCGTCGCGGTCGCCGGAGACCACGTAGACCTGGTACCCCTGCGCGGCACCCTGGGACGACAGGGTCGCGAGGATGTCGTCGGCCTCGTAGTCCTCCTTCGTCACCGTGGTGATGCCCATCGCCTCGAGCGCCTGCTGCAGCAGCGGGATCTGGCCCTTGAACTCGGCCGGGGTCTCGGAGCGGGTGCCCTTGTACGCCTCGTACTCACGGGTGCGGAACGAGAACCGGGAGATGTCGAACGCGACCGCCAGGTGGGTCGGCTTCTCGCGCTGCAGGAGCATGAGCAGCATCGAGATGAAGCCGTGGATGGCGTTCGTGTGCTGCCCGTCGCGGTTCACGAAACTGTCGACCGGCAGTGCGTAGAAGGCCCGGAAGGCGAGCGAGTGGCCGTCGATGACCATGAGGGTAGGCTTTGCGGAGTCCGACACCCGGACAGCCTACCGACGCCATCCGACACGGGAGTTCGAGCGCGTGACCGACGAAGCCACCATCACCGGGAACGTCGACGAGCGCCTCGCGGCCCGCGGGATGGGTGAGCTCGCCGACAAGATGGGCATGGTCATCACCGAGATGTCGGCCGACCGTGCCGTCGGCAGCATCCCGGTCGAGGGCAACCGCCAACCGGTCGGCCTGCTGCACGGGGGCGCCTACGTCGTCCTCGCCGAGAGCCTCGGTTCGATGGCCGCGAACGTGCACGCCGGCGCGGGCCGCTACGCCGTCGGCATCGAGCTGAACGCCTCGCACACCCGCAGCGCCACGTCCGGCACCGTCACCGGCGTCTGCACCGCGATCCACCTCGGCAGCACGCTCACCACGCACGAGATCGTCATCACGGACGACCAGGGGCGGCGCTGCTCCACCGTCCGCATCACCAACCTCATCCGCGAGGCACGCTGAACCGTCGTCAGTCCTCGGGCGGACGCTGCAGCAACAGGCGCGCATCGCCGAAGCCGAGGCGCCGGTAGAGCCGCTCGCCGTCGACGCTCGAGTGCACCGAGGTCCGCTCCACACCGAGGTCGTCGGCGATGTCGAGCAGTGCCGTGACGAGTCGTCCGGCGACGCCGAGCCCGCGCAGGTCGGGGTGCACGTAGACGGTCTGCACGTCGGCGGTCAGGCGTCGCCCCGGCCGGTCCGGGGTCGGCGGCCGGGCGACGAGTCCGAGCCACGCCATCCCGAGCACCGAGCCGTCGCGCTCCGCGACCACGCACCGGTGCGTGTCCGGGTGCTCCAGGGCGAAGGCCGCCATCGCCGCACGGTAGTCGTCCGGCGTCGCAGCCGGCTCGGCGCCACCCTCGCCGACGCTCCACCGCCACCGCAGGTCGGCCACCACCGGCATGTCGTCAGGCCGGGAGGCCCGGATCACCACGTCGTCCACGGGTCCAGCCTGCCAGGTGGTCGCCTCCACCGCCCCACCCTTCGTCCTCACGAGCACATGCGTCCGCACACTTCGACAGAACACGCGTCGATCAACCGGAGTCGTGTCGGAACATGCACACGCAGACGATGCGCCCGCACACTCCGACGGAACACGCGTCGATCGACCGGTGTCGTGTCGGAACATGCACACGCACCGAGTGCCCCAGGCGCCAGGGAACGCAGCAGCGCCGCCGGACCGTGGTCCGGCGGCGCTGGTGTGAGCGACGGGTGGTGCTACTTCTTGGCGCTGAGCTGCTCGATGATCGCCTTGGCGACGTCGTGCATGGTCAGGCGGCGGTCCATCGAGGCCTTCTGGATCCAGCGGAACGCCTCGGGCTCGGTGAGGCCCATCTTCTCGTTGAGCAGGCCCTTGGCACGGTCGACGAGCTTGCGCGTCTCGAAGCGCTCGACCAGGTCGGCGACCTCGGCCTCGAGCGTGATGATCTGCTGGTGCCGCGAGAGGGCGATCTCGATCGCGGGGAGCAGGTCGTTCGGGGTGAACGGCTTGACCACGTAGGCCAGCGCACCGGCCTCGGTGGCACGCTCGACGAGGTCCTTCTGGCTGAACGCCGTGAGGAGGACCACCGGAGCGATGTGGTTCTTGGACAGCTTCTCGGCTGCGGAGATGCCGTCGAGCTGGGGCATCTTGACGTCCATCACGACGAGGTCGGGGCGGAGGTCGGTGGCGAGCTGCACGGCAGTCTCGCCGTCGCCGGCCTCACCGACCACGTCGAACCCGTTGTCGCGCAGGATCTCGACGATGTCGAGGCGGATGAGCGACTCGTCCTCGGCGACGACGACGCGACGGGGTGCTGTTGCAGTTGCTTCTGTGTCACTCACAGCGGCAAGCCTACTAGACGCCGGATGTTGCGTTGTACGAGTGGCGGGACACGGGGCCGGAACAGCCCCGCGCGCCGTGAGCATGCGTTGTACGAGTGGCGGGACTTGAACCCGCACGCCGTGAGGCAGAGCATTTTGAGTGCCCCGTGTCTGCCGATTCCACCACACTCGCGAGGCCTCCAGGCTAGCAGGACCCCCGCCCCTCGACCGCCGCCGGCAGCCGCAGCTCGAACACCGCACCGCCGAGCAGGCCGACCTCGTGGCCTCCGCCGTCCTCGGCGTGCTGCAGGGACCCGCCGTGCGCCTCCGCGATGCCCCGTGCGATCGGCAGTCCCAGTCCGGCCCCGCCGGAACGGGCGTCGCGAGCGGCCTCGAGCCGGACGAGTCGGTCGAAGACCCGCACGCGGTCCTGCACCGGGATGCCCGGACCGTCGTCCTCCACCCGGACCACGGGGCCCGCTCCCCGGTCGTCGAGCGAGACGACGATCCTGCCCGCGGGTCCGGCAGCGCGGGCGGCGTTGTCGACGAGGTTGGCGACGACCTGGGCGAGCCGCTCGGCGTCGACGTCGGCGCACACGGGCCGCTCGGGCACCACGACCTCGAGCGCGACGGACGGCAGCCGCAACCGCAGCCGGTCGCCCTCCGCCACGAGGACGGCGCCGAGGTCCACCGGTCGTCGGTCGAGTTCGATCCCCCGGTCGAGCCGGGCCATCGTGAGCATGTCCTCGACGAGCCGCGCGGCGCGGTCTGCCTGGCGGACGACGTGCACGGCGAGCACCTCGCGCGTGGCGACGTCGCCGACGCCGCGCACGAGCGTGTCGGCCGCCGCACGGACCCCGGCGACCGGCGTGCGCAGCTCGTGCGCGGCGTCGGAGAGGAACGAGCGGACCCGTCCCTCAGCGGCGACGGCCTCGCGCTCCGCGCCCTCGACGGCGTCGAGCATCTCGTCCATGGCGACGGCGACGCGACCGATCTCGGTGTCCTGCCGCGAGGGTCGGAGTCGCCGGCCGCGGTCGCCGCCCGCGATCGACCGCGCGGTCGTCGCCATCTCGTCGAGCGGCCGCAGGGACCGACGGACGACGAGCACCACACCGAGGACGGCGACCCCGAGGAACGCCGCGGAGGCACCGCCCATCACCCAGCCGAGCTGCACCAGGGTGTCCTGCACGTCGCGGGTGCCGACGGTCAGCGTGATGCGGGTGCCGTCGTCGAGCCGGCTCACGAGGGTGAGCACCCCGTCGCCCTCGCGCACGGTCGACGACGAGATCGTGGCGCCGTCCGCGGTGGTCGTCGGCGTCGCCGCGGCCGTGGGCGCGGTCCCACCGACGAGTCCGCTGCCGCGCGGTACGGTCGCCGGCAGGCCGCCTGGATCCGGCGGGCCCGTCCGCAGCTGGTCCGGCGTCGGACCGGCGTCGACGGCCCCGCCGTCCGGCCCGACGATGCGCACCGACAGCCCCTGCGCGGAGAGCCGGTCGGCGAGGTCCTCGGCGTCGACGGTCCCGACGAGTGCGGCGGCGGCCGATGCCCGGTCGCGGAGCCGGTCCTCGGCCTGGGCGCGCAGCCGGATGCCGAGCAGCACCTCGACGGCGACCGCCAGTCCGGCGAGCAGGACCGCGAGCAGGACCACGATCGCGACGACCGTGCGCAGCCGCAACGAGGTCGTCCGGAGCGGGCCGCTGTCGCCCGTCACGCCGCCGTCCGCTCGTCGCTCAGCCGGTACCCGATGCCGCGGACGGTGTGCACGAGCCGCGGCCCGTGCGCCTCCATCTTCCGTCGGAGGGCGCTGAGGTGGACCTCGACGACGTTCGCCGCGACGTCGTCGTAGCCCCACACCTGCGTCGTGATCTGCCCCTTCGACACGGTACGACCCCGGCTCTCGGCGAGGAACCGGAGCAGGCGGAACTCCGTCGCGGTGAGGTCGAGCAGGACCCCGGCACGCCGGGCGGTGGCGGCGTCCGGGTCGAGGACGAGGTCGCCGACCTCGACGACCGACGGGATCCGCCCCCGCCGCCGGAGCACCGCCGTCACCCGCGCCACCAACTCGGCCATCGCGAACGGCTTCACCACGTAGTCGTCGGCGCCCTCGGCGAAGCCGCGCAACCGCTCGTCGAGCTCGTCCCGCGCGGTCATCATCACGACGGCGGCGTCCGAGGTGGAGCGCACCCGTCCGGCGAGCACGATGCCGCTCGGCCCGGGCAGCATCCAGTCCAGCAGGACGAGGTCGGGTGCGGCGCGGCGGAGGTCCTCGACGAGGTCGCGTCCGTCGGACACCTCGGCGACGGTGAAGCCCTCGGCACGCAGGGTCGTCGCGACGGACGTCCGGATGGAGTCGTCGTCGTCGACGACCAGGATTCGAGCGGGAACAGGCACGGCGGACACCGTAGGGCGCTCCGGCAGCCACCGAGCATGGAGGACGCTGGAGAACCCCTGTGCTTCAGGCATGCTTCAGATTCGGACTCGAGCGTCGTCTCCAGCGGCGGATCACCCGGATCTGCCCGGTCACGGAACGGAACCACCATGTTCGACGAACGAGACGACTCGACCACCACCACCCCGCGACGCGGCGCACTCCTGCGACGGGTCGGGATCGGCACGGCCGCGGCCGCGGTGCTGGTGCTCGGCGGGTTCGGCATCGCCACGGCGAACGCCGCGACGACCACCCCGGCGCCGAGCGCCCCGACCGGCGCGTCGACCGGCGCGGCCACACCGGCCCCGGTTCCGTCGGACGGCGACACCGCGACGGTGCCCGCACCGCCCGAGGGCGGCCCCGCGACGGCGCCCGGCTGCACGGCACCGCCGAAGGCCGGCGAGCACGCGACGGTGCCGGCGCCGCCGAAGGGCGACGAGCGGAAGGCACCGACCCCGCCGAAGGACGGTGCGAAGGGCACGGCACCGACCCCGCCGAAGGACGGTGCGAAGGGCACGGCACCCACCCCGCCGGCGCCCGACGCGACCACCACGCCGGCGCCGACCTCCGGTTCCTGATCACCAGGCCGGGAGGCGCGCGCCGTCGGCGATCTCGACCGCGCGGGGCGCGCCTCCAGGCCGGGTCGTCCCGACCGACTCAGGGACCCTCGAGCGCCTCGATCGCCGCCACGAGACCAGCCCGCCGCGGCGACCGCCGCGGCAGGACCGCGAGCAGCGCGCGGAGCACGCGGCCGTCCGCTGCGCCGTCGGGCGTCCGTGCCCACGCGAGCAGCGCCTCGACACTGCCGTCCGCGACGACCGACTCGCGGAACCGACCGCGCACCAGGTCGCGCACGGCGTCCACCCCCGGCGCAGCCGACCCCGGCAGGACCGGCCCGGTGTACCGGTCGACGGCCTGGAGGCGCGCCCCGCGGTCGAGCGCGGACAGCACGGTGTCGACGTCGGTCGCCATCCCCGTCACCCGGTACGGACGCGACGTCACGGTCACGCCCGATGCGTGCTCCGCGAGGACCCGACGGAGCCGCACCACCTCGGCGCGCAGCGTCACGACGGCACCGGCGTCGCCGTACACCGCCTGCGCGAGGTCGGCTGCCGCCAACCCGTCGGGGTGGGCGGCGAGGACGACCAGGAGCTCGGAGTGCCGCGCGGACAGCTGCACCCGGCGGTCGCGGATGCGCAGGACGGCGGTGTCGGTGCCGAGGACCGTCAGTTCCGCGCCGGGCGCGGCCGGCGTCGACACGGCGGGTCCGGGGATCCGGCTCTCGGCGAGGGCGAGCCGTGCCTCGGCGGCGGCGACCGTGGCGGCGAGGAGCGAGAGGGTGTGCCGTTCGACCGCCCGGTCGTCGCCCGTCAGGTCGAGCACACCGACGATGGACCCGTGGGCGTCGTGCACGGGGACGGCGGTGCACGACCACGGCTTCACGGCGTTGGCGTAGTGCTCGTCGGAGCGGATCTGCACCGGCCGGTCGAGACGCAGGGCGGTGCCGGGTGCGCTCGTGCCGACGCGGTCCTCGGCCCAGTCGGCCCCGGGGACGAAGCCCATGTCCTCTGCCGCTCGTCGGGCCGTCCGCGCGCCGTCGACCCACACGAGCCGGCCGGAGGCGTCACCGACCGCCAGGACGCACCCGGCGGAGCGGGTGTCGTCGAGCAGGAGGTGCCGGACGACGGGCAGCAGGGTGGCCAGCGGGCCGTCACGGCGGGCGGCGTCGAGCTCGTCGTCGCCGAGGGCGAGTGCGGGGACCGCGTCCGGGTCGACCGCCGCGGACCGACGCCAGGACGCGGCGACGAGTGGCCGGAGCCGGTCGGGTGCGCGCATGCGTCCTCCGATCGACCCCACTCGCCGCACCGTCGCGACGAGTACGGCCAGCCTACGTCCGGTGTGCGACCGGGACCAGGCCGAGATCCGCCAGCTCGGCGTCGTCGAACATCCGCGACCGGGTCAGGAACCGTTTGCCCTCGGGGCTCTCCACCGAGAACCCGCCGCCGCGCCCGTCGACGACGTCGATGGTGAGGTGCGTGTACTTCCAGTACTCGAACTGCGACACCGACATGTAGACCTCGACGGGGTCGATGCCGTCCACCTGGAGCGCCCCCAACAACACGTCGCCGGAACCGGTCCGGAACATGCCGACCGGCTAGCACATCGGGCTCGATCCGTCGCAGCAGCCGCCCGACTGGTGGAACATCAGGGGGCCGTGCCGGGCGGCGAGGGTGCGCAGCAGCTCCCCCGCCGCCGGCGTGACCGCCACGCGTGCGGTGTCGGGCATCAGAAGAAGCCCATCGGACCGTCCGCGTAGGACACGAGCAGGTTCTTCGTCTGCTGGTAGTGGTCGAGCATCATCTTGTGGTTCTCCCGCCCGATGCCGGACTGCTTGTACCCGCCGAAGGCCGCACCCGCGGGGTACTGGTGGTACGTGTTCGACCACACCCGTCCGGCCTGGATGTCCCGACCGGCGCGGTACAGGGTCGTGGCCTCGCGACTCCACACGCCGGCGCCGAGTCCGTACAGGGTGTCGTTGGCCGTGGCGATCGCGTCGTCGTAGCCGCTGAAGGACGTCAGCGCGAGGACCGGACCGAAGATCTCCTCCTGGAAGATCCGCATCGAGTTGACGCCCTCGAACACCGTCGGCGTGACGTAGTACCCGCCGGACAGCTCGCCACCGAGGTCCGCGCGTTCCCCGCCGGTGAGCAGCTTCGCGCCCTCCTGCTTGCCGATGTCGATGTAGCTCAGGATCTTCTCGAGCTGGTCGTTCGACGCCTGCGCGCCGATCATCGTGGAGAGGTCGAGCGGGTGCCCCTGCTTCACGGCGCGCACCCGGTCGAGGCCGTCGGCGACGAACCCGTCGTAGATCTCCTTCGCCACGAGCGCCCGGGACGGACACGTGCAGACCTCGCCCTGGTTGAGGTTGAAGAAGGTGAACCCCTCGAGCGCCTTGTCGTAGAACGAGTCCTTGTCGTCGGCGACGTCGGGGAAGAACACGTTCGGGCTCTTGCCGCCGAGCTCGAGCGTCACCGGGATGAGGCTCTGCGAGGCGTACTGCATGATCAAGCGACCGGTGGTGGTCTCGCCGGTGAACGCGATCTTCCGGATGTCCGGGTGCTGGGCGAGCGGCGCACCGACCTCGATGCCGAACCCGTTGACGACGTTGAGGACGCCGGCGGGCAGCAGGTCGCGGATGAGCTCGACGAGCACGTGGATCGAGGCCGGGGTCTGCTCGGCGGGCTTCAGCACGACGCAGTTGCCCGCGGCCAGGGCCGGCGCGAGCTTCCACACGGCCATCAGGATCGGGAAGTTCCACGGGATGATCTGTCCGACGACGCCGAGGGGTTCGTGGAAGTGGTACGCCACGGTGTCGTGGTCGATCTCGCCGGCCGAGCCCTCCTGCGCGCGGATCGCCCCGGCGAAGTAGCGGAAGTGGTCGATCGCGAGCGGGATGTCGGCACCGAGGGTCTCGCGGATCGGCTTGCCGTTCTCCCACGTCTCGGCGACGGCGAGCATCTCGAGGTGCTCCTCCATCCGGTCGGCGATCTTGTTGAGGACGACCGCGCGCTCGGCGGCGCTCGTCCTCCCCCAGCTCGGGAACGCCTTCCAGCCCGCTGCCACCGCACGGTCCACGTCGGTGGAGTCCCCGCGGGCGACCTCGGTGAAGACCTTGCCGGTGACGGGGGTCGGGTTCTCGAAGTACTGCCCACTCGCCGAGGGGACGTACTCGCCGCCGATGAAGTGGTCGTACCGCGACCGGTACTGGACGAGGGAACCCGGTTCACCGGGTGCCGCGTAGGTGGTGGGCGATGGTGCGATGGTCATGGTGATGGCCTTTCGACGACGCTGTCGGGGCACGTTCGGATCGCGTGCCTGCTCGCACGGTACGTCGGCGGGGGTTGCATCCGGTTGCACCGGCTCGCCGACGGCCGGGTAGCGTTCGGGACTCCAGCGGGTCCGATCAGGAGGAGTGTCCGTGGATTCTCGTGCCGTCCGCACGTTCCGGGTGTTCGTCGTCGTCACCGCGGTCGTCGCGATCGCCCTGGGGATCGTCGCCATCGCGTGGCCGCGGCCGTCGCTCGTCGTCGTCGCACTGCTGTTCGGCGTCTACCTCGTCGTCGCCGGCGCCCTGCGGGTCGTGGCGTCGGTGCGGGGGCACGGGACGCCGACGGTCTGGCGGTGGACGTCCGGCGTGGTGGGTGCGCTCGTCGCGGTCGCCGGTCTGGTGGCGCTGCTCGATCCGGCGATCCCCCTGGTCGTCTACGCCGTGCTCGCCGGGGTCGGCTTCGTCGTCGAGGGCATCGTCTCGATCGTCGGGGGCTTCGTCGGCCACCCGGGTTCGTCCCGCGTGCCGACCCTGGTGAGCGGAGTGCTCTCGATCCTCGGCGGTGTGGTCGTGCTCGTCTCGCCGGGCCTCGCGCTCACCGTGTTCATGGTCTTCGCGGGCATCGCCCTCATCGTCGTCGGCGCCGCGGCCCTGCTGCTGCTGCCACCACGCGCCGCCCTCCGCCGCTAGGCCGCACCCGTCCCGAACAGCAGTCCGAGCGCGTAGGTCACCACCGCGGCACCGAACCCGATCGCGAGCTGCCGGAACGCCCGCTTGCCCGGCGGCGCCCCGCTGAGGACCCCGACGACCGCTCCGGTACCGAGCAGCGCGAGCCCGACGAGCGTGCCGGCCACCGCGATCGCCGCCCACCCCTGCATGCCGAACAGGAACGGCAACACCGGGATGATCGCGCCCGAGGCGAAGAACAGGAAGCTCGACACCGCGGCGCTCAAGCCGTTCCCGACCGCCTCGTGGTCGTCGGCGACGGGCACCGGGCCGGTCGCCGGACGACGCTCGCCGAAGCCGGACAGCATGTGGGCGGCGTGCTCGGTCGCCTCGGCCTCGGACATGCCGCGGGCCCGGTACACCAGGGCCAGCTCGTTCGCGTCGACGTCGAGGTCCGCCACGGCACGTCCCGCCTCGGGGTGCGGTGCGGACGCCTCGAGCAGTTCACGCTGCGACCGGACCGAGACGTACTCCCCCGCGCCCATCGAGAGGGCGCCGGCGAGCAGGCCGGCGATGCCGCTCAGCAGGACGAAGTGCCGGTCCGCGCCCGAGGCGCTGATGCCGATGATGAGCGCCAGGTTCGACACGAGTCCGTCGTTGGCGCCGAAGACCGCCGCGCGGAACGTGCCGGACAGCCGCATGCGGCCGCGGTTCGCCAGCCCGCGGACGACCTCGCCGTGGATGCGCTCGTCGGCCGCCATGCTCGCGGTCGCATCGTCGTCGTCGGCGTACGGCGAGCGGTCCTCGGCGCGCTGCATCAACGCGAGGACGAAGACCGATCCGAACCGCTTGGCCAGCGTCGCGAGGACGCGGGTGCGCAGGCTGCCGCGCTGCGGACGCCCGACGTCGTCGCCGAGCAGGTCGAGCCAGTGCTGCTCGTGCCGTCCCTCGGCCTCGGCCAGCGCCGCGAGGATCTCGCGTTCCTCGCCGGACCGCCGCGCGGCGAGGTTGCGGTAGACCGCCGCCTCCGCACGCTCGTCGGCCAGGTAGCGGCGCCAGCGGCGGACGTCGGCGCGCGGCGCCGTGGATGCGGACGGGAGGCTCACAGCAGCCATCCTGCCGCCTCCGGCCGACAGGCGGTCACCACCACGGCCCGGGGGAACGCGGCAGGGCGCGGACCGGAGGCGACGCGTGTTCGTGCGCCGGGCCTCCCGTCCGCGCCCTGTCGGCGTCGGGATCCTGCGGATCAGTCCCGCACGTAGGCCGGAGCGGCCTCGGCGTGGGCGTCGCCCACCCGGTGCACGCGCAGGTCGTTCGTCGAGCCCTCGATCCCGGGAGGGGAACCGGCCGTCACGATGACGCGGTCGCCGGGGGCGGCCAGGCCGTTCTCGAGCAGGACGTCGTCCACCTGCGAGAAGAGCTCGTCGGTGTGGGTCTTGCGCTCGACGAGGAACGACCGGACACCCCACGTGAGCGCCATGCGGCGACGTGTGGCCTCGTTCGGCGTGAAGGCGATGATCGGCAGGGCGTGGCGCAGACGCGACATGCGTCGCGCGGAGTCGCCGGACTCGGTGAACACGCAGAGGTACGAGGCCTCGGTGAACTCCGCGATCTCGACCGCGGCGAGCGTGATCGCACCGCCGAGGGTGCGCGGCTTGGTGCCGAGCGGCGCGATGCGCTCGAGGCCGTGGTCCTCGGTCGACTCGACGATGCGGGCCATCGTGCGGACCGTCTGCACCGGGTACTCACCGACGCTCGTCTCACCCGAGAGCATGACGGCGTCCGCGCCGTCGAGCACGGCGTTCGCGACGTCGGAGGTCTCCGCGCGCGTCGGGATCGGCGACGAGATCATCGACTCGAGCATCTGCGTCGCGACGATGACCGGCTTCGCCATGCGGCGGGACAGCTCCACGGCGCGCTTCTGCACGATCGGGACGGCCTCGAGCGGCAGCTCGACGCCGAGGTCACCGCGGGCGACCATGATGCTGTCGAAGGCGTCGATGATCTCCTCGAGCGCGTCGACGGCCTGCGGCTTCTCGACCTTGGCGATGACGGGCAGGCGCTTGCCCTCCTCGTCCATGATCTCGTGGGCACGGTCGACGTCGGCGGCGTTGCGCACGAACGACAGCGCGATGAGGTCGGCGCCCTGACGGATCGCCCACCGGAGGTCGGCCTCGTCCTTCTCGCTCAGTGCGGGGACGTTGACGGCGACGCCGGGCAGGTTGATGCCCTTGTTGTTCGACACCGTGCCGCCGACGACGACCTCGGTGCGGACGCGGACGCCGTCGGTGTCGAGCACGCGCAGGCGGACGCGACCGTCGTCGATGAGCAGCGGGTCGCCGGGCTTGACGTCCTGGGGCAGGCCCTTGAACGTCGTGCCGCAGATCTCCTTGGAGCCGGGGACGTCCTCGGTCGTGATGGTGAACACGTCGCCGACCGCGAGGTCGTGCGGGCCGTCGGCGAACTTGGCAAGACGGATCTTCGGACCCTGCAGGTCGACGAGGATCGCGACGGGCTTGCCGAGTTCCTCGGCCGCGCGACGGACGTTCACGTAGTTGGCCTCGTGGACGCTGTAGTCACCGTGGCTGAGGTTGAGTCGGGCGACGTCGACGCCCGCTTCGATGATCTCCTTGACGGTCTCGTAGTCCGACGTTGCCGGTCCGAGCGTCGAAACGATCTTTGCGCGTCTCAATGGATTCCTTCGTGGTGGTGGATGGTGCTTGGGTTTCCGCGCTGTGGGGCCGCGCGGAACGAAGCGAGGCCACCAGCACCTTATCGAGTGCGGGTGGCCCCTCGGTCACGAGATCGAGATCGCGCGGTCCGTCGCCTTCACCGGCGCGGGCAGGATCGTCGAGCCCTCGAGGTACTCGTCCACCTTCGCCGCCGCGGCTCGCCCCTCGGCGATCGCCCAGACGATCAGGGACTGCCCGCGACCGGCGTCGCCGGCGACGAACACGCCCGCCTCGTTCGTCGTGTAGTCGGCACGGCGGTCGAGCGCACCGGACACCGTGGTCGGCAGCCCGAGCTGCGGCTCGATCGTGTCCGCCTCGGGGCCGGTGAAGCCCATCGCGACGAGGACGAGGTCTGCGGGGATCTCGCGCTCGGAGCCGGCCTTCGGCACGCGACGGCCGTCGAGGTACTCGGTCTCGGCGACACGGAGGGCACGGACCTCGCCGGCCTCGTTCGCCAGGAACTCGACGGTCGAGGCGAGGAAGTGCCGCTCGCCGCCCTCTTCGTGGGCGCTCGTGACCTCGAACACGGTCGGGAACATCGGCCACGGCTGCTCGGACGGACGCTCCAGCGGCGGCTGCTTGCCGATCGCCAGGTTCGTCACGCTCAGCGCTCCCTGTCGGTGTGCGGTACCGATGCAGTCCGCCCCGGTGTCACCGCCGCCGATGACGACGACGTGCTTGCCCTCGGCGGTCAGCTGGTTGTCGACCCGGGTGCCGGCGTTCGCCTTGTTCTGCTGGACGAGGTAGTCCATCGCGAAGTGCACGCCCTCGAGGTCGCGCCCCGGGATGGGCAGGTCACGCGGCACCGTGGCGCCGGTGGCGACCACGACCGCGTCGTAGCGCGACTTCAGGTCGTCCCAGGTGATGTCGCGGCCGATCTCGACGCCCGCACGGAAGCGGGTGCCCTCGGCCTGCATCTGGGAGAGGCGCGCGTCGATCTGGCGCTTCTCCATCTTGAAGTCGGGGATCCCGTAGCGGAGCAGCCCGCCGATGCGGTCGTCGCGCTCGTAGACGGCGACGGTGTGCCCGGCGCGCGTGAGCTGCTGCGCGGCGGCGAGCCCGGCGGGGCCGGACCCCACGACGGCGACGGTCTTGCCCGTCAGACGCTCCGGCGGGTGGGGGGTGACCCAACCGTTCTGGAACGCGTCGTCGATGATCGAGACCTCGACCTGCTTGATCGTCACCGGCGGCTGGTTGATGCCGAGCACGCACGAGGACTCGCACGGGGCGGGGCACAGCCGGCCCGTGAACTCCGGGAAGTTGTTCGTCGCGTGCAGCCGCTCGATGGCCTGCCGGCCCTCACCGCGCCAGGTGAGGTCGTTCCACTCCGGGATCAGGTTGCCGAGCGGGCAGCCCTGGTGGCAGAACGGCACGCCACAGTCCATGCAGCGGCCGGCCTGGCGCTTGAGGGCGCCGGACTCCTGCTGCTCGTAGACCTCTTTCCAGTCCATGAGCCGGACGGGCACGGGTCGCCGTGCCGGGAGCTCGCGTTCCTGGACCTTGAGGAATCCCTTGGGGTCAGCCACCGGTCACCTCCGAGGTCGTGTTGGGCGCTGCCTGTTCCGGACGTGCGTGACGCTCAGCCACCGGTCACCTCCATGATTCGGTTCCACACGATGTCGCCGTCGGGGTCGAGCCCCTCGTCGACGGCGCGTTGGCGGGTCTCGAGCACCGCTGCGTAGTCCCGCGGCAGCACCTTGACGAAGTCGCTCAGGTCGCCGGACTCGAGCAGGTCGGATGCCAGCGTCGAACCGGTCTCCTCGGCGTGCCGGGTGAGCAGGTCGGTGACGATCTCGACGTCGGCGCTGTCCAGTGCCTCGAGTCGCAGCTCCCCGGTCGCGAGCGCGTCGGTGTTGACGTGCTCCTCGCGCAGACCGCGGACGTACGCGGTGCCGCCGGACATGCCGGCGCCGAGGTTGCGGCCGGTCTCGCCCAGGATGAGCGCGAGGCCGCCGGTCATGTACTCGAGCGCGTGGTCGCCGACACCCTCGACCACCGCGGTCGCGCCCGAGTTGCGCACCAGGAACCGCTCGCCCACGATGCCGCGGATGAACATGCTGCCCTGGGTCGCGCCGTAGCCGATCACGTTGCCGGCGATGACGTTCTGCGCCGGGTCGAAGCCGGAGCCGGCGTCGGGGCGCACGATGATCTCGCCGCCGGACAGGCCCTTGCCGACGTAGTCGTTGCTGTCACCGACGAGTCGCAGCGTGATGCCGGCCGGCATGAACGCGCCGAGCGACTGTCCGGCTGAACCGCGCAGCGTGACGTCGATCGAGCCGCTGGGCAGCCCGTGCTCGCCGTACCGCTTCGTGACCTCGTGGCCGAGCATCGTGCCGACCGCGCGTTCGGTGTTGCGGATGGGCAGGTCGAGGGCGATCGAGCCGCCGTGGTCGAGCACGTCGGCGGTCTGCTGGATCAGGCTCACGTCGAAGTGCTGCTCGAGCTCGTGGTCCTGCTCGCGCTGGTGGCGACGCGGCTCGGTGGCCTCGAAGTGCGGGCCCGCGAGCACCGGGGCGAGGTCCAGCCCGGACGCCTTCCAGTGCTCGAGGGCACGGTCGACGTCGAGCGCGTCGGACTGGCCGATCGCCTCGTCGAGCGTGCGGAACCCGAGCTCGGCGAGGAGCTCCCGCACTTCCTGCGCGATGAACTCGAAGAAGTTCACGACGAACTCGGGCTTGCCGGAGAAACGCTTGCGGAGCTCGGGGTTCTGCGTCGCGACGCCCACCGGGCAGGTGTCGAGGTGGCAGACCCGCATCAGGATGCAGCCCTCGACGACGAGCGGGGCCGTGGCGAAGCCGTACTCCTCGGCGCCGAGGAGCGCCGCCACGACGACGTCGCGCCCGGTCTTCATCTGACCGTCGACCTGCACGACGACGCGGTCGCGCATCCCGTTGAGCATGAGCGTCTGCTGCGTCTCGGCGAGACCGATCTCCCACGGGGTACCGGCGTGCTTGAGCGAGTTGAGCGGGGACGCGCCCGTGCCACCGTCGTGGCCGGACACGAGCACGACGTCGGCCAGGGCCTTCGTCACGCCGGCCGCGACCGCACCGATGCCGGACTGGCTCACGAGCTTGACGTGCACGCGGGCGGCCGGGTTGGCGCGCTTCACGTCGAAGATCAGCTGCTTGAGGTCCTCGATCGAGTAGATGTCGTGGTGCGGCGGCGGCGAAATGAGGCCGACGCCGGCCGTGGCGTGCCGGGTACGGGCGACCCACGGGTACACCTTCTGCGGGGGCAGCTGGCCGCCCTCGCCCGGCTTCGCACCCTGCGCCATCTTCAGCTGGATGTCGGTGGCGTGGGTGAGGTACATGCTCGTCACGCCGAACCGTCCGGAGGCGACCTGCTTGATCGCGCTGCGGCGCTCGGGGTCGAGCAGCCGGTCGACGTCCTCGCCGCCCTCGCCCGTGTTCGAGCGACCACCGAGACGGTTCATCGCGATGGCGAGGGTCTCGTGGGCTTCCTTCGAGATGGAGCCGTACGACATCGCGCCGGTGTTGAAGCGCTTGACGATGGACTCGATCGACTCGACCTCGTCGAGCGCGACGGGCTTGCGGAGCCCGTGCTTGAACCGGAACAGCCCACGGAGCGTCATGAGCTCCTCGGACTGGTCGTCCACGGCGCTCGAGTACTCGCGGAAGATGTCGTAGCGGCGCGCACGGGTGGCGTGCTGCAGCCGGAAGACGGTGTCCGGGTTGAACAGGTGCGGGGGTCCCTCGCGACGCCACTGGTACTCGCCGCCGGTCTGCAGCCGCTCGTGCGAGAGCACCGCGCCGTCCTGCGGGTACGCCTGGGCGTGCCGCTCGGCGTTCTCCTTCGCGATGACGTCGATGTCGACGCCGCCGAGGATCGACGACGTGCCGGTGAAGTACTTGTCGACGAACTCCTGGCTGAGCCCGACTGCTTCGAACGCCTGCGCACCGGCGTAGCTCGACACGGTCGAGATGCCCATCTTCGACATGATCTTGAGGACGCCCTTGCCGAGCGCCTTGATCACGTTCTTGACGGCCTGCTCCGGGGTGATCCCGGTGATCATGCCGGCCCGGACCAGGTTCTCGCAGGTCTCCATCGCGAGGTACGGGTTGATGGCAGAGGCGCCGTACCCGATGAGCGTGGCCACGTGGTGGACCTCGCGCACGTCGCCGGCCTCGACGATCAGACCGACCTTCATGCGCTGCTCGGTGCGGATCAGGTGGTGGTGGACGGCCGCGAGGAGCAACAGGCTCGGCACGGGTGCCTGCTCGGCGTTGCCGTCGCGGTCGGACAGCACGATGAACTGCTTGCCCGACTCGATCGCGGCGTCGACCTCGTCGCACACCGCGGCGATGCGCTTCTGCATCGCCTTCTTGCCGGCGTCGACGCGGTACAGGCCCTTGATCGTGACGGTCAGGTGCCGACCCGACTCGGTCTCGAAGTGCTGCACCTTGGCGAGCTGGTCGTTGTCGATCACCGGGAAGTCGAGCGTGATCTGCTTCGCGTGCTCGGGCCCGGCCGACAGGAGGTTGCGCTCCGGACCCAGGCCCATGCCCATCGAGGTGATGACCTGCTCGCGGATCGAGTCGAGCGGCGGGTTCGTCACCTGCGCGAACTGCTGCGTGAAGTAGTCGAACAGCAGCCGCGGCCGCTGGGAGAGCACGGCGATCGGGGTGTCGGAGCCCATCGCGCCGAGCGGTTCCGCGCCGGCCTGCGCCATCGGGCGGAGCAGGATGCGGACCTCTTCTTCGGTGTACCCGAACGCACGCTGCCGACGGGTGACCGATGCCGGGGTGTGCACGATGTGCTCACGGTCGGGCAGGTCGTTCAGGTTGATGCGGCCCTCGTCGAGCCACTCGCCCCACGGCCCGGACGACGCCAGACCCTGCTTGACCTCGTCGTCCTCGATGATGCGGCCGGCCTCGGTGTCCACCAGGAACATCCGGCCGGGGCGCAGACGCCCCTTGCGGACGACCTTCGCGGCGGGCACGTCGATGACACCGGTCTCGGACCCCATGACGATGAGGCCGTCGTCGGTGACGAGGAAGCGTCCGGGGCGCAGCCCGTTGCGATCGAGCGTCGCGCCGACGAGCGAACCGTCGGTGAACGTGATGGCGGCCGGACCGTCCCACGGCTCCATGAGCATCGAGTGGTACTCGTAGAACGCGCGGAGCTGCGGGTCCATCCCGACCTGGTTCTCCCAGGCCTCCGGCACCATCATCGACACCGCGTGCGGCAACGTCCGGCCGGTCAGGGTGAGGAGCTCGAGGACCTCGTCGAACGACGCCGAGTCGCTCGCACCGGGGCTCACGATCGGCAGCAGCGGAGCCATGTCGCCGAGCAGTTCGCTCTCGAGCTGGGACTGCCGTGCGCGCATCCAGTTGCGGTTCCCGCGCACCGTGTTGATCTCGCCGTTGTGCGCGATCGTCCGGAACGGCTGGGCGAGAGGCCACGACGGGAAGGTGTTGGTGGAGTAGCGCGAGTGCACGATCGCGAGCTTCGACGCGAAGCGATCGTCACTGAGGTCCGGGTAGAACGGCTCGAGCTGCAGCGTCGTGACCATGCCCTTGTAGACCATGGTGCGGCTCGACAGCGACATGAAGTACAGGTCGTTCGCGTGCTCGGCGCGCTTGCGGAGACGGAAGGTCTGGCGGTCCAGGGCGATGCCGCTCCACGACGCGCCGTGCACGTCGTGCCGCACCGAGGCGACGAACAGCTGCTCGAACGCGGGCATGGCGGCACGGGCCAGGGTGCCGAGCACGTCGGGGCGCACCGGGACCTCGCGCCAGCCGAGGACCTTCAGGCCCTCTTCGCGGGCGAGCCGCTCGACGGCGCCCTTCGCCGCGTGCCGGTCGCCCTCGTCCTTCGGCAGGTAGGCGGTGCCGACCGCGTACTCCCCCGCCGCCGGCAGGTCGAACGGCACCACGGCGCGCAGGAACTCGTCCGGCACCTGGCACAGGATTCCTGCGCCGTCGCCGGTGCCCGCGTCCGAGCCGACGGCACCGCGGTGCTCGAGGTTGCGGAGGGCGCCGAGCGCGGCGTCGACGATGTCGTGGCCGGGCGTCCCGCGCAGTGTCGCGACCATCGCGAGACCGCAGGCGTCCTTCTCGTTCGCCGGGTCGTACATGCCGGTGGCGTCGGGGATCGCCGAGAACCGACGGTGCGCCGGCACGAGGTTCTTCGGTGCCGAGGGCTGGAGTGGCTGGAGCGCCATGGGGGAACCGTCCTCACGAGGAAGTGGAACAGGGACAGCGGTGGCCCGGTGGTGCGTTCCGCCCGGACGGGGCGGGACTGGTGCCCGTGCCCCGCTTGTGGCGGGGAGGGTGCTCCTAGGCGCGATCAGTGGGAGTCGTGACCGCTCCGGAGCCCTGGACCACGAGGTCGTCGTCGTCGCCCTCGTGCTCCGAGAAGGTGTCGTCGGAGTCTACATCGGACTTCGGACGCGGCTCGCGACCGGGCAGGTACGGGCTCGGCTCCTTGCCGGTGTGCCGACGGGACTGCACGATGAAGACGACGATGCCGAGCAGGATGGCGGCGAACGACATCCAGACGTTCGTGCGGATGCCCGCGAACGTCTCGCTGGTGTCGACGCGGATCGACTCGAGGAACGACCGGCCGACCCCGTACCAGATCAGGTACAGGGCGAGGACCTTGCCCCACTGCAGCGTGAACTTGCGGTCGAGCAGCAGGATGACGACGACGCCCAGGACGTTCCAGATGATCTCGTACAGGAACGTCGGGTGGAACAGCGTGCCCTCGGGCAGGCCCTTCGGGAACGCGGCGTTGGTCGACTCGATCTGCAGGCCCCAGGGCAGGCTGGTCGGCATGCCGAAGAGCTCGTGGTTGAAGTAGTTGCCGAGCCGGCCGAACGCCTGCGCCAGCAGCACCCCGGGCACGACCGCGTCGATGAAGGACGTGAAGCGCAGACCGACCTGTCGGCAGCCGATCCACGCACCGACGGACCCGAGGATCAGGGCACCGAAGATGGCGAGCCCGCCCTCCCAGATGTACAGGAAGGACAGCGGGTCGATGCCGGGGCCGAAGTAGTCGGACACGTGGGTGAACACGTGGAAGAGCCGACCACCGATGATCCCGGCGGGCACCGCCCAGATCGCGATGTCGATGATGATCCAGCGCTCCACCCCGCGTGCGTTGAGGCGGCGGTTGGCGAGCAGCACCGCAGCGACGATCCCGAGCAGGATGCAGATCGCGTAGGCGTGGATGCGGAAGTCGAGCGGCAGCGACCAACCGAACGCGTCGCGCAGCCAGGCGGTCAGGTCGAAGTACTGCCAGGCGGTGCTCGGGCTCGGGATGCTCAGGAGGGGCATGGAGGAACGGTCGCCTTTCGGAACTGACGGGGCGCGGTGTCGACGTGTCGTCGGCCCCGCTCACTGTAGCGCGGGTCGTGGGCCCGCCAGGAACTGGACTAGGAGCGGCGGGCGCCGGTGGTGAGGTCGGCGGCACGGTCGGCGACCCCCTGCACGCCGAGGTCGGCCAGGGCCCGGACGAACGCCGAGCCGACGATCGCACCGTCCGCGTACTCAAGCACCTCGGCGACCTGTTCGGCGGTCGAGATGCCGAGCCCGACGCAGGTGCGTGCGACGCCGGCGTCGCGGAGTCGGGAGACCACGGTGCGCGCAGCGACGTCGACGCCGGCACGCGCTCCGGTGACGCCCATCGTCGACACGGCGTAGACGAAGCCGCGGCTCGCCGCCACCGCCTGCTGCATCCGGGCGTCGGAGGAGGACGGTGCCGCGAGGAACACACGGTCGAGTCCGGTCCGCTCCGACGACGACATCCACTCCGTGGCCTCGTCGGGGATCAGGTCGGGCGTGATGAGGCCGGCGGCACCCGCGGCGACGAGGTCGTCGGCGAACCGGTCCACGCCGTAGCGGAGCACCGGGTTCCAGTACGTCATCACGAGCACCGGCACGTCCGCGCGCTCGGTGATCTGGTGCACGGCGTCGAAGACCTGCGCGACCCGGAAGCCGTTCGCCAGGCTCTCCTCCGCCGCACGCTGGATGACGGGGCCGTCCATGACGGGGTCGGAGTACGGCAGGCCGAGCTCGATGACGTCCACGCCGTTCTCGGCGAGGGCGACGGCGGCGTCGACACTGGTCTGCACGTCGGGGTAGCCGGCAGGCAGGTAGCCGACGACGGCGCCGGCACGCTCGGCGTTGGCGGTGTCGATCGTCGTGGCGACGGTCTGGTTCGTGGTCACAGCTGCACCGCGTTCTCGTCGAGGATGCCGAAGTAGCGGCTGGCGGACGCGACGTCCTTGTCACCACGGCCGGACAGGTTCACGAGCACGACGCCCTCGGGGCCGAGCTCCTTGCCGAGCTTGATCGCACCCGCCAGGGCGTGCGACGACTCGATCGCGGGGATGATGCCCTCGGTCTGGCTGAGCAGACGGAACGCCTCCATCGCCTCGGTGTCGGTGATCGGCGCGTACTTCGCACGACCGATCGACGCCAGGTAGGCGTGCTCCGGCCCGACGCTCGGGTAGTCGAGCCCGGCGGAGATGCTGTGGCTCTCGATGGTCTGGCCGTCCTCGTCCTGCATGAGGTACGACTTCGCACCCTGCAGGACGCCTTCGCGTCCGAGGGTGATGCTCGCGGCGTGCCGACCGGTCTCGACGCCGTCGCCGCCGGCCTCGAAGCCGTGCAGTGCGACGGACTCGTCGTCGAGGAACGCCTCGAAGATGCCCATCGCGTTCGAGCCGCCACCGACGCACGCGGCGACGGCGTCCGGCAGACGGCCGACGCGGTCGAGGACCTGCTGGCGGGCTTCTTCGCCGATGACCTTGTGGAACTCGCGCACCATCTCCGGGAACGGGTGCGGGCCGGCGACCGTGCCGAGCAGGTAGTGGGTCGAGTCGACGTTCGCCACCCAGTCGCGGAGTGCCTCGTTGATGGCGTCCTTGAGGGTGCGCGATCCGGTCTCGACCGGGATCACCTCGGCACCGAGCAACCGCATCCTGGCGACGTTGAGCGCCTGACGCTCGGTGTCCACGGCGCCCATGTACACGACGCAGTCCATGCCGAACAGCGCCGCGGCGGTCGCGGTGGCCACGCCGTGCTGGCCGGCACCGGTCTCCGCGATGAGGCGGGTCTTGCCGAGCCGTCGGGCCACGAGCGCCTGGCCGAGCACGTTGTTGATCTTGTGCGAACCGGTGTGGTTGAGGTCCTCGCGCTTGAGGATCACCCGGGCACCGCCGGCGTGCTTCGCGAACCGCGGCACCTCGGTGATGATCGACGGACGCCCGGTGTAGTCGCGCTGGAGCTCGTCGAGTTCCGCACGGAACGCCGGGTCGGCCCAGGCCGCGCGGAAGGCTGCCTCGAGCTCGTCGAGCGCGAGGACGAGCGACTCGGGGACGAAGCGTCCCCCGAAGTCACCGAAGTAGGGGCCGTGCAGGTCGCGGAGTGAGGTCACGATGGGTCTTCCCGGGACGAGTCCGACGCACCGGGCTGGGCCGGCGGTCGGACGGGTGGAACGTTCAGCCGCGGTCGGCGGCCTCGATGAACGACGCGAGGGTGGTGGCGGGGTCGGCACCGGTGACGAGCGCTTCCCCGACCAGGACGACGTCGGCACCCGCGGCGCGGTAGTGGGCGACGTCGTCGGGACCCGCCACGGCGGACTCCGCGACACGCACGACCCCGTCGGGGATGCGGTCGGCGAGGGACCCGAACAGGTCGCGGTCGAGCGAGAAGTCGGTGAGGTCGCGCGCGTTGACGCCGAGGATCCGCGCGCCGGCGTCGAGGCCACGGGAGACCTCGTCGGCGGAGTGCGCCTCGACGAGCACACGCATGCCGAGCTCTTCGGCCAGCGTGTGGAGCTCGACCAGCTGCTGCTGCTCGAGTGCCGCCACGATGAGCAGCACCACGTCGGCGCCGGCAGCCCGTGCCTCGACGACCTGGTACGGGTCGGCGATGAAGTCCTTGCGCAGGACGGGGACGCCGACACGGGCCTTGACGGCTTCGAGGTCGGCGAGGCTGCCGAGGAACTTGCGCCCCTCGGTCAGGACGCTGATCGTCGACGCGCCACCGCGTTCGTAGTCGGCAGCGAGTGCGGCCGGGTCCTCGATGGGGGCCATCGAGCCGCGCGACGGACTGGCGCGTTTGACCTCGGCGAGGATCTTCACCCGGTCGCCCGGGGCGAGGAACGCGAGGGCGTCGAGCGACGACGCCACCCGGTCGAGGTCGCGTTCGACGTCCGAGTAGGGACGGTCGACACGACGGGCGGCGGCGTCCTCGAGCGCGCCCGCGACGAGGGTCTCGAGCACGTTCGGCATGCGAGTCCTACTCGGCGTGGTGCTTGGCGACGTACTTCGGACCGTTGACGCCGTAGCCCGCCTTCGCCATGACCGCGCCGATGACCAGCCCGATGACGACGACCGCAGCAGAGGCCCAGACGCCCCACGCCTGGTCGAACCAGAAGAACAGCGTGCCTGCCGCGAATCCGATCAGCATGATCACGACGGCGGTCCAGGCGGCCGGCGAGTGGCCTTCGCCGAGTTCTGCGGGCTCAGTGTTGCTCACGGTGCTCCTCGTTCTGCTCCGGCGTCGTCGGTCGACCGACGCCCATCCGATCCTACCGTGCCGGCGGTCGGGTCGACCCCAGCACTGAGGTCGTCCCAGTCCACGACGGCGTCACGCTCGACCGGTGCCTTCGCGCGGGCGTCGGCCGCAGCGCCGGCCGTGGCCGCGCCGTACTTCCGGCTCGGGCCTGGCCAGGCGCGCTGCACCACGATGACGACGACGCCGAGCAGCACGGCGAGCACGCCACCGACGATCCCGACGGCCGGCCAGAGCGACACGTCCACTCCGGACACGACACGGCGCACGGCGGCCAGGTCGCTGACCCCGGCCACCTCGCCGACCGCACCCTTCGCGGCGGCGATCGGGTCACCGAGGGCGGTGATGCCGCTGACCACGACGCCGACGCCCAGCAGGATCTCGACGCACGCGAGCACGACGCGCAGGACCCGGCCCGCGATCGTCATCGCGAGGAACAGCGCCAGACTCGCGATCGCCAGGGCGGTGTACTGCGGCACCACCGCGGCTCCGTCGGCGTCGACCGTCGAGGTGACCGCAGCACCGTCGTGCAGGTCCACCGTGAACCAGGTCTGCGTCCACGAGAGCATGACGACGCCGGCGACGAGCAGTCCGGCGACGACGACGATCGGACGCGAGCGCTTCACGAGCGCACCTCGCGCATCCGGTTCGCCGTGGCCACGGCCCGCAGCGGTGCGGCCGCCTTGTTGATGGTCTCCTCGTGCTCGGTCGCGGGGTCGGAGTCGGCCACCAGGCCGGCGCCCGCCTGCACGCGGGCCACGCCGTCCTCGATGAGGGCGGTCCGGATCGCGATCGCGATGTCCGCGTCGCCGGCGAAGTCGAAGTAGCCGACGACCCCGGCGTAGGCACCGCGCTTCGCCGGCTCGAGCTCGTCGATGATCTCCAGCGCGCGGGGCTTCGGCGCGCCCGACAGCGTGCCCGCCGGGAACGTCGCCCGGAACACGTCGATGGCGGTCATCCCCGGGCGCACCGCACCCTCGACGCTCGACACCAGGTGCATGATGTGGCTGAACCGCTCGACCGTCATGAACTCGGTGACCGCGACGCTGCCGGGCTCGCAGACCTTCTGCAGGTCGTTGCGGGCCAGGTCGACGAGCATCAGGTGCTCGGCGCGCTCCTTCGGGTCGTCGAGCAGGTCGTCGCCGAACCGGACGTCCTCTTCCGGGGTCGCACCGCGCGGGCGCGACCCGGCGATCGGGTGCGTGATGGCGCGGCCGGACTGCACCTTCACCAGCGCCTCGGGCGAGGCGCCGACGATCCAGTAGCGCTCGTCGGCGGTGTCCGCCAGGGCGAGGAAGTACATGTAGGGACTCGGGTTCAGGGTCCGGAGCACGCGGTACACGTCGAGCGGGTCGGCCGTCACCTCGTGGTCGAACCGCTGCGAGACGACGACCTGGAACACGTCGCCGTCGCGGATGAACTCCTTGGAGCGCTCGACCGCGGCCATGTACTCGTCCGGCGTGGAGCGGTGCGTCGGCGTCGGCTCCGCGATCTCGAAGGCCTCGGCGACGGTCGCGACGCTCGGCTGCACCAGGTCGGCCTGCAGGCGGTCGAGGCGGCGCTGCGCGTCGGCCCACAGGGTGTCGGCGTCGTCGGTGCCGTCGTTGAGCACGCTCGCGACGAGCAGGACGAGCCCCGTGCGGTGGTCGAGCGCGACGAGCTCGGAGACGAACGACAGCGCCTGTCCGGGCACGTCGAAGTCGGCCGGCGGCACGTTCGGCAGGTGCTCCAGCTGGCGGACGGCCTCCCAGCCGATGAACCCGACGGTCCCGCCGACGAGCGGCGGCGAGCCGGGCACCCGCGGAGTGGCCCAGCGCTCGTGCAGGCGCGCGAGGACCTCGAGCGGTTCGCCGTCGAGCGAGCCGACGGCGCGCTCGGCGTCGATGCCGGTGTCGATCCAGGCGGCGCGGTCGCCGTCCTGCGTCAGGACGCCGAAGCTCCGCACGCCGACGAACGACCAGCGCGACCAGAGGCCGCCCTGGCCGGCGGACTCGAGCAGGAACGACCCGGGACGGCCGTCGGCGAGCTTGCGGTAGACGCCGACCGGCGTCTCGCTGTCGGCGTAGAGCGCGCGCACCACCGGGACGACACGGTGGTCGCCCAGCAGGGCGTCGAACTCCGGCCGGGAGGTCGTGTGCGGCGCGTCGGAGATCGTCGCGGTCGTCATCGGGTCGCCTCCACTGCCGTCTCGGCCGGGGCAGACGCGGTCGCGTCCGTCGGCGCAGACGCGGTCACGGGCGTCAGCGGGTCGACGTCGAAGCACCGGTGCGCACCGGTGTGGCACGCGGCCCCGACCTGCTGCACCGTGACGAGGAGCGTGTCGTCGTCGCAGTCCAGAGCGGCACCGCGCACGTACTGGGCGTGCCCCGAGGTGTCGCCCTTCCGCCAGTACTCGTTCCGCGACCGCGACCAGAAGGTCACGCGCCCCTCGGTGAGGGTGCGGCGGAGCGCTTCCCGGTCCATGTACCCGAGCATGAGGACGTCCTTCGACGACTCCTCTTGCACGATGGCGGGGAGCAGCCCGTCCGCACCGAAACGTGCGCGGTCGAGGACCGCCTCGGTGTCGGTGCTGGTGCTGGTGCTGTCGGTCATGAGACTCCTAGCCTACGGCGGCGGATCGGCGGAAGGCGGCGGTTCGGCGCTTCAGCGGACGGCGTGACCGGTCGCGCGCAGCGCGGCCTTGACGTCGCCCACCGTCATCTCGCCACGGTGGAAGACGGACGCGGCGAGGAGGGCATCCGCACCCGCGTCGACGGCGGGGGCGAAGTGCTCGACCCGACCCGCGCCTCCCGAGGCGATCACCGGGACGCGCGCGACCGAGCGCACCGCGGTCACGAGTTCGAGGTCGAACCCGTTCTTCGTGCCGTCCGCGTCGATGGAGTTGACGAGCAGCTCGCCCGCGCCGCGCTCGACGGCGTCTCGCGCCCAGGCGATCGCGTCGATGTCCGTCTCGGTGCGGCCGCCGTGCGTGGTGACCACGAAACCGGACGCGGTCCGGTCGGAGCGCTTGACGTCGAGCGACAGCACGACGGCCTGCGCGCCGAAGCGGTCGGCGATCTCGCCGACCAGGTCGGGCCGGGCGATCGCGGCGCTGTTCACGCCGATCTTGTCCGCGCCGCACTGCTGTAGGCGGGAGACGTCGTCGACGGAGCGGACGCCGCCGCCCACCGTGAGCGGGATGAAGACCTGCTCGGCGGTGCGGGTGACCGTGTCGTACATCGTCGCGCGGTTCTCGACCGTGGCGCCCACGTCGAGGAAGGTCAGCTCGTCGGCACCCTGCTCGTAGTAGCGGGCGGCGAGCTCGACCGGGTCACCGGCGTCCTGCAGGTCGAGGAAGTTGACGCCCTTGACGACCCGGCCGCCCTTGACGTCGAGGCACGGGATGACCCGGACGGCCACGCCGCCGAGCGCCGTGGCTGCCGCGGTCACAGTCGGGCCGCGTGGATCGGGCTGACGAGGATCGCACGGGCGCCGAGGTCGTACAGGGCGTCCATGATCAGGTTCGCGTCGTCGCGCGGGATCATCACGCGCACCGCGGACCAGTCGCGGCCGTGCAGCGGCGACACCGTCGGCGACTCGATGCCGGAGGCGACCGCCGTCGCCTGCTCGAGCAGGGCGGTCGGGATGTCGTAGTCGAGCATCACGTAGCCGCGGGCGACGAGCACGCCCTGCAGCCGACGACGGAGCACGTCGATGCCGGGGATCGTCTCGTCGGTCGACACCAGCAGCGCCGTCGACTCGAGGATGACCGGGCCGAAGATCTCGAGGCCGGCCTGTCGCAGCGTGCTGCCCGTCGACACGACGTCGGCCACGGCGTCGGCGACCCCGAGGCGCACGGCGCTCTCGACCGCGCCGTCGAGCTTGACGAGCGTGGCGGTCACGCCGTGGCGGGTGAGGAAGTCCCCCACCAGGCCCGGGTAGCTCGTCGCGACGCGGACCCCGTCGAGGTCCTGCAGGGTGCTGAAGCGGCCCGGCGTACCGGCGAACCGGAAGGTGGAGTCCGCGAAGCCGAGCGCGTCGACCTCGTGCGCCTCGGATCCGGAGTCGAGCAGCAGGTCGCGCCCGGTGATGCCGACGTCGAGCGCACCGGAACCGACGTAGGTCGCGATGTCCCGCGGGCGGAGGAAGAAGAACTCGACACCGTTGCGCTCGTCGAGCAGGTGCAGTGCCTTCGGGTCACGCCGACCGGCGTACCCGGCCTCGCGCAGCATGTCGGACGCGGTCTCGGACAGGGAACCCTTGTTGGGCACGGCGATGCGGAGCATCAGGAGGTCTGCTTTCTGGGAGGGGTGTCGGCGGCTGATCAGCGGATCAGAGATGTCGCCAGACGTCCGCCGGGGTGAGCCCCTTGGCGACCATGAGCACCTGGAGGTGGTAGATCAGCTGGGAGATCTCCTCCGAGGTGCGCTCGTCGCCCTCGTACTCGGCCGCCATCCAGACCTCGGCCGCTTCTTCCACGATCTTCTTGCCGATCTGGTGCACGCCGGCGTCCAGTTCGGCGACGGTGCCGGAGCCCTCGGGGCGCGTGCGCGCCTTCTCGGTGAGCTCCTGGAACAGGTCGTCGAACGTCTTCACGCGGTCCAGGCTACCGGTCTCCGCTGACGCTTCCGACGTACCGTCCGGACGGGTCGCGCTCATGCCCGCGCCCGGGCGGCCGCTTCGCGCAGGTCGGTGATGCGCTGGGCGGGCTCACCGCCGTAGACGGCCGACCCGGCGACGAGCGTGTCGGCGCCGCTGCGCACGGCCTCGGGCACGGTGTCCACCGAGATGCCGCCGTCGACCTCGAGCCACACGTCGAGCCCGGAGGCGTCGACGGCCGCGCGGGCATCGGCGAGCTTCGGCATGACGGACGGCATGAACGACTGGCCGCCGAACCCGGGCTCGACGGTCATGAGCAGGATCATGTCGTAGGCGTCGAGGTGGTGCAGCACCTGCGTGATCGGGGTGCCGGGCTTCACGGCGACGGCCGCGCGGGCACCGTTCGACCGGATCGCGGCGGCGGTCGCCACCGGGTCGTCGGCTGCCTCGAAGTGGAACGTGACGCTCGACGCACCGGTCTCGGCGTACTTCGGCGCGTTGACGTCGGCGTCGGTCACCATGAGGTGCACGTCGAGCGGCACCGGGGACACCTGCTGCAGGCGCTCGACGATCGGCAGGCCGAGCGTGAGGTTCGGTACGAAGTGGTTGTCCATCACGTCGACGTGCACCAGGTCGGCGGTCTCGATGCGGTGGAGTTCACGCTCGAGGTTCGCGAAGTCGGCGGACAGGATGCTCGGCGAGATGCGGATCGTCACCCGACGATCCTACCGGCGTGCGCCTGCCCGGCTGCGCTGCCCGGGTGCGCGTGGCGCCGTCCGGGGGCGGGGTCAGCCGTCGCCGAGGGCGCGCGTGCCGAGGTCGGACCGGAGCATCGTCCCGAGGGCGGCGTCGACCAGCCGCTCGCCCTGGGGGCGGTCGATCCGGCGCGCCACGACGAGGGCCGCGATCCCCTGCATGGTCGCGGCGAACAAAAGCTTGAAGACGGTCCGGGCGTCCTCGCCGGGCTCCGGCGCGGACGCACCGAGCGCGCCGTCGAGCACGGCGAACAGCGATTCGGCGGCGGTCTGCACGGGCCCCGACCGGCCGGCCGTCGACGCCTGGAACATGAGGTCCATGAGCGCCGCGTCGTCGACGGCGAAGTCGACGTACGCCAGGGCGACCCGGCGGAACCGGTCGTCGAGGTCGCCAGACCCGGAGAGTGCCCGGCGCACCGCGGTGGTCAGTCGTTCGAAGCCGAGCACGGCGAGGGCATCGAGGAGTGCCTGGCGGTCGACGAAGTGGCTCCGCGGCGCACCGTGGCTGACCCCGGCCCGCCGCGCCAGGTCACGGAGGGACAACCCGTCGACGCCGTCCTCGCGCAGGACCTGGACGGCCTCGTCGAGCAGCACGGTCCGCAGGTTCCCGTGGTGGAAGGGACGCTCCGGCATGGCACCAGCCTAGTGCGACCCTAGGCATTGCCTATTTTCTAGTCACTGCCTAGATTGGGCGGATGACACCTCGACAGCACCTGCTCGTGTTCGGCGCCACCGGACAGACCGGCCAGCACCTCACCCGGCTCGCGCTCGATGCCGGACACCGCGTCCGCGCCGTCGTCCGGACACCGTCGAAGCTGGCGGTCCAGCACGACGACCTGCAGGTCGTGCAGGGCTCGGTCACCGACGGCCTCGACCTCGACGCGCTGCTCGACGGCGTGACGGGCGTGGTCGTGATGCTCGGGGACGTCGCCGCGCAGCGCGAGCGACCGGTCAACACCGCGTTCGTCCGCACGCTCGTGCCGGCCATGCGCCGGAGCGGCACCCGGCGGCTGCTGTACCAGGCCGGTGGGCTGAGTGCGCCTCCCGGCAAGCGGCTCGCGCCCGTGCTCCGCCTCGTCCGGTCGACGCTCGCGCGGGAGTACATCGGGCAGCACGCGGACAACGAGTCGGTGATGCGCTACCTCGACGCCGAGGCGCGGGACATCGCCTGGACGGTCCACCGCGCCGGCATCGGCTCGGACGGCCCCTCCAAGGGCGAGCTGCGCCGCTCGGCGCGGTGGATCAGCATCGGCACCTTCCGGGACTGCGCCGCGTACAACCTGCGCACCCTGTTCGACGACACGGCCGTGCACACGTGCGACGGCAGTGCCTACCGACGGTCGCGCTGAGCCCCGTCCCGGTCGGCGGGGCGGTCAGCCGACACGACGGAACAACGCGATGAACATCGCGTCCGTCCCGACCCGGTGGGGCCAGAGCTGCGCCGTGTTCCCGTCCGCGATCTCCGGGTCGCGAGCGGCGACCCCGCGGACGATCGACGCGGTCTCGAGCTGCTCGAGCACTCCCCCGTGCCGGCCCATCAGCGCGTCGACCTGCCCGCGCGTCTCGGCCAGGTGTGGCGAGCACGTCACGTACGCGAGCGTCCCACCCGGTGCGAGCACCCGGACCGCGGCGTCGAGCAGCTCGGTCTGCAGCGCCGCGAGCTCCTGGACGTCCTCGGGGGTCTTCCGCCAGCGCGCCTCCGGCCGACGACGCAGGGCGCCGAGGCCGGTGCACGGCGCGTCGAGCAGGATGCGGTCGAACGTCATCCCGGTGCCGTCACGGCCGTAGCGCCTCGCGTCGCCCTCGACGACGCGGACGTGGTCGCCGAACACGCCGAGCGCGTTCCGCACGAGTCCGGCGCGCGCCGGCACGAGCTCGTTCGCGACGAGGGTCGCCCCGCCCTGCTGCGCCTCGGCGGCGAGCAGCGCGGCCTTGCCGCCGGGGCCGGCGCACATGTCGAGCCAGCGCTCCCCCGCGCGGACCTCGGACGAGCGGCTCAGCGCGAGGGCGGCGAGCTGCGAGCCCTCGTCCTGCACGCGCAGGCGACCGGCGGCGACGCCCGGCACGCGAGCGGGGTCACCGGAGATGCCCCGGATCCCGACGGGCGAGACCGGCAGGGCGTCGGCGTCCGGCACGGGGTCGGCGGTCCGGACGGGAGGCACGGTGCCGGTCGCGCCGTCGGCCTCCGGTTCGTCGTCGGCCGGCACCAGGGCCGCGGGGACGTCGTCCGTACCGGTCGCGTCGACGAACGCGGCATCGGCGTCCTCGTCGGCGTCGGGCACCGTGCGCGCGGTCGCGGTGGCGACGTCCTCGTCGGTGGCGAGCCCGGGCAGCGCGGCGAGCTGCACCCGGGGCGCGGCGTTGTCGGCGGCGAGCAGGGCGGCGAGCTCGTCGCGCGAGCGTTCGGCGGCCAGGGCGTCGCGCAGTGCCGAGACGACCCAGACCGGGTGCGACCACCGGGTGGCGAGCAGCGCGTCGCCACCACGGCCCGCGGTGATCTGCGCGTCCCACTCCGCGTCGGTGCGCGCCGCGATCTTGCGCATCACGGCGTTCACGAAGCCCGTTGCGCGGCGGGCTCCGACCTCGCGCGCGAGCTCGACCGTGGCGTCGACCGCGGCGTGCGTCGGGGTGCGCATCGCGAGCAGCTGGTGGGCGCCGAGCCGCATGACGTCGAGGACGTCAGCCTCGATGTTCTCGGGCCGACGACCGGAGGCCAGCGCGATGATGACGTCGTAGCGGCCGAGCATCCGGATCGAGCCGTAGGTGAGCTCGGTCGCGAACGCGGCGTCGCGGGCGGTGAGGCCGGCACGGCGGATGCGGGTCGGCAGCAGCAGGTTCGCGTAGGCGTCGTCGACCTGGACGGCACGGAGCACGTCGAACGCGACACGTCGGGCGTTCGCGGGGCGCGGGCCGCGGCGGGCGCCCCGGGTGTTCGTCGGCTGGCTCATGCGAGGACCTTCCCGTCCAGTTCACCCAGGCCGCGGGCCCAGGCTGCGGCGTCCATCGCCTTCTTGCCGGCCGGCTGCACCTCGAGCAGCGCCAGCGGGGTGTCGGCGGTCCCGACCAGCAGCCGGCCGCCGTGGAGAGCCAGCGCACCGGGCGCGAGCTGCGGGGCGGGGTCCCCCGCGCCTCCCGTCAGCCGGTTGCTGCGGAGCAGCTTCACCCGGGTCTCGCCGAGGTGGGCGTACGCGCCGGGCTCGGGGGTGACCCCGCGCAGGCGGGCGTGCACGACGGTCGCCGGAGCACCGAAGTCGATGCGCCCGTCGTCGATCGTGAGCTTCGGCGCGAGCGTCGGCGCACCGACCTGCTCGGTCGCGACGGCCGCGCCGGCGGCGATGTCGTCGACCACCCGGGCGACGGTCTCGGCGCCGGACTCGGCCATGGCGGCGAGGACCTCGCCGGAGGTCGCCTCCGGGTCGATGTCGAACGGGTCGGCGGCGTACACCGGACCGGCGTCGAGCGCCTCGACGAGCTGGAAGACGGACGCGGCGGTGCGGGTGTCCCCCGCCATCACGGCCCGCTGGACCGGCGCGGCGCCGCGGTACGCCGGCAGGTCGGAGAAGTGCAGGTTGACCCAGCCGAGGCGCGGGGCGTCGAGCGCGGGGCGTCGGAGCAACGCGCCGTACGCGACGATGACGCCGAGGTCGACGTCGAGGTCGGCGATGCGCGCGGTCACCGCGCCGTCGACGCGGCTGGCCTCGATGACGGGCAGTCCGAGCTCCGCGGCGACCTGCGCGACCGGTGTCGGCGTCAGCACGCGCTTCCGGCCCTGCGGTGTCGGCGGACGCGTGAGGACCGCGGCGATCTCGTGGTCGGACGCCGCCAGGCGACGGAGGGTGGGGACGGCCGCAGCGGGGCTGCCGGCGACGACGAGACGCATGGGTTCGATCCTCCCACGAGCGCGCTCGCCGGACTGACCCGAACCGGGCCTCGGCCGGGTGGGTACGGTCTGCGGCACAGCACGAGAGGGGTTCCCATGTCCGACGTCACCACGTCCACCAACCGCTTCGCCGGGTCCAGCATCCAGAAGGTCGCGCTGCTCGTCGGCGTCGTGTTCCTGCTCGTCGGGATCGCCGGCTTCGTGCCGGGGCTGACCACGGGCGACCTCGGGGGTGCCGGCCACGGCTCGATGGCGATGCTGCTCGGGCTCTTCCAGGTGTCGGTGCTGCACAACATCGTGCACTTGCTGTTCGGGGTCGTCGGCGTGCTCGCCGCCGGGTACGCCACCGGTTCGAGGATGTACCTGGTGCTCGGCGGGGTCGTCTACTTCGTGCTCTGGGTCTACGGGCTCTTCACGGCCGGGCACTCCAGCGGCGCGAACTTCGTGCCGCTGAACTGGGCGGACAACTGGCTGCACCTCGTGCTCGCGGTCGGCATGGTCGCGCTCGGCGTGGTGTTCCCGCGCGAGCGTCCTCGCCCGGTCGGCGCCTGACGGGCGGGCCCTGGTGCGGGCGAGTTTCCCGACGAACCACTCGTTGATCGACACGTGATTCGTCGGAAGGTGCACACGCATCGGTTGCGTGCGCATCGGCCGACAGAACACGAGGAGATCGACGCGTGGAACGTCGCAAGATGCGAACGCATGCGGTCCGGGAGGCGCGGCGCCGCTCCCCCGCGGAGGTCCCGTCCGGCACCCGGCGGGTCAGACCTCGCTGAACGGCTCGGCGTCGTCGAGCCGGACCCGCAGCGTCGGTGCCGCCCGACGCCGGTTGCCGCCCTTGAGCACCCGGCGGGTCGACGAGCGTCGGATCACCTCGGCCTTCAGGGTCGCCGCGACCTCGGCGCCGTGGGCGTACGGGAACCGCACGATCGCCCGGACCGTGCCGGGCAGGGCATCGTCCTCCACCGGGACCGGACCGAGGACCGGACCGGCGGTCGCCCCCTCGAGGGCCTCGACCGCGGCGGTCACGGCCTCGTCGGTGCCGGTCATCGTCGCGACGCGGACCGCCGGCGGGAAGTGCAGTTCGCGGCGGTCGGTGAGTTCGTCGTGCGCCGGGCCGTCGAGCCGCCACAGGGCCATCGCGGTCGCGAGCTTGCCGCCGATGCCGACCAGGTAGGCCTCGGCCCCGGGAGCGCCCTTCGCGGCGGCGTTGGTCCAGAACCGGAGCACGTCCTCCTGCACGCGGAGCCCTTCGCGCGCGAGCATCTTCTCGCCGTCGAGCAGCAGTACGCACGCGTACCCACCGGGCACGCTCGGCTCGGCACCACGGGTCGCGACGACGACGGACGGTCTCGCCGGGACCTCGTCGAGCGGGCGTGAGCCGTCGGCCACCACGATCCGGGTACCGGGGAACGCCCGCCCGAGTTCGTCCGCGGTGCGTTGGGCGCCCTGCCCCACGGGCTTCACGGTGCCGTTGCCGCACGTCGGGCAGCGGAAGCCGACCGCGAGTGCACCGCAGAAGCGGCACTGCGGGGTGGCACCGCGGTGCGGACTGCCGAGCGGGCCGCCGCAGATCCGGCAGTGCGCCCGTTCGCCGCACTCGGCGCAGACGAGTCCGGTGCCGAACCCGGGGCTCGCGACCTGCACGAGCACCGGGCCGTGCTGGCTGGCCTCGCGCGCCGCACGCCAGGCGGAGCTCGGGATGCGTGCCTGTGCGGCGTACCCCTCTGCCGAGGTCTGCTGGACGGTCGGGATGACCTTCGGGGTCTTCACCCGGAACGGCGTGACGTCCTGCAGCCAGTGGAGTTCGACGAGCCGCTGCACGTCGGTGCTGCGGGCGTGCGAGACGAACAGCAGGGCAGCACCAGACTGCGCAGCGCGCACCAGCGCGACGTCGCGCGTGTGCACGTACGGGGCACGCTGCTCGATGAACGAGGCGTCGCCGTCGTCCCACATCGCGATGAGCCCGAGGTCGGTGGCCGGCGCGTACACCGCCGTGCGGTTGCCGATGGCGACGACGGGGTGCGTGCGCGCCTGCAGCAGGGCCTTCGCCCGTTGCCCGTTCGTCTGCTTGGCGTCGAAGCGCACGACGCGTTCCGGTGGCAGCACCGCGAGCAGGGCGCGTTCGAGGTCGATGACGTCGCGGAAGTCCGGGACGGCGATGACGGCGGACTGCTCGGCCGCGAGGGTGTGGGCGGCCGCCTGGGCGAGCGTCGCGGCCCACCCGGGAACCCAGACGGGGTCCGCGTCGCCATCGCCGTCGCCCTCTTCGCCGGAGGGCCCGGGCAGCGCCACGGGGTGCGGCACGGCGGCCACCGCAGCGCGGTCGTGCTCCGCGATCAGCCCTTCGAGCATGCCCTCGGCGTAGCCGGTCACCGGCGGGGCGGACACCGGCGGCGGCGACCACGAGGGGTCGCGCGCCAGCCAGGCCTTCTCGGCCCGGACCTGCCGTGTCGGCACGGCCAGGCGGAGGACGTCGGACGCCACACCGGCGGCGCGGTCGGCCACGGCGCGGGCGAGCTTCCAGATCTCCGGCGCGAGGACCGGGACGGGTGACACCAGGGTCTCGATCGCGCTGAGCTCGCCCGGGTAGTCGCCCTCGTCGACGATCTCGACGACGTAGCCGTCGGACATCCGGGCCCCGGTTCGGAGCGGGACCTTCACGCGGACCCCCGGCACGCAGTCGTCCTCGAGCTCGGCCGGCACTCGGTAGTCGAACAGACGGTCCAACTGCGGGAGCGGCGAGTCGAGGACGACGCGCGCGACGGTGGTCACGCGGTGCCTCAGACGGCGGCGGTCAGGAGCCCTGCGGCGGCGCGGAGCTCCTCGACGCGGTCGAGCTGCTCCCAGGTGAACCCGGGCAGTTCGCGACCGAAGTGCCCGTAGGTCGCGGTCTGCGCGTAGACCGGACGGAGCAGGTCGAGGTCGCGGATGATCGCGGCCGGACGCAGGTCGAAGACCTGGCGGATCGCGGCTTCGATCGTGGCGTCGTCGACGTGCCCGGTGCCGAACGTCTCGACGTAGAGCCCGACGGGCTTGGCGCGACCGATCGCGTAGGCGACCTGCACCTCGAGCCGGTCGGCGAGCCCCGCGGCGACCGCGTTCTTCGCGACCCAGCGGAGGGCGTACGCAGCCGAACGGTCGACCTTCGACGGGTCCTTGCCGCTGAACGCGCCGCCGCCGTGACGGGAGGCCCCGCCGTACGTGTCGACGATGACCTTGCGGCCGGTGAGTCCGGCATCGCCCTGCGGGCCGCCGATCTCGAAGCGGCCGGTCGGGTTCACGATGACGTCGACGTGCGACGAGTCCAGGTCGACGAGGTCGAGCACCGGACGGATCACGTGCTCGGTGATCGCCGCGGTGAGCTCGTCGAGCGTGACGCTCGGCGAGTGCTGCGTGGAGAGCACGACGGTCTCGACGGTCTTCGGCACGACGCCGTCGTAGCCGATGGTGACCTGCGTCTTGCCGTCCGGGCGCAGGAACGACAGCTCGCCGGACTTGCGGACGGCGGCCAGCCGCTCGGCCAGGCGGTGTGCCAGCCAGATCGCGACCGGCATGTACTCGGGGGTCTCGTTCGTCGCGAAGCCGAACATGATGCCCTGGTCCCCGGCGCCCTGGCGGTCGAGCGGGTCGACGGCGCCGGTGCGGGAGTCGAGCGACTCGTCGACGCCCTGCGCGATGTCCGGCGACTGCGCGCCGATCGACACCTCGACGCCGCACGTGGCGCCGTCGAAGGAGACGTCCGACGAGTTGTAGCCGATGCCCGTGATGACGTCACGGACGAGCTTGGGGATCTCGACGTAGCCCGAGGTCGTGACCTCGCCCGCGACGTGCACGAGGCCGGTCGTCACCATCGTCTCGACGGCGACCCGAGCGTTCGGGTCCACCGTGAGCAGCGCGTCGAGGACGCTGTCCGAGATCTGGTCGCAGATCTTGTCGGGGTGCCCCTCGGTCACCGACTCGGAGGTGAAGAGGCGCAGAGCAGCTGCAGTCACCGGGATCAGTCGGAGGGCTGCTGCTGCTTGGTGACGGTGAGCTTGTCCTCGTTGATCTCGTGCAGAGCCACGGACAGCGGCTTGTCGTCGATCGTCGAGTCGACGAGCGGGCCGACGTTGTCGAAGAGCGAGCCCTCGTGCAGGTCGGCGTAGTAGTCGTTGATCTGGCGCGCGCGCTTGGAAGCGAAGATGACGAGCGCGTACTTCGACTCGACCTTGCTGAGCAGGTCGTCGATGGGCGGGTCGATGATGCCCTGGGGGTTGGCCATGGAGTCTCCTCGTCGTCGGTGCACCCGTCAGGGCGCAGAGAACAAGTCTACGACCTGTCGTGCCGCGGTGCCGACATCGGAGTTCACGATGCGGACGTCGAACTCGTCCTGGGCGGCCAGTTCGACCTTCGCGGTGTCGAGTCGACGCGCCTGTTCCTCGGGCGACTCGGTACCGCGGCCGATCAGCCGGCGCACCAGTTCTTCCCACGTCGGGGGCAGCAGGAACACGAGGACGGCCTCGGGCATGGCGTCACGGACCTGACGAGCACCCTGCAGGTCGATCTCGAGCATGACCCGCTCGCCGGCGTCGAGCGCGCGGTCGATCGGCGGCCGCGGGGTGCCGTACCGGTACGAGTTGTGCACCGTGGCCCACTCGAGCAGCTCGCGTTCGCGGATCATCCGGTCGAACTCGGCGTCGTCGACGAAGTAGTAGTGCACGCCGTCGACCTCGCCCGGGCGGGGCTTGCGGGTCGTGGCGGAGACGCTGAGGTTGACGTCGGGGTACTGCTCGCGGATGTACGCGCTCACCGTGCCCTTGCCGACGGCCGTCGGTCCGGCGAGCACCACGAGCTTCGACGCACCGCGCTTGCGACCGCGAGCGGCGAGCCAGTCGGCCAGGGCCGTGCGCTGCCTGCTGCCGAGGCCCCCGAGACGCTTCGAGGGCGCGATGCGCAGCAATCCCATGATCGACTCGGCACGGGCCGGGCCGATGCCGGGCAGGCTGACGAGCAGGTCGCGGACGCGGAGCGAGCGTTCCGCCGAGGTCGTCTCGACCAGGGCGTCGTCCCACGCCGAGCGTGCGACCTCGAGCGCCGACCGCTCCTCCGACGCGATCGCGGCCTTCACAGCGGCTCGGGCGCGTCGCGCGGCGACCGCGGCCTGGGCGGCCGCGACACGGTCGACCTCCGGTGGGGTGCGGTGGGCCGGCTGGTCGCCACGGTCCGTGCCGTCAGCGGTCATGCCGCTGCTCCGAGTGCGGCGACGATGCGGTCGGCGCGGTCGGCGACGAGCGCTGCGACCCCGTCCGGACCGTCGGTCAGCAGACCCCGCGACTCGCTCACGAGCACCTGCTCGGCACGCGAGCCGTACAACGCGCGGAGGTCCTCGATCCGGGCCCCCTGGGCACCGAAGCCCGGGGCGAGCACCGGTGCGGTGCCGATCGCGTCCGCGTCGATGCCGAAGTCGTCGAGGTGAAGGGTCGCGCCGAGCACGAGCCCGACGTCGCCCAGGGCCTGGTCGCCCACGGACCGGTTGTCGTCTGCCACGTCCAAGACGATACCGGCCGCGACCGTCCGGCCGGTACGCGGTCCCTCCGCCAGCACCGCGGTCTGCAGCACCCGGGCCTCGGGGTTGCTCGTCGCGGCGAGCACGAAGACCCCGGCACCGTTCCGGCGCGCGACGTCGATCGTGCCCCGGAGCGAGCCGTACCCCAGGTACGGCGACACCGTCATGGCGTCGGCCGCGAACGGCCCGTCACGGTTCAGCCACGCCAGCGCGTAGTCGTCACCGGTGGTCCCGATGTCGCCCCGCTTCACGTCGGCGACGACCAGGAGGCCCGCATCGCGTGCCCGACGGATCGTCGCGTCGAGCGCACGGTAGCCCGCCACCCCGGCCGCCTCGAAGAAGGCGATCTGCGGCTTCACGATCGCCGCGCGGCCGGCGGCCGCGTCGACCAGGGCCGCGCCGAAGGCGGTCAGCCCCTGCTCGTCGCGGCCGAGCCCCCACGCCGCCAGAGTGGTGGCGTGGGGGTCGATGCCGACGCAGAGCGGTGAACGCTCGCCGATCGCGGACGCGAGCCGATCGCCGAAGGAGGCCGGGCCTCCCGACCGTCCGTCGCTCACCAGGTCGCGCGCTCCCGCGCGTAGTCCTGCAGACTGCGGACGTTGAGCGGCGTGCCGATCGTCTCGATCGCCGCGACCGCCGCACCGATCTGCGCGATCGTCGTGAACAACGGCTTGTCCGCGGCGACCGTGGCCGCACGGATCTCGTACCCGTCCGCACGACCGGCGGCACCCGACGGCGTGTTGATGACGATGTCGACCTCGTTGCGCGTCAGCAGGTCGACGACGCTCTCGCCGCCCTGGCTGTACTTGCCGACGATGCCGACCTCGATGCCGTTGCGACGGAGGATCTCCGCCGTGCCCTCGGTCGCGATGATCGTGAAGCCGAGCTGCTGCAGACGGTGCACCGGCAGCACGATGGCGCGCTTGTCGGTGTCCGCGACGCTCACGAAGACCGTGCCGCTGGTCGGCAGCCCGCCGTACGCGGCGTCCTGCGACTTGAGGAACGCCCGTGGGAAGTCACGGTCGATGCCCATGACCTCGCCGGTGGAGCGCATCTCGGGGCTGAGCACCGAGTCGACGACCTGGCCCTCGCGGGTGCGGAAGCGGCGGAAGGGCAGCACGGCCTCCTTGACGGCGACCGGGGCCTCCATCGGGACGAACGCCCCGTCGCGGGCCGGCAGCATGCCCTCGGCGACGAGCTCGTCGACGCTGGTGCCGGTCATGATGCGGGACGCGGCCTTCGCCAGCGGGATGCCGAGCGCCTTCGAGACGAACGGGACCGTGCGGCTGGCGCGCGGGTTCGCCTCGAGGACGTAGAGCACACCGGCACCGATGGCGAACTGGACGTTGAGCAGGCCCTGCACGCCGATGCCGCGGGCGATCTTCTCGGTCGCGTCGACGACGCCCTGGATCTCGGCGCGGCCGAGGCCGACCGGGGGCAGCGTGCACGCGGAGTCGCCGGAGTGGATGCCCGCTTCTTCCAGGTGCTCCATGATGCCGCCGATGTAGAGCCGCTCGCCGTCGAAGAGCGCGTCGACGTCGATCTCCACCGCGTCGTCCAGGAACCGGTCGACGAGGAGCGGGAGCTCCGGGCCGATGATCGCCTGGTCTGCCATGCGGTCGAAGTAGTCGGCGAGCGACGGGGAGTCGTACAGGATCTCCATGCCGCGGCCGCCGAGCACGAAGGACGGGCGGACGAGGACCGGGTAGCCGATCTCCTCGGCCACCGCGGTCGCACTCGCCAGGTCGTGGGCGGTGCCGTTGCGCGGTGCGAGCAGCCCCGCGGCGTCGAGGATGGCGGAGAACTGCCCGCGCTCCTCGGCCGAGTCGATCGCCGTCGGGCTGGTCCCGAGGATCGGGATCCCCGCGGCCTCGAGCGGCTTCGCCAGGCCCAGGGCGGTCTGGCCGCCGAGCTGCACGACGACGCCGACCAGCTCCCCCGATGCCGCCTCGGCCTCGATGACCTCGAGGACGTCCTCGGCCGTGAGCGGCTCGAAGTACAGGCGGTCCGAGGTGTCGTAGTCGGTGGAGACCGTCTCGGGGTTGCAGTTGATCATGATCGTCTCGAACCCGGCGTCGCTCAGCGCGAACGACGCGTGCACGCACGAGTAGTCGAACTCGACGCCCTGACCGATGCGGTTCGGGCCGGACCCCAGGATGACGACCTTCTTGCGGTTGCTCGCGGCCACCTCGGTCTCGGCGTCGTACGACGAGTAGTGGTACGGCGTCAGGGCCGGGAACTCGCCGGCACAGGTGTCGACGGTCTTGAAGACGGGGCGGATGCCGAGGGCGTGCCGCTCGTCGCGGACCTGCTGCTCGCTGACGGGGTGCTCGGGGGTGCTGCGGAGCGCCGCGATCTGGGTGTCGCTGAAACCGTGCTCCTTGGCCCAGCGGACGGTGTCCGCGTCAAGCTCCTCGGCGGCAGCGACCTCGGCCGCGACCTCGTTGATGAGCACGATCTGGTCGATGAACCACGGGTCGATCTTCGTGGCCTCGAAGACCTCGTCCGCGGTGGCGCCGGCGACCAGGGCCTGCTGCACCGTGACGATCCGGCCGTCGGTGGGGACGGAGGACTTCGCGAGCAGGGCGTCCTTGTCGAGTTCCGCCGCCGGCGTGTCCCAGTGGAAGCTCGACCCGCGCTTCTCGAGCGAGCGCAGCGACTTCTGCAGTGCCGTCGCGTAGTTGCGGCCGATGGCCATCGCCTCGCCGACGCTCTTCATCGTCGTGGTGAGCGTGGCGTCCGCCGCGGGGAACTTCTCGAACGCGAAGCGCGGGGTCTTCACGACGACGTAGTCGAGCGTCGGCTCGAAGCTGGCCGGCGTGACCTTCGTGATGTCGTTCTGGATCTCGTCCAAGCGGTACCCGATGGCGAGCTTCGCGGCGATCTTCGCGATCGGGAAGCCCGTGGCCTTCGACGCCAGGGCCGACGAGCGGGAGACACGCGGGTTCATCTCGATGACGATCAGGCGGCCGTTCGACGGGTCGACGGCGAACTGGATGTTGCAGCCACCGGTGTCGACGCCGACGCGACGGATGATGTCGATGCCGATGTTGCGCATGTTCTGGTACTCGCGGTCGGTGAGCGTGAGCGCCGGAGCGACGGTGATCGAGTCGCCGGTGTGGACCCCGACCGGGTCGACGTTCTCGATCGAGCAGATGACGACGGTGTTGTCGTAGTTGTCGCGCATCAGCTCGAGCTCGTACTCCTTCCAGCCGAGGATCGACTCCTCGAGCAGGACCTCGGTCGTCGGGCTGGACTGCAGCCCGTCACCGACGAAGCGGACGAGTTCGGCCTCGTCGTACGCGAAGCCCGAACCGAGACCGCCCATGGTGAACGAGGGGCGGACGACCAGCGGGTAGCCGAGGTCCTTCGCGAACTCCTTCGCCTCTTCCAGCGTGTGGGCGATGTGGCTGCGGGCCACGTCGGCGCCGGACTCGAGCACGAGCTCCTTGAAGAGCTGGCGGTCCTCACCACGCTGGATCGCCTCGACCTTGGCGCCGATGAGCTCGACGCCGTGCTTCGCGAGGATGCCGGCCTCGTCGAGCGCGATCGCCGCGTTCAGGGCGGTCTGACCGCCCAGCGTCGGCAGGACGGCGTCCGGCTTCTCGATGCGGATGATCTCCTCGAGGCACGCGTTCGTGATCGGCTCGATGTAGGTCGCGTCGGCGAAGTCGGGGTCGGTCATGATCGTCGCCGGGTTCGGGTTGACGAGGATGACCCGGACGCCCTCGGCACGGAGGACGCGGCACGCCTGGGTGCCGGAGTAGTCGAACTCGGCGGCCTGACCGATGACGATCGGGCCGGACCCGATGACGAGGACGGAGTTGATGTCTGCGCGCTTGGGCATCAGTTCGCTTCCTTGGTGATGTCTGCTGCGGGAGTGGTCGCGTCGGCGGTGGCCGCGTCGAGCGGCTCCCCGTCACGTCGCGCGCGCACCAGGTCCGCGAACCGGTCGAAGAGGTACATGCTGTCGTGCGGACCGGCGGCGGCCTCGGGGTGGTACTGCACGCTGAACGCGGGGACGTCGAGCGCACGCAGGCCCTCGACCACGTCGTCGTTCAGCGAGTAGTGCGAGACCTCCACGCGGCCGAAGCCGGCCGGCGACTCGAGGACCTGCCCCAGGGGCGCGTCGACCGCGAAGCCGTGGTTCTGGCTCGTGATCTCGACCTTGCCCGTGGTGGTGTCGAGCACCGGCTGGTTGATGCCGCGGTGACCGAAGGGCAGCTTGTAGGTGCCGAAGCCGAGCGCGCGGCCGAGCAGCTGGTTGCCGAAGCAGATGCCGAAGAACGGGCGCCCGGTCCGCAGGCTCTCCTGCAGCAGTTCGACCTGGGCGTCCGACGCGGCCGGATCCCCTGGGCCGTTCGAGTAGAAGAGCGCGTCCGGTGCCAGGGCTTCCAGGTCGGCGGCGCTGATGTCCTGCGGCACCACGTGCACCTCGAACCCGCGCTGGGCGAGGTAGCGGGTGGTCGATGCCTTCACGCCCAGGTCGAGCACGGCCAGCCGGCCGATCTGCTCGCCCTCGGCCGGCACCACGTACGTCTCGGGGGTGGACACGATCGCCGAGAAGCTCGCACCCGCCATCGTGGCCTGCGACCGGACGGCGTCCAGCTGCTCCGACTCCGGCAGCGCCGCGTCGGCACCGCTGAAGACGCCGCCCTTCATGGCCCCGGCGTCGCGGATCCGGCGCGTCAGGGCGCGGGTGTCGATCCCGGAGATGCCGACGATGCCGTCACGCACGAGGTGGTCGTCGAGCGACGCGTTCGCGCGGTGGTTCGACACCACGCGGCTGGGGTCGCGCACCACGTACCCGGCGACCCAGATGCGACGGGACTCGGGGTCCTCGTCGTTCACACCGGTGTTGCCGATGTGCGGCGCGGTCTGCACCACGATCTGGCCGGCGTAGGAGGGGTCGGTCAGCGTCTCCTGGTACCCGGTCATGCCGGTCGCGAAGACCACCTCGCCGAGCGTGCGCCCACGGGCGCCGTAGGCCCAGCCGTCGTACCGGGTGCCGTCTTCGAGGACCAGGACGGCCCGTTCGCGTGTCATGCTTTCTTCCCTTCGCCCGCGGTTCGCGGGGCATCGGCCGCAGTCGCCTGCGGCCCGGTCTCGGTCAGTCCCTGCAGGGCGAGCAGCGCGGCTGCGTCGCCCTCCGGGAACCGGAAGTACGTGTCGAGGTCCGTCGCACCTGCGGCGCCGGTCGCCGTCCATCGCAGACGGACCAGTCCCCCGGGCTCGACGACCCGGTCGATCGCCCACGTCGAGCGGTCGGCACCGCGGACCGCAGCACGTTCGATCCACCGGTCGTCCGCCCCGGCGAGTCGCAGGACCACACCGGTCTCGTGGACGGTCACGCCACCGCGGCCCCGGAACCCGAGTCCGCCGGCGGTGATGCGTTCCAGCGGCTGGTCGGCGCGGGTCGTCGCGACGGAGAAGCCGTCCCAGGACCCGGCCGCCGGTCCGACCGTGGTCGGGACGGGGACGGGAGGCACGGCTTCCGCCTGCTTCCTGGTCCGCGTCCGCCAGGTGCGCGCCATGGCGACGAACAGCGCGGCGACCGCGAGCAGGATCACCCCGCCGAGCAGCCAGCGCGCGGCGTCGCCGCTCATGCGCGCGCCCCCGTCCGGAGCGCCGCGGCGTGCGCGGCCACGGTGTCGGCGTCCACCAGGCGGCCGTCGAGCACCGTCGGCGCGCCCAGGTGGAACGTCGCGACGACCCGGCCGGGCAGGGTCATGCCGAGGTACGGCGAGTTCTGCGACTGTCCGGCGAGGTCGGCGACCGCGAACTCGCGGCTGGCCGACGGGTCGTAGAGCGTGATCTCGGCGGGTGCGCCCTCGGCGAGTCGCTGGCCGTGGCCCTCCACCTGGCCGATCCGGGCGGGCGCCTCGGACAGGACCCGTGCGACGTCGGCCCAGTCGAGCTGGCCCGACGCGACGACGGCGGACTGCACGACGCTGAGCGCCGACTCGAGGCCGACCATGCCGTTCGCCGCCGCCGGCCACTCGCAGCACTTCGCCTCGGCGGTGTGCGGTGCGTGGTCGGTCGCGACGATGTCGATGGTGCCGTCGGCCAGGGCCGCGCGCAGGGCGTCGACGTCCTCGCGGGCGCGGAGCGGCGGGTTCACCTTGTAGCGGGCGTCGTACCCGGGGGCGCCGTGGTGCCCGGCGATGAGGTCCTCGGTGAGCACGAGGTGGTGCGGCGTGACCTCGGCGGTGACGTCGATGCCGCGGGACTTGGCCCAGCGGATCACCTCGACGCTGCCGGCGGTCGACACGTGGCAGACGTGCAGTCGTGCGCCCACGTGGTCGGCGAGCAGGACGTCACGGGCGATGATCGCCTCCTCCGCCACGGCCGGCCAGCCCGCGAGCCCGAGCTCCGAGGACAGCCGGCCCTCGTTCATCTGCGCGCCGATGGTCAGGCGGGGTTCCTGCGCGTGCTGCGCGAGCACACCGCCGAAGCCCTTGATGTACTCGAGCGCGCGACGCATGAGCAGCGGGTCGGCGACGCAGGAACCGTCGTCCGAGAACACCCGGACCTTCGCCCGCGAGGTCGCCATGGCACCGATCTCGGACAGGTGCGTGCCCTGCAGCCCCTGCGACACCGCGCCGATCGGGCGGACGGTGACGTAGCCGGCGTCGTCGCCGAGCGCCTGGACCTGCTCGACGACACCGGCGGTGTCGGCGACCGGGCTCGAGTTCGCCATCGCGTTCACGGCGGTGAAGCCACCGGCCGCGGCGGCGCGCGAACCCGTCAGGACCGTCTCGGACTCCTCGTGCCCGGGCTCGCGCAGGTGGGTGTGCAGGTCGACGAGGCCGGGCAGGGCGATGAGCCCGTCGGCGTCGACGACCGTCGCGCCGCCCGCGTCCACACCGGACCCGACCGCCGTGATGCGGCCGTCCTGCAGACGGATGTCGGCGCGCGAGCCGTCGACCAGCTGCGCGCCGCGGATCAGGTGAGCGGTCATGCGGCTGACTCCTTCGCTTCGGTGGTGGTCGCGTCACTGCCGGTCAGGGCCAGGTAGAGGACCGCCATGCGGACCGAGACGCCGTTCTCGACCTGCTCGACCACCGTCGAGCGCGGGTCGTCGGCCGCGATGCCCGCGATCTCCAGCCCGCGGTTCATCGGACCGGGGTGCATGATCAGCGTGCGCTCCGACAGTCGCGCGAACCGCGCAGCCGTCAGGCCCCAGTGCCGCGTGTACTCGCGCGGGTTCGGGAAGAACGCGTCGTTCATCCGCTCCTGCTGGATGCGGAGCGTCATCACGACGTCCGGGTCCTCGGCCAGTGCGGCGTCGAGGTCGTGGTGCACGGCCGCCCCGAACGGCGTCGTCGTCGCGGGCAGCAGCGTCGGCGGCGCAGCGAAGGTCACGCTCGCCCCGAGGGTCCGGAGCAGCCACGCGTTCGACCGGGCGACGCGGCTGTGCAGCACGTCGCCGACGATCAGGACCCGGACGCCGTCGAGGCCCTGTCCGCGCGACCCCGCACCGTGCAGGCGGCGGCGCATGGTGAAGGCGTCGAGCAGCGCCTGCGTCGGGTGCTCGTGCGTCCCGTCGCCGGCGTTCACCACGGGGACGTCGATCCAGTCGGCGTCGGCGAGCACGCGCGGGGCACCGGACGAGCCGTGCCGCATCACGATCCCGTCGATGCCCATGGCGCCGAGGGTCTGCACGGTGTCCTTCAGGGACTCGCCCTTGGAGACGCTCGAGCCCTTGGCCGCGAAGTTGATGACGTCGGCCGACAGGCGCTTCGCCGCGGCCTCGAACGAGATGCGCGTGCGCGTCGAGTCCTCGAAGAACAGGTTCACGACGGTCTTGCCGCGCAGCGCCGGGAGCTTCCGGACCTCGCGCGTGTTGACCTCGGCCATCTCCTCGGCGACGTCGAGGATGTGCACGGCCTGGTCGCGCGACAGGTCGGCGGTGGAGAGCAGGTGCCGCATCACGCCACCCCCTGCTCGATGAACACGGTGTCGTCGCCGTCGGTCTCGGACAGGTGCAGGGTGACCCGCTCGTCGGACGCGGTCGGCAGGTTCTTCCCGACGTGGTCGGCGCGGATCGGCAGCTCGCGGTGGCCGCGGTCGACGAGCACGGCGAGCCGGACGGCACGCGGGCGGCCGATCCCCTGCAGGGCGTCGAGCGCTGCCCGGACCGTGCGGCCCGAGTACAGGACGTCGTCGACGAGCACGACGACCTTGCCGTCGATGCCGCCGGCGGGGATGACGGTGCGGTGCGGTGCGCGGCCGATGCCGTGGCCGAGGTCGTCGCGGTGCATCGTGACGTCGAGCGTGCCGACACGCTCGGTCCCGATGCCGCCGGCGGCCGAGGCCCACTCCGGCTCGATGTCGGCCAGGATCCGGCCGAGCCGTTCCGCCAGGACCGCGCCGCGGGTCGGGATCCCCAGGAGCACGAGGTCCGAGCCGCCGTGGTTGGCCTCGAGGATCTCGTGTGCGATGCGCGTCAGAGCGCGCGTGATGTCGGGTTGCTGCAGGACCGTTCTGGTACCCACGTCGACCCCCTTCCCCGCCTCACTGGACGGCATTAAAGGATGCTGACGGGGACAAGCCTAGCGGGACTCCTGGTCCCCTGCGACCGTCCGACCGGACGGTGCACGGCCGCCGGCGACAGCTCCGAGGACACCGTTCACGAAGCCCGCGGAGTCCTCGGTCGAGAGCGACTGGGCGAGCTCGACGGCCTCGGCGATCGCGACCGCGTCGGGCACCTCCGGGTTGAACCGGAGCTCCCAGACGGCCATCCGCAGGATGCAGCGGTCGAGGACCGGCATCCGGGCGATCGACCACCCCTGGGCGTGGTCGACGATGACGGAGTCGATCTCGTGACGGGCGTCGTCGACACCCGTCACGATCTGCCGCGCGTAGTCCCAGCTCGAGGCGCGCTCGGGCTGGTCCAGGTGGCGGACCGTCTCGGTGGCCAGCACGTCCGCGATCGGGAGCTCACGCACCTCCGCCACGTACAGCATGTCGAGGGCGCGCTTGCGGGCCTTCGAACGAGCACTCATACGGACGTCGCCTAGGAGTTGACGCGGCCGAGGAAGCTGCCGTCGCGCGTGTCGATCTTCACCGTGGTACCGCTCTCGAGGTAGAGCGGAACCTGGATGCGGTGACCGGTCGCGATGATGGTCGCGTCCTTGGTGCCACCGGAGGAACGGTCGCCCTGCAGGCCCGGCTCGGTCTCGACCTCGGTCACGATCGACGTCGGGAGCTCGACGTAGAGCGGGTTGCCCTCGTTCATCGCGATGGTGACCATCGCGGACTCGAGCAGGTAGTTCTTCGCGTCGCCGACGACCGTCGCCGAGACCGGGATCTGGTCGTAGGTGTCGGTGTCCATGAACACGTACGAGTCGCCGTCCTCGTAGAGGAACTGGTAGTCACGGCGGTCGACCACGGCGGTGTCGATCTTCGCGCCGGCGTTGAAGGTGCGGTCGACGACCTTGCCGGAGACGACGTTCTTCAGCTTGGTGCGGACGAACGCGCCACCCTTGCCGGGCTTGACGTGCTGGAACTCCACGACCGACCACAGCTGGCCGTCGATGATGAGAACGGCGCCGTTCTTGATGTCAGTGGTACTGGCCATGAGTCTTCGGTGTCCCGTTCGGTCGTGTTGTGAAAGGTCTTCGGGCCGCGCTCGGCCCCGGACGAGTGTAGCGGACGCCCGCCCGTCGCCATCAGCGTCGCCGTCGGGCGCGCCAGGCGTCGATCGCCGCCCAGCCGAGCAGCACCACGGCCGCTCCCCCGAGCAGGGCTCCGGCGACCCCGGTCGAGATCGCCGCGTCGGGTCGGGCGGGCAGCGCCAGGTACACGATCGCCAGGATGCCGGCACCGGCTCCGAGCAGCACGAGCAGGATGCGCCGGACCATGCCGGACACGAGCTCCCGGTCGCGGCGGTCCGCGAACAGCCGGATGTTCACGGTGAACTTGCCGGTCTCGATCGCCTCGCCGATCCGGTCGACCCGGCGCGGCAGCCGTCGTGCCGCGGAGACGACACCGATGAGTTCCTTGGCTGCCAGGTCGCGGAGCTTGCCGGGGCGCAACTGGTCGGTGATCTGCTCACGGGCGAGCCCGCGGGACTCCTCGAGCAGGTCGAACGACGGTGCGAGCGTCCGGAGGGTGCCCTCGAAGATCGCCAGGGCCCGCGCGGCGGCGACGAAGTCCGGCGGCGGCTTGAGCCGGTAGCGCCCGAAGACCTCGACCGCGTCGTCCACGGTCTCGACCCCGATGCGGGCGCCCGGTCCGAGCTCGTCGGCGACGAAGCGCGCGATGTCCCGACGGAAGTCGGGCTCGTCGTGCGCGTCGCGCACCGGTGCCATCCGCAGGACCGCATCGGCGATCCGTGACGTGTCGTCCTGCAGGTAGGCGACCAGCAGGTCCTGGACCGTGTCCCTGAGGGTCGGGTCGAGCCTCCCGACCGATCCGAAGTCGATCAACGCGGGCCGCCCGTCGGGCAGCACCAGGACGTTCCCCGGGTGCAGGTCGGCGTGGTACAGGCCGTCGAAGACGACCTGGCGCAGGAACGCGCGCAGGATCGCGCGCATCGGGCCGTCCAGGTCGCGGTCCGCGCGCTCGGCGCGGATCGCGCTGAGCGTGTCGCCCTCCAGGAACTCCATCACGAGCACGCGGCGTCCGGACAGCTCGGGGTACGGGTCCGGGAACCGGACCTCGTCGGGACGGGCGCTGCGTGCCTGCGCCGCACGCAGCGCGGTGAGGTTCCGCAGCTCGGAGACGAAGTCGACCTGGCGGACCAGGTCGTCGGCGTACTGCGCGGCCACGTCCTGCACGCCGACCTGCCGGGCCTCGGTCGACCACCGCGCCAGGAAGCGGACGACGCGGAGCGCGATGTCGACGTCACGACGCACCGCGGCGTCGATCCCGGGCCGCTGCACCTTGACCGCGACCGCGGTGCCGTCGGGCAGGCGGGCGCGGTGGACCTGGGCGATCGAGGCCGCCGCGACGGGCACCGGGTCGAAGGAGGCGAACACCTGGTCGACCGGGGCGCCGAGCTCCCGTTCGAGCAGGGCGAGCACCTGGTCGGCGGGAGCGGCGGTGACGTTGCGCTGCAGGTGCGCGAGTCCCTCGGTCCACTCCTCGGGGAGCAGGTCGTCGCGCGTGGACAGCAGTTGCCCCATCTTCACGAACCCGCCGCCGGCCTCCTCGAGCGCACGCCGCAGGTGCTCGGCCTGGCTTCGTCGCAGGTCGGAGGTGGCGGGGTCGTGCGAGAAGTCGAGGCGGCGGAACGGCACGAGGCGGTGGCGCCGGGCGATCGACAGGAGTTCGGTGAACCGGCGGCCGCGGGACCGGAGGGTGCCGGTGTCGGCCTCCTGCGAGCCGGACAGGTCGCTCAGGCGGGGTGGGTTGGGCACGTCGTCAGTCTGCTCCCCGCTGCTGGGTCCGCCGGGTGGACGCGTCCTCCTGCACAGGCCGGGAGGCGCGGTCCGGCATCCACAGATCGCCTCGCGTGTCGCGTCGGGTTGCGCCCACTGCCGCAGGCTCTCCCCATGGAGACAGCACTGGTCGCGGCGTGCATCGCCGCCGGCGCAGCGATCGTGGCGGCGGTCGTCAGCTGGTTCGCGGCGTTCCAGAGCCGACGGACGACCGATCGAGAGCACGCCTGGAAGCGGTTCACGTGGTCGATCGCCCAGCCACGAGGGGGCTGTGCATACGACATTTCGAGGACTGTGCTCCGGGAACTCGAAACCGTACGGTGGTGGTCGAAGGCGGACCGACGGCTCGCCGCTCGTGCACTCCGGAGGCGAACCGTCGCCGATCACGTCCCCCTGAGGAAGAGGAGCCCACCTGATGCCGATCTTGCGACCCTTGCCGGATGCGCCAGACGTGGACGCGGACGACGACGTGCTCTTCGCGTGGGACAACGGTGCCACGATCGCGGAGTTCCGGGAATGGCAGCGGACCGGCGTCCTCACCGTGTCGATGCAGGTCAAGTGGTGGTGGCGACGGACGCGGCGGGTGTTGCGCTGACGCCGGGCGGTTGGGTGTTCACGACCAGCACGCGCCGCTGCCCGACGTGGGCGTGCGCGTCGCGGAGCCAGTCAGGGACGCCGATGCACATCCCCGCCGAGGTCGAGGACTTCACCCAGCAGGTCGCGCCGGAGCTGCAGCGCCGTGGGCTGCACCGGACCGACTACACCGGGGAGCACCTGCGCGACCACCTGGGGGTGCGGAAGTGCTAGACGCCGACCTCTTGGTACGCGGTGAAGAGCAGGTGGTCCTCCGGCCCCTCGAGGACCACCGGCTTGCCGACCCCGTCGAGGATGATGAACCGGAGCATGCCGGCACGGGCCTTCTTGTCGCGGCGCATCGCGGCGAGGAGCCCCTGCCACCGGCCGATCCCGTACGACGTCGGCAGGTCCAGGGAGTCCAGGATCGCCCGGTGCCGGTCCACGGTCGCGTCGTCGAGGTGCCCCGTCAGACGTGCGAGCTCCGCGGCGAAGACCATGCCGACCGACACCGCAGCACCGTGGCGCCACTGGTACCGCTCCGCGTGCTCGATGGCGTGTCCGAGCGTGTGGCCGTAGTTCAGGATCTCGCGACGACCCTGCTCGGTGAAGTCGTCCGACACGACCTCGGCCTTCAGGGCGATGGCGAGTTCGACCACCCGGCGGAACTCCGGCGTCGTCGGGTCCGTGACGCGGTCGACGTCCGCCTCGACGATGTCGAGGATCTCCGGCACGGCGATGAACCCGGCCTTCACGATCTCGGCGAAACCGGTCAGGATCTCGTTGCGCGGCAGGGTCCGGACGAGGTCGAGGTCGGCCACGACCGCGCGGGGGGCGGAGAAGGCGCCGACCAGGTTCTTGCCCTCGTTCGTGTTGATGCCGGTCTTCCCGCCCACGCTGGCGTCCACCATGCCGAGCACGCTCGTCGGCACCGACACGTACGGCACGCCGCGCAGCCAGGTCGCGGCGACGAAGCCGGCCAGGTCGGTGACTGCGCCGCCGCCGAGGCCGATGACCGCGTCGGTGCGGGTGAAGTCGGACTGGCCCATGATCTGCCAGCAGAACGACGCGACCTCGATGCGCTTGGCGCCCTCGGCGTCGGGGACCTCGGCGATGAGGGCTTCGAGGCCGGCGTCGACGAGCAGGTCGCGCAGGTCGTTCGCCCGCGCACCGAGGGTCGGGGCGTGCACGATCAGGACCTTGGCGACGCGAGGGCCGAGGATCGCGGGGAGCGAGCCGAGCAGGCCCGAGCCGACCGCCACCACGTAGCCGTCGTCACCGCCGACGCGGATCTCGGTGGTCCCTGCAGGCAGGATCGGGTCGGTCACGGTGCTCCTTCGGTGGTGGTGCTGGTGTCGTCGCTGCTGTCGCTGCTGTCGCTGCTGTCGCTGCGCAGCCAGGTGACGACCTCGTCGACGACCCGGGACATCGGACGGCGCGAGGTGTCGACCACGACGTGCGCGAGTTCGGCGTAGGTCGCCGCGCGCTCGTCCATGATCGTCTGCCAGGCGTCGATCCCGCCGCTGGCGAGCAGCGGCCGGTCCGAGCCGGCGATCCGCTCGGCGACGGCCTCGGGCGAGACGGTGAGCAGGACGATGCGGGCACCGGACAGTGCCTCGCGGGTGGCGGCGTGCGTCACGGCTCCCCCGCCGACGGCGATGACGCCCCCGGTGCCGAGTGCGGTGCGGACCGCATCGGCCTCGAGGGCGCGGAAGGCGGGTTCACCGCGGTCAGCGAAGATGCCGGGGATGGGCCCGTGCTCGCGGACGATCACCCGGTCGGTGTCGGTGAACGGCACCCCCAGCGCCTTGGCGACGCGCTTGCCGACGCTGGACTTGCCGGCTCCCATCGGGCCGATCACGACGACGGGCGCAGCTGGACCCCGCGCCGCGCCGCCGGATGCAGCGTCGCGGGGTGCTGGGCCGCCGGTCGCAGCACCGCCGCCGCGCGCGGTCACGACGCGTCGGCCGGTGCCGACGGCTCCGTCCGACGGGTGCGGAGCGTCTCCGGGATCGACGCGAGGTAGGCGTCGAGGTTGCGCTTGGTCTCGACGACGTTGTCGCCGCCGAACTTCTCGAGCACGGCATCGGCGAGCACGAGGGCCACCATCGCCTCGGCCACGACGCCGGCGGCCGGGACCGCGCAGACGTCGGAACGCTGGTGGTGCGCTGAGGCGTCTTCGCCCGACACGACGTCGACGGTGTGCAGCGCGTGCGGCACGGTCGCGATCGGCTTCATGCCGGCACGGACCCGCAGGACGGTCCCCGTGGACATGCCGCCCTCGGTGCCACCGGCCCGGTCGCTCGTGCGGTAGATCTCGCCGTCTTCACGGTAGAGCTCGTCGTGGGCGGCGGAGCCGCGACGACCGGCGGTCGCGAAGCCGTCACCGACCTCGACGCCCTTGATCGCCTGGATGCCCATGATGGCGGCGGCCAGACGCGCGTCGAGCCGTCGGTCCCACTGCACGTGCGAGCCGAGCCCCGGCGGGACGCCGTAGAACAGGACCTCGACGACGCCACCGAGGGTGTCGCCGTCCTTCTTCGCGGCCTCGACCTCGGTCACCATGCGGGCCGAGGTGTCCGCGTCGAAGCACCGCAACTGGTCGTCGTCGAGACGGTCGACGTCGTCGGGCAGCGGCAGGTCGGTGCCGTCCGGCACGCGGACCGTACCGACCTGCAGGGTGTGCGCCACCGACCGCATGCCGAGTTCGGCGAGGAAGGACTTGGCGACGGCGCCGAGTGCGACGCGGGCCGCGGTCTCACGGGCGCTCGCGCGCTCGAGGATCGGGCGGGCTTCGTCGAAGCCGTACTTCTGCATGCCGACCAGGTCCGCGTGGCCCGGGCGGGGGCGCGTCAGCGGGGCGCTGCGGCCGCGCGACATCTCGGTGGACTCGACCGGCTCGGGGTTCATGACCTCGACCCACTTCGGCCACTCGGTGTTGCCGATCCGGATCGCGATCGGGCTGCCGAGCGAGTACCCGTGCCGGACACCGCCGGACACGTGCAGCTCGTCCTGTTCGAACTTCATGCGCGAGCCACGACCGTAGCCGAGCTTGCGGCGCGCGAGATCGGTGCGGATGGACTCGAACGACACCGGGACACCCGCGGGCAGGCCCTCGAGCATCGCGATCAGTTCGGGTCCGTGGGACTCACCAGCAGTCAACCAACGAAGCATGCTGCAATCCTCCCACAGCGCACCGACGTGCGACGTCGCCGGCCTACTGGTAGTCGGGGTGCGCCCGGAGCCAGGCCTGGAACTGGTCCACGGCGACGAGGTGCTGGTCGTAGGTGTCCGAGAACACCGTCTCACCGGTCTCCAGGTTCACCGTCACGAAGTAGAGCCACTTGCCCGGCGCCTCGTTCGTGACGGCCTTGATCGCGATGTCACCGGGGTTCGAGATCGGTGCCGGCGGCAGTCCCTCGTGCACGTAGGTGTTGTACGGGTTCGACTCGTCGGCGCGCTCGGCGTCCGTCGTCGTCACGGTGTGCGTGTTGCCCGTGCCGTAGGCGACCGTGGCGTCGGACTGCAGGCGCATGCCCTGGTCGAGCCGGTTCTGGAACACCCGTGCGACCTTCGGGTAGTCGGCGGCGAGGCCGGCTTCCTTCTGCACGAGCGACGCGAACACGATGACGCGCTCCTGGTCGGCCTCCTTGACGCCGGCGGCCGCCAGGTGCTCCTTCATGGTGTCGACCATCGACCCGAAGTACTGCTCCGCGCTCCAGCCCGGGTTGATCGGGTACGTCGCGGGGAACAGCCAGCCCTCGAGCGTCGTCACGCCGGACGGCAGGTCGTACGCGGACAGGTTCTTCGCGGCCTTCGCGACCTCGGTCTTCGTCAGGCCGGCCTTCGAGACCATGCCGGCCTCGATGTCCGCCAGCGCGGTGCCCTCGGGGATCACGATCGAGGCCTGCACGCGGTTGTCCTCGTCCTGCAGCGCCGCCAGCGCCGACTTCGAACTCATCTGCTTCTTCAGCGAGTACGAGCCCGGCTGGAACTGGACGTCGGGTGAGGCCAGCAGCAGCTTGTAGAAGACCTTCGAGTCCTTCACGACGCCGCTGCGCTGCAGCGTCGCGGCGACGTTCTCGCCGATGTCGCCCTGCTTGATCGTGATGGTGACCTTCGCCTTGCCGGTCCCGGTGTAGTCGTCCGGTTCGCTCGACCCGCTGACCGCGGCGACGATCTGCTGGATCTTCGGCGCGGCGAACGCGTACGCGCTCACCCCGCCGGCCACGACCACCGCGACGATCACGATGCCGGCGATGAGCGGCCCGCGTCGGCGCTTCGGGCGCGGTTCGCGCGGCGGCCTGGAGGCTCCACCGCGTCCGCCATGCCCGCCCCGGCCGCCGCCTCCCGCGGCTCCACCGCCGCCGGTGCGCCCGGCGTCGTCGGTACGGTCGGGCCCGTCGGACCCGGCTCCGCCGGCCGTGGCCGCTGACGGCACCTCGCCGGTCAGGAGCGCGGCGACCTCGGGGTGGAGTCCGGGGGCCGCCTGCTGCGGTGACGCGGGCTCCGGTGACGCGGGCTCCGGCGACGCGGGCTCCGGCGCCGGCTGCTCGACCCCCGCGGCGGCGGCGTCGCGACGAGCACGTTCCGCCTCGAGTGCACGGGCCTCGCGGCGGGACATCGGACGGTCCGGCTGCGGGGCCACCCGCACGGAGTCGTCACGGTCATCGGTACCTGCTGCGCGGTCGGAAGTCGTCTTCCGCCGCTCGGCTTCGTTGCCGGGCGCGATGATCGCGTTCCAGTCCAGATCGTCTGCCAACGGTTCTCGGTCTCTCGGTCGGGAACTCCGCCTGGGCACCGTCGTCCTCGGGTGACGGAAGGGCAGCCGGGTCGCGGCGGGTCGCCCTGTCAGGGAAGCGTGGTGCCCGGAGGGGCACCGGCACTGCGTTCGTGGTCGAGCGCGTGTTGCAGAATGATAACAGCGGCCGCTTGGTCGATCACGGAGCGCGACTTCTTCGTGTTCTTGCCGGCCTGGTGCAGACCACGCTGGGCGGTCACGGTGGACAACCGTTCGTCGACCAGCCGGACCGGACGGTGCTCGGCGATCCGGGCCGCGAACGCCCGAGCGTCGTCCGTGGACGGGGTGTCGCCGCCGGACATCGACAAGGGCAGTCCGACGACGAGCTCGAGGGCGTCGTACTCGTCGGCGATCTCGAGGATCCGCTGCAGGTCGGACGGGGCGTCACGACGCACGGTCTCGACCGGCGTCGCCAGCAACCCGTCGCGGTCGCACACGGCGATCCCGATCCGGGCGCGGCCGACGTCCACGCCGAGCCGCCGCCCGGACCGGATCGCCACGCTCAGCCCGCGATCCGGGCGGTCACGGCACGGAGCGCGGCCGGGAGCGCGGCCGGGTCGGTCCCGCCACCCTGCGCCAGGTCCGGCTTGCCGCCGCCGCCACCACCGAGCACGCCGGCGGCCTCCTTGGCGAGCGGACCCGCCTGGACACCGGCGGAGCGCGCCGCGTCGTTGGTCGCCACGATGACGATCGGCTTCCCGCTCACCACGGCGCCGAGCACGACGACGGCAGCGCCGTCACCGAGCTGCGCGCGCACCCCGGTCGCCAGGGAGCGCAGGTCGTCGCCGGACTGCAGGCCGTCGACGGTCTCGGCCACGACCGTGGTCGACCCGACGGTCGTCGCGGTGCGCGCGATCGACGGGACCCGCTGCTGCAGGTTCGCCGACTCGTACTCGGCGATCTTCTTCTGCGCGGTCCGGAGGTCCTCCATGAGCGACTGCACGCGCGTGGGCAGGTCGGCGCGGGGCGCCTTCAACGCGCTGGAGAGCTGCGAGACGATGGTCCGCTCGACCGCGAGGTCGCGGAAGCCCTCGAGCCCGACGAGCGCCTCGACACGGCGGTTGGTCGAGCCGACGCTCGACTCCCCCACCAGGTTGACGAGCCCGATCTGGGCGCTCGACGCGACGTGCGTGCCACCGCAGAGCTCGCGGGACCACGGTCCGCCGATGTCGACCATGCGGACCTCGGCGCCGTACTTCTCGCCGAAGAGCGCCTGTGCGCCGAGTGCCTTCGCCTCGTCGATCGGCATGATGCGGGTCGAGACCTCGAGGTCGGTGCGGATCGCGGTGTTGACGACCTCCTCGATCTCCGAACGGGTCGCGAGCGAGATCGGCTGCGACCACGAGAAGTCGAGGCGCATGTACCCGGACTTGTTGTACGACCCCGCCTGCAGAGCCTCGGGGCCGAGGATGTCGCGGAGCGCGGCGTTCACCAGGTGCGTCGCGGAGTGCGCCTGCGTGGCGCCGCGGCGGTACTCGGCGTCGACGACGGTGCTCGCCGCGTCGCCCACGCCGACCTCACCGGAGCGGACCTGGACGGTGTGGCTCCAGAGGCCGGCGACGGGACGCTGGACGTCGAGGACCTCGAGGTCGAAGCCGTTGCCGACGATCGATCCCTGGTCGGCGTCCTGCCCGCCGGACTCGGCGTACAGCGACGTCTCGCCGAGGATGACCTCGGCGATGTCGCCCGCCACGGCACGGTCCACGCTGACGCCGCCGACGATGATGCCGAGCACGTTCGTCTCGGCTTCGAGCGCGTCGTAGCCGAGGAAGACCGTCTCGCCCTTCGCCCGGAACGCGCTGTACACGCTCAGGTCGGCGATCGCGGTCTTCTTGCTCTTCGCGTCGGCCTTCGCCCGGGCACGCTGCTCGGACATCAGGGTCTCGAACGCGGTCCGGTCGACGTGGACCCCGGCCTCCTCGGCCATCTCCATCGTCAGGTCGATCGGGAACCCGAAGGTGTCGTGCAGCAGGAACGCGGTGTCCCCGCCGATGGACGGTGCACCGTCCTGCTTCGCGCGCTCGACGGCGACGTCGAGGATCGTGGTGCCCTGCGCGAGCGTGCGGAGGAACGTCTCCTCTTCCGCGTAGGCGATCCGCGCGATGCGGTCGTAGTCGGAGGAGACCTCGGGGTAGGCGTCGCGCATCGCGTCGCGGGACGCCGGGAACAGCTCCGGGAAGGTCGCGGTCTCGACGCCGAGCAGGCGCATCGCACGGACCGTGCGGCGCAGCAGACGACGCAGGATGTACCCGCGGCCCTCGTTCGACGGGCTCACGCCGTCGGCGATGAGCATGAGCGCGGACCGCACGTGGTCCGCGATGACGCGCATGCGGACGTCGTCCTCGTGCACGGCGCCGTAGCGGCGGCCGGAGATCTCGGATGCGCGGTCGAGGACCGGGCGGACCTGGTCGATCTCGTACATGTTGTCGACGCCCTGCTTGATGAAGGCGACGCGCTCGAGCCCCATGCCGGTGTCGATGTTCTTGTTCGGCAGCTCGCCGGTGATCTCGAAGTCGTACTTCGAGCGGACGTCCGCGATCTGGTACTGCATGAAGACGAGGTTCCAGATCTCGACGTACCGGTCGTCGTCGGTGGCCGGGCCGCCGTCGATGCCGTACTCGGGCCCGCGGTCGAAGAAGATCTCCGAGCAGGGTCCGGCGGGTCCTGGCTGGCCGGTGGACCAGTAGTTCGTGTCCTTGCCGAGGCGCTGGATGCGCTCTTCGGGCAGGGAGGAGTGCTGCTTCCAGAAGGCGATCGCCTCGTCGTCGTCCTCGTAGACCGTCACCCAGAGGTCGTCGGGCGAGAAGCCGAGTCCGCCGTCGGACTCGGGGTTCGTCAGGAACTCCCAGGCGAACTGGATCGCCTGCTCCTTGAAGTAGTCGCCGAACGAGAAGTTGCCGTTCATCTGGAAGAACGTGCCGTGGCGAGGCGTCTTGCCGACCTCTTCGATGTCGTTCGTGCGGATGCACTTCTGGACGCTCGTGGCACGGGGGTACGGCGCGGGGACGAGCCCGGTCAGGTACGGGATGAACGGCACCATACCGGCGACCGTGAAGAGGAGCGACGGGTCGTCGGAGACGAGGGACGCGGACGGGACGACGGTGTGGCCGCGGTCACCGAAGTACTGGAGCCAACGGCGGCGGATCTCTGCGGTCTGCATGGTGCTTCCTGGGTTCAGCTCGGAGGTGGGAGGTGGAGGCGGGACGACGGTGCGGCCGGACCGCGGTGGAGCTCGACGACTCAGACGTCGGTGCGGAGCTCGGCCCCGCGGGACCGGTACCCGTCGGCGACCGCGCCCGTGAAGGCCTTCGTGCTCGCGTCGACGACGGCGAAGAGCCGTGCGCCTCCGGGGGTCCTGGCGACCTGGTGCGCCACGGCGAACCCGATGACGACGCCGACCGCGACGAAGAACAGCTGCTTCACGGTGCCTCTCCCTCTGTGCACCCTGGCGGTGCATGCCCGGACAAGCTTAGTCGCCGGGCACTTCGGGGCCGGAACGCCGAACGGCGGGCCGTCCTCGAGAGGACGACCCGCCGTTCGGGTGTGATCAGTGGATCAGCGAGCTGCGTAGTACTCGACGACGAGCTGCACTTCACAGGTCACGGGGACCTCGGCGCGCTTCGGGCGACGCACGAGGCGGGCCTGGAGCTTGTCGATCTCGACCTCGAGGTAACCCGGGACCTTCGGCAGGACTTCCTGGTGGCCACCGGCAGCGGCGACCTGGAAGGGCTCCATCGACTCGGACTTCGGCTTGACGTGGATCAGCTGGCCCTCCTTGACGCGGAAGGAGGGGCGGTCCACGAGCTTGCCGTCGACCAGCAGGTGACGGTGCACGATCAGCTGACGGGCCTGCGCGGTGGTGCGGGCGAAGCCGGCACGGACCACGAGGGCGTCGAGGCGCTGCTCGAGGAGCTCGACCAGGTTCTCACCGGTCAGGCCCTTCGTCTTGCGGGCCTCTTCGAAGACGATGCGGAGCTGCTTCTCGCGGATGCCGTACTGGGCGCGCAGACGCTGCTTCTCTCGGAGGCGGACGGCGTAGTCGCTGTCCGCACGACGGCGCGTACGGCCGTGCTCACCGGGGCCGTAGGGGCGCTTCTCGAGGTAACGGGCCGCCTTCGGCGTCAGCGGGATGCCGAGTGCGCGCGAGAGGCGGGTCTTGCTGCGGGTACGTGACTTGGTAGACACAGGGTCCTTTTCTCTGTTCGAACTGAATACTCACCGGAGGCCGGGCACGCGAGTGCTGGTGGCCCCGACGACGGGATCCAGAGGGATGAGCCTGTGGGATCGGACGGCTACAGTCCGAACCTCTGCCCCCGTACCACCGGAGTGGCACTCTGTCCTCGACGCAGCCGTGCTCGAGGACCAGGACGTAGGCCCGGCAATGCTAGCAGGAACTCGACGTTGCTCCTACTGACCGCGCGTGATCTTCCGGAGTCGTTCGAGCCGTGGACCGACCTCGCGCTCGTACCCGTTCGTGGTCGGGGTGTAGTACTCGGTGCCCTCGAGCGCATCGGGCAGGTACTGCTGCTCGGCGACCCCGTGCTCGGCGTCGTGCGAGTAGACGTACCCCTTGCCGTGGCCGAGTCGCTTGGCCCCGGCGTAGTGCGCGTCGCGCAGGTGCATCGGCACGGTGCCCATCCGGCCGGCCTTGACGTCCGCCATCGCTGCGTTCACGCCGTTGTAGGCGGCGTTCGACTTCGGCGCGGTCGCCAGGTACACCACTGCCTCGGCCAGGGGGATGCGCCCCTCGGGCATCCCGATGAGCTGCACGGCCTGCGCCGCCGCGACGGCGATGGGGAGCGCCTGCGGGTCGGCCATGCCGATGTCCTCGGACGCCGAGATGATGATCCGGCGCGCGATGAACCGCGAGTCCTCGCCCGCCTCGATCATCCGCGCGAGGTAGTGCAGTGCGGCGTCGACGTCGCTCCCCCGCACCGACTTGATGAAGGCGCTGATGACGTCGTAGTGCTCGTCACCCTGTCGGTCGTACCGCAGCAGCGCACGGTCGACGGCCGCGGCGACGGTGTCCGCGTCGACGACCGGCACGGTGTCGTCCTCGTCGTCCTGGGCCGCGGTGGCCGACGCCGCAGCCGCCTCGAGCGCGGTGAGGGCGCGTCGGGCGTCACCGGAGGCCAACCGGACGATGGCCCCGCGTGCTTCGTCACCGAGGACGACCGCACCACCGAGACCGCGTGGGTCCTCCACCGCACGGTCGACGAGCATGCCGAGGTCGGCGTCGGTGAGCGGCTTGAGCGTCAGGAGCAGGGACCGGGACAGGAGCGGGGAGATGACCGAGAACGACGGGTTCTCGGTGGTGGCCGCGATGAGGATCACCCACCCGTTCTCGACACCGGGCAGCAGGGCGTCCTGCTGTGCCTTGCTGAACCGGTGGATCTCGTCGAGGAACAGCACCGTCGTGGAGCCGTAGAGGTCGCGGTGGGTGAGGGCCTTCTCCATGACCTCGCGCACGTCCTTGACGCCGGCGGTCACCGCGGAGAGCTCGACGAACTCGCGCCCCGACTGACGGGCGATGGCCTGCGCCAACGTCGTCTTGCCGGTGCCGGGAGGACCCCAGAGGATGACCGAGACGCCACCCGGGTTGTCGCGGGTGCCGGTGGCGAGCTGCACGAGCGGTGAACCGCGACCGAGCAGGTGCTGCTGGCCCGCGACCTCGTCGAGACTGGTGGGGCGCATCCGGACCGCGAGCGGGACGGACCCCTGCGCGAGCCCGGCGCGACCGCCCGTCGTGGGCGCACGCATGCTCGAACGGTCCGCTGCCATGCAGCAATCGTAGGCCGACCCGCTGACAGCCCCGCGCCTCCCGGGCCGTTGACGGTGACGACTCGGATACGCTCGTCGCACACTGCGACGAGAGGGCAGAACAGCACCGTGGCACCGAAGAACCCAGCGCGCGACAACCGCGAGGCGCGCGAGCGCCTCCGTCTCTACCAGGCCCGCCAGGGGCTCCACGCCCGGCAGCGCCGCCGGCGGGTGCGTGACAACCTCGTCGGCGCCGGTGCGCTCGTGCTGGTCGCCGCACTGGCCACCGGGTCGCAGCTCGCCTTCGCGGGCTCGCAGGGGAACGGGTCGGCGGACGCCAGTGCGAGCGCCACGGCCACACCGACGCCTTCGGCGAGTGCCACGGCGGCGAACACGGGCGACGTGCCGAGCAAGGAGATCGCGAAGGGCGCGACCTGGACGGGGTCGCTGACGCTCAACGGGTCGATCGACCTCGGCATCGAGCTCGACGGCGCGAAGGCCCCGCAGGCGGCGAGCGTCGAGATCTCGTTGATCAAGGAGCAGTTCTACAACGGCACCACCTGCCACCGGCTGGCCGACAGTGACGGGCTGAAGTTCCTGCAGTGCGGTTCGGCGAACGGTGACGGCACGGGCGACGCCGGGTTCGAGTACGGCCCGCTCGAGAACGTGCCGGAGGACGGCCTCTACGACGAGGGCACCATCGCGATCGCGCGGTCGAGCTCGCCGTACTCGCAGTCGACGCAGTTCTTCATCGTCTACGGCGACACCACGCTCGACGGCTCCACCGGCGGCTACACGGTCGTCGGGAAGGTCACGAGCGGCCTGTCCCAACTCGAGTCGAAGATCGCGGACAAGGGCATCGCATCACCCGGTGACGACGGCACCGGCGAGCCGAAGGTGGCGACGAAGATCACCGACGCGACCATCGCGCAGGAGAAGTAGTCCACAAGCCGACGCGCACAGCGGGCCGCGGAGCCCGTCCGTGCAATAGGCTGACGACCTGACCGTGCCGACGGTGACGTCGGCGATGCACGACCACGATCGAGGCGAGACCTGTGGGATCTGACGAAGCAACGACCTGGGGGCGGGTCGACGAGAACGGGACCGTGTACGTCCGGTACGAAGAGACCGAACGTGCTGTCGGTGAGTACCCGGACGCCACCCCCGAAGAAGCCCTCGCCTACTTCGCGCGGAAGTACGCCGACCTCGAGGGGCAGGTGAAGATCGCCGAGCAGCGCGTCCAGCGTGGTGCGTCGGCGAACGACGTCGCCCGGACGGTCGAGCACCTGACGACCCTGGTGGCCGAAGCCCGCGTCGTCGGCGACATCAAGTCGCTCGAGACCCGCGTGGGTGCGCTCACCGAGCAGCTCGGCTCGCTCACCAAGGAGCAGGCGGAGCAGGCGCAGCAGGCGCTGAACGACGCCCTGGCACACCGCGCCGCCCTGGTCGAAGAGGCCGAGGCGCTCGCGGCGGTCGACCCGGCGCGCGCGCAGTGGAAGCAGATCACGGCGCAGCTCGACGACGTGTTCGCCCGGTGGCAGCAGCACCAGCACGACGGGCCGCGCATCCCCAAGAACGAGGCGAACGAACTCTGGAAGCGGTTCCGCGCAGCGCGGTCCACCGTCGACCAGCACCGCCGCGCGTTCTACTCCGAGCTCGACGCGCAGCACCGCGACGCCCGCACCCGCAAGCAGGAGCTCGTGTCGCAGGCCGAGGCACTCGCGTCACGCGGGTCCGACGCGATCCCGGACTACCGTCAGCTCCTCGACGACTGGAAGAACGCCGGGCGCGCCGGCAAGCGCCACGACGACGCCCTCTGGGCGCGGTTCAAGGCCGCCGGCGACGTCCTGTTCGAGCAGCGCCACGCCGAGAGCGCAGCCGAGGACGAAGAGTTCTCCGGCAACCTCGAGGCGAAGCAGGCCCTGCTCACCGAGGCCGAGCCGCTGCTCACGGCGACCGACCGCGTCGCCGCCCGCAAGACCCTGACCGGCATCCAGCGGCGCTGGGACGAGATCGGCAAGGTCCCCCGCGGGGACGTCCGCCGCATCGAGGACCGCCTGCGGGCGATCGAGGACCACGTGCGTGGGCTCGAGGACGCGCACTGGAAGGAGTCCAACCCGGAGCGCAAGGCCCGGCAGACCGGACTCGCGAGCCAGCTCGAGGACGCCATCGGCAAGCTCGAGTCCGAGCTCGCCGACGCGCAGGCCTCCGGTGACGCACGCAAGATCAAGGACGCGCAGGAAGCACTCGACGCCCGCAAGATCTGGCTCGACGCCCTCGGCAGCTGATCGACGGACGACGACGCCCCCGTGACCGATCGGTCACGGGGGCGTCGGCGCGTGGCGTGGAGTCGCGGCGCGTGGCGTCGCAGGTCAGACCGGCGTGGGCAGGCCCAGCAGCAACCGGATGTCGAGGTCGTCCTGGCGCATCTGCGTGGCGAGCTCGTCCATCGAGTCGAACTTCACCATGCCGCGCACGTAGGACACGAACAGCACGGAGATGCGGTCCCCGTACAGGTCGAGGTCGACGTCGAGCAGGTGCGCCTCGATCTGCTTGGCCGGCACGCCCTCGAACGTCGGGTTGTTGCCGACCGAGACGGCCGCCGGGTACACCGTGCCGTCGTGCAGCACCCGGGCGGCGTAGACGCCGTCGGCCGGCGCGAAGCCCTCGAAGGCCTGGTCGAGGTTCGCCGTCGGGTACCCCATCGCCCGGCCCCGCTGGTTGCCGTGTACGACGGTGCTGCGGACCGCGTGCTCACGACCGAGCAGCCGAGCGGCCTCGGCCACCCGCCCTTCGCCGAGGAGCTCGCGGATCCACGTCGACGAGACGCGTCGCTCGCCGTCGGGTCGGACATCGTCCACCAGGTCGACGTCGTCGATGAGCTCGACCGTGAAGCCGTGCTGCTCCCCCAGGGCGCGCAACAGGGTGACGTCGCCGGCGCCCTTGGCCCCGAAGCGGAAGTCGCTGCCGACGAAGACGAGCCGGGCGTGCAGGGTGTCGACGAGGATCTCGGACACGAACGCCTCGGGCGACTTCGACTGCAGTTGCTCGTCGAAGCGGAGCAGGAGGGTGGCGTCGACACCGGCGTCGTCGAGGAGCTCGCGCCGCTGCGCCGTGCTCGTGAGCGCCGGCGGGACGTGCTGCGGGTCGATGACGTTGAGCGGGTGCCGGTCGAACGTCACCACGGTGGCGACCAGGCCCTGCTCGTGGGCGGCGCGCTCGAGGTGCGCGATCACCGCGCGGTGCCCGACGTGCACACCGTCGAACTTGCCGATCGTGACGGCGCTCGGGCCGAAGCCCTCTGCCACGTCGGCGATGTCGTCGTAGAACTGCACGGCTGCTCCTACTCGCCCACGGGGGCGGTGGTCGATGCGGCCACCGGCTCGGCCGACGCGGTGCGGTGGTGCTTGCGGAGCCACCAGAGACCGGCGATCGGCAGCACCAGCGGTGCGAAGGCGTAGCCCATGCCGTAGTACGACCAGATCGTGTCGTCGGGGAAGAGCTGCCGGTCGAAGAGCGACAACGTGCCGATGACGAGCACACCGGTCATCTCGAACACGATCGTCACGCAGGCCACCCGGTACCAGGAGCGTCCGGGCACGATCAGGGCGATCATCGCCACGATGTACACGACGGCGGCGATGGCGCTCACCGTGTAGGCGAACGGCGCGAACGAGAACTTCTCGATGATCTGGACGACGCTCCGGCCCGTCGCCGCCAGGGCGAGGATGCCGTACACGGCGATGAGGACGCGGCCGATGCCGGTCGCGAGTGAGGATCTGGTCGCCATTGCACCGATTCTACCGACGTGCGGGGACCACCATGACGCTCGGGGTCAGTTCAGGGCGAACCAGATCTGGTACATCCGGTAGACCATGACCGCGACGGTGAACGCACCGGCGCCGAGGACGACGGTGCTCCACTTCGTGCGGTCCACGAGCGCCCAGACGATGGCAGCCGGCGGCACCAGGAGCACCGACACCGCGTACACCCCGAACTCGAGGGCATTGCCGTCCGGCGGGCTGCCCGTCGCGGGGAGCACGATCGAGATGACGCCCTGCGCCAGGAGCAGGACCTCGATGAGCGCGAGGGACCCGACGGTGCAGTCGTTGGGCTTCCAGCCGATGAACCCGACCACGACGGCGAACAGACCGGCCAGGACGGCGACGACGAGCTGGACCCACATGAACCACTCGATCACGCGTGCGCCCCGTTCTGCGGAGCCGGCGCAGGAGCGGCAGCCGGCGCCGGGAAGTTCGTGATGACCCGGAGCAGTCCGCGCCGGACCGAGACCAGTCCGACGAGGCGGTCGTCGTCGGCGGCCACCGCGGCCACCGGGTCGTCCGAGTCCGGGTGGTCGGCCGCGACGCGCTTGCCGTCCGTCAGGTCCTTCGCCGCGGCCGCGTCGAGCGACACCGAGGAGAACAGGCGACGCGCCACGTCGGCCGGACGCGCGAGCGCAGCGCGGACGTCGACCGCGTCGTCCTCGAGGTCGATCGCGTCGGCCACGTCGAACGGACCGACCTGGGTGCGGCGGAGCGCGGTGAGGTGGGCACCGGTGCCGAGGGTCGCGCCGACGTCGCGCGCGAGGGCCCGGACGTACGTGCCGGACGAGCAGGTCACGACGACGTCGAGGTCGACGACCGGCACCTCGGCGCCGTCGACCGTGACGGTGCGGTCGTTCCGGCCGGTGACGTCGAACCGCGAGACGGTGACCGTGCGGGACTGCAGCTCGACGGTCTCGCCCTTGCGCGCGAGGTCGTACGCACGGCGCCCGTCGACCTTGATCGCGCTGACGGTGGAGGGGACCTGGTCGATCTGGCCGCGCTGCTGGGCGACGGCACGTTCGACGGCTTCGTCCGTGACGTCCGCGGCAGCGACGCCGGTCGCGGCGGTCGGGGTGCCGTCGGCATCGTCGGAGTCCGTGGACACGCCGAGCCGGATGGTGGCGGTGTAGGTCTTGCCGAGGCCGACCAGGTGGGTGAGCAGCCGCGTGGAGTGCCCGATGCCCAGGAGCAGCAGCCCGGTCGCCATCGGGTCGAGGGTCCCCGCGTGCCCGACCTTCTTCAGACCGAGGCGGCGACGGGCGATCGACACGACGCGGTGGCTGGAGATCCCCTGCGGTTTGTCGACGAGGAGGATGCCGTCCGGCACGGTTTCGAGCACCAGAGGAGATTACCAGCGCCGGTCAGCAGGCGTCGTTCCACTCGCGACGGGGGTGCTCGGGATCGGTGACGTCGAGGACGGCGGAGGCGGCGATCTTGACGTCCGCCCGGCGTTCCAGCCGACCCGCTTCCTGCTCGACCCACAGCGACCAGCGCCAGAGACCGCGGACACCGGGAGCCAACAGGCCGTGCCCGTGCACGACCAGCACGCCGTCCCCGGCACCGGTGGTGCGGAACGGGGTCACCACCTCGGCGCGCAGCGTGTCGGGGTCGCTGGACGGCGCGGCGGCGGCCATCGCGGACACCCCGTGCTGCTGGAACCCGGCCACCAGCGCGGCGGCGACGTGTTCGAGATCGGTGCCGTCCTGACCGTCGAGGCCGATCACGGTTCGGTTCGTGCCGACCTGCGCGATCGCCTCCGCAGCGATCGCGGCCATCGTGTCGGTCTCTTCGGGTGCCCAGCGTGCCATGCGTCCACCGTAGGCTGTCGTGGTGAACGCGAGTCGGGCCTCCAGACAGAATGTGGACAACCCGGCGACGCGAGACGGCCTGCGGGACCGACCCGACATCGCGACCCCGCTCGTCGCGTGGTTCCGACAGGAGGCCCGCGACCTGCCGTGGCGTCGCCCCGGCTTCCCCGCCTGGGGCACCCTGGTCAGCGAGATCATGCTGCAGCAGACGCAGGTGGCGCGCGTCGTCCCCCGACTGGAGGCGTGGCTCACCCGCTGGCCGACGCCTGCGGACCTCGCGGCGTCACCCCCGGCGGATGCGGTGCGCGCCTGGGACCGGCTCGGCTACCCGAGACGCGCGCTCGCGCTGCACGCAGCCGCGACCGTGATAGCGAACGAGCACGGCAACGTCGTGCCGCGGGACGTCGATGCGCTGCTCGCACTGCCCGGCATCGGCGACTACACGGCACGCGCCGTGGCGGTGTTCGCGTACGGCGACCGGCACCCGGTCGTGGACGTCAACGTGCGGCGGGTGCTCAAGCGCGCGCTCCTCGGCCAGGGCGAACCCGGGCCGGCGAAGGCGAAGGACGACCTGCCGCTGATGGAGTCCGTGCTGCCCGCCGACCGCGACGACGCCGCTGCGACGAACGCTGCGGTGATGGAACTCGGTGCGCTCGTCTGCGTCTCCCGCTCCCCCGCGTGTGACGCCTGCCCGATCGCCGACCGCTGCGCCTGGCGAGCCGCCGGCTACCCCGACCACGACGGGCCGCGTGCCCCGAAGCAGGCGAAGTTCGCCGGCAGCGACAGGCAGGTGCGCGGCCTCGTCATGGCCGAGCTGCGGGCGAGCGACGTGCCGGTCGCCCGGTCCGAGATCGAACTGGTCTGGCCGGACGCCGAGCAGCGGGGCCGGGCGCTCGCGTCGCTGCTGCGCGACGGGCTGGCGGTCGGAGACGACACCACCGGGTACCGGCTGCCGGACGCCTGACGCACGACCGCCCGGCCACAGTCGCCGGACGCACGAACGCCCCGCTGCACGCGGTGCAGCGGGGCGTTCGGACACGCACTGACTAGGCCCGCTCGGCGTCCTGCTCGTCGTCGGACTCGTCGTCCTCGTCCTCGTCACGCTTGTACGGGTCGGCGTCGCCGGCGTACGTCGCGCCGACCGAGGCGGCACGCACCTGCTCGTCACGCACCTGGGCCTGCACGAGCAGGTCCTCCATGTGCGCCGATGTCTCCGGCAGCGCGTCGGCGATGAACTCGAGCGACGGGGTGAGCCGCGCCGTGATGTTCTTGCCGACCTCGGAGCGGAGCATGCCGGTCGCCGCCTTGAGCGCGGCAGCGGAGTCGGCGCGTTCCTCGTCAGTGCCGTACACGGTGTAGAAGACCGATGCGTGCTGCAGGTCTCCGGTCACGCGGACGTCGGTGATCGTCACGAACCCGAGACGAGGGTCGCGCAGACCCTTGTCGAGACGGCGTGCGACGACTTCCTTGATGCGGTCCGCCATCTTGCGTGCGCGCTGCGGATCGGCCATGGGTGCCTCCTGAGGCAGTGGCGGGACGGTTCCCGCCGGTGGTTCTGCGTGGAAAGGGGTCGGGCCCCGACCTCCCGGAACGGGAGGCCGGGGCCCATCTGGACCCGCACCTCCCGCACGGGGAGGCCGGGGCCCAGGGTGGTCACACGATCAGTCGCGCGGCTTCTCGACGAGCTCGGTGGTCTCGATCTCGTCACCGATCTGGATGTCGTTGAACTTGCCCAGACCGATACCGGCCTCGAAGTCCGTGCGGACCTCGGTGACGTCGTCCTTGAAGCGACGGAGCGACTCGATCGCCAGTCCGTCGGCCAGGACCACACCGTCACGGATGACGCGCGCCTTGGCGTTGCGCGTGATCGTGCCGGAGCGGACGATGACACCCGCGATGTTGCCGAACTTCGAGGAGCGGAAGACCTCTCGGATCTCGGCGACACCGGACTGGACCTCTTCGTACTCGGGCTTGAGCATGCCCTTGAGGGACTGCTCGATGTCGTCGAGTGCGTTGTAGATGACCGAGTAGAAGCGCACGTCGATGCCTTCGCGCGCCGCACGCTCACGGGCCTTGACGTCCGGACGGACGTTGAAGCCGACCACGATGGCGTTGTCGATCGTGGCGAGGTCGATGTCCGACTCCGTGATCGCACCGACACCGCGGTGGAGGATGCGGAGCTGGACGCTGTCGTCGACCTCGATGTCCAGGAGCGACTGCTCGAGTGCCTCGACGGCACCGGAGACGTCACCCTTGATGATGAGGTTGAGCGAGTCGACCTTGCCCTCTTCGAGTGCACGGGTGAAGTCCTCGAGCGAGATGCGCTTGCGGGCCTTGGCCAGCTGGGCGTTGCGCTCGGCGGCCTCACGCTTCTCGGCGATCTGACGTGCCGTGCGGTCCTCTTCGGTGACGAGGAACGTGTCGCCGGCGCGGGGCACCGAGGACAGACCCTGCACCTGGACCGGGCGGCTCGGCGTCGCGGCCTTGACCGCGACACCGTTCTCGTCGGTCATCGCACGGACTCGGCCGTAGGCCGTGCCCGCCACGATGGCGTCGCCGACGTGCAGCGTTCCGGACTGGATGAGGACGGTCGCCACCGCACCACGGCCCTTGTCGAGCCGTGCTTCGATCGCGACGCCGCGGGCGTCCTTGTCGGGGTTCGCACGCAGGTCGAGCCCGGCGTCAGCGGTGAGCAGCACGGCGTCCAGGAGCTCCTGGATGCCGATGTTCTGCCGAGCCGAGACGTCGACGAACATGACGTCTCCGCCGTACTCCTCCGCCACCAGGTTGTACTCGGTGAGCTGCTGGCGGACCTTGGCCGGGTTCGCGCCTTCTTTGTCGATCTTGTTCACCGCGACCACGATCGGCACGTTGGCCGACTGCGCGTGGTTCAGCGCCTCGATCGTCTGGGGCATGATGCCGTCGTCCGCCGCGACCACGAGGATCGCGATGTCGGTGACCTGCGCACCACGAGCACGCATGGCCGTGAAGGCCTCGTGACCCGGGGTGTCGATGAACGTGATCGGACGCTCGATGCCCTCGTGCTCGGTGACGATCTGGTACGCACCGATGTGCTGGGTGATGCCACCGGCTTCACCCTCGACGACCTTCGAGTTCCGGATCGCGTCGAGCAGTCGCGTCTTACCGTGGTCGACGTGACCCATGACGGTCACGACGGGGGGACGGACCTGCAGGACGGAGTCGTCCTCGTCGGCGTACTCGGCATCGATGTCGATGTCGAAGCCCTCGAGGAGCTCCTTGTCCTCGTCCTCGGGCGAGACGATCTGGATCTTGTAGCCCAGCTCGTCACCGAGGACCTCGAACGTGGCCTCGTCCAGCGACTCGGTCGCGGTCGCCATCTCACCGAGGTGGAACAGCACCGTGACCAGGTTGCCGGGCATGGCGTCGATCTTGTCCGCGAAGTCCGAGATGCTCGCACCGCGACGGAGTCGGACGACCGTGTTGCCGTCACCACGAGGGACCTGCACACCGCCGAGCGACGGGGCCTGACGCATCTCGTACTCGGCGCGCTTCGTCCGCTTCGACTTGCGGGCACGGCTCTTGCCGCCACCGCGACCGAACGCACCAGCGGTACCGCCACCGGGGCCACGACCACGGCCACCGCCACCGGCGGGACGCGGGCCGCTGAAGGCCGGACGCGGGAAGCCGCCACCAGCACCGCCGCCGGCACCCGGACGGGCGCCACCGGGGCCGCCACGACCGCCACCCTGACCCGGGCGCTGCCCGAAGCCGTTGGGACGGTTCGCCTGACCGGGTCCACCCGGACGCGGTGCACCCGGACGCGGGACGCCGGGACGCGGGGGCTGCGGACGCGGGATGCCCGCTCCGCCGGCACCAGCGGCAGGGCGCTGGCCCATGCCCTGGTTCGAGGCGAACGGGTTGTTGCCGGGGCGCGGCGGGCGCGAGCCCATGCCCTGGTTCGACGCGTAGGGGTTGTTGCCCGGACGGGCTCCGGGCTTGGGGCCACCGGGCTTCGGACCGGCAGCGGCGGGCTTGGCACTCGAGCCGGGCTTCACCGCGTCGGTCTTCGGCTCGTCACCGGCGGACTCGGCCGGCTGCGTGGCGGCCTGCTGCTCGGCGGCGGCCTTCTCGGCACGGGCCTTCTGTGCGGCCTCGGCCTCAGCCTGTCGCTGGGCGACGGACTTCGGTGCTGCCGGGGTCGGGACGTCCTCGGCAGCAGGTGCTGCCTGGACCTCGGGCTCGGGAGCGGGTGCCGGACGGACCGGGCCGGGGCGCGGGCCACCGGGCTTCGGCGCGCCGGACCCGGGCGTGCTGCTCTTCGCCGGCGTGCTCGGCGCGGGGGCCGAGGCTGCGGGCTTGGACGCCGGGACGCCGTCCGCCTGCAGGGCGGCACGGAGCTTCCGGGCGACGGGGGGCTCGATGCTCGAGCTGGCACCCCGGACGAACTCTCCGAGCTCCTTGAGCTTCTCGAGTGCGGTCTTGCTGTCGACGCCGAGTTCGCTTGCGATCTCGTGTACGCGTGGTTTAGCCACTGTTCTCCTTCACGGGTCCCACCCCGTAAAGGGCAGGACTCAATGGATGACGGGTCTCATTTCGAGCCGCTCATCAGTTGTCCATAAGCCGTTCAGCCTGTTCTGTCATGTCCGGGCGCTCGGTCGACTCCTGTGGGAGACCGACGATGTGGTCGAGCACCGCGGACGTGTCGGGATCGCGATCCAACCGGAGCGCACGGCGGAAAGCCCTGCGCTTGACGGCCAGATCGTAGGCATCGACGGTCGGTGTGAGCCATGCTCCCCGGCCCGGCATGACTGCCTTCGGATCCGCCACGACGCGGCCATCGCTCAGGGCGACGACTCGGAGGAGTGAGGATCGGGAAGCGCGACGACGACTGCCGATGCACGTTCTGACGGGAACCACTCTACTCCTTGCCTCGGACGTGCGCGATCCGGCGCGCCCTTCTGGGCACGCCGGCGGCGAAATCGTCCTAGTCGTCGCCGTCCAGGATGGAGTCCGGTTGGATGTCGATCCGGGCCCCGGTGAGCTTGGCGGCGAGGCGGGCGTTCTGCCCTTCCTTGCCGATCGCGAGCGACAGCTGGTAGTCGGGCACGAGCGCGCGGACGGCCTTGGTCGATGCATCGAGCACGAAGGCGCTCGTCACCTTGGCCGGCGACAGGGCGCTCGCGACGAACGCCGACAGGTCCGGGGACCAGTCCACGATGTCGACCTTCTCGGCGCCGAGCTCGTTCGTGACGGCGCGGACGCGTGCGCCGAGCTCGCCGATGCAGGCACCCTTCGCGTTCACGCCGGGCTCGTTCGCCTTGACCGCGATCTTCGTGCGGTGACCGGCTTCACGCGCGAGCGACGTGATCTCCACGACGCCCGAGGCGATCTCCGGCACCTCGAGAGCGAAGAGCTTCCGGACCAGGCCCGGGTGCGTGCGCGACACCGTGATCTGCGGACCCTTGTTGCCACGGGCCACGCTCGTCACGTACACGCGGATGCGGGAACCGTGGGCGTAGGACTCCCCGGGGACCTGTTCCTCCGGCGGCAGGATCGCCTCGACCGTGCCGAGGTCGACCATCACCATGCGCGGGTTCGGTCCCTGCTGGACCACGCCGGCGACGATGTCGCCTTCCTTGCCGCGGAACTCGCCGAGGATCTTGTCGTCGCCGATGTCGCGCAGGCGCTGGTTGATGACCTGCTTCGCCGCGAACGCCGCGATGCGGCCGAAGTCGCTGGGCTGGTCGACGGCTTCACCGATGACGGTGCCCTCGTCGTCGAGCTCGGGGACGTAGACGCTGACCTCGCCGGACTTGCGGTCGAGCTCGACACGCGACTGCGCGTGGGCCGGCTCGCCGTTCTCCTCGGCGTGCTTCTGGTAGGCGGTCAGGATGGCAGATTCGATGATCTGGACCAGTTCGTCGAACGGGATCTCCCGCTCGCGCTCCATGAGTCGCAGGACTGCGAGATCGATCTTCACCGAGGTGCCTCCGTATTCAGATGAGTCGCTCCTGCGGATGGAACCGTCGCAGAAGTCGGCCACAAGCGTACCGCACTGCGGCTCGCGGACCCGAGCACGGATGCACGGGAGGCCCGTGGCGGCGTCGCCACGGGCCTCCCGTCCGTCAGGTGCTCACGTCCAGGACGCGACCCGCTAGATCGCGCGGACCGCGTCGAGCAGCTCGGCGACCGGCACGTCGCGGCGTTCGCCGCTGGCCCGGTTCCACAGCTCGACGACGCCGTCGGCGGCGCCGCGGCCGGCGACGACCACGATCGGCATGCCGAGCAGCTCCGCGTCGCGCAGCTTCACCCCCGGCGACACCTTCGGACGGTCGTCGTAGAGCACGTCGAACCGCTCGCCCTCGAGGTCGGCGACGATCGACGTCGCCAGGTCGTAGGCGACCTGGTCACGGCCGGTCGCGACGATGTGCACGTCGAACGGCGCGACGTTCTTCGGCCAGGCCAGGCCCTTCTCGTCGTTGTGGGCCTCGGCCAGGATCGCGAGGATGCGCGTCACGCCGATGCCGTACGAGCCCATCGTGACGGTCGCGAGCTTGCCGTTCTCGTCCTGCACCTTGAGGCCGAGGGCCTCGGCGTACTTGCGGCCGAGCTGGAAGACGTGCCCGATCTCCATGCCGCGGGCGGTCTCGAGCGGGCCGGAGCCGTCGGGCGACGGGTCCCCCGCACGGACGTCGGAGACCTCGGCGACGCCGTCGGCCACGAAGTCACGGCCGGCGACCAGGCCGGAGACGTGCACGCCGCGCTCGTTGGCGCCGGTGATCCAGGCGGTGCCGTCGACCACACGCGGGTCGACGAAGTACCGGAGACCCGTGGCACTGTCGGCACCGAGGACCTGCGGGCCGATGTACCCCTTGACCAGGGCCTTGTGCTTCTTGAAGTCGTCGTCGCCTGCGGCCTCGACCTCGGCCGGGGCGAACGCGACCTCGGCACGCTTCAGGTCGACGTCGCGGTCACCGGGGAGCCCGACGACCACGACCTCGCGCGTGCCGTCGAGGTGGGTCAGGGCGAGGACGACGTTCTTCAGCGTGTCCGCGGCGGTCCAGGGCGCGCCGTCGCGGGGGGCGACCTCGTTCACGTGCGCGACGAGGGTGTCGATCGTCGGGGTGTCCGACGACGGCAGGAGCACCGCGTCGGGCTGGCCCTCGATCGGCAGCGACGCGGGCACCGGCGTGACGTAGGCCTCGACGTTCGCCGCGTAGCCGTTCGCGCTGCGGACGAAGGTGTCCTCGCCGACGCCGATCGGGTGCAGGAACTCCTCGGACTTGGAGCCGCCCATCGCGCCGGCGTCCGCCTTGACGATGACGTACTCGAGGCCGAGGCGCGCGAAGATCTTCTCGTACGCGTCGCGCATCACCTGGTAGCTGCGCTCGAGGCCCTCGTCGGTGAGGTCGAACGAGTACGCGTCCTTCATGGTGAACTCGCGACCGCGCAGCAAGCCCGCGCGGGGACGGGCCTCGTCGCGGTACTTGTCCTGGATCTGGAACAGCGTGACGGGGAGGTCCTTGTACGACGAGTACAGGTCCTTCACCAGCAGCGCGAACATCTCTTCGTGCGTCGGGGCGAGCAGGTAGTCGGAACCCTTGCGGTCCTGCAGACGGAACATGCCGTCGCCGTACTCGGTCCAGCGGTTCGTCGCCTCGTACGGCTCGCGCGGCAACAGCGCCGGCAGCAGGACCTCCTGCGCACCGGCGGCGACCATCTCGTCGCGGATGATCCCCTCGATCTTGGCGCGCACCCGGAGACCGAGCGGCAGCCAGGCGAAGATCCCCGGGGACTGGCGACGGACGTACCCGGCGCGGACGAGCAGCTTGTGGCTCGTCACCTCGGCGTCGGAGGGGTCGTCGCGGAGCGTACGGAGGAACAGATGCGAAAGCCGTGTGACCACGGGGCCAGCCTAGCGGCGTGCGCCGACGGCGCGGCACGGGCGGACGCGCACCGTGCGAGGTTCGCCGCACGGTGCGAGGCACGGGCGGACACGCACCGTGCGAGCTTCGCCGCACGGTGCGGCGCCTGCCGCACCGTGCGGTGTCACAGGCGCGCACCGGACTGCTGACCCGTCACGGGTTCGCGAAGTCTGCACGGTGCGGACGGGACGCCCGGTGCCACGCCGCCACGGGCCTCCCGTCCGGGACGTCCGGTGCCACGCCGCCACGGGCCTCCCGTCCGGGACGCCCGCGACGCTCGTCGCAGCCGGACGCGCACCGTGCGAGGTTCACCGACCGGTGCGGCCTCAGCCGCACCGTGCCGCCCTCTGACCCCGCACCGAGCCGTCAACCCGGCACACGGTGGCGGAATCCGCACCGTGCCGGAGCGCGCTACGGGGTGGTGATGACCTCGGGGCTGCCGAGCGCGGCCTCGGGGCCCATCTCGTCGGCGATGCGGTTCGCCTCGGCGATGAGCGTCTGCACGATCTCGTGCTCCGGCACCGTCTTGACGACCTTGCCCTTGACGAAGATCTGGCCCTTGCCGTTGCCCGACGCCACGCCGAGGTCGGCCTCGCGGGCTTCGCCCGGGCCGTTCACGACGCAGCCCATGACGGCGACGCGCAGGGGGACGGACATGCCCTCGAGCCCCTTGGTGACGTCGTTCGCCAGCTGGTAGACGTCGACCTGGGCCCGGCCGCAGCTCGGGCAGGAGACGATCTCGAGCTTGCGCTCGCGCAGGTTGAGGGACTGCAGGATCTGCAGGCCGACCTTGACCTCTTGCGCGGGCGGCGCGGACAGGGACACGCGGATGGTGTCGCCGATGCCCTCGGCCAGCAGGATGCCGAACGCGGTGGCGCTCTTGATCGTCCCCTGGAACTCCGGGCCGGCCTCGGTCACGCCGAGGTGCAGCGGCCAGTCACCGGCGGCGGCGAGCTGTCGGTAGGCCTTGACCATGACGATCGGGTCGTTGTGCTTGACCGAGATCTTGAAGTCGTGGAAGTCGTGCTCCTCGAACAGGCTGGCTTCCCACACGGCCGACTCGACGAGTGCCTCGGGCGTGGCCTTGCCGTACTTCTGCAGCAGGCTCGGCTCGAGCGACCCGGCGTTGACGCCGATGCGCAGGCTCACCCCGGCGGCCTTCGCTGCGGCGGCGATCGCGCCGACCTGGTCGTCGAACTTGCGGATGTTGCCCGGGTTCACGCGGACCGCGGCGCAGCCGGCGTCGATCGCCTGGAACACGTACTTCGGCTGGAAGTGGATGTCGGCGATGACGGGGATCTGCGACTTCTTCGCGATGATCGGCAGCGCGTCGGCGTCTTCCTGCGTCGGCACGGCGACCCGGACGATGTCGCAGCCGGAGGCCGTGAGCTCGGCGATCTGCTGCAGCGTCGCGTTGATGTTCGTCGTCGGGGTCGTGGTCATCGACTGGACGGACACCGGAGCGTCGCCGCCCACGAGCACCTTGCCGACCCGGATCTGGCGCGACTTGCGTCGGGGGGCGAGGGTTTCGGGCGACTTGGGCATACCGAGGTTCACAGCGGGCACGTGAGCACTCTACGCGCTCGCTCTGATCGGCCAGCCCCGGTCACACCGGACGTTCAGAGCCGCGAGGCGCCGTCCACCACGGTGATGAGCGGCGCGTACAGCCGCATCACGTCCAGCGCGCGCTCGTGGTCCGCGTCGCTCGCCCCGGCGCACGCGTCCGCCACGACCGTCACGGTCGCTCCGGCGTCCGCCGCCGCCAGGGCGGTCGACAGCACGCAGCAGTCGGTCGACACGCCCGTCAGCACCAGGTGCGGGTGGTCACCGACGACGGCCTGGAGGCCCGTGCCCCACTTGCCGAACGTCGGCTCGGTCACGACGGGGTCGTTCCGGTCCCCTGCCGCACTCGCGAAGGGCTCGGTCAGCGCGTAGAGCGGGTCGGCGTCCGGCACGAGGGCGAAGGGCCACTCGCGGTAGTACGGCACCCAGGCGCCCCGCGGGCGCTGGGGCGCGACGAACCGGGTGAACACCGTGCGTCCGGTGAACCGGGGCAGCAGGCGTTCGATGCCGACCCCGGCGTGGTCGTACCGCGGCGCCGCCCACGGGGACTCCCCCGTGAAGACCTGCTGCATGTCGATGACGACGAGCCAGGCGTCGTCGGGGACGCTCGTGCTCCCCGACGTGCTCACCGCTCCGCTCACCGCTGTGCTTCCTGGCGCCGGACGGAGCCCCGGGCGAACAGCAGGGTGCCGAGGAACCCGACGACCAGGGCGACCAGCACACCGAGGTTCGCGTAGGCCCAGGCACCGTCGCGTCCGCCGAGCCCGAACGGCCCGAGCAGGTAGCCCTGCCACGACAGCCACGCCGGTGACGCCAGCGTGACGAGGCCCCATCCGAGCGCCGTGCCGACCGCGACCAGGGCGATCGCGCCCCACCGGACGTCGCCGTACCGGCCGTGACGGTCGTCGAGCTCGCCCTCTGCGTAGGCCGCGCGACGCAGCAGGACGTCCGCGACGAAGATGCCGGCCCACACCGCGATCGGCACGCCGAGGGTGATGAGGAACGCCTGGAACGGACCGACGAAGTCCTTCGCGAAGAACGCGATGTAGATCGCACCCGCCACCATGAACACACCGTCGACCCCGGCGGCCACCGGCCGCGGGATCTTCACGCCGACGCTCAGCAGCGCGAGGCCCGACGAGTAGATGTCGAGCACCGCGCCGCCGACGAGCCCGAGGATCGCGACGAGGGCGAAGGGGATCAGGAACCACACCGGCAGGATCGTGGTGAGCGCGCCGATCGGGTCGGCACCGATCGCCACGTTCAGGTCCGGCGAGGACCCGGCGAGCAGGACACCGAAGACCACGAGGATCGCCGGTGCGAGGGCACCGCCGAAGGTCGTCCACCCGACGACTCCCCCGGTGGACGACGACCGAGGCAGGTACCGCGAGTAGTCGGCCGCGGCGTTCACCCAGCCCAGCCCGAAGCCGGTCATCACGAGCACGAGCGCACCGATGAACTGCTGGCTGCTGCCCGTCGGCATCGCGGCGACCGCGGCGAAGTCGATGGACGGCACGGCGAGCACGACGTAGACGACGGTGAGCACCCCCGTGATGACCGTGATCCAGGTCTGCAGGCGCATGATCACGTCGAAGCCCGCGACGCCGGCCCCGACCACGAGCGCGGCGACCACGACGAGGGCGACGACCTTCGTCAGCACCCCGCCGTCCCAGCCGAGCTCGGTGAAGACCGTCGAGGTCGCGAGGACCGCCAGTGCGGCCAGCGAAGTCTCCCACCCGACGGTGAGGATCCAGCTGAGGAACGAGGGCACCCGGTTGCCGCGGACCCCGAAGGCCGCGCGGCTCAGCACCATCGTCGGAGCCGACCCCCGCTTGCCGGCGATCGCGACGACGCCGCACAGCAGGAACGAGAACACCACCCCGATGACCGAGACGACGGTGGCCTGCCAGAACGAGATGCCGAAGCTGACGACGAAGGACCCGTAGGCGATGCCGAGGACGGAGATGTTCGCCGCGAACCACGGCCAGAACAGTCCCCGCGGGGTGCCCTTGCGGTCGGACTCGGCGATGACGTCGAGACCCTGCCGTTCGACGGTGCGGACCTCGGGCGCGGCGGTGGTGGGCCCGGAGTTCGTGGGCGCTGTGCTCATCCGCTGAGCGTAGCGCCGCAGCGACTACCCGAACAGGTTCACGGGCCGCACGATGTCGGCGTAGATCAGCAGCGCGCTCATCCCCGCCAGCAGCACCACGACGACCATCGTGAGCGGCATCGTCTTGGCCAGGTCGATGGGGCCCGGGTCCGCCTTGCCGACGAGCGTGAAGGACCGTCGCTTGATCGCCTCCCACAGGGCGCCGGCGATGTGCCCGCCGTCGAGCGGCAGCAGCGGCACCATGTTCAGCACGAACAGGCCGATGTTCAGCGAGGCCAGCAGCCCGAGGATCGTGTACGCCTTGTCGACCACCGGCACGCCGCTCATCGACGAGACCTCGCCGATCGCGCGGCCGACACCGACGACCGACACGGGGCTGTCCTGCGACCGCTCCTGTGCGCCGAACGCCGCGTTCCAGACGGCCACCAGGCGCTGCGGCAGGTCGATGATGAGGTGCGCCGACGCGGCGATCTGCGCACCCGTCGCGGGCAGGACCTCGGCCGGCGACTGCCGCACGAGCGACTGCCCGATGCTGACGCCGACGACACCGACCCGCTGGGTCTTCGTGGTGCCGTCGTCGTTCGTGACGACCTTGCCCTCGGCGTCGTAGACGTCACGGGTGGCGGTCGTCGGGGTGATCTCGAGCGTCTTCCGAGCACCGTCGCGCTCGACGACGACCGTGACCTGCTCGCCGGCGGACTCCTGGAAGACCTCGGAGACCCGCGCGATGGTCGGGTCCTGCTCGCCGTTCACCGAGAGCACGACGTCGCCGGACGCGATGCCGGCCTGTTTCGCGGGCGACTCCGCGTCGCCCGAGGTGCACTCGGTCGCCTGGCTGGTCGGCAGGACGCAGTCGACGCTCGACGTGAAGGTCGTGGTCGGTGATCCGAAGCCGCACAGCAGCACGCCGAACAGCACGATGCCGATCACCAGGTTCATCGCGGGGCCCGCGACCATCACGATGATGCGCTTCCAGGGGGTCAGTCGGTAGAAGGCGCGGGAGTCGTCGCCGCCCGAGTCCGCGATCTGCTCGGCACTGGCCTGGCGGGCGTCCTGCACGAACGCCCCGTACATGCCGGTGTTCGTGATCGCGCTCGGACGGCCGGAGGCACGCGGCTTGAGCATGCCGACCATCGAGATGTACCCGCCGAGCAGGATCGGGCGGATGCCGTACTCGGTCTCGCCCCGCTTGAACGACCACATGGCCTTGCCGAACCCCAGCGAGTACTGCGTCACCTTGACGTTGAACAGCTTCGCGAAGGACAGGTGCCCCAGCTCGTGGAGTCCGATCGAGACCAGCAGGCCGATGATGAAGACGACCACGCCGAGGACGAAGAGCAGGACGGATTCGACGGTCACCGGGAAAGGGTACGGGACGGTTGCCATGACGGAGCCGAGCGCCGTCTGAGAGGTGGGACGGGCCTCTCCCCACCGGCACGGCCGTCCCGCCGCTGGCGCGTCGCGCCGGGACCGGCGGTGTGGGCCCAGTCCGTCACGTGGTGACCAAGCGACCGACGGGAGGCGCGGATCGCGTCAGCGGGTCAGCGCGCGGTCCGCCGCGGCGCGGGCCCAATGCTCGGCAGCCAGCACGCCGTGGAGTGACGGCTCCCCCGCAGTGTGCTCCTCGACGACGCGCTCGACCGTGTCGACGATGTCCAGGAACCCGATGGCGCCCGCGTGGAACGCGGCCACTGCCTGTTCGTTCGCGGCGTTGAACACCGCCGGGAAGGTCCCGCCGAGTTCGCCGACGCGCTTCGCGAGCGCGACGGCGCCGAACGCGTCCGTGTCGAGCGGCTCGAAGGTCCAGGTGCTCGCCGTGGTCCAGTCGAGCGGGACGCCGACCCCCGGCACCCGGTCGGGCCAGGCGAGACCGAGCGCGATGGGCAGGCGCATGTCCGGCGGTGACGCCTGGGCGATGATGGAACCGTCGACGAACTCGACCATCGAGTGCACGATCGACTGCGCGTGCACCGTGACGTCGATGCGGTCGTAGGGCACGCCGAAGAGCAGGTGCGCCTCGATGACCTCGAGGCCCTTGTTGACGAGCGTGGCGGAGTTCGTCGTGACGACGAGTCCCATGTGCCACGTCGGGTGTGCCAGCGCCTGCGCCGGGGTGACGTCGCGGAGCTGCTCGCGGGTGCGGCCGCGGAACGGTCCGCCGCTCGCCGTCAGGACGAGGCGCTGCGCCTCGGTGTCGGCACCGGAGCGGAGCGCCTGCGCGATCGCCGAGTGTTCGCTGTCCACAGGGACGATCTGGCCCGGCGCTGCAGCCTGCTGCACCAGGGAACCGCCCACGATGAGGCTCTCCTTGTTCGCGAGCGCCAGCGTCGCGCCGGTCTCGAGTGCGGCGAGCGTCGGCCCGAGGCCGACCGAGCCCGTGATGCCGTTCAGGACGACGTCGGCCTCGACGCTGCGGACGAGCTGCTCGGAGTCCTGCGCCCCGAACGCCGTGTCGCGCACGCCGAACCGGGCGGCCTGCTCGGCGACCAGGTCGCGGTTGCTGCCGGCGGTCAGGCCGACGACCTCGAACCGGTCGGGGTTGCGGGCGACGACGTCGAGCGCCTGCGTGCCGATCGAGCCGGTGCTGCCGAGGACGACGATGCGGCGCCGCGCCACGGTCAGCCCTTCGCGAGGATGTCGACCACGAAGACGAGGGTGGCGTTCTTCGGGATGCCCGAGCCCTCCTGCGGGTTCGCACCGTAGGCGTCCTCCGGCGTGGCGACGATCAGCACCTGGGAACCGACCTTCTGGCCGACGAGCCCGGTGACGAAGCCCTTGATGAGCGCGCTCTCGGAGACCGTGAAGGTCGTCGGGGCGCCCTTCGACCACGAGGAGTCGAACTCCTTGCCGGTGCTGTAGACGACGCCCTTGTACTGCACGAGGGCGGTGTCGCCGTCGGCGATGGACGCGCCGTCGCCCTGCTTGAGGACCTCGACGGTCGTCTTGGTCGGGGCCTTCACGCCGTCGGGGATCGTGATCTCCGGCTCGCCGGACGCCTTGTCCTTGACCGTCGGCAGGCCGGGATCCTGGTCCTGCGGGGTGCCGTTCGCCTTGGTGGGGGTCTGTGCGACGACGTCCGCGACCACGACGATCTCGCCGCCGGTGTTGAACCCGAGCGCCGACGACTGGCCGACCGCGGCGACGCGGTCGCCGACCTTCGAGCAGGCGAGCAGGGCTCCGAAGCCCGAGCCGCCGACGGACAGGACCTGCGGGTTGCCCTCGTCGAAGCCGACGGTACCGAGCTTCTTGGCGTCGGACGCCTCGTAGACCGTGTACGACACCTGGGCGTAGTCGCCCTCGTCGAGCGACGCGCCCTTGCCCGTCACGAGCTTGGTGGCCTGCGGGGTCTTCGCCGACAGGCCGGCCTCGAACTTGACCGTCGGGGCCTTCGCGCCGCCGAACGAGCCGGTCGCACGGATCGCGTCGGACGACTTGCCCGGGTCCGGGCAGGACGTGATCGCCGAGGCGGTGGCACTGGCGGTCGGGGTCGGCGACGCCGTGGACCCGTCCGAACCGGAGCCGGAGCATGCGGCGAGTCCCAGCACGACGGCGGGGACGAGGGCGATCGGGAGCAGGCGCAGACGCTTCACGGGACCCTAGTCTGCCCCACGTGCCGAAGAGTCCCCTGCCAATGTCGCGGCACGGACGACCGTCTCGGCCTCGTGGTGCACCGGGAAGGCGACGGAACGCGCGATGAAGCAGAGCTGGTTGGCGGTGGCGTGCGCGGCTTCGGCATCGGCGACGCGGTCGGCCTCGAGGATCGTCACGACCGGGTGCAGGGTCGCCCCGGTGAGCTCGCCCGAGCCGTCGCGGTTCAGGTTCAGCGACGCCGTGGCCGTGTCACGGTAGTCGACGACGGTGAAGCCCTGGGTGACCGCGACGTGCAGGTAGCTGAGCATGTGGCACTGGGCCAACGCCGCGACGACGAGTTCCTCCGGGTTCCAGCGGTCGCGGTCACCGCGGAACGTGGGGTCGGCGGAGCCGGGCACGTCGGGCTTGCCGACCGCCGACACGACGTGGTCGCGGCCGTAGTCGCGGTAGCCGGAGGTACCGGTGCCCCGGTCCCCCGTCCAGCTGACGGAGACCTCGTAGATGTGGTCCTGCACGCGGGTGCCCCTTCGTCGGCGTCGCTGGCGGTCGTCCGCCCTGGCTAGCATGGCGGCATGACGGTGAGCCACGAAGTCCGCACTGATCGCCATCCTCTCACCGCCGACGGGTCGGTCGAACTCGCGGTCCTCGACCGGTCCGGGTTCGACGAGAGCCGGCACATCGGCGCCGGGGTCGTGGTCGACTCCGCGGGAGCCGTGGTCGACTCGGTCGGCGACGCCACCGCCAGCATCTACCCGCGCTCGACGATGAAGCCGTTCCAGGCCCTCGCCGTCCGCCGCGCCGGTGCCCTGTTCTCCGACGAGGAACTCGTCCTCACCACCGCGAGCCACGCCGGCACCGCTGCTCACCAGGCCCTCGCCCTGCACATGCTCGAGTCGTTCGACCACGTCGAGGCCGACCTCGGGTGCCCGCCGGACATGCCCTTCGACCGCGCGACCGGCCGGACGATGGACGGTCCCCGACGCCTGGCGATGAACTGCTCGGGCAAGCACGCCGGCATGCTCGCCGCCTGCCGCGTCAACGGCTGGGACGAGGCGACGTACCTGGACATCGAGCACCCCGTGCAGCAGCGTGTCCGCTCGGTGGTCGAGGAGTACACGCACGAGACGGTGGACCTGGTGGGCACCGACGGCTGCGGCGCCCCCGTGTTCCCGCTCACGCTGACCGGTCTCGCACGCGGCTTCGCCGGTGTCGTCGCCCGTGCCGACGACGACTCCGCCGCGCTGACCGACGCCGTCCTGGCGCACCCGTGGGCGATCGACGGCGTCGGGCGGGCGAACACCGTCACGATCGAGCGACTGCAGGTCCTGGCGAAGCTCGGTGCCGAGGGCGTCATGGTCATGGGGCTCCCCGGCGGTGCCGCGGTCGCGGTGAAGGTGCTGGACGGATCGCAGCGCGCGGGCACCCTCGCAGCACTGACCCTGCTGCAGCGGAACGGGTTGGTGGGTGCCGACGGCGTGGCCGAGGTGCTCGCGGCGACCGGTGAGCAGGTGCTCGGCGGTGGTGTGCCGGTCGGCGCGGTCCGGGTCGGCTCCGGCCTGCGCTGAGGCCCTCACCCGACGAGCTCCGGCAGTGGCGAGAGCACCGGGAGCACCGGTGTGAGCGTGACTCCGCGTCGGTCGGGTGGGCGACGGACGGTGCAGCCGTAGCGGGTGACCTCGACCGCGGCGTCCCAGAGCCGTGGCATCGTGCCGAGGCCCGGCACGAGCACGACCGTGCCGCTCGGACGTCCGGACCGGTCGAGCCGCGCGAGCACCGCAGTGCCGTCAGGCACCGCCGCGCCGTCAGACACCGCCGCACCGGCGGGGGTCTCGAGTCGGCCGGCCGTACGGAGGTCGTCGCACGGGTCGGCGGTGGCACGGAGCTGTTCGGCGACCGCCTGGAACACCGCGGCCGCCAGCGCGCCCGCACCGACGACCACGACGTGACCGGTCGCGTCGGTCTCCCACGGGACACCGTCCGGGCCGTGGCCGAGCAGGAGCCGTCCGGGAGCGCTCGGACAGAGGGGCTCGACCGTCGCTGCGGAGTCGTCGCCCGACAGCGACGACGGTTCGTGGCGTCCGTCCGCACTGGACCGGTCCAGCAGGACGTCCAGCACCGCGCAGCACCCGGCGGCTGCGAACACCACCGGACGGGAGACGCCGTCGAGCGGCGCGAACACCCCGGCGAGCACGAGGACGACGGCGGTCCCGACCAGGACGCACCGGGCAGCGAACGGGGTCATGCCTCCATCGCAGCAGAAGCGCGACGGTGCCGGGGCGGCCCCGACCGATCTGTGGAGAAGGTCGGGACCGCTACTGCACGAGGAAGAACTGCTCGCCGATGTCCACGCGTGCACCGCGCTCCACGCGGTAACGGCGCCCCGGCTCGCACCGGCGGATCGAGCCGTCGATGTGCCGGACGACGGTGCCGTTGCCGGAGAACCGATCGGACACCCAGAGGTCGTCGCCGTCACGCCCGAGTTCGAGGTGGGTCTTGGAGACCGACTTGCCCGGGTCGTGGACGGTCAGCAGGTCGTCGTACCGCTCCCCCGGCTGCGGACGCGGCAGACGGCCGAGCAGTCCGGTGCCGTGCACGCCGAAGCGCTCGCCCGTGCTGAAGTGCAGCAGGAACGGCGCACGCGTCGGCGTCTTCGAGACGATGCGGGTCTCGTCGACGTCCTCGTCGAGTTCGTCGTCGTCAGCACGGGCCTCGGGACGCTCCGACGGCGGGAGCGGGACCTCGGGGGTCGTCGCCCCGGGGACCGGTGGCAGCGGCGCGGCGAGCGGGGTCTGCGCCGTCGGAGCCCAGCACCGTTCGGCCCCCTGCGACTCGCCGGACTCTGCCGCACCACCGGGCTCGGACGGCTCGGTGACCGGTGCCGCGTGTGCGCCGCGGGGACGCCCACCCGGCCGCGATGCCTCGCTGTCCGGCAGGGCCGACTCGTCGTCGGCAGCGCCGTCGTCGGCAGCGCCGTCGCCGGCAGCGGTCTCGCCGGCAGCGGTCTCGCCGGCAGCGGTCTCGTCGACCGGGATCTCGTCGTCCGGCACGGCGGTCGACGACGATCCGCCCGCTCCGGCCGACTCCTCGCCGGAGTGCTCGGTCGCCCAGTCCGGACGCGCCATGGGCAACGGCACGACCGGCCCGGTGAAGGCGGCGGTCACGGCAGGGCGGACGGCACCGCACTCGCCGCAGAAGATGTCGTCCGGCTCGAGGCGGTTGCCGCAGACGTGGCAGATGGTCGTGGCGTGCATGCCCGGCGTCACGAGGGGTGCGGGCCGCGGCGGTCGGCGGTCGATCAGCGGCTCGACCACGGCGGTGTCCCCCGGCTGTGGCGGGGACACGACGGGCACAGCGGCGGACTGTTCGCCGGCGCCGTCCGGTCCGGGCGCACCCGCGTCGGACCCCGCGGGGGCAGACGCGTCCTGCGTGGCCTCAGCCGAGGAGGTGTCGGTGTCGCGACCAGACGTGGTCGGGATCGGCGGCACGACGGGTACGTCGGGTTCCGACGGCGCTCCCGGTTCCGCTGCAGCGTCCGACTCGACTGCGGCGCCTCGGCCGACCCACCACGAGGGGCCGCTCGGAGCGGCGGTCGGGGCGGGAGCGACGGGCGGCGCCCACACCGGGGCCGGGGCCTCGTCGGCGGGCGCCGGGGTTGCGGGGCGCTCGTCGACGGGGGCCAAGCGCGTGCGCTCGGGGTCGTCGGCCAGGGCGTCCGCGGGTTCGGACCGGTAGGCGTCCGGGTCGAGCGGCGGTTCGTCCTGGACAGGTGCGGCGCCGGGCTGCGCGGCCGCGTTCGACCAGTCGCCGAGGCCGGAACCCGAACCGTGCACGTGCGACGGGGCCTCGCGCGGAGCGAGGTCGTCAGGGCGCTGGACCGGCACGGCAGCCGGGGGCTCGGCGTCGCGGCGGTCGGCGCCGGTCAGCCAGGCGCGGGTGGCGGGGTCGAGGGTCGACTCGGGCAACCACGCGTCGGCGGCCGGATCGGAGCGACGTCCGTGGGCGTCGGGCTGCTGCAGGGGCGGTGGTGGGGCCTGCTCGACGGGGGTCGGAGCGACCGGCCGGCGGCTCGCCCCGGCGGTCACCGCGCGTCCGCACTCACCGCAGAAGATCGCCCCGTCCGGGAGCATCGATCCACAGTGTTCGCATCTGATCACGGTCTGCCTCTGTCCTCACTCGGCCGTCCACGACGCTCGTCAGGCCTCCGGCCATCGTAGTCACCGCGTCTCGCCGAGCCCTGACCGGTCGTCCCGCGCGGTCGATCGGGTCCGCGCAGGGACCGGAGCGACACGGCGGTGCGGAACCGCTCACGCCGCGTCCGACCGGCACGCAGGGTCCCGACGGCATCGTCCGTCGCCGACCACATCCGGTCGGCAGCGACCTGGTCGACGTCGCTCGGTCCGAACACCGCCCGGTCCGCGAGCGCGGCCAGTCCGGTCCCGCCCTCACCCGGGGCGCCGGCGACGGTCTCGCGCCGGGTGGCCGATCCGGCGACGTCGTGCCCGTGGTCGAGGAGCGCGTCGCGGTACTCGTCCCACGCGCCGACGATGCGGCCGCGTGGCGTCGGTGCGCGACGACGCCGACGACGACGGATCCGCTTCTGCAGGACGATCACGCCGAACGGCAAGAGGACGAGCGCGATCAACCCGAGCGCGCCGAGCACCCAGGGCAGTGCCGCGAGCAGGATCTGCAGCCACAGCGGCTGCACGGGCGGCGTGTTCCGGTCGCTCTGCGGCGGCGCCTGCTGGTCCTGGTCCTGCTGGTCGACCGGGGGTGGCGGCACGACGGTCTCGGGGCGGGTCACCGGCTGCGGCGTCTGCTGCTGCTCGTTCGGGATCTCGCGGACGCTGGGGTTCGGGTTGAGCATCACCCATCCCCACTGCGCGGTGTCGACCTCGATACGGGCGGTGACGTCCGAGCCGCGGAACGTGGTGGTGCCCCCGCTGGCCGACGCCCCGGCGGACCCGGAGTCGCCGCCGGCGGTGAAGCCCATGACGACCCGGGCCGGGAACCCGAGCTCGTCGGCCATCAGCGCTGCGGCGGCCGCGTACTGCTCCTGGTCGCCGATCATCAGCGGCGACGTCAAGAGCTCCTGGATGCGGTCGGCACCGTGCCCGGAACGGCTCATCCGGTCGTCGCCGACGCCGTGGCTGACGTAGCCGTTGCGCTTGAGGGCCTGGATCACCGCGACCAGCTTCGCGCCCGACGACGCGTCGGCGTCGGTCGTGGCCTCGACCGTCTCGCGGACGGCGTCCGGCACGTCGCGCACCGTCGGGACCGCTGCGCTCCCGGGGCGGGCCGCCGCGAGCTGCTCGTCGGTCGGCTGGTCCGGCACCACGGCGGTGAGGTCGTACGAGGTGCCGTCACGGACACCGCCGACCACGGCGCCGGTCTGCGTCGAGCCGTTGTAGAAGAAGGACCCGCGCTCGTCACCGGCGTCGGCACCGGTGAACTCGACGCGCTCCAGGTCGCCAACCGTCGGCAGCCAGACCCCGCTGTAGCCGTCGACGGTCACCCCGACGCGCACCCTCGTGCCGTCCACGCCGCGGACGTCGACCGACGTCGGCACGCGCTCGAACGTGCCCGACGCCGAGGAGCCGTCCGACCCGCCGACGCGGTAGACCACGCCGTCGTAGGTGTCGAGCGTCGCGATGCGCACGAACCCGTTCTCCGGCAGTCCGGTGACCCGGAGCTGTGCCGTGTCCGCCGCGCTCCGCTCCTCGTACGCCCGGAACCCGCTCAGCGGGCTGACGGAGTCGCGCGGGTCGAAGGGCTTGACGACGTCGGTCCGGGCGACGGTGCGCTCGTTCCCGGGCGGGGCGACCAAACCGAGCCCGGTGGCGACGACGGCCGCCGCCACGATCGTGCCCGTGCCGACGAGCGCAGGGCGCACGACGGACCGTGCGATCGGCACCGCCGACCCGATCGTGGTCGCGACGGCGACCGCGCGACGCGCGTGCCGCACCGTCAGCGCCCAGACGAGCGCGATGGCGACGAGCACGACGGCCGTCACGATCGACGTGTCCAGCCGACTCGGCCCGACCACGACCCCGACCGCGAACAGCACCAGTGCCGGGATGCTCGCGAGTTCCTGCCTGGAGGCCCGGGTCGCCACGCTCACGGCCGTCACCGTGGCGACGAGGAGCGTCACGAAGTACGGCACGAGGAGCGCCTCGTACGACCCGACCGGCAGGCTGATGGTCACCAGCTGCTTCCACCCGAGCGCGACACCGGCGAACAGCGCGAGCAGGCCCGGCCCCGTGGGCAGGACCCCGTTGGCCTGCCCGGGCACGGCCGCGGGCACACCGGCGAGCGTGAACGCCGCCACCGTCGCGATCGCCACGACGACGAGCGGCAGACGCAGGACCGCGCCGACGAGGGCGACGAGCGTGCCGAAGACGATCGCGGTCACCGCCGCGACGATCATCGATTCGTCGCGGTAGACCGGCCACCAGGACACGCTCGCGACCGCGAGCAGGAGCCACACGACGAGGGTCCCGCCGGCGAGACGGAACGGTGCGAGCCGTCGGGCGTCGCGGCGATGGGAACGGCGGGTCGACCGGCGAGCACGCTCTGCCGGCGGCGTCGGAGTGGTCACCGGAGCGGCGCTCATGCGGCGGCCGATCGGTGGAGGGCGTGCCGGAGGTCGTCCAGGTACCCGATGGTCATCACGGTCAGCCCTGCGACGCGCAGGAACCGCGGCTGCGCTTCGGGCTCGCAGATCACCGCGACGACCTCGACCCCGACCGGGAAGCGCGTCGCCGCGAGCCGGAGCGCCGGCAACCCGATCGTCGAACCGACGACCAGGAACGCCACCGAGATGCCCTCGGTGTCGCTGCCGACGATCCGCGAGACCTCGGCGATGGGCAGGCAGGCATCGGCGAGTCCGACCGAGGCGAAGTCGTCGAGGAGGCGTGTGGGGGTGACGGTCGGCAGCGTCCGCACCGCGTAGACGGCGCGCTTCGCGAACTCCGGGGTGCGTTCGGACACGACGACCGAGACCTCCCGGCCGTCACGGATCGCGCGGGCACCGAGCGACGCCGCCGCGCTCACTGCGAGCTCGAACTCCTCGTCGTCACCGAACTCCGACCGGGCGATGCCGAGCGCCACGACCAGGTGCGAACGGCGCGTGTCCTCGAACTGGCGCACCATCAGGGCGCCCGACTTCGCCGTCGACTTCCAGTGGATGGTCCGGGGGTCGTCACCGGGCATGTACTCGCGGATGGCGTGGAAGGCGATGTCGGCCGGTGACAGGTCGGTGGTCGCCTGCCCCTCGAGGTCGCGCACCAGCCCCGTGCTCGTCGACGGGATCGCGATCGTGCGCGGGTGCACGATGACCTGTTCGCGCGCGGTCCACACGACCTCGCGACGGACGAGACCGACCGGGTCGGCGCGGACGCCGGTGACCGGACCCACGTCGAGCACGCCGCGGCGCACGGTCGGCACCGGCACCAGCTGCTCGAACGTGCCGTGCGCGCCGATCGCCGGGATCGCGACGTCGACCAGACCCGGACCGACCGGCACCTCGACCGTCGTCGGAACCGAGGGCAGGCGCGTCGGGTTCTCCGCCGTCACCACGACACCGGCCTCGTCGCCGACCGCCACCCGGTGCTGCGGCAGGCGCATCCGGATCACCAGACGCGTCCGGCCGATGAGCGCGATCGCCGCCACGACGACCAGCACCGCCCCCGCGAAGCCGACGACGACGATCTCGCGCAGGCCGAACCGGTAGCCGGCGACGAACGCGACGAGCGTGAGCGCGGCGACCGTCCAACCGAGCCCGGTGACGACGGACGAGACCTCGCCCCAGGAACGCTTGACGAGCCTCCAGGCCGTCGCCCAGATCCGGACGATCCCGACGACCGCATCCGCGGCGACGCCTTCGCGGTCACCGACGATCCGCGAGCGGACGTTGGTCAGGCCGGCGACCGTCCCCGTGCGCTCGTACGCCGTCGTCCCGCGACGCGACCGCGTCGAGGACGGACGGCGCGAGCGCGTGGAGACGGGCCGGCGGTCCGTCACGTCGTGACTCGGTCGGCCGGCGGCGGCGTCTCCACCAGCAGCTGCGCGATGACGCTCGGCGCGCTGACACCGTCGAACTCCGCCTCGGCGTCGAGCACCAGGCGGTGCGCCAGCACCGGCACGGCGAGGGCCTTGACGTCGTCCGGGGTGACGTAGTGGCGGCCGCTCAGCGCAGCGAGCACACGTGCCGACCGGATGAGGCCCATGGCGCCGCGGACGCTGACGCCGAGGCGGACCTCGCTGGCCGAACGCGTCGCGTCGACCAGCCGTGCGACGTAGTCGGCGATGACGGCGTCGACGTGCACCGTGCGCGCCAGCGCGGCCATCTCGGTGATCGTCGCCGCGGGCACCACGCTCGCGAGCGGCACCGACGCCGACGGCGCCGACGAGGTCTCGAGGATCTTCACCGTGGCGGCGTGGTCCGGGTAGCCGATCGAGGTCTTCATGAGGAAGCGGTCGAGCTGCGCCTCGGGCAGGCGGTACGTGCCGGCCTGCTCGATCGGGTTCTGCGTCGCGATGACCATGAACGGGGCCGCCAAGCGGTGGTTCACACCGTCGACGGTGATCGCCGACTCCTCCATCGCCTCGAGCAGGGCCGACTGCGTCTTCGGACTCGCACGGTTGATCTCGTCGGCGAGGACGATGTTGGCGAAGACCGGGCCGCGGTGGAAGTCGAACTCCTGGGTGCGCTGGTCGTAGACGCTGATGCCGGTGATGTCGCCGGGTAGCAGGTCGGGGGTGAACTGGATGCGGTTCGTGGTCCCCTGCACGCTCTGCGCCATCGCCCGCGCCAGGCTCGTCTTGCCCGTGCCGGGGACGTCCTCGAGCAGGAGGTGCCCCTCGCTGAGCATCGCCGTCACCGCGAGGCGGATCACGAACGTCTTCCCGAGGAGCACCTGCTCGACGTTGGTCACGATGCGGCCTGCGACGTCGGCGAACCAGGTGGCCTGCTCCGGGGTCATGCTCATGCGTGGTCGTTCCTCGTTCTCGGGGATGGCGGTGTGTGCAGCGTACGGTCAGCGGGCCGCGGAACCGGGTCAGCCGGGCGCGGGTTCCGGATCGGGCTCACCCGGAACGGGCTGCGCCGGCTCGGGGTCGGGTGCCGGCGCCGCTGCGATGGTCGCGCTCGGCGGGTTCGGGTCCTCGTGCCCGTCGACGATGGCGGCGACGTACACGTACCGCGCCACGAGCGAGTCCTCGACGGTCGGCAGGGCATCGGGCGCGTAGACCGTTCCCTGACCACAGAGCGCGGAGTACCGCGACCCGCAGAAGACCACGCGGTAGCCGGTCGGCTGGAGACCGGCGTTCTGCGGTTCGGCGTTCACCGTCACCTGGGTGCTGGCGGTCATCGAGTCCGGCAGCGTTGCCCGCGTCTGGACCGGACGGAGCCCGTTGACGGTGGTGCCGTCGCCGCAGAAGTTCGACGTACTGTCCGCACACGCCACGACGGTGACGCTCACCGCGGAACCGAAGGCGACACCGTCGACCCACGAACCGTTCGCGCCGAACGACACGAGCCCGCCGCCGTTCACCGCGTACGCGTAGTGATCCACGGATCCGTTGGCGCTGGGCTGCGCTCGCGGGTTGCGGATGCGGATGGCGTACGTGCCCGCATCGTCGCTGAACTTCTCGACCGCGATGTCCGCCGACGCAGTTCCCGGTGCCGCGTACCCCTGCACGGACGCGGCACGGCTCGGGGTGCAGAACAGGCCGTTGTCGGCCAGTGCGACGTACTGGAAGTTCCCGTTCGAGCTCAACGTGTCCGTCGCAGTGCTGCCGACCCACTTCTTGTCGGAGTCCGTCGTCGTGCAGCCGCCGGGGATGTCGACGCCGGGCGGGTAGCGGACGATCGTGAGCGTCCGACCGCTGCCGGCCCAGTCGCTCTCGGACGCGCTCAGCGCGACCGTCGTCTTCCCCGGGGACTGGTCCCGTGTCGCGTTCAGGGTCGGGACCGCGGGCGTGCCGACGGCCGTCCCCGTGGCCGACCCCGAGTTCCACTGCACGACCGTGCCGTTGCGGTCGGCGTCGTTCCGGGCCGAGATCGACACCTTGTACTGTGCGGCGCTCTGGGCTCCGGTGAACGAGGTGCTCGTCGCCGTGCCGGTGTGCCGGGTGCCGGACAGACCCGGCCCCTCGATGGTCACGATGTAGTCGTCGACCGCGCTCCCCCGGTTCGGAGCAGCCACGGCGTTCCACTTGACGTCGAGCTGGTTCGGCGTCGACTTGCTCGGCGTGACGGTGATGCCCTTCGGCGGTGCCGGCACGAAGTCCGCGCTGATCGGGGCGGAGCGGCCCGACGGCTTCGAGTCGCCGATGGCGTTCGTGGCGATGACCTGGAACCGGTAGGACGCCTTCGGGTCGAGCCCGGTCAGGGTGCAGACCGTCGCGGTACCGCAGTTCTTCGACACGCCGTCGGTGCCGGTGACGCGGTACCCGGTGATCGGCGAGTTGTTGCCCTGCGGGGTGGACCAGGTCAACGTGGCCTGCCCGCCGTCGTAGGACCCGGTACGGGTCGGTGTCCCAGGAGCGTCGGGGACGTCCTGCACCGAGATCGTCACGTCGCCCCACACGTAGCGGTCCGGGTCGTTCGTCGCGTCGGCGACCTGGTACTGCACGTGGGCGTCGACGGGCTTGGCGCTGTCGGACACGCGGACCTGCAGGCGGGTGCGGTCGGCGCTCGGCGTGACGGAGACGCCGCTCGGCAGCCCGCCGGACAGACCGCGGATGTTCACGACGCGCAGCCGCTGCCCGGGGAACGGGTTCGTCGGCTGGTCGTTGGTCAGGACGTCGATGGTGGTCGTCGCGCCGCGCTTGGTGATCGAGCGGTCGGCGCCGGGTTGCACGAGCGGCCTGGTCGAGGCCACCACCCCGACGGTGACGGTGCCGGCGCGACCCGCGTTCGCGTCGTCCTGCACGCCGATGCCGATCGACGCCGTGGTGTTCTTCTTCGCGGTGTCGGCGACCGTGATGGTCAGCTGCTGCTTGGAGATCGTCGCGGTGGTGCCGGCCGTGGGACGACCGACGACGGAGTAGCGCAGCTCCGGCAGGTCCTTCGGGTACGGGTAGTCGGTGAGCTTCGTCAGGTCGACGGTGCGGGTCTCGCCCGGCTGCATCTCGACCGCCGAGCCGGTGAACGCCGGCGGCTGGTTCGACCGAGGCGTCACGGTGACCGGCAGCACGAGGGTCGCCACGCGGCCCTTCCCGCCGTTGGCGGCGGACCCGTCCGTGACCTCGAACGAGATGGACGCGTTGCCGTAGTAGAGCTTCGACGACGTGAACTGCAGCGTCGACGAGTCCACGACCAGGCTCTGGCCGTTCGCGTGCGTCGCCTTCACCGTGCCGCGGTCCGTGATCGTCGCCGTCTCGCCGTTCGCGGTGACGACGTAGTCCTCGAGCGGGATCCGGACGGTGGCTTCGCTCTTCACGGTGACGGCGCCGGCCGAGCGGTTGATCTGCGGCAGGGCGTCGTCGAACCCGGGCACGTTGATGAAGCCGTACGACACGATGTCGGGGTGGTCGACCCGTGCGACCGAGAACGGGATCACCTGGGACTCGTCGGTGAGGCGGACCGTGATCCGCCCGTCGTCCGTGAGCCGTGCGGTGTCGCCGTAGCCGTCGACGACCCCGACCTGCAGATCGGCGGCGGTGCCCTCGGCGAAGAAGACGTTGTCGAGCACGTCGACGGTCACGCTCTCACGCCGCAGGATGTCCTGCAGGTCCAGGGTGGTGTCGTCCACCTCGGGACGGAGGGGCTGCGCGTCCGGGTCGACGGTGACGGTGAGGAACGCGGTGCTCGACCCCCCGCTGGCGTTCGCCACCGTGTAGAGCACGGCGTAGTCGCCCGACCTCGCGGCCTTCGGGGGTGTCACCCGGATCTGCTGCTTCCGCAGGATCTTCGCCGACACGTCGTCGGCGGTGGGCTCGGCCGCCGACACGGTGAGCTGGCCGCCCTCGGGGTCGGAGTCGTTCTGCAGCACCCGCACGGTCACCGAGCCGCCGGGTCGGATCGTCACGTGGTCGGCCTCGGCGACGGGGTTCGACGCCTGCTCGGCCCGTGGCGCGATGCCCACGCGAACGGTGCCGGTGGCGCGTGCGCCGAGGGCGTCGACCACCGTGTAGGTGAACTCGTCGGTGCCGGCCGAGTAGTCGCCCGCCTCGTAGGTCAGTGCGTCGGAGGCCACGTCGGTGACCGAGCCCTTGTCGGGGTTGGATCCGACGCCGACGAGCTGCACGGAGTCGCCGTCCGGGTCGATCCCGTTCAGCGGCACCGTGATCCGGACCGACGAGCCGGCCACGACCCGGGCGGTGACGGTCTGCGGCACCGGCGGGTTGTTCGTCGCTGCGTCCCGTTCGCGCACCGAGATCGAGACGGCCGCGTCGGCGTACTGGCCGTCCGGACCCGCGACGCGGTAGACGGCCGTGTAGTTGCCGGGGGTCTTCGGCGCGAGGTAGCGCAGGTGGTCGCCCGAGGCGAACAGCAGACCACCGTCGCCGGGCACGTTCTGCACGAGTTCGGGCTCGAGGGTCAGGGGTTCGCCCTCGGGCTGGGTGTCGTTGTCCAGCACGTCGATGTTCGCGACGTCACCGACCCGCACGGTGGCGCTGTCGGGCTGGGCCACGGGCGGCTGGATCCGGTCGGGCTTGGGGATCTCGACGACGGTGATCGTGCCGGTGGACGACGCCAGGCCGTTCGTCTCGGTGTAGCCGAACGACACCGGCCCGTCGAGCGGTGCGGTCAGCGTGACGCGCACGGTGTGCTGGTCGAGGATGCTCGCCTGCACGCCGCTCCCCCGGGCGGGCCCGTCGAGGGCGGTGACGAGCAGCACGCCGCCCGCGGGGTCGATGTCGGTCGCGGTGACGTCGGTGTCCTTGGTCGACAGCGTGTTGACGAAGACCGTCTTCGGGGTCGTGATGGGGGCGGTCGAGGCGTCCGGGGGCGCGAGCACCGTGACGCGGACGATGCCGCTCGACGTCTTCACGCCGTCGGTCACGGTGTACTCGAGCTGGTGGTCGCCGGCGCTCGCGCCCTGCACCCGGAAGGTGCCCGCGTCGTAGCTCGGGGTGACCGTCAGACCCGACGCCGACGACACGCTCGTCAGGGTCACGGTGCCGTTGCCGCCGCGGACGTGGTCGAGCGGTTCCACGGTGAAGGCCTTGCCGGCGTAGCCCTGCACCGGGAACGGGTCGGCACGCAGCGGCACGCTGCCCTGCTTCGCGACGTGGACGGTCACCGAGCCGCGGCCGTCGGCACGTCCGTCGCTCACGACGAGCTGCACGGCGCGGTCGCCGGTCCGGCCGCTGTCCGCCCGGAAGTCCAGCAGGCCGTCCGGTGTGGTGGACACCCGGTCGCCGTCGGAGGCGGTCGCGGACTTCAGGTACACCGGGTCGCCGTCGGGGTCGACCCAGTCGCCGAGCACGCTGCTGACGACGTGTCCGTTCTGCACCACGTCCGCCGAGGTGTCGCGCACCTGCCGCGGGGCTTCGTTCTGCGATTCCGGCCGGACGCTCACCCGGACGGTCGCGGTGTCCGATCCGCCGTTGCCGTCGGTGATCGTGTACGGGAAGGTCACCGTGCCGCTCGCCCGCGACGACAGCGTGACCTGCAGCCGTTGGCCGTCCCCGACGATCGCCACGCGGCCCGCGGACTCCGGGAAGGACCCGACCTCGCTCACGATGATCGGGTCGCCGTTCGGGTCGTAGTCGTTCAGCAGGACCGGGAGGCTCGTGGTGCGTCCCGGACGAGCGCCCAGGTCGTCGTCGACCGCCACCGGCGGCTTCTGGTCCTTGTCGACCTCGGGGTCGTCGTCGGAGACCTGCTCCTGCTGCTGCTCGTCGTCCTGCTCGATGAGGTCGGCCCAGTTGTCGATGAGCTGGCCGCTGCGGTCGATCGCCCAGGACCGGCCGCTCGCGGGGTCGTTCGCGACGATCGTCTGCCCGTTGTGCAGGATCTGCAGCGTGCTGGTCCCGCCGGTGCTCGCGAGCCGCTGGAGCGCGTTGCCGTCGCAGGTGTCGATCGCCTGACCGCCGGCCCACGCCGCGTAGGTGCAGCTCCCGTCGACGTACGGTCGCGCCGCACGGCCGGACACCTGGAGGGCCGTGGCGTCGACGGAACCCGAGGCGCTCACGCGCACGAGCCCGGCGGTCCCGGCGACGGTGACGTCGGACGAGGTGTCGGACGATCGCTGGAGCGCGGGCGACGCCCCCACCCGGTCGCCGAGCTCGACCGTGCGGCCGTCGATCGACAGGGCACCGCTGGTGCGGTCGAGCACGGCCAGGTGCCCGTCGAAGGTCGCCACCTGGAAGTCGTCGGTGCGGTCCATGTCGACCTTCCACCGCTGGTCGACGGACAGCGTCGACCCGACGTCGACGAGCGACGCCGTGCCGGTCTTCGCCGAGTACACGGCGACGTGTCCGTCCGAGGCGTCGAACACGGTGTCCGCCCCGAGCGTCAGGTCGGCCTTGGTCGAGGCGTCGAACTCGGTCAGGTCCGCCGCGGGCGTCGCCCAGAGCTCGCCGGTGTCCTGGTTGCCGATCACCGCCGTGTCGCCCGCGAAGAAGACCTGGGGTGTCCCGGCGGGCAGCGTCACGGCATCGCCGACGGTGGCGTCGGCGACGTCGACCTTCGCGACGGTCCCCTTGGTCTGGTCGACGCTGTAGACCATGGACCCGCGCTGCAGCACGGACAGGTCGTCGCTCGCGGTCTCGACGGCGGTGTTCAGCTGGAGGACCCCGGTGTTGGCCCGGCCGACCGCTCCGTACTCCGCAGAGGGCACCCAGACGGTGCCGTCCCCGAGGTCGACGCGCTGCGTGTGGTACCCGGTCGAGACGATCGCCGTGGTCGCGACGACCGCGGCGACCAGGACGGAGACCCCGGTGGTGACGGCGGCGGAACGGTGCTTCGCGACGAGCGCGCGGATCACCCGGCGCTCCCGACGGTCGCGCACTTCTGCGCGCTCGCGGCGCCGGTCTTGCCGTCACGGTTCACCGCGACCGCGATGCACTCCTCGTCACCGCGTTGGCCGGAGACGACGAACGTCGTGCCGGTCTGCTGGCTGGACGACCCGTTCGACGAGATGACGTACGTGTCGCCGCTCCGCAGCCCGGGGTCCGCCCACGAGAAGGACACCGACTCCGCCGAGGTCTGCGCGCGGACGTCGGCCACCACGGGGATGGCCCCGGCACCGAGCCGCCCGACGACGACCACGGTGGCGATGGCCAGGGCCGCGACCACGACGACGGTCAGGGACGTCGCCCAGACGAGCGTCGAACGGGTGCGGCGACGCGCACGCGTGACCGACCCGGTGCGGTGGACCGTCCCGACGCTCTGCGAGCCGCCGGCGACCACCCCGCCCTGGACCGCACGACGCGTTCGGCGCCGGGCACCGACCCGTGACGGCGGCTGGAGCTCGCGGATCATGGTCCGGTCGCCCTCCGGCGCCGGGGTCGCGATGGCCCAGGCCTCGACCGCGACGTCGGCGGCGGTCTGCGGGATCCCGAGCTCGGCCTCGACCTGCTGGAACCCGCGCACCAGTTCGAGCACGGTCGTCGGCCGCGACGGCACCTTGCGGGACAGTGCCGTGGCGAGCAGTCGTTCGAGCGACGGCGGTACGTCCGTGCGACCGGTCGGCTTGACACCGCCCTTGTCGATCCGGGCCATCAGGTCGCTCGCACCGTTCTTGCCGCCGCGGACCTCGAAGGGGCTGCGGCCGGCGAGCAGCGAGTACACGGTGGCGGCGAGGGAGTAGACCTCGGACTGGATCGTGCCGCGGGACTCGTCGATCAGCACCTCGGGCGCCGACCACGGGATCGACATGCCGACGGGCTCGTCCGGGTCGGTCCCGCCGATGGTGGCCGCGATCCCGAAGTCTGAAAGGACGGGGTTGCCGTACGCCGTGAGCAGGATGTTCGACGGTTTGATGTCGCGGTGGAGCACGCCTTCGCGGTGCGCGGTCTCGAGGGCGGACCCGATCCGGACACCGATCGAGAGCACTTCGGACACCGGGATCGGCTCACGCCGGTAGCGCTCGCTGAGCGACGAGGAGCAGAGTTCCATCACCAGGTACGGACGGCCGTCCGCCGCGACGCTCGCCTGGAACACGGTCAGGATCGACGGGTGGGTGCTGAGCCGGGCCATCAGGTTGGCCTCGGCCTGGAACATCTGCCGGACGCGGTCGTCGACGACCTCGTCGAGCAGGACCTTCACCGCGACCTGACGGCGCGGCATGTCCTGCTCGTACAGGAAGACGTCGGCGAAGCCACCGGAGCCGAGGACGTGCACGGGGCTGAACCCGCCGATCACCGGCGGGTTGGACGGCAGGCGTCGAGCCATCGTCGTCTCCTCCCCGGCCGAGCGGCCAACTCTCTCGTCGTGGCACAGTCATTGTACGAAGCGCCGGTGACCGTCCATCCGCGCACCGACCGCCTGTGGACGGGTGCACTCCCCCAGTTCGGGGGGTCCTGACAGCGGTCAGTGCCGCGGGAGCGTGTCCTCGAGGTCGCCGTCGTCGGGCGCGGCATCGACCTGGAGCACGACGACGGTGACGTTGTCCCGACCGCCGGCGACGACCGCGTCGCCGACCAGGCGTTCGGCGAGTTCCTGCGCGCCGGCTTCCCGCGCGGCGATGCGTGCGATGCCGGCGTCGCCGAGTTCCTTCGTCAGTCCGTCGGAGCAGACGATGTAGCGGTCACCCGCGCGGAGCGGCAGCGTCCACCAGTCCGGTGCCGGTGGCTCGCCGAACCCGACCGCGCGGGTGATGACGTTGCTGTCCGGGTGCTGCTCGGCGTCCTCGGCGCGCAGCAGGCCGGCGTCCACCATCTCCTGCACCACGGAGTGGTCCACGGTGACGCGTCGCAGGACGCCGTCCTCGATGCGGTAGGTCCGGGAGTCGCCGACGTTGAAGACGAGTGCGGCCGGCTGGCCGAGCGACGCGACCAATGCGATGCCGGTGACGGTCGTCCCGGCGCCGATCGCGTTGCCACCGGCTGCGCGTTCGATGTCGGCGGTCGCGAGCAGCAGCGCCCGCTGGATGCCCTGCCGCGAGGTGAAGGGCTCCTGCGTCACCTGCTCGAGCCGACGCACGACGGCGTCGCTCGCGCGGTCACCGGCGAGGTGACCGCCCATGCCGTCGGCGACGACGAAGAAGGGCGCCCCGACGATGTAGCTGTCCTCGTTGTGGTCACGCCGACGACCGACGTCGGTCGCGGCTCCCCACGAGAGCGTCAGGGTGGCACCGTCGGCACCGGGGACGTCGATGGCGTGCGCAGTCGCTGCTCGGCCGAGTTCGGTCACGTTTCAGGATCGCTCTCTGGGGGGTCGGGGCGTGCCGGGTGCTGTCTGGTCGGTGGGCCACGGGGGAACCGGTGGGGACCCGTCCGCCGTCGGTGCGACCCGGAGGTACGGCGACAGGACCTCGATGGCGTTGCCGTCACCGACCTCGACTACCGTACCCGTCAGTGCGACGATCGACGCACCCGATGCCATGCGGTACACCGGCGCGCCGGCCGGTCGGACGACGGTGCCGTTCGTGGACCGCAGGTCCTGCACGACCACGGCTTCGCCCTCGGCGTGGATGCGGACGTGCGACGACGACACCTGGCCGTTGACGGACCGCACCGTCACGAGTTCCGGTTCGGGGCCGCTGGTGATCCGCGGCAGCGACGGGCGCCGGCCGATGATCACCGGGTGGTCCAGTCGGAAGGTGCGGTCGCCGATGCGGACGGACGGCACACGCGCCGCGGGCGCGGCAGGGACGGACGGGAGGCCCGGCACGGCTCCGACGGGCACGCTCGGTCCGGCGGTGCTCCGGCCAGGGGCGCGGACGATCGTGTCCTCCGGGTCGGCTCCGTCGACGGCCGGTTCGCCGTCGGGCGCCGACGGCTCCGAGCGCGGTCGGATGACGGTGTCGCCGAACAGATCGTCGACACGGTCGCCGCCCGTGCCGTGGGGTCGACGGATGACGGTGTCCTCGATGTCGTCGTCGCGCAACCGGAGCCCTTCGGATGTGGTCCCACCCACCGTAGACGATCCGGTCGACCCGTCACACCGTGTCGTCCGACGGGCGGGTGACCGGGGCCGGGGCCGGTCACGATCGGCGCCGGTCACGATCGGCGCCGGTCACGGGGCCGTCACTCCACGTCGGGGAACTACCGGCCAGCACGGAGCGCAGGACCAGACCGGCGAGCGGGTCGTCTGCGCAGGTCTCGAGGGCGTAACGCGCCCGGGTCTCCGCTCGGGCCGACGACCCGAGCGCCCACGCGCACCAGGCGCCGAGCGCGAGCGCACCGGCAGCTCCGGCCGCGCTGTCCCCCAGCCGGTCCTCGGCGCGCCAGACCCGCCACGCCTCGGCACACCGGTCGCCAGCCGTCCGCACACGGTCGCGGTCCGGTCCGGGCCCGAGGCCCAGCAGCGCTGGCGGCACGGGGCCGTCGGACGGGTCGAACCCGCGGACCGACCGTGGATCCGGCAGATCGCGTGCCACCAGGAACGGCACGAGGGCCAGACGTGTCGCGAGGGCACCACACGCCGTGACGATCGCGATCGCCCCGGTCCTGGTGCAGGGTCCCGCGCCGGGCGCGACCAGCGATGCTGCGGCCGCGGGCAGTGTGACCGCCGCCGCGATCTCGCGAGGGAAACGGACTGCGGTCTGGTCGGGGGAACGTGCCGTCGAGGGGATCATGCACGCCATCGAAGCGTGATCCGGGCCTCCCGGCAGGCGCGAGCCGACCACCTGTGGACAGCACCGCCCCGGCCCGACCTGTGGAGGACGGACCGGGGCGATGGTCAGACAGTGACGGGTTCGAGGCTCCCGGCGACCAGGTCCCACCCTGAGTCGCTGCGCTCGACGATGACGCCGTTGGCGGCGGCCCATCCGACCAGCTCATCCATCGTCGCGACGACCGCTCCGGTGCGCGCGAGCAGCGCGACCAACCGCCCCTTCGCGGTCTTGTTCCAGTGGTTCAACGCTCGCCGTCGACCGGAGCCGTCGACGCTCACGATGCGCGGGGCGACGGAGCCCGGGACGGGACCGAGCTGGCGGTAGCCCTCCGACCGGAGGTCGAGGACCAGGCCGTCTGCCCGCTCGTCCAGGACCCGGGACGAGACCGCCGGCCAGTGTGACGCGAGCCGGAGGTTCCCGAGCCGGGAGTCGTGCGACAGCCGGTACGCCGGGATCGGGTCGCCCGCGCCGATCGGACCGAACATCGCCGACTGCACGACCACGTGGTCGAACCACCACGACCGCGTCGAGTCGTCGGCCGTCTGCGCACCGAGCGGGTCGTAGAGCACCCCCGTGTAGCGCTCGATCGCGGGCATCGTGCCCGACGTGTCGAGCTCGAGGTTCCGGAACCGTTCGGCGATCGACTTCGGTCCGAGCTTGAGAGCCGTCCTGGCCGAGGACTCCTCGGAACTGACAGAGCGGGCCGCGGTGATCACCGCGGCCCGCTCATCGGCCAGTTCCGGGAACGAGAGTGCACGCAGATCGAGCGTGCGGCTCGTGTCCCCACCCTCCCGCTTCGTCTCCGAAGGCGGGAGGAGGACGGTCAGTCCGGTCAGGACGCCAGCGCGGCCTGCCGCGCGACGATCGTCACCGTGTCGTGCTCCACCGACAGGAAGCCGTCTTCGGCGTCGACCGCGACGGTCGACCCGTCGGCCCGCGTGATGCGGACCTGACCCTGCGCGAGGATCGCGAGCATCGGCTCGTGTCCCGCGAGGATGCCGATCTGGCCCTCTGTCGTGCGTGCGACGACCATGGTGGTGTCGCCCGACCAGACCTCACGGTCGGCCGAGACGACGCTCACGCTGAGACCCGCCATGTCAGCGGTTCTCCTTCTGGATCTGTGCCCACTTCTCTTCCACGTCGTTGATGCCACCGACGTTGAAGAACGCCTGCGTCGCAACGTGGTCGAACTCGCCGTCGGCGATGGCGCGGAAGGACTCGATGGTGTCCTTGAGCGGCACCGTGGAGCCCTCGACGCCCGTGAACTTCTTCGCCATGTACGTGTTCTGCGAGAGGAACTGCTGGATACGACGAGCGCGCTCGACGGTGATCTTGTCCTCTTCGGAGAGCTCGTCGACACCGAGGATGGCGATGATCTCCTGCAGTTCCTTGTTCTTCTGGAGGATCTGCTTGACGCGCGTGGCCGTCTCGTAGTGGTCGGCGCCCAGGTACCGCGGGTCCATGATCCGCGACGTCGAGGTCAGCGGGTCGATCGCGGGGTACAGACCCTGCGACGCGATCTCACGCGAGAGCTCGGTGGTCGCGTCGAGGTGCGCGAACGTGGTGGCCGGAGCCGGGTCGGTGTAGTCGTCAGCCGGCACGTAGATCGCCTGCAGCGAGGTGATCGAGTGACCACGCGTCGAGGTGATGCGCTCCTGGAGCACACCCATCTCGTCGGCGAGGTTGGGCTGGTAGCCCACGGCGGACGGCATGCGACCGAGCAGCGTCGAGACCTCGGAGCCGGCCTGCGTGAAGCGGAAGATGTTGTCGATGAAGAGGAGCACGTCCTGCTTCTGGACATCGCGGAAGTACTCCGCCATCGTCAGCGCCGACAGGGCCACGCGGAGACGCGTTCCCGGCGGCTCGTCCATCTGGCCGAACACGAGGGCCGTCTTGTCGAAGACCCCCGCCTCTTCCATCTCACCGATGAGGTCGTTGCCCTCACGGGTGCGCTCACCGACACCGGCGAACACCGACACACCGCCGTGGTCCTGCGCGACGCGCTGGATCATCTCCTGGATGAGGACGGTCTTGCCGACGCCCGCACCACCGAAGAGGCCGATCTTGCCACCCTGCACGTACGGGGTGAGGAGGTCGATGGACTTGATGCCGGTCTCGAACATCGAGGTCTTCGACTCGAGCTGGTCGAAGGCCGGGGCCTTGCGGTGGATCGGCCAGCGCTCGGTGATCTCGAGCTTCTCGTCCGTGTTGAGCACGTTCCCGAGGACGTCGAACACCTTGCCCTTGGTGACGTCGCCGACGGGGACCGAGATCGGAGCGCCCGAGTCACGGACCTCCTGGCCACGGACCAGGCCGTCGGTCGGCTTCAGGGAGATGGCACGGACCAGGTCGTCGCCCAGGTGCTGGGCGACCTCGAGGCCGATCTCCTGCGACGAGTCACCGATGGTGATGGTCGTGAACAGGAGGTTGTACATCTCCGGGATTGCGTCGTGGGGGAACTCGATGTCGACGACGGGACCCGTGACACGGGCGATCCGGCCGACACCGGGCGCCGACGACGTCTCGACCGCGGTGGTTGCGGTGTCGGTCATGGCTGGTGCCTTCCTGAGGGTGGGTATCTGTCCGCGAACGACGCGGACTACTTCTTCTTCGACGAGAGGGCGTCGGCGCCGCCGACGATCTCGGAGATCTGCTGGGTGATCTCCGCCTGACGCGCGTTGTTCGCGAGTCGGGTGAAGTCACGGATCAGCGAGTCCGCGTTGTCGCTGGCCGCCTTCATCGCCTTCTGACGGGCGGCGTGCTCGGAAGCAGCCGACTGCAGCATGGCGTTGAAGATGCGGCTCTCGATGTAGACCGGGAGCAGCGAGTCGAGCACCGCATCGGCGTCCGGCTCGAACTCGTAGAGCGGCAGGGGCTCGTTGCCCTCGGGCTCCTCGACCCCTTCGACGACCTCGAGGGGCAGCAGGCGAACGACCTGCGGCTCCTGCGTCGCCAGGCTGAGGAACCGGTTGAACACGATGTGGATCTCGTCCACGCCGCCCTCTGCGGTGTCCTGGAGGAACTTCGCCACGACGGCGTCGCCGATCTCCTTGGCGGTCGAGAACTCCGGCTGGTCGGTGTTGCCGACCCACTGCTGCTCCGACGCGCGCTCACGGAACGCGAAGTACCCGACGGACTTGCGACCGACCAGGTAGTAGACGACGTCCTTGCCCTCGCTGCGGAGCAGGGAGGCGAGCTCCTCGCCCTGCTTGAGGACGTTCGTGCTGAACGCACCGTTCAGGCCGCGGTCCGAGGTGAAGAGCACCACGGCCGCACGGGTCGAGGACTCCGGCTCGGTGGTCAGCACGTGGTCGACGTTCGAGAACGTCGCCACGGCCGACACCGCACGCGTCACGGCTCGCGAGTACGGGCCGGACGCAGCCATACGGGCCTGCGCCTTCTGGATCCGCGACGCCGAGATCAGTTCCATCGCGCGAGTGACCTTCTTCGTGGTCTTCGCGGACTTGATTCGCTGTCGGTAGACCCGGACCTGCGCTGCCATCTAGCGACGACCCTTGACGATCTGCTCCTGGTCGACGTCCTCGGCGTCTGCCGCGTCGAACTGCTCGGAGCCGAGGGTCTTGCCGTCGCTCGTCTGGAAGCTCTTCGAGAACTCGTCGATCTGCTTCGACATCTCGGCGACGGTCTCGTCGCTGAGCTGGTTCGTCTCGCGCAGGGTCGTGAGGACCTCGGAGTTGCGACGCAGGTGGTCGAGCAGTTCGGACTCGAAGCGCAGCACGTCCGGCACCGGAACGGTGTCGAGCTTGCCGTTGGTGCCGGCCCAGATGGACACGACCTGCTCCTCGACCGGGTACGGCGAGTACTGCGGCTGCTTGAGGAGCTCGGTCAGGCGGGCACCACGATCCAGCTGACGACGCGACGCCTGGTCGAGGTCGGACGCGAACATCGCGAACGCCTCGAGGGAGCGGTACTGCGCCAGCTCGAGCTTCAGCGTGCCGGAGACCTTCTTGATCGACTTCACCTGGGCGTCACCACCGACGCGGGACACCGAGATGCCCACGTCGACGGCCGGACGCTGGTTCGCGTTGAAGAGGTCCGACTGCAGGAAGATCTGGCCGTCGGTGATCGAGATGACGTTGGTCGGGATGTACGCCGAGACGTCGTTCGCCTTCGTCTCGATGATCGGGAGACCCGTCATCGAACCGGCGCCGAGCTCGTCGGACAGCTTCGCACAACGCTCCAGCAGACGGGAGTGCAGGTAGAAGACGTCACCCGGGTACGCCTCGCGCCCCGGCGGACGACGCAGGAGGAGCGACACGGCACGGTAGGCCTCGGCCTGCTTCGACAGGTCGTCGAAGATGATGAGGACGTGCTTGCCGGAGTACATCCAGTGCTGGCCGATGGCCGAACCGGTGTACGGGGCGAGGTACTTGAAGCCGGCCGGGTCGGACGCGGGAGCGGCGACGATGGTGGTGTACTCCATCGCACCGGCGTCCTCGAGCGCGCCCTTGACGGAGGCGATCGTGGAGCCCTTCTGACCGATGGCGACGTAGATGCAGCGGACCTGCTTGTCCTCGTCGCCGGACTCCCAGTTGGCCTTCTGGTTGATGATCGTGTCGATCGCGATGGCCGTCTTGCCGGTCTGGCGGTCGCCGATGATCAGCTGACGCTGACCACGGCCGACGGGGATCATCGCGTCGATGGCCTTGATGCCGGTCTGCAGCGGCTCGTGCACCGACTTGCGGGACATGACGCCGGGAGCCTGGAGCTCGAGGGCACGACGCCCTTCGGCTGCGATCTCGCCGAGGCCGTCGATCGGGGCGCCGAGGGGGTCGACGACGCGGCCGAGGAAGCCGTCACCGACGGGGGCCGAGAGGACCTCACCGGTACGCGTGACTTCCATGCCTTCTTCGATGCCGGCGAACTCGCCGAGCACGATCGCGCCGATCTCGTCTTCGTCGAGGTTCTGCGCGAGGCCGAGCGTGCCGTCCGCGAAGCGGATCAGCTCGTTGGCCATGACGCCGGGGAGGCCCTCGACGTGCGCGATGCCGTCACCGGCGTCGGTGACGTGCCCGACCTCGGCCGTGGAGGCCTTCGTCGGCTCGTAGTTCGAGACGAAGTCCTTCAGGGCATCACGGATCTCATCGGGGCTGATGGTGATGTCTGCCATGGGATTTTCCTTGTGGTTTTCCGGGGCCCTTCGGCTCCGAGAGGGTGACGCTGCCAGACTCGGCAGTTCCCGTTGTGGACTTGGGAGGAGCGGCTTCGACCGTACGCCTAGCCGGCGAGCTGGAGCCGGAGCTCCGAGAGCCGCGTGGACACGGTGCCGTCGATGACGTCGCCGCCGATCTGCACCCGGACCCCGCCGACGACCGTGGGGTCGACGACCTGGTTGATGCTGATGTCCTTGCCGTAGCGCTCGGCCAGACCGCGTGCAACGCGTGCCGACTGGGCGGTCGTGAGTGCCGTGGCGGTGACCACGGTCGCGACGAGCTTGCCGTCCTGCTCGGCCACGATGCGCGAGGCATCGCGGACGAGTTCACCGATGCGGCGGCCGCGAGGCTGCTGCACGAGCGCGGAGACGATGGTCACGGTCTGCTGCGACGCCTTCGGGCCGAGGAGCCGCTCGACGAGCGCGCCCTTCTGCGCCGGGCTACCGAGCTTCGTGCCGAGTGCCAGCTCGAGGCCGGCGTCCGAACGGACGGCGGTCTCGAAGGCGAACAACTCGGACTCGATCGGCGAGCCCGGACCCGCGGTGGCGGCGACGGCGCGGATGCCCGCGTCCTCGATGCCCGCGAGCAGGTCCTGCTGCGAGGACCAGCGCGAGCCGGCCACCGCGGTCAGGACCGCACGAGTCGCGTTCGACTGGCCGGCGAAGACGCGGTCGATGAGGACCTTCTTGCCGGCCGGGTCAGCCGTCGGGTCGGACAGCAGCCCGAGCAGCTGCGGCGCACCGGCGATCGCACGCCCGGAGGCGAGGATCTCGGCACCCGCGGCCAGGTCGGCGCTCGAACCGAGGTCCGAGAGCACCGCCCTGGTGGACGCGAGTGCTTCTCTGGTAGCGCTGCGCATGCTCAGTGCTCCCCCGTCTTCGTGGCCTGCGAGGCCTCGAGGTCGGCGAGGAACCGGTCGACGACTGCCGACGACTTGGCGTCGTCCTTGAGCGATTCGCCGATCACGCCGGACGCGAGGTCGAGGGCAAGGGTGCCCACCTCGGACCGGAGGGACTGGACGGCGCTCTGGCGCTCGGCTTCGATCTGCGCCTGGGCGTTGGCCGTGATGCGTGCTGCATCGGCCGCTGCCTGCTCGCGGACCTCGTTGCCGATCGCCGTGGCGTCGGCGCGGGCCTGCTCGCGGATGCGGGACGCCTCGGAGCGGGCGTCGGCGAGCTGCTTGTTGTACTCGTCGAGCGCAGCAGCGGCCTGCTCCTGAGCAGCCTCTGCCTTCTTGATGCCACCCTCGATGGCCTCGGTGCGCTCATCGAGCATCTTCGTGATGCGCGGCGTGACGACACGCCACATCACCAAGAAGATGATGACGAAGGCAACCAACGACCACACGATGTCGTACACCGGCGGAATGAGGGGGTTGTGCGTCTCCTCCGCCGCGATGATGAGTGCGTTGTGCATCGAGGAACCTTAGTTGGTGAAGATGAAGTACGTGGCGATGCCGATGAAGGCCAGGGCCTCGGTGAAGGCGATACCGATGTACATGAGGGTCGTCAGGCGGCCCTGGAGCTCGGGCTGGCGGGCGACGGACTCGATCGTCTTGCCGACGACGATGCCGACACCGATGGCCGGGCCGATCGCAGCGAGGCCGTAGCCAACCGTCGCGATGTTGCCGTTGATCTCCGCGAGAACGGTCGTTGCGTCCACGTGTTTTCCTTTCGAGGTGCGGGTCCGACGGTCGCCGGTCCCGTAGGGGGTCAGTGAGGAATCAGTGCTCGTCAGCCAGCGCCAGCTGGATGTAGACGGCGGTGAGGAGCATGAAGACGTAGGCCTGCAGCAGCGCGACGAGGATCTCGAAGAAGCTGAACGCGATGCCGAACGCGAGCGTCCCGACGCCGAAGGCCTTGAAGCCGAGCGAAGCGTCGAAGAAGAAGAACTGCGTGGCCGAGAAGAACAGGACGAGCAGCAGGTGCCCGACGACCATGTTCATCAGGAGTCGCAGCGTCAGCGTGACCGGACGGAGCACGAACGTCGAGACGAGCTCGATCGGCGTCACGATGATGTAGAGGAACCACGGCACCCCGGGCGGGAAGAGCGAGTTCCGGAGGAACGTGCCCGGGTGCTTGCGGAGGCCGGCGTAGATGAACGCGACGTAGGCAACGATCGCGAGGATCATCGGCATCGCGATGCGACTGGTGCCGGCGAGGTTCATGCCCGGGATCAGACCGGTCAGGTTCATGAACAGCACGCCGAAGAAGATCGTCGCCAGGAGCGGCAGGAATCGCTTGCCGTCCTTCTCTCCGAGGTTGTCGAAGGTGTTGCGACGAACGACGTCGAACGCGTACTCGATGAACGCCTGACCGCGGTTCGGGACGAGCTTCAGCGCGCGGGTCCCAACGAAGGCGAACACCAGGAGCACGGCGACGGCGAAGAAGCGGATGAGGACGACCCGATCGATCTCGAACGGCGTCCCGGCGAAGAAGATCGCATCCGGGAAGAACTCGTTGATCGACGGACCATGGAACTCGGCGGCCTTGCTGCTCCCCGCCGCAACGGTGTCAACCGCAGCAGAGAGGGACAGGGGAAGAGCGTGGGATAGCAGCGCTGTCTCCTGTGTCGGCGCGCGCACATCATGGCACGCGATGGTGGACGTTGTGGAGGCTTGCCCGCTCCGAGCGAAAGGCTCCGGTGGCGGACTCCGAGAAGCCTATCAGGTGCGAGAGGCTTCCCGGCTTCTCAGTTGCGGGGGGTCGGGTTCTCAGCGTCCGCGGAGCCACCGGCTCCGTCGCCGGGCAGCTGCACGCCGATCGGGATCCGGGCCTTCGCCACCGCGACGACGTCGATGACCAGGGACCCGACGACACCCGCGATGATCACGATCGCGAGCACCGGGAAGTCCACCCAGGTGCGGTCCTTCAGCGCCACGAGCAGCACGATGAAGACGATGAACTTGAGCAGCCAGGTGCCCATCACGATGCCGAAGAAGGCACCCGAGATCATCTGTCCCTTGGAGACGCGCAGCGCGACGAGGACACTGACGGCGGTCAGCCCGAGGAACACGACGCTGAGCACGGCACCGAGCAGGCCGCCGACGAGCCCGGGAGTGTCGGCGACGAGCAGTCCCACGACTCCCCCGACGATCGCCAGGGCGACGGCGAGGACCGCTCCCCAGGTGATGATGCGGCGGAACACCGGCCGGACGTGGTCGAGCGCGTTCGGTGCGGTCACGTGATGTCTCCTGGGATCGTGCGGTCGTTGGCGGCCCGGTCGAGCGGGTCGAGGCTGGCGTCCACCACGGCGGCGGAGCGGTTGGCGGTCTGGGCGGCGATCTCGGTCCGCTTCCGGCCGAGCGGCGCGAACGTGGCGACCGCGCACACGGTGAAGCCGACCGCGACGAAGGTGACCACCCAGTACCAGTCGACGAACAGGAACAGCAGGCACCCGACCGCGACGGTGGCGGTCCACGCGTAGAAGATCAGCACGGCGTGGAAGTGCGAGTGCCCCATGTCGAGCAGGCGGTGGTGCAGGTGCTTGCGGTCGGCCGAGAACGGGGACTTCCCGGCACTGAGCCGCCTGGTGACCGCCAGGCCGAAGTCGAGGATCGGCACGATCAGGATCGCGAAGGGCAGCAGGATCGGGATGAAGGCCGGCAGCAGTGCCTGGCGTGTCTGCACCGCTGCCGGATCGATGTTGCCCGTGACCGACACCGCGCTCGTGGCCATCAGGAAGCCGACGAGCAGGGCTCCCGCGTCGCCCATGAAGAGCTTCGCGGGGTGCCAGTTGAGGATGAGGAACCCGAAGCAGGACCCGACGAGCACCGCCGTCAGCAGGGACGGCAGGTTGAAGAAGAACTCGGTCTGCACGACCACGCGGTTGATGAAGAACGTGTAGAGGAAGAACACCCCGCCGGCGATGATCGCGACCCCCGCGACCAAGCCGTCGAGTCCGTCGATGAAGTTCACCGCGTTCATCACGAGCACCACCGCCAGCACCGTGAAGATCAGGCTCATGTACGACGAGCCGACCCCCAGGGTGTTCCCGATCGGCAGCGACACGATGGCCACGCCCTGCCAGGCGAGGATGCCCGCGGCGATGATCTGCCCCGCGAGCTTCGTCATCCAGTCGAGGTCCCAGATGTCGTCCGCGACCCCGAGGACCACGATGATCGTCGCTCCTCCGAGCACCGCCAGCACGCGCCCGGGCTCGGAGAACACCAGCCGGAAGTAGTCGGTCCCCGCGATCGAGGGGAACAGGAACCACGCCGCCAGCAGCGACACGATGACGCCGATGTACATCGCGATCCCGCCGAGGCGCGGCGTGGGCGTGCGGTGCACGTCCCGCTCGCGGACCTGGGGGTACCACTTGTACTTCAGCCCGAGCTTCCAGACGAGCACACTGACCAGGAAGCTCACGACCGCGGCGATCGCCCCCGCCAGCAGGTAGTACTTCATCCGACGAGGTCGGCTCCGACGACCCGGGTGATCTCGTCGTCGGAGATCACCCCGTGCCGGACGATGCGGAGCTTCCCACCGTCCGACAGCCCCGTCGCGTCGACGATCGTCGACCCGGTCGAGGCCTCGAAGCCCTCGTGCGCGCCGATGGCGCCACCGTCCAGGTACACGGCGACGCTGTCCCCGAGCATCCGCTCGGCGGCGTCGACGTCCATCGCCGCCGGGTCACCGGTCGAGTTCGCGGACGAGACCGCGAGCGGACCCACCTCTTGCAGGAGCTCGAGTGCGATCCGCGAGTCCGGCATCCGCAGGGCGACCGTGCCCCGCGTCTCGCCGAGGTCCCAGTCGAGCGACGGCTGTGCCCGCAGGATCACGGTCAGCCCGCCGGGCCAGAACTCGGCGACGAGGTCGCGCACCTGCTGCGGGACGTCGCTCGCGAGCGCGTCGAGCGTCGGCGGGCCGGGGATGAGCACCGGCGGCGGCGACTGCCGCGTCCGGCCCTTCGCGTCGAGCAGCCGCTGGACGGCGGCCGCGTTGAAGGCGTCCGCGGCGAGGCCGTAGACGGTGTCGGTGGGGACGACGACGAGGTCTCCGCGCCCGAGGGCGGCACGTGCGAGCCGCATCCCGGTCAGGAGCCCGTCGGAGTCGGTGCAGTCGTATCGGGATGCCATGACTCGACGATGATAGTGCGACACAATGGAGGACATCGTGAACGAGACCCCTGCGCCCCACCTCCTGTTCCTCTTCGACATGGACGACGTCCTGGTCCGGTACGACTGGCAGGTGCGGATGGCCGCACTCTCCGAGTTCACCGGACACGAGTTCGCGGAGCTCCGCCGGCGCTGGTGGGACTGCGGCCACGAGATGCGTGCCGAGGCCGGTGGCTTCGCCGACGGTGACGAGTACCTCGCCGCGTTCGAGCAGGCCATGGAGTGCGACGTCCCCGAGGCCGAGTGGGCGCGCATCCGCGGATCCGCGATGACCGAGCTGCCGGAACGCATCGAGGCCGTCCGCATCGCGAGCGAGCACGGGCGTGTCGGCCTGCTCACCAACAACGGGCCGCTCGCCGGTCGGTGGATCCACCAGTGGGCACCCTCGCTGCCCGGGCTGTTCGGCGACCACCTGGACACGTCGAGCAACTTCGGCGCCCGCAAGCCCGAGCCCGAGGTCTTCCTCCGCGCGGTCGAGCACCACGGCGTGCCCGCCGAGCGCACGTTCTTCGCCGACGACATGCCGGAGAACATCGCGGGCGCCCGGAGCGTCGGCATCCACGCCGTCCTGGTCGAGCGCGACACCGACCTGCGCGAGCACGTCCGCGCCTTCGTCGCGCAGCAGCGCGAGGCCTCCCCCGTCGCCTGACCGACACACCGACCGGGAGGCCCGTGGTGCGTCCGGCTACCGCGTCGCGGTGGTCGTGCGGTCGCGTCCCGTCAGGTCGACGTGCGTCTCCGGGGTCCGGAACCCCCGGCGCGCGAGCACGTCGCGGACGCCGGCGCCCTGCGGCTCGGCGTGCTCGATGACGAGCACCCCGCCGGGCACGAGCAGCCGCCACGCCGTCTCGGCCAGGGCACGCACCGCGTCGAGGCCGTCCGGTCCGCCGTACAGCGCCATCGCGGGGTCGTGGTCGCGCACCTCGGGATCGATCGGGACCGCGTCGTCCGGCACGTACGGCGGGTTCGACACCACGACGGACACCGTGCCGTCCAGTTCGGGCAGCGCGTCGGCCAGGTCACCCTCGACGAGTCGCACCGTGCCGCCGTGGGCATCGACGTTCCGACGGGTCCAAGGCAGTGCCTCGGGCGAGGCCTCGACCGCGTAGACCACGGCGTTCGGCACCTCGGTGTCCATCGCGATGGCGATCGCACCACTGCCCGAACCGAGGTCGACCGCGATCGGCGCCGGCACCGCGACCGTCCGGAGCGCGTCGATGCCGAACTGCACGACGCCCTCGGTCTCGGGCCGCGGCACGAAGACCCCTGGCCCGACCGCCAGGGTCAGCGCGCGGAAGTACGCCTGCCCGGTGATGTGCTGCAGGGGTTCGCGGGTGCTCCGACGCGCGATCGCGTGCCGGAAGCGCTCGACGTGCTCCGCCGCGATGGCGCCACCGGTCATCGCCCGGGCCTGCACGGCGCCGCGCGAGGTGTCGGTCGCCCACGCGAGCAGCAGCTCCGCGTCGACCTGGGGTGTCGGGACGCCGGACGCGACGAGCGCCGCGGCCGCCTGCTCGAGCAGGCGATCCGCGGCGAACGTGACGGGCGTGTCGGACACGAGCCGGGCCTCCAGGCGGGGTGAGCGGTTACGCGTCCTGGTCGCCGATGGCGGCCAGACGTGCCTCTTCGTCCGCCTGGATGGCGGACTGGACGACGGGCTCGAGCGCACCGTTCATGACGCGGTCGAGGTCGTACGCCTTGTAGCCGGTGCGGTGGTCCGCGATCCGGTTCTCCGGGAAGTTGTACGTCCGGATGCGCTCCGAACGGTCCATCCCGCGGATCTGCGACTTGCGCGCGTCCGAGGCGATCGCGTCGAGCTCCTCCTGCTGCCGCGCGAGGATGCGTGCGCGGAGCACGCGCATGCCGGCCTCACGGTTCTGCAGCTGCGACTTCTCGTTCTGCATCGCCACCGTGATGCCCGTGGGCAGGTGGGTGATGCGGACCGCGGAGTCCGTCGTGTTGACGGACTGGCCGCCGGGACCGGACGACCGGTAGACGTCGATCTTCAGGTCGTTCTGGTTGATCGCGACCTCCTCCGGCTCGTCGACCTCGGGGAACACCAGCACGCCGGTCGTCGAGGTGTGGATGCGCCCCTGCGACTCGGTCTGCGGCACGCGCTGCACACGGTGCACGCCGCCCTCGTACTTCAGGTGCGCCCAGACGCCCTGCGACGGGTCAGTGGTGTTCGACTTGATCGCGACCTGGACGTCCTTGTAGCCGCCCAGGTCGGACTCGGTGCGCTCGAGGAGCTCGACCTTCCAGCCCTTGGTCTCGGCGTAGTGCGAGTACATGCGCAGGAGGTCGGCCGCGAACAGCGCCGACTCCTCGCCGCCCTCGCCGCCTTTGATCTCCATGATCACGTCGCGTCCGTCGTCGGGGTCGCGCGGGATGAGCAGCCGGCGGAGACGCTCCTGACGCTCCGCCAACTGCTCCTCGAGCCCGGGGACCTCGTCCGCGAACGCCGCGTCCTCACGCGCGAGTTCCTGGGCGGCGGCGAGGTCGTCCCCCGCCGCCTGCCAGGACTCGTACGCGGACTTGATCTGGTTGAGCTCGGCGTAGCGCCGGTTCACCTTCTTCGCCCGGGCCGCATCGGCGTGGAGCGCGGGGTCCGACAGCTGCTGCGTCAGGTCCTCGTGTTCCGCCAGCAGCCCTGCCACCGACTCGAACACGCGTTACTCCTGGTGACCGTTGTGGTGGGCGCCGCCGGTCGTCGGGACCGACTTCTGCACCTGCACCAGGAACTCGACGTTCGACTGCGTCTCCTTGAGGTTCCGCAGCACGATCTCGAGGGCCTGCTGCGGGTCGAGCCCGGCGAGTGCCCGACGCAGACGCCAGGTGATCTTGACCTCGTCGGCGGAGAGCAGCTGCTCCTCGCGACGGGTGCCGGAGGCGTTGACGTCGACGGCCGGGAAGATCCGCTTGTCCGCCAGGTGACGGTTGAGGCGGAGCTCCATGTTGCCGGTGCCCTTGAACTCCTCGAAGATGACCTCGTCCATCTTGGAACCGGTCTCGACGAGCGCGGTGGCGAGGATGGTCAGCGAGCCGCCGTCCTCGATGTTGCGCGCCGCACCGAAGAAGCGCTTCGGCGGGTAGAGCGCCGCCGAGTCGACGCCGCCGGAGAGCACGCGGCCCGACGCCGGGGTCGACAGGTTGTACGCACGGCCCAGACGGGTGATCGAGTCGAGCAGGAGCACGACGTCGTGTCCGAGCTCCACCAGGCGCTTCGCGCGCTCGATGGCGAGCTCGGCGACCGTGGTGTGGTCCTCGGCCGGACGGTCGAAGGTCGAGGCGATGACCTCGCCCTTCACCGTGCGCTGCATGTCGGTGACCTCTTCGGGCCGCTCGTCGACCAGGACGACCATGAGGTGCGCCTCGGGGTTGTTCTTCGCGACCGCGTTGGCGATGGCCTGCAGCACGACGGTCTTGCCGGCCTTGGGCGGCGAGACGATCAGACCGCGCTGGCCCTTGCCGATCGGCGACACGAGGTCGATGATGCGGGTGCTCAGCTTGCCGGGCTCCGTCTCGAGGCGCAGGCGCTCGTTCGGGTACAGCGGGGTGAGGTCGGAGAAGTCGACGCGGGCCGCTGCCTCTTCGGCGGTCTGGCCGTTGACCGAGTCGACGGTCACGAGCGCGTTGTACTTCTGACGGCTCTGCTGCTCGTTGTCACGGGGCTGCTTGATCGAGCCGACGACGGCGTCGCCCTTGCGCAGGTGGTACTTCTTCACCTGGCCGAGCGAGACGTAGACGTCGTTCGGTCCGGGCAGGTAGCCCGTGGTGCGGACGAACGCGTAGTTGTCGAGGACGTCGAGGATGCCCGCGATCGGGATCAGGACGTCGTCCTCGGTGACCTCGGGCTCGAAGTCGTCGTTCTGGCCGCCACGGCCGCGCTTGCGGTCCCGCTGGCGACGGCTGCGGCCGCCCTCGGAGTCGTCGGCGTTCTGCTGGGCCTGCTGGCCCTGCTTCTGCTGACCGTTCTGCTTCTGCTGGTTGGCCGCCTGCTGCTTCTGCTCGGCGCGGTCGTCCTGCTTCTGGTCGCGCTGCTTGGCGTCGTTCTGCTTGGCGTCGGACTGCTTGGCGTCGCCCTGCTTCTGCTGGTCGCCGCCGTTCTGCTTCTGCTGGCCGCCCTGCTGGTGCTGCTGACCGTCCTGCTGCGGCTGGTCACCGTTCTGCTCGCCGTTCTCGGCGTTCTGCCCACGACCACGACCGCGACCACGGCTGCGACGGCCGCGACGCGAACCGCCCTCGCCCTGCTGGTCGTTCTGGTCGTTCTGCTCGCCGGACTCGGCGGCACCGGACTGGTCCTGCGACGCACCCTCGGTGCTCTGCTGGTCGTTCCGCGCCTGCTGGTCGTCCTGCGCAGGTGCCGAGGTCGGCGTCTGCTGGTCGGCCGACTCGTTCGGCTGCTGAGCCTGCTGGTCGGAACCGCGCTGGCCACGGCCGCGACGCTGGCCACCGGTCTGCGTCTGGGCGGCTTCCTGGGCGTCCTTCTCGGCACGCACCTGGTCGAGGCCCGCGAGCAGGTCCTCGGTACCGGTGTGGCCGGCGTTGGTGTGCTCGGCGGCCGAGGTCGGGCCGGCGTTCACGGTGCCACCGGACGACGCACGACGCGAACGGCGGGCACGCGACGGCGCGGCCGGCTCGGACTCGACGGCGGGGGCCTCGGGGTCGGCGACCGGAGCAGTCGGCGCCTCGGCTGCGGGCTCCGGCAGCGTCGGCTGCTCGGTCACCGGGGCCGTGACGGGGGGCGCGGCGGGCGCTGCCGCGGCGGGGGCTGCCGCGGCGGGGGCGTCGTCCGTCACGGGGCGCTTGTCCTCGATCGAGGCGATGAGGTCGCCCTTGCGGAGCTTCGAGAGCCCGGTGATGCCGAGCGAGGAGGCGATGCGCTGGAGTTCCGGCAGTCGGAGGGCGCGCAGGTCGCTGGGGATCTCCACCTGGGCGGAGTTGTTGTCGGTCAAGGTCGGTGTTTCCTTTCGAACCGCAGAACGCGGAGAGTTTCCACCGTCCCGGATGCACGGGTATGCATCGACCGCCGTTCAGACGACGGACCGGGATTCGGTGATCAGAAAGAGAGTGCCCCCGCGCACCGGACCCTGCGCTGCGTCGGAGCTGGCCACGGGATGGACCCCATGGCACGAGCAGTCCGGGCGACTACGCGGGTTCGGCTTCGAGCGCCGAGTGCGCCACCACTGTAGCACCACCGAGATCGACGGCCAGCATGAGCGCCCGCCAGTCGGATTCCCCGGGCCGGGCGACGAGATCCGCGGCGGTGAGCCGTTGCGCCGGGTCGCTGCCGAGCACGAGCAGGCTCGGTCCCGCCCCGGACACGACGGCCGCGAGCCCGTGCTGACGGAGCAGTCCGATCAGTGCGTCGGTCTCCGGCATCGCGCTGGCCCGGTAGGCCTGGTGCAGACGGTCCTCGGTCGCGGCGAGCAGGAGCTCGGGGCTCTGGATGAGCGCGGCGACGAGCAGTGCGGAGCGGGAGACGTTGAACGCGGCGTCGGCGTGCGGGACGTTCTCGGGCTGCAGGGAGCGGGCCAGCTTCGTCGACAGCGTGGACGTCGGCACGAACACGACCGGTGCGACACCGCGGTGCACCAGGAGCCGCTTGTAGGCGGGTCCTTCGGCCGTCATCCACGCGATGGTGAGCCCACCGAACAGTGCGGGGGCGACGTTGTCCGGGTGCCCCTCCATCTCGGTGGCCAGGCTGAGCAGCGTCGAGGCGTCCAGGTCGACGACGCCCTCGAGCAGCCCGCGGGCCGCCATCAGGCCCGCGACGATCGCGGCCGCCGAGGAACCGAGCCCACGGCCGTGCGGGATCGCGTTCGTGGCGTGCAGTTCGAGGCCGGGCTGGTCGACGCCGGCGTGCTCGAGGCCGCGGCGGACGGCGCGCACGACCAGGTTCGTGTCGTCGGTGGCGACCTCGCCCGCACCGACGCCCTGCACCGTGACGGTGGCGCCGGGTTCCGGGCGGACCCGGACGACGACCTCGTCGTACAGCGAAAGCGCGAGGCCGAGCGAGTCGAACCCCGGGCCGAGGTTCGCGGACGTCGCCGGCACGCGGACGCGCACGGCCCGTCCGGCGGGCACAGCGTGGACCGCCCGTCCGGCCGGTACAGCGCTGTGGGCGGTGACGCCCTCCCCCGGTCCGGACGAGCGGTCGAGGCTCACTGCGCCGAGACCAGTCCGAGCACGTCCGCGATCGACTTGGTGTCGACCGGCACGCTCGTCGGGGTGACCTCGCTGCCGTCCTCGGTGCGCAGGGCCCACTGCGGGTCCTTCAGGCCGTGGCCGGTGACGGTGATGACGACCTTCGCGCCCTTCGGCACGATGCCGGCGTCGGCGCGCTCGAGGAGCCCTGCGACACCGATCGCCGACGCGGGCTCGACGAAGACGCCGACCTCGGCCGACAGGATGTGGTGCGCGGCGAGGATGGCCTCGTCCGAGATGGCGCCGAAGTAGCCGTCGGTCTCGTCGCGGGCTTCGAGGGCGAACTGCCACGAGGCCGGATTGCCGATGCGGATCGCCGACGCGATGGTGTCCGGGTTCTTGACGACCTCGCCGCGCACGATCGGTGCGGAGCCGGCCGCCTGGAACCCGAACATGCGCGGGAGCTTCGTCGTGCGACCGGCGGCCACGTCCTCGCGGTAGCCGCGCGAGTACGCGGTGTAGTTGCCCGCGTTGCCGACCGGCAGGAAGTGGAAGTCCGGGGCGTCGCCGAGCACGTCGACGACCTCGAACGCGGCGGTCTTCTGGCCCTCGATGCGGTCGTTGTTGACCGAGTTGACGAGGTGCACCGGGTAGTTCGCCGCCAGGTCGCGGGCGATGTCGAGGCAGTCGTCGAAGTTGCCCTGGACCTGCAGCAGCTGCGCGTCGTGCGCGACGGCCTGGCTGAGCTTGCCCATGGCGATCTTGCCCTCGGGCACGAGCACCGCGGCGGTGATGCCGGCGTGCGTGGCGTACGCGGCGGCCGAGGCGCTGGTGTTGCCGGTCGAGGCGCAGATGACGGCCTTCGCACCGTGCTCGACGGCCTTCGAGATCGCCATCGTCATGCCGCGGTCCTTGAAGGACCCGGTCGGGTTCATGCCCTCGAACTTGACGTAGACCTCGGCGCCGGTGCGCTCGGAGAGCCGACGAGCCGGGATGAGGGGCGTGCCGCCCTCACCGAGCGTGACGATCGGCGTCGCCTCGGTCACGTCGAGTCGGTCGGCGTACTCGCGCAGGACTCCCTGCCACTGGTGGGCCATCAGGCTTCTCTCTCTGTCCGGTGGGTCGGTCTGGTTTTCGGTTCGGGGTCGGCCTGGAGGCCCGTGGTGCGTCAGGCGCCGACGAAGCGCAGGACGCTGGTCACGTCCAGGACCACGTCCTCGCCGCGGAGCGTGCGGACGGTGTCCGCCAGGTCGGCTTCGCGCGCCAGGTGCGTGCCGATGACGAGCGCGGCCGTCCCCTCGGGGGCGCCCGCGGTGGTCTGCTCGACGGTCTCGACGCTCACGCCGTGCTTCGCGAGCACGCCGGCGACCGTCGACAGCACGCCGGGGGCGTCCGTGACGTGCAAGGTGATCTGGTAGCGCGTGCGGACGGTGCCGATCGGGAAGACGGGCAGGTCCGACTGGGTCGACTCCGCGACGCCCGGGCCGCCGATGACGTGCCGACGTGCGGCGGACACGAGGTCACCGAGCACGGCGGAGGCCGTTTCGACGCCACCGGCACCGGCACCGTAGAACATGAGGTCGCCGGCTGCTTCGGCCTCGACGAACACGGCGTTCTTCGCACCGTGCACGCTCGCCAGGGGGTGCGACTCCGGCACGAGGGCCGGGTACACCCGGGCGCTGACGCCTTCGCGGCCGTCCTCGTCGGTCAGCCGCTCGGCGGTCGCCAGGATCTTCACGACGTAGCCGGCCTTGCGCGCGGCACGGACCTGCTCGATCGTGACCGACGTGATGCCCTCGCGGTGCACCGCAGCCAGCGGCACCGAGGTGTGGAACGCCAGCGAGGCCAGGATCGCGGCCTTCTGCGCGGCGTCGTAGCCCTCGATGTCGGCGGTCGGGTCGGCCTCGGCGTACCCGAGCTCGGTCGCGGTGGCCAGGGCGTCCTCGAACGTGCTCCCCTGCCGGTCCATCAGGTCGAGGATGAAGTTCGTGGTGCCGTTGACGATGCCCATGATCCGCTCGATGCGGTCACCGGCGAGCGAGTCGTGCAGCGGTCGGATGATCGGGATCGCACCGGCCACGGCGGCCTCGTAGTACAGCTGCGCGCCGACCTGCTCGGCCACCGCGAAGAGCTCCGGACCGTGGGTCGCCAGGAGCGCCTTGTTGCCCGTGACGACGTCTGCACCGGACTGCAGCGCCTGCAGCACGAGCGTGCGCGCCGGCTCGATGCCACCGATCAGCTCGACGACGATGTCGGCACCGAGGATGAGCGATCCGGCATCGGTCGTGTAGAGCTCACGGGGCAGGTCGACGTCGCGCGGGGCGTCGACGTCGCGCACGGCGATCCCGACGAGTTCGAGGCCGGCACCCGCGCGCGAGGCGAGTTCGTCGGCGTGCTCGAGCAGGAGCCGCGCGACCTGGGACCCGACCGAGCCGGCCCCGAGCAGCGCGACGCGGACGTTGCGGTATTCGATCATCTGGTGTGGTTCCTGTCGGTGGGGGTGAGCCCTGTTCGTCGGGTCAGTTGCCGGTGCCGGCGTGGGGTACGGGCACGACCCCGGTGTCGCGGGCGAGGAGGTCGTCGATCGACTCGCCCCGCACGAGGATACGGGCTGCGCCGTCCGCCACGGCGACGACCGGCGGTCGGCCCACGTGGTTGTAGTTGCTCGACAGCGCCCAGCAGTACGCGCCGGTGGCCGCGACGGCGAGCAGGTCACCGCGCTGGACGTCACCCGGCAGGTACTCGTCGTTCACCACGATGTCCCCGCTCTCGCAGTGCTTCCCGACGACGCGGGTGAGCACGGCCGGCGACCCGGACGCCCGGGCGAGCCGGGCGGTGTAGTCCGCGCCGTACAGGGCCGGGCGGGCGTTGTCGCTCATGCCGCCGTCGACGGACACGTACGTGCGCGTCGCGTGGCCCGCGTCGTCGCCGGTCTCGAGGGTGACGGGCTTGATCGTGCCGACGCGGTAGAGCGTGATGCCCGCCGGCCCGACGATGTAGCGACCGGGCTCGACCGCGACCTCGGGCACCGGGATGTCCCGCTCGGCGCAGGCCTCGGCGATGATCGCGGCGAGGGCGTCGGCGACGTCCTCGGGCGCGAAGGCGGAGTCGGCCTCGGTGTAGTCGATGCCCCAGCCGCCGCCGAGGTTCAGCTCGGGCACCGGACCGGTCTCGACGAGGGTGGCGTGCACGTCCATCAGGCGTCGAGCGGCCTCGCGGAACCCGGACTCGTCGAAGATCTGCGAACCGATGTGCGAGTGCAGGCCGACGAACACCAGCGACGACTCGGCGCGCACCGCCTCGGCCGCGGCGACGGCCTCGGTGAGCGGGATGCCGAACTTCTGGTCCTCGCGCGCAGTGGCCAGGTACTCGTGGGTGGACGCGTGCACGCCGCTGTTGATCCGAATGCGCACGCGCTGCACGACCCCGGCGTCCGCAGCGGCACGGGCGACACGCTGGACCTCTTCGTGGCTGTCGAGCACGATCGTGCCCACGCCGACCTCGACCGCGCGGGCGATCTCGGCGTCGGACTTGTCGTTGCCGTGGAAGCCGAGCATCGCCGGGTCGATGCCGGCGGCCAGGGCGACCGCGAGCTCCCCGCCGGTGCAGACGTCGACGCGCAGGTCGGCCTCGGCCATCCACGCCACGACCTGGGTCGTCAGGAACGCCTTGCCGGCGTAGTACACGTGGGCGCGGGTGCCGATGCCCTCGAACGCCTCGGTGAACGCGTTGCGCACCCGCACCGCACGGGACTGCACGTCGCTCTCGTCGACGACGTAGAGCGGGGTGCCGTACTGCCGGACCAGGTCCGTCGCGGTGACACCGCCGATGGCCAGGTCGCCGTCGTCGGTCCGCGTCGCGGACGCGGGCCAGATCCGGTCCACCAGCTCGGAGGCGTCCGTCGGGAACCGCAGTCGCGGCGGTGCAAGGGGGTTCTCGCTCACGGGACCCGATCCTACCGACGCTGGACGGGCCTCCCGGCCGCGTTACGCAGCCACGGGATCAGCCGCAGCTGCCGACCGTCTGCAGACCCTCCTCGTTGAGCGGCAGCGCGTCCGCGGTGACGCGGACCGTCGCGTCGGCCTTCGAGACGTCGAGCGAGCGCACGCGGAGCGATTCGGGCAGGAACTGCGCCGTGCAGACCTGCACCGGCACGTTCGTGACGCCGGGGATCGAGTTGACCTTGAGGCCGAGGTCCGAGTTGGTGATCCGCACGCTCTTCGGGGTGATCGTGATGCCGCGGCCGTCGTCCTGCGCGACCACGTCGCCCTTCGCCGCGTAGGTGATGTCGTAGCCGAGCACCGCGGTGGAGCCGGACAGCTCGACGCCGCCGTCCACCAGGGAGAGCCGGTCGAACAGCGGACTGTACTTCGACAGGTCCTTCACGCTCGACGACGCGAGCGTGACGGTGCCGTCGACGTCGCGCACGTCGCCCTTGCCGTCCACCGGGACGTCCCGCGCGGTGACGTCGGCGGCGAGCGGGATGCCGTCGACGGTGAGCTTCGACGAGGAGATCTCGACCTGGTCGAGCGTGCCGCCGATGAGCTGCGGGATGACGATGCCGTCGGCGTGCGCCTCGACCTGGCCCGTGGTGCCGTCGGGCAGCGACTGCTCGACCTGCTGCGCGATGATGCGGTCGACGACCCCGCGGAGCACGAACTCGGCGATCACGACGAGGGCGGCGAGCACGACGACGACCACGATCAGGACGACGGGCCAGCGGCGGCGCGTGCGGGGGCGTTCGGTGGCGGCGGACATGCCTCCCACCCTGCCAGGTGGTCCCGTCAGCCTGCCTGGAGGCGCGGGGCGGGGCGGGGTGCGGGCCCGCTCGATCGCGCCCCGCCACGGCCATTGCGCCCCCGCACACCGGGGCGCGATGACCGTCAGGGGGCGCGTCACGACAACGGCTCGGCCGTCTGCTCGCGACGCGGCTCCGCTACATGCGGGACGGAGCGCTCACACCGAGGAGGCCGAGGCCGTTGCGGAGGACCTGGCCGGTGGCGTCGTTCAGCCAGAGGCGCGTGCGGTGCAGGTCGGTGACGGGCTCGTCGCCGAGCGGGGTCACGCGGCAGGCGTCGTACCAGCGGTGGTACAGGCCCGCGAGCTGCTCGATGTACCGGGCGATGCGGTGCGGCTCACGGAGCTCTGCGGCGTGGCGCACCACGCGCGGGTACTCGGCCAGGGCACCGAGCAGGGCGCCCTCGGAGTCGTGCGTCAACAACGAGGCGTCGAACGCGGACCGGTCGACTCCGGCCGCCTCGGCGTTGCGGGCCACCGACTGGGTGCGCGCGTGGGCGTACTGCACGTAGAAGACGGGGTTGTCGTTCGTCCGCTTCGTGAGCAGGTCGAGGTCGATGTCGATCGCGGTGTCGCTGGCGAACCGGACGAGCGAGTACCGGCCGGCGTCGACCCCGACGGCGTCGACGAGGTCCTCCATCGTGACGATGGTGCCGTTGCGCTTCGACATGCGCATCGGCTCGCCGTCCTTGAGCAGGTTGACCATCTGCCCGATCAGGATCTCGAGGTTCGTGCCCGGCTCGTCACCGAAGGCCGCGCACATCGCCATCATCCGGCCGACGTAGCCGTGGTGGTCCGCGCCGAGCATGATCAGGTTGCGCTCGAAGCCGCGCTCGCGCTTGTCGAGGTAGTACGCCAGGTCGCCGGCGATGTACGCGGGTTCGCCGTCGGACTTGATGACCACGCGGTCGCGGTCGTCGCCGAAGTCGGTCGTGCGGAGCCACTCGGCGCCCTCGGCCTCGTACATCACGCCGGCCGACCGCAGACGGGCGATGGCGCGCTCGACGGCCTTCGACTCGTGCAGGGCGTTCTCGTGGAAGTAGACGTCGAAGTCCACACCGAAGTCGTGCAGCGACGACTTGATGTCCGCGAACATGAAGTCCACGCCCTCACGCCGGAAGACCTCCTGCGCCTCGTCGCGCGGCAGGTCCTTGACGTCGGTCGACGGGTCGAGCGTCGCGATCACACGCGCCGCGATCTCGGAGATGTACGCGCCGCCGTAGCCGTCCTCCGGCGTGGGCTCGCCGAGCGCCGACGCGACGAGGGAGCGGGCGAAGCGGTCGATCTGCGCACCGTGGTCGTTGAAGTAGTACTCGCGGGTGACGAGGCCGCCCTGCGCCTGGAACACGCGGGCCAGGCTGTCGCCCACCGCCGCCCAGCGCACGCCGCCCATGTGGATCGGGCCGGTCGGGTTCGCCGACACGAACTCCAGGTTGATCCGGACGCCGTCGTACAAGTCGCCGCGCCCGAAGGACTCGCCGCCCTCGACGATCGTGCGGGCGATCTCGCCGGCCGCCGCCGCCTCGAGTGTGATGTTGATGAACCCGGGGCCGGCGACGTCGACCGAGGCCACGCCGTCGAGTTCGGTCAGCTCACCGGCGATCTCCGTCGCGAGCTCGCGCGGGTTCGTGCCGATGCGCTTCGCGAGCTGCATGGCGGCGTTCGAGGCCCAGTCGCCGTGCGCGCGGTTCTTCGGCCGCTCGAGCACCACGTGGGAGTCCCCGATCGTCACGGTCTCGGACGCGCCTCGTCGCTCGACGATCCCGGTCAGGATCGACAGGTACGCGGCGGAGAGTTCGGCAGGAGTCACGGCGGACGAGTCTACCGGGACACCCAGGTGCACGCCGGACGATGGGCCATCATGTCGGCATGACCACCCGAAGCCGTGCCCGGGCGTGCTCCGTCGCCGTCGTCACCGCCGCAGCAGCACTCGCCCTGTCGGCCTGCTCGAGCGGAGGCGACAGCGACCCGACGCCCAATGCGACCCCGGTCGGCACGGCGGTGGCCCAGACGTGCGCCGAGCTCCTGCCGACCGAGGCCCTGTCGGTGTACGGCACGACCTTCGCACTCGACGACTCCTTCACCCCGGCGAAGGGCTCCCCCGCCGCCACCATCGCGAAGCAGCGGGGCCGCGTCTGCCAGTTCGTCGCCACCGACGACGACACCGAGACGATCACCCTCGCCGTCGCCCACCTGCCTGAGAAGTCGCTCACCAACCTGAAGGACGCCCTGTACGACCGGGGCGGCTCGGTCCCCACCTACCGCGTCGAGGGCTACTTCGCGTTGAACGACGGCATCGGCCGCGCGGACGCCTTCGCGGACCCGTACTGGATCACCACGCAGTCGACGCTGTTCACCGAGCCCGGCGGTGCACAGCCCGTCGTCGACGCGGTCCGCGCCGCGCTGCAGCCGACAGCGTCGGCGACGCCGGCGGGCTGACGCGACCACGCACGGTGCCGGGTCCACCATCCGGTGCGAGGTTGCACACGTGGTGCGCGCCCACAGCGCCGCACGAAGCACGGAACCTCACACCGGCCCGCAACGCGCGCACCGTGCAGACGGGAGGCCCGAGGCAGGCCCGCACCGCGCCTCCCGTCCAGCGGCGACCACGCACGGTGCCGGGACCACCATCCGGTGCGAGGTCGCACACGTGGTGCGCGCCCACAGCGCCGCACGAAGCACGGAACCTCACACCGGCCCGCAACGCGCGCACCGTGCAGACGGGAGGCCCGTGGCGGGCCCGCACCGCGCCTCCCGTCCAGCGGCGACCACGCACGGTGCCGGGACCGCCATCCGGTGCGAGGTTGCACACGTGGTGCGCGCCCACAGCGCCGCACGAAGCGCGCAACCCTGCACGGGCCCGCAACGCGCGCACCGTGCAGACGGGGGGCCCGTGGCGGGCCCGCACCGCGCCTCCCGTCCGCCCTGCAGTCGCGTCCCCTGCGCGACACGCGCTGTCCGGGACCGCGCGCCGGACCTGCTACGGTTGTTCCACCCCTTGGCCCCCATAGCTCAGGGGATAGAGCACTGCCCTCCGGAGGCAGGGGCGGAGGTTCGAATCCTCCTGGGGGCACCAGAACAACACCGCAGGGCCATGCGGGTCGAAGCCGGGGCGCCACGCCGCGCGACGACGGTCGGGTCCGCCCGGTAGCGTGCCGGCATGACGATGACGTTCCCCGAGCCCGAGGTCCACGCGCTCCGAGGCGGGCCGACGCTCGGGTGGGGCGTGATCGGCCCCGGGCAGATCGCGAACGACTTCACCGCCACGGTGCACGCGAACTCCGACCAGCGCGTCGTCGCCGTGGGGTCTCGCTCCCCCGAGCGTGCCGCCGCCTTCGCCGCCCGCCACGGCGTCCCCGGGGTGCACGGCTCGTACGAGGCCCTCGTCGCGGACCCCACCGTCGACGTCGTCTACGTCGCTTCCCCGCACCCGCAGCACCTCGGGCACGCGCTGCTCGCGATCGCCGCGGGCAAGCACGTCCTCGTCGAGAAGCCGATGACGACCTCGGCCGCGGACACCCGCACCCTCGCCGACGCCGCACGGGCCGAGGGCGTCCTGGCGATGGAGGCGATGTGGACCCGGTACCTGCCCGGCTCCACGGTGATCGCCCGTCTGCTCGCAGAGGGCGCCCTCGGCGACGTCCGGCTCGCGACCGTGGACGTCGGGTGGCCGCACGACCCGGACGCGGCCGACCGCATGTTCGACCCCGCCGCCGGCGGCGGCGCACTCCTCGATGCCGGTGTCTACGGGCACTGGTTCGCACGGTTCGCCACCGGCGCCCCGGTGACCAGCAGCACGACGGGAGCGGTCTCGGATCGCGGGGTCGACCTCCAGTCCGTCACCGTGTCGACGGCGGACGGTGGCGCACAGGCCGTGGTGGCCACGTCGATGACGGCGTGGACGCCGGGGCTGGCGGCCATCGCGGGCAGCCGGGCCACCGTGCGGTACACCGACCACTTCGTGTTCCCGGCGTCGTTCGCGGTGCACCACCGGGGTGGGGAGGACCGCTGGTCGGAGCCGACCGGGCTGCGGGGTCGGCAGGGGCTCGTCTGGCAGGCGGCGGCGCTCGCCCGGTACGTGGCGGACGGCCGGACGGAGTCGCCGGTGCACTCGCTCGACGACTCGATCGGGATCGCGCGGGCGCTCGACGCGGCGCGTGCGGACCTCGGCTCCGGGGCCGTGGCGTCTGTTTCCGAGCGCGACACCTCGACCCCCTAGGATCACGGGCCGGTCGTCCTGCACGCGACCGGGAAGAGGGAACCGATGACCACCGGCACCGGGAACGCGCAGCTCGAACTCGCCCGCGGCGGGGACGCCCCTGCGCCACGGACGCTGTTCGACGTCCTCGCGGCGACCGCGGCCACCCACCCGACCGCCACCGCGCTCGAGGACCCCGCCGGCACCGTCGACTACGCCGCCCTGCTCGACCTGGTGCGCGCGCAAGCCGACGACCTCGCCCGTCGCGGTGTCCGACGGGGCGACCGGGTCGGCGTGCGGATCCCCTCCGGCGGACGCGACCTGTACCTGTCGATCCTCGCCGTCCTCGCCGCCGGAGCCGCGTACGTGCCCGTCGACGCCGACGACCCCGAGGAACGCGCGACCCTGGTGTTCGGCGAGGCCAGCGTCGTGGGCGTCATCGGAGCCGGCGGTGTCCTGCGCGATCGGGACGGCGGCGAGCTGCCCGTGACGGATCCTGCGGCGAGCGCCGCACTCCCCCGCGAGGACGACGATGCGTGGATCATCTTCACGTCCGGGTCCACGGGGGTGCCGAAGGGCGTGGCGGTCACCCATCGCAGTGCTGCGGCGTTCGTGGACGCCGAGGCGCGGATGTTCCTGCAGTCGGCGCCGATCGGTCCGGGCGACCGGGTGCTGGCGGGGCTGAGTGTGGCGTTCGACGCGTCGTGCGAGGAGATGTGGTTGGCGTGGGGGCACGGTGCCGCGTTGGTGCCGGCGCCGCGGTCGTTGGTGCGGACGGGGGTGGACCTGGGGCCGTGGCTCATCGCGCACATGATCACGGTGGTGTCGACGGTGCCGACGCTCGCGGCGCTGTGGCCGGACGACGCGTTGGAGCAGGTGCGGCTGGTGATCTTCGGTGGTGAGGCGTGCCCGCCGGAGCTGGCGGCGCGCATCGCGAGTCGTGACCGTGAGGTGTGGAACACGTACGGGCCGACCGAGGCGACGGTGGTGGCGTGCGGGTCCCTGCTCGACGGGAGCCAGCCGATCCGGATCGGGCTGCCGCTGGACGGGTGGGACCTGGCGGTGGTGGACGCTGCCGGGCAGCGGGTGGAGCCCGGTGGGGTCGGTGAGCTCGTGATCGGTGGTGTCGGGTTGGGTCGGTACCTGGACCCGGCGAAGGACGCGGAGAAGTACGCGCCGTTCCCGGAGCTCGGGTGGGCTCGGGCGTACCGGAGCGGTGACCTGGTGCGGTACGACCCCGAGGGACTCGTGTTCCAGGGACGCGCGGACGACCAGGTGAAGCTCGGGGGTCGGCGGATCGAGCTCGGTGAGATCGACGCGGCCCTGCAGGCGCTCGACGACGTGGCGGGTGGTGCGGCGGTGGTGCAGCGGACCCCTGCGGGGAACCAGGTGCTGGTCGGGTACGTGGCTCCGGTCGCGGGTGCCACGGTCGACGTCGCGCTCGCGAACGCCCGGTTGCGGCAGGAGCTGCCCGCTGCCCTCGTGCCGCTCGTCGCGGTGGTGGACACGCTGCCGACGCGGACGTCGGGCAAGGTCGACCGTGCCGCCCTGCCGTGGCCGTTGCCCGGGGCGACCAACGCCGCGATGCTGCCGGACACCGTCGCCTGGATCGCGGAGCGGTGGGCGGCGATCCTCGGGGTGCCGGTGTCGAGCGTCGACGACGACTTCTTCGCGCACGGCGGCGGTTCGTTGACGGCGGCGCAGCTCGTCTCGGCGATCCGCGAGCGGTTCCCGACGACGACGGTGGCGGACGTGTACGACCACCCGCGCATCGGTGCGCTGGCGGCCGCGCTGGACGAGTCCGGTCCGGTCGCGGCGGCGTCGCGCGACGTGACCCCGGTCCCGCCGGCGACGGGGCTCGCGATGACGGTGCTCGGGCTGCCGGTGCAGGTGCTGCGCGGGCTGCGGGTGCTGACATGGACGGCGTCGGTCGCGGCGGTGCTGCACGCGACCACGCTGCCGTTCCTGCCGGTGCTCCCCTGGCCGGCACTCGTGGTCGCGCTGCTGGTGTTCGTGACGCCGATCGGCAAGATGGCGCTGACGGTCGTGCTCGCCCGGCTGCTGCTCGTCGGGGTGCGGCCCGGCGACCACCCCCGTGGCGGTTCGGTGCACCTGCGGGTCTGGCTGGCGGAGCGGATCGCCGAGGCGGTCGACGGCCCCTCGACCGCCGGGGCGCCGTGGATCAGCTACTACGCCCGTGCACTGGGGGCGCGGATCGGCACCGACGTCGACCTGCACACGCTCCCGCCGGTCACCGGGATGCTCACGATCGGCAAGCGTGCGTCGATCGAGCCGGAGGTCGACCTCGCGGGGCACTGGGTGGACGGCGACGTGTTCCGACTGGGTCGGGTGCGCGTCGAGGACGACGCGGTCGTGCACAGCCGCACCACGCTGCTGCCCGGTGCGCACGTGGGCGCGGGCGCCGAGGTCGAGGCCGGTTCGGCCGTCGCCGGCCGGGTGCCCGCCGGGGAACGCTGGGCGGGTTCGCCCGCCGAACGCGTCGGCTCGGCCAGGCACAGCCGGGAGGCCCGTCCCCCGTCGCGTCGACGCTGGCTGCTGGCGTACGGGGCCGGCTCCGTGGCCGTGGCCGGGTTGCCGGTGATCGGTGTCGCGGTCGGGCTGCTGGTCGCCGCCGCCCTGGTCGGGCGCGCGCCGACGCTCGGTGACGCGGTCCTGCGCGCCCTCGCGACGGTGCCGCTCGCGACCGTGGTCGCCGGGGCCGTGTACGCCCTGCTCGTGGTGGGGTCGGTGCGGCTCCTGGGCATCGGGTTGCACGAGGGACGCCACCCCGTGCGCTCGCGCATCGGCTGGCAGGCGTGGTCGACGGAGCGGGTGCTCGACGCGGCCCGGACGCTGCTGTTCCCCCTGTACGCCTCGCTCGTGACGCCGGTGTGGCTGCGGCTGCTCGGAGCGAAGGTCGGCCGGAACACGGAGATCTCCACGGTCCTGCTCATCCCCGCGCTGACGCAGATCGCGTCCGGGGCGTTCCTGGCCGACGACACCATGGTCGCGACGTACGAGCTCGGCGGGGGCCGGGTGCGGATCGGCCGGTCGAAGGTGGGCAGGCGGGCCTTCCTCGGCAACAGCGGGATGACGGGCGCCGGACGCTCCGTACCGCGCGAAGCCCTGGTGGCGGTCCTGTCCGCCGTGCCGAAGAAGGCCAAGCGCGGGTCGTCGTGGCTCGGCTCGCCCCCGGTGCGGCTCCGCCGTGCGGCGACGCAGTTCGACGAGGAGCGCACCTTCCGTCCGCCGGTGCGGCTCAAGGTCGCCCGCGGCTGCTGGGAGCTGCTGCGGCTCGTGGCGCCGATGGTGTCCGCGGGCGTCGCCCTCGGTGTGGCCGGCACGCTGCTCGCCCTGTGGTCCGCGGTCGGTGTCGGGTGGACGGTGCTGCTCGCCGGGCCGGTGCTGATCGTCGCCGGCGCCGTCGCCGCGGTGGTGTCGACGATCGCGAAGTGGGTCTTCGTCGGCCGGATCACCGCCCGCGAGCACCCGCTGTGGTCGTCGTTCGTCTGGCGCAACGAGGTGCAGGACACCTTCGTCGAGACGGTCGCCCGGCCGTGGTTCGCCGAGCAGGCCACCGGCACCCCGGCCCTGGCGGCGTGGCTGCGGAGCCTCGGTGCGACGATCGGCCGCGGCACCTGGCTCGAGACCTACTGGCTCCCCGAGGCCGACCTCGTGACGATCGGCGCCGGCGCCTCGGTGGCGCGCGGGACCGTCGTGCAGACCCACCTGTTCCACGACCGCGTGATGCAGCTCGACGCCGTCCGGCTCGACGCCGGGGCGACCCTCGGCCCGCACAGCGTCGTCCTGCCCGCCGCGGGCATCGGCACGGGCGCGACGGTGGGTCCGGCCTCGCTCGTGATGCGCGGCGAGCAGGTGCCCACCGGGTCGCGGTGGTCCGGCAACCCCATCGCTCCGTGGACAGCCGAACCGGGCTCCGTGGCGGACTGACCGCCGCCATGGGGTTGACTGAGACCGTGCCGAACACCTCCGCTGCCGACCCGTACACCCCGCACAGCGGCGACCGACGCTGGAGCGCCGAGCACTACGACCTCCGCCTCGACTACCGCGTCGCCACGAACCGCCTCGACGGCACCGCGACGATCACCGCGCGCGCCCTCGAGCCGCTCGACAAGATCGTGGTCGACCTGCACGGCCTGAGCGTCGAGCGCGCCGACGTCGACGGTGCCCGCGCGAAGAAGGTGTCGAACGCCGTGCACAAGGTCACCGTCACCCCGGCGTCCCCGATCGCGGCCGGCACGACGTTCACCGTGCACCTGAAGTACCGCGGCAACCCGCGCCCCGTGCGCAGCGCCTGGGGCCAGGTCGGGTGGGAGGAGCTCACCGACGGCGTCATCGTCGCGGCCCAGCCGACCGGGGCACCCTCGTGGTTCCCGTGCAACGACCGACCGGACGACAAGGCGACCTACCGGTTCGAGATCGCCGCCGAGGCCGCGTACGACGTCCTGGCGAACGGCGACCTCCTCGGCAAGGAACGCGACCGGATCGGCACCCGCTGGACCTACGCCACCACCGAGCCGATGGCGACGTACCTGGCGACGGTGCAGATCGGCCGGTACCGCACGACGAGGCTCCGCGGCGCCGTCGTCCCCGTCACCCTGCACCACCCCTCCGACCTGGCGACCGCCGCGAAGACCGACTTCGGTCAGGTGCCGGAGATGCTCGCGCTGTTCTCCGACCGCTTCGGCCCGTACCCGTTCGCGGCGTACGGCGTCGTGGTCACCGACGACGAGCTCGAGATCCCGCTCGAAGCCCACGGGCTGGCGGTGTTCGGCCGCAACCACGTCGACGGCGAGCACGGCACCGACCGGCTCATCGCGCACGAGCTCGCCCACCAGTGGTTCGGCAACTCGGTGACGGTCGCGCGCTGGCAGGACATCTGGCTGCACGAGGGGTTCGCCTGCTACGCCGAGTGGCTCTGGTCCGAGGAACGCGGTGGCGACACCGCCGACACGCTCGCGGCGGAGTACCGGCAGGGCCTGCTCGACCAGCCCGAGGACCTCGTCGTCGGGGACCCCGGCGCGAAGGACATGTTCGACGACCGCGTCTACAAGCGCGGCGCCCTCGCCCTGCACGCCGTCCGCCGCACGTTCGGCGACGACGCGTTCTTCGCCGGGCTCCGGAGCATCACCGAACGGCACCGGCACGGTTCGGTGACGGTGCCCGACGTGCTCGGGGCGTTCGCGGACGCCGCCGGCCGTCCCGTCGCGGACGTCCGTGCGGTCACCGGCCCGTGGATCGACGAGGCGTCGGTTCCGGCGCTGCTCGCGCCCCGCGTCGACTAGCGGGCTCCGCTGCCCGGCCGGCTAGCCCGCCAGTTCGCCGTCGGCCGGGTCGCAGCTGACCTCGGACCACACCGCGTCGAGCGACAGTCCGACCACACCCGCGACGGCTGCGATGGTCGAGAACGCCGGCGTCGCGATGCGCCCGGTCTCGATCTTGCGGAGCGTCTCGGGCGAGATCCCGGCGGCGAGGGCGGTGTCGACGATAGACCGTGGACCACGGGCACGACGGAGCAGCGCACCGAGGCGGCGGCCGCGCGCGACCTCGTCGGGGCTGAGCGGGAGACGGACCATCCCCACATAGTAATACCGGTATGATCATCCGCGTGATCGAGATCCTGACGCCCGCCGAGGTCGACAAGGCCCGCGCCACCGGAGCCCTCGTGGGCACCATCCTGCAGACCCTGCGCGAACGCACCCGCGTCGGCACGAACCTGCTCGAGATCGACCGGTGGGCGAAGCAGATGATCGAGGACGCCGGTGCCGACTCCTGCTACGTCGACTACGCCCCCTCGTTCGGCCGCGGTCCGTTCGGCCACCACATCTGCACCGCCGTGAACGACGCCGTGCTGCACGGGCTGCCGCACGACCGGGCCCTCGCCGACGGCGACCTGCTCACCCTCGACCTCGCGGTGTCCCTGGACGGCATCGCCGCCGACGCCGCGGTGAGCTTCGTCGTCGGCACCCCGCGCGACGAGGACCTCGCCCTCATCGACGCCACCGAGCGCGCCCTCGCCGCCGGGATCGCCGCTGCCGGCCCCGGTGCGCGCACCGGCGACCTGTCGCACGCGATCGGCACCGTGCTCGAGGCCGCGGGCTACCCGGTCAACGTCGAGTTCGGCGGCCACGGCATCGGTTCGACCATGCACCAGGACCCACACGTGTCGAACACCGGCCGCGCGGGTCGCGGCTACACGCTCCGGCCGGGGCTCCTGCTCGCGCTCGAGCCGTGGGTGATGGCCGACACCGACGTGCTCGTCACCGACCCCGACGGCTGGACGCTCCGCAGCGCCACCGGAGCCCGGACGGCCCACACCGAGCACACCATCGCGATCACCGAGGACGGCGTAGCGGTGCTCACGCTCCCCCGCTGACCGTCCCCTCGACCACGACGGGCAGTCCGCCGGCCGCGACGACGAGCACCAGGTCGGCTGCCGGTCGGAGGACCGTGACGGCGTGGTCGACCCCCTCGAAGCGCGCGGACCCGGCCGCGACGTCGACGTCCACCGCGATCGGGTCGACTCGCAGGCCCCGGCCGTCGCGTTTCAGCACGGCCTCCTTCGCCGCCCAGCAGGCCGCGAGCAGGCCGACGTCACCCGCCGAACGACCGCGTTCACCGGACGTGAAGGCGTCGAGCGGCGCTGCGGCGACGCGGGACACGCGCTCGACGTCGAAGCCGACCATGCCGGGAGCGACGGCGATGGCGACTGCTCCGGTCGTGCGCGACAGGCTGACGCCGTAGCCGGTGCCGTGCACCGTGGCCCACGGACGACCGTGGTCGGTCCCGCGGCAGTGCGGGCAGACGCGCCCCGCGCGCACCTCGGCCGTCTCGGAACCGGACGCCGACGCGACGGCGGCGACCAGGGCCTCCCGGTCGGCAGCGCGGTCCGGACCGGGCGCGCACAGCGTCACGACGACGGTCTGGAGGCCCGACTCACCCACGCACGCAGCCTACGGTGCGCGGGTGGTCGGTCCAGAGCCGTGTCGCTACGCGTGCGTGAGCGCGATGAGTGCGACGTTCATGGTGCTGTAGAGACCCTCGGATCGGGTCGCCTGGCGGACGCGTCCGCGCAGCACCTCGTAGCGGCCGTCGTGCTCGCGCACGAAGCCGATCACGCCGGTCGCCGGCGTCGACACGCGGTGGTAGCCGTCCTCGAGCGGGACGACCTCGGTACTCGTGGTTCGCTCCATTGCTGTTCCCTTCCGTTCGTCGTCGAACAGTGCCGCCAGCATACCCCGGCTCGGGGGACAAGACACCCATGGATCGGCTTGTCCACAGGGTTCACCGGGAGTCTGTCCGTGCGCTCCGGGGCCTGGATAGACTCCGGGCGACGGCGCACACAGGGCGCGGTTCGGAGCGGTGTCGACGGCGCCGACCGGTGACGGACGGAGGACGGATGCGAACGGTCCAGCACGGATCGGGCACAGGCGGGTCGAGCACGGAACGGGGGACAGCGCGGCTCTGGGGTCGCGTCACGGCGGCGGTCGTGGCGATGCTGATCGTCCTGGCTCCGGCAGCGACCGCGCAGGCCACGGCACCCGTCGACCTGGGTGGTGCGTACGTCCTCGACGAAGCCGACGCCCTCAGTTCGTCGCAGCAGGCGCAGGTCGAACAGGCGGTGCAGGACCTGTACGCCGAGACCCAGACGCAGCTGTACGTGGTGTTCGTGCCGACGTTCACCGATCCGACGGACCACACCGCATGGGGCTCCGCGGTCATGGACCGGAACCAGATCGACACGGACGGCATCCTGCTGTCCGTCGCGGTCGACGAGCGCAACTACGACGTCCAGCAGACCAACGAGACCGCCATCTCCGAGTCCGACGTGCAGAGCGCCGTGAACGACGCACTGCTCCCCGAGCTGAAGCAGGGCGACTGGTCCGGCGCGGCCGTGGCGTTCGCGAACGGCCTGACCGACACCCAGGCGCCGCCGGATCTGACCTGGCTCTGGATCCTGCTGCTCGTCATCGTCGTCGGCCTGGTGGTCGTCGTGCTCGTCATCCGCGCCCGCAACAAGCGCAGGACCGCCGCGGCCACCAAAGCGCAGCAGGAGTCCCTCGCCGACCTCGAACGCACCGCGGGCGGAGCGCTCGTCACCATCGACGACGAACTCCGCACCGCCGAGCAAGAGGTCGGGTTCGCCACGGCGCAGTTCGGTCCCGACGCCGCGAAGCCCTTCGCCGACGCCGTCGCCGCCGCACAGCAGGCCGTGCGCAAGGCCTTCACGTTCCGGCAGCAGCTCGACGATGAGATCCCCGACTCCCCCCAGCAGCGTGCCGACTGGGCGAACCAGATCATCGCGATCTGCCAGCAGGCGCACGCCTCGATCGAGGCGCAGACCGAGGCCTTCGACCAGCTCCGGTCGCTCGAGGACGGCGTCGACGACGCAGCGGTCGCACTGGCCCCGGCCGTGGCGGCCGCCCCGGCGTCGGTCGGCGCGGCAGCAGCAGCCCTCGACCGCGTCCGGTCGCGGTACACCGGGCGCACCCTCGCCACCGTGTCCGACAACGTCGACCAGGCCCACCAGGTCCTCGCCTACGCCACCGAGCGCTCGAACGCGGCCACCGCGGCGATCGCCGCGGGCGACAAGGGCGAGGCAGTGGTCGCCGTGCGTGACGCGCAGCACGCACTGGCGCAGGTGCAGCAGCTCACGAACGGCGCGATCGCCGCCGAGGGATCGTTCGCCGAGGCCACGGCGCGCGCCGAGGCGATGCGCATCGACATCGAGGGCGACGTCTCGGCGGCCCGGACGCTGACCGTCGGCGGTCCCGACCTCGCCGCCGCCGTCACGCGGGCGCAGACCGTGCTCCGACAGGGCCTCGACCCCAAGGACCCGGTCGCCGCGGTCGACGCCCTCACCAAGGCGAACACGGAGATCGACCAGGCCATCGCCGCAGCCCGCGGTGCCGAGGAGCAGCAGCGCCGGGCGTCCCGAGCGCTCGACGACGCCCTGCGCGACGCCCGGAACCGGATCAGCCAGGCGCGGGAGTACATCTCGCTGCACCGCGGGGGCATCGGGCCGACCGCCCGCACCCGGTTGTCCGAGGCCGAACGCGCCCTCGACGACGCCGTGCAGCTCGCCACGACCGATCCCGGACAGGCCCTGCAGGCCGCACGCGCCGCAGAGCAGTACGCGGCCGCCGCGATGGACGCCGCGAACGGCGACATGGGCGGCTGGGGTGGCGGTGGCGGCGGCTTCGGCGGCGGCGGCGGCAACGGGGCACAGCTCGGCGGCCTCGTCACCGGCATCGTGCTCGGCGGCCTGCTCGGCGGCCGCGGCGGCAGCTTCGGCGGCGGTTCCTTCGGGGGCGGCGGCGGGGGCTTCGGTGGCGGAGGCGGCTTCGGTGGTGGGGGCGGCGGAGGCGGCGGAGGCGGGTTCTCCGGCGGCGGCCGCTTCTGACCCCGCCCCAGCCGACGAACAGACCACACCCGACGAACCGAACCCGACAGACCAGACTCACCACGTCAGACCTTCCAGGAAAGGGAACAGCAATGGCAAAGCAGACGATCTTCGGCCGCATCTCCACCCTCGTGCGGGCGAACATCAACCAGCTCATCGACGACGCCGAGGACCCGCAGAAGATGCTGGACCAGCTCGTGCGCGACTACACGAACAACATCGCCGACGCGAAGACGGCGATCGCGCAGACCATCGGCAACGTGCGCCTGCTCGAGCAGGACCACGAAGAGGACAAGCGCGCCTCGACCGAGTGGGGCCAGAAGGCGGCCAGCGCGTCCTCCGCCGCGGACAAGTACCGCGCCGAGGGCAAGACGGCCGAGGCGGACAAGTTCGACAACCTCGCCAAGATCGCGATCGGCAAGCAGATCGCCGCCGAGCAGGAGGTCAAGGACGCCGAGCCGAACCTCGCCTCGCAGAACGAAGCCGTGGAGAAGCTCAAGACCGGGCTCGCCGGCATGGAGCAGAAGCTCGAGGAACTCCGGGCGAAGCGCGACAACCTCGTCGCCCGCTCCAAGACGGCCGAAGCGCAGTCCAAGGTCAACGACGCGCTCGGCAACATCGACGTGCTCGACCCGACGAGCGACCTCGGTCGCTTCGAGGAGAAGGTCCGTCGTGAAGAAGCGAAGGTCCTCGGGCAGCAGGAGCTGCAGTCGTCGAGCCTCGACGCCCAGTTCGAGAGCCTCGAGGACGTCGGCAAGGACGCCGAGGTCGAAGCACGACTCGCCGCGCTGAAGTCCGGCGGCTCGTCGAGCCTCTGACCTTCCCGGACGACGCCGGACCCCACCTGACAGACTGAGACGATGCAGTTCCTCGTGGTCGGTCAGTGGCAGGGTTCGGCGTCGTCGCGCGCGATGCGCCTCGGGGACGGAGCGACCGCGATCGCGGCCGACCTCCCCCGAGCGTCCACCACCGTGGTCGACGTCCCCACCGGAGCCGGCGACCGCCTCGAGACGGCCGTCGCCCGCTACACCTCCGTGCTCGCCGTCGCCGACCGCGTGGCAGCGGAGACCGGCGTCGCCAGCGAACCGGTCCTCGTCGTCGGCGGGGACGGCGCGATCGTCCTCGGCGCGACCGTGGGCCTCGGCCCCGACACCGCGTTCGTGCGGATCGCCGGGTCCAGCGGGTACCGACCGCTCAACCGTGCGCAACCCGTCGCCGCCGAGACCGCAGCCCTGCGGATCCTCGTCGACCGCGCCGACGAGCTGTTCCCCGCACTGCCCGTGCTCCCCGCGTCATCGGTCGTGGTCGCGGGGGTCCGGGGTCTCGACGACGCCGAGGAAGCAGCGCTCGACCGAGCCGGGATCACCCGGCTCGACGTCGACGCCGCCACCCCGGACGCCCTCGCCGCCGCCGTCGACGCCACCGGAGCCACGTCGGTGTTCGTGCACGTCGACCTCGACGTCCTCGACCCGTCCGAGGTCGACGGCCTGCTCGAACCCGTGCCGTTCGGACTCGACGGCGCCGGTCTGGTCGAGCGGATCCAGGCCGCGACCCGCGGCCGGCGCCTCGCCGGCGCCGCGCTCACCGGATTCGCTCCCGTCGACCCGGACCGTGCAGTGGACGACCTCGGCGTGATCCTGCGCGTCGTCGGGGCGTTGACCAGCGCCTCCCGGGTGGCCTGAGAACCGACCCGGCGCGCCGGGCACACCCCATGCCGGTCCGCGTACGCTCGGCCACATGACGGACTACGACCTCATCGTGATCGGCGCCGGCGCAGTCGGCGAGAACGTGGCGGACTACGCCCACAAGCGCGGCCTGGCGGTCGCGATCGTGGAGTCCGAACTGGTCGGCGGCGAGTGCTCCTACTGGGCGTGCATGCCGTCGAAGGCACTGTTGCGCAGCGGCCACGCCCTGGCCGCGGCGAAGCGCCTGGACGGTGCGAAGCAGGCCGTCACCGGCGAACTCGACGCGGCCCACGTGCTCGCGCGCCGCAACTCGTTCACCTCGGACTGGAAGGACGACGGCCAGGTGTCCTGGCTCGAGTCCGCCGACATCGCCCTGATCCGCGGCCACGCCCGCATCACCGGCGAGAAGACGATCGAGGTCGGCGGCGAGACGCACACGGCCCGCGCCGCCGTCGCGGTCGTGACCGGATCGCTGCACGCCCTGCCGGACGTGCCGGGACTCGCCGACGCGAAGCCGTGGGGCACGCGCGAGGGCACCAGCGCCCAGCAGGTGCCGGAGAGCCTGCTCGTGATCGGCGGCGGCGTCGCCGGCTCCGAGCTCGCCACCGCCTGGGCATCGCTCGGTGCGAAGGTCACCCTCGTCGCCCGCCACGGGCTGCTCGGCGGCATGGAGCCGTTCGCCGGCGAGCTCGTCACCGACGCGCTCCGCGAACTCGGCGTCGACGTCCGCACCGGTGTGAGCCCCGTGCGGGTCGACCGCGACGAGCACGGGCTCGTCACCACCACACTCGACGACGACACCACCGTCATCACGAGCGAGGTCCTGGCCGCCACCGGCCGTACCCCGCACACCGCCGACCTGGGGCTCGAGTCCGTCGGGCTCACCGCCGGTGACTGGCTCGAGGTCGACGACACGATGCTCGTGCACGGCACCGACTGGCTGTACGCCGTCGGCGACGCCAACCACCGCGCGCTCCTCACCCACCAAGGCAAGTACCAGGCCCGCGCAGCCGGCGAGGCCATCGCTGCCCGGTACCAGGGCACGCCGCTGCACACCGAGCCGTGGGGCGCCCACGTCGCGACGGCCGACCACGCCGCGGTCCCCCAGGTCACCTTCACCGACCCCGAGGTCGCGAGCGTCGGCCTGACCGAGCAGGCCGCCCGCGAGCAGGGGCTGAACGTCCGTGCCGTGGAGTACGACCTCGGCGGGGTCGCGGGGTCCGCACTGCAGGCCGACGGGTACACCGGGCGGGCCAAGATGGTCGTCGACGAGGACCGAGGGGTCGTCGTCGGGGTCACCTTCGTCGGCCAGGACGTCGCCGAGATGCTGCACGCGGCGACGATCGCGGTCGTCGGCGAGGTCCCGGTCGACCGCCTCTGGCACGCGGTGCCGGCCTACCCGACCATGAACGAGGTCTGGCTCCGCCTGCTCGAGACCTACGGTCGCCCGGAGTAGGGGTGCGCAACCCGCTCCTGGACTCCCCGGTGTCCCGCGCGGGCTGGCTGTTCGCGACCGCGGTCGGCCTCGCGGTGGGCCTACCGTTGTCGACCGGGCCCGTCCGGGTCGTCGACGGGTTGATCGTCTGCACGGGGCTGCCGCGGTGGGTGTTCCGCCGCGGTGGCACCTGCGTGGGCTCGGTCTACCTGACCCGCGACAACGACGGGCCCAAGGTGCTCCGGCACGAGCGGGTGCACGTCGCGCAGTGGCGGCGGTACGGCATGCTCATGCCCGTGCTGTACGCCGCCGCCGGCCGTGATCCGCTCCGCAACCGCTTCGAGGTCGAGGCCGGCCTGGAGGACGGCGGCTACCGCTGAGCCCCTGCGTCGGCGAGGACGAGGGCTCTCCCTGCCGCCGAGGTTCCACGACATGCCGCGTACGTCCCGCCGAGGTTCCACGGGCGGCCCGTGGGCGCGGTGAGATGCCGAGATTTCGGAACCTCGGGGAACCGGGCCGGGCGGGGCGCGGCGCGGCGGGGCGGGGCGCGGCGCGGCGTCGTCAGGCTGCGGCGGGGCGACGCGGGACGATCAGGGGTGTGCCGGTCTCGGGGTCGGGGACGACCACGCACGGCAGACCGAAGACGTCCTCGACCAGGTCGGCGGTGAGCACGGACGACGGCGGCCCCGCGGCCACGATCGACCCCTGGCGCATCGCGATGAGGTGGGTGGCGTAGCGCGCCGCCTGGTTCAGGTCGTGCAGCACCGCGACGACCGTCCGGCCCGCGGCGTGCAGCGCGGAGGCCAGTTCGAGCACGTCGTACTGGTGGGCGATGTCGAGGAACGTCGTGGGCTCGTCGAGGAGCACGATGTCGGTCTCCTGCGCCAGGACCATCGCGATCCACACCCGTTGCCGCTGCCCGCCGGAGAGCTCGTCGACGCTGCGGTCGGCCAGGTCGAGGGTCTCGGTCTGCTCGAGGGCGGCCTGCACGGCCCGCCGGTCGGACCCGGAGGACGGGTGCAGCAGGTCCTGGTGCGGGAAGCGCCCGCGGGACACCAGGTCGCGGACGGTGATGCCGTCGGGGGCGATCGGCGTCTGCGGGAGCATGCCGACCCGTCGGGCCACGGCCTTCGGACGGTAGGAGTCGATCGGCGCGCCGTCGAGGTACACGGTGCCAGCGCGCGGCTTGAGGGTGCGTGCGAACGACTTCAGCAGCGTCGACTTGCCGCACGCGTTCGGGCCGACGATGACGGTCAGTTCGCCGTCGGGGACGTCCACGTCGAGCGCGTCCACCACGATGCGGTCGTCGTACGCGAGCGTCAGCCCACGCACACCCAACGCGGTCGTGGGGAGCCCGGCTGCGGCGTTCAGTTCTCGGCCTTGCCGTGCCGCCAGTACCCCATGAACGCGACCTGCTTCCGGTCGATCCCGACGCCGCGCACCAGGTGCCGACGGAGCTCCTTGACGCAGCCGGCCTCCCCCGCGATCCACGCGTACACCGGACGCTCGTCCACCGGCGCGGGGACGTCCCACAGGACCTGCTCGTCGACGTCGACGTCGGTCAGCTCGACGGCGTCCCCGCAGGCGGGACCGGCGGCGGACGAGGAACCGGCGACGACCGTCGACGCCCAGGCGTGCACCTGGTCGGTCATGCGGACGCCGTGCGTCGCGCCGTTCCGGGCGATCCAACGGACCTCGACCCCGGCGGGCGCGGTCACGGGCAGCCGGTCGGCGTCGGTCGGCACCTCGATGAAGACGTGGCCGACGGTCGAGACGTCGAGCGCCTCGAGGATGGCGCAGATCGCCGGGGCGGCGGTCTCGTCCCCGGCGAGCAGGATGCGGTTCGCGTGCCCGGGTGCGAACTCGGCGGCGCCGGTCGGCAGGTCCTCGGGCGACTCCGGCACGCGCGGTCCGACGATCCGGAGTTCGTCGCCCACGCGGCAGGACGACACCCACCGCGATGCGGGCCCGGCGTCCCCGTGCGCGACGAAGTCGATGTCGAGCTCACGGGCGTCGGGCCGGAACGAGCGGACCGTGTACGTGCGCAGCGGGTTCCGTTCCGCGTCCGGCAGGGCACGCCAGGCGGCGTACCAGTCCTCGTCCTCGGGCAGTTCGGAGAAGCCCACGCCGTCCAGCGGCAGCACGACCTTGATCCGTTGGTCGAGCCCGACCGAGGAGAAGTCCGCCAGGGCATCGCCCGTCAGCGTCACCCGGACGAAGTGCGGGGTGAGGGACGTGACCGCTGCCACACGGACGGAGAAGACGCGGTACCGGGTTGCCACGGATCCGAGTATGGCATGCCTTACCTAAGGTCTCCAGACCCCGCCGACGGTGCGAAGATCGCTTCCGTGCCCGATGCCCCCGACGACGAATTCGCAGACCTGGCCGCCCTCGCCCGCGCGAGCGGCGTGACGGAGCCGCTCCGCGCCTCCAGGCAGGTGGTCCGCACCCACGACGGACAGGAGACGTCCGCCATCCGGTGGGGAGACCGGGAGGCCCGGATCACCTACCTGCACGGCCTCGGCATCGACGCCCACAGCTTCGACCAGACCGCGCTCGCCGTCGGCGAGCCGGCGGTCGCCCTCGACCTGCCGGGACACGGCCGGTCGTCGTGGCGGGACGACGCGGACTACGGGGCGTCCGTGACGGCGCCGACCGTGCTCGCCGCGCTCGACGCCCTGGGGGTCCCGCCGGGGATCGTCGTCGGGCACTCCCTCGGCGCGATCCTGTCGGCACGGCTCGCGGCCACGGCACCGGAGCGGGTCACCGGGCTCGTGCTCGTCGACATGTCGCCCGACTTCGCGCAGCGGGCGGTCGACCGGATCGCCCGGGCACTCGAGGCCGAGGAGCCCTTCGCGACGCTGGACCAGGTCGTCGACCGGGCGATCGAGGCACGCGTCGGCGACGACCGGCACGTGCTGCTGCGCGAGGCCCGCCACACCACGCGGCTCGGCGACGACGGCGCGCTCGTCCGGCGGCACCACTTCCCGCACCTGCCCGCCGGCCGCACGTCGTCGGTGGGGCGCTTCGCCGACGCCTGGCCCGACCTCGAGGCCCTGCGGGTGCCGATCCTGCTCGTCCGCGGCGACCGCGGGTACGTCTCACCGAAGCTGCACGCCGCGTTCGCCGAGCGGCTGCCGGACGCCGAGATCGTGACGGTCACCGCACGGCACGCGGTGCAGAACCAGGCGCCCCTCGAACTCGCTGCGGCGATCCGGGCATGGGCGGGACGTCACGGTTTGTTGCACCGGATCGATGAACCGTCGCGGGACCGTACCGGCCCCCGGTAACCTCGTGCGAGCGCGAGCTGTGACCATCGCCTCGCGTCCGGAAGGAACCCACACCCCATGAGTCCGCTCCACCGCCGTACCGCCCGGGCTGCACGCACCACGCGCATCGGACGTGCCGCCCTCGCCGCCACCGCGGTCGCCGTCGTCTCCGCCCTCGCGCTGACCGGCTGCTCCGGCTCGTCGAACGAGAACGGCGGCGCCGACGCCACCGTGCGCGTCGGCCTGGTGCTCGAACCGACCAGCCTCGACATCCGCACGCAGTCCGGTGCAGCGCTCGACCAGGTGCTCATCGACAACGTGTACCAGGGGCTCGTCGGCCGGACCGCCGACGGCGACATCCGCGACGTGCTGGCCTCCGAGCACGAGGTCTCCGACGACGGCCTGACCTACACGTTCACGCTGCGCGACGGCATCACGTTCCAGGACGGCAAGGACGTCACCGCGGCCGACGTCGTGTGGTCGCTCGAGCAGGTCAAGTCGAACGAGACCTACGTGGACTCCGCCAAGCTCGCCGGCGTCACCTCGATCACGTCCCCGTCGACCGGTGTGGTCCGGCTCGAGCTGGCGAAGCCCGACTCGGACCTGCTCTGGAACCTGACCGGCCGCTCCGGACTGGTGCTCGAGAAGGCCGCGACGAACGACCTGTCGGACACCGCGAACGGCACCGGCCCCTACGAGGTCGCGAACTGGAAGCAGGGCGACTCGCTCACCTTCGACCGCAACGACGACTACTGGGGCACGAAGGCGAAGGTCGCGAAGATCGTCTTCCGGTACATCACCGACCCGTCGACGGCCGTCAACGCGATGGCGAACGGGGACCTCGACGTCCTCAACCCGGTCGACGGCACGCTGAAGAGCCAGCTCCAGGGGAACGCCGACATCGCGCTGCACAGCGGCAAGACGACGGACAAGTACACGCTGGCGTTCAACGACCGCAAGGAACCGTTCACCGACAAGCGGGTGCGCCAGGCGATCCGGCAGGCGATCGACCCGAAGGCGCTCATCAAGGCCATCGGCGGCACGGGTGTCGAGCAGGGCGGTCCGATCCCGGAGCTCGACCCCGGGTACGAGGACCTGACCGACATCGACGCGTACGACCCTGACAACGCGAAGCGGCTCCTCGCCGCCGCCGGACAGGAGAACCTGAAGCTCACGCTGACGTACGCGAACGTCTACCCGGCGACCATCGGCGACGTGCTGAAGTCACAGCTCGCCGACGTCGGGATCACCCTGACCGTCAAGCGCGTCGACTTCGCCACCTGGCTGTCCTCGGTGTTCCAGGCACCGAAGTCGGGCGAGCGTGACTTCGACCTGTCGATGGTCGACCACGTCGAGGCCCGCGACTTCGGCAACTGGGCGAACCCCGACTACTACTTCGGCTACGACAACGCCGAGGTGCAGTCGCTCTACGCCGAGTCGATCGCGGCGACCGACGAGGCCACCAAGACCGAGGCCCTGCGCAAGGCCGCGAAGATCGTGAGCGAGGACGCCGCCGGCGAGTGGCTCTACACGGCCACCGAGATCACCGCGGTGCGGACCGGCGTCACGGGCTTCCCCGTCGACGGCGGCAACTCGAGGCTCGACCTGTCGAAGCTCGCCGTCAAGTGAACCGAACCGCTGCCGGAGCTCCGAGCACGTGACCCGGTTCCTGGTCGGCAGGCTGCTGCTGCTCGTCGTCGGGCTGCTCGTCGCGAGCGTCATCATCTTCGCGACCCTGCGGGTGCTGCCCGGCGACGTCGCACAGGTCGTCGCCGGCACCCAGTCGACCCCGGCGCAGGTCGAGCAGCTCCGGCAGCAGCTCGGCCTCGACCGGCCCGTCGTGGCGCAGTACCTCGACTGGATCGGCGGGGTGTTCCGCGGCGACCTCGGTCGGTCCCTCGTGACGAACGGGCAGGTCGCGCCGGAGATCGCGCAGAAACTGGCGATCACCCTGCCGCTCGCGGGCATGTCGCTCGCGACCGCGCTCGTGATCGGCGTCCCCCTCGGGGTCGTCGCCGCGGTGCTCCGCCGTCGGCCGGGCGGCGCCGTCATCGGGTTCGTCGCGCAGGCCGTCGCCGCCGTCCCGGTCGTCTGGGCCGGCATGCTGCTCGTCGCCCTGTTCGCCGTCACGCTGCACTGGCTGCCGACGCAGGGCTTCCCGCTCGACGGCTGGTCCGAGCCGGGCCGGGCGTTCGCCTCGCTCGTGCTCCCCGCCATGACCATCGGTGCGGTCGAGGGTGCCGTCATCCTGCGCTTCACCCGGTCGGCGACCCTGTCGGTGCTCGACGCGGACCACGTCCGCACCGCGGCCGCGATCGGCCTCACCCGCACGCAGGCACTGCTCCGGCACGGGCTGCCGTCGGTCGCCCTCACGGTGCTCGCCGTGCTCGGGGTGCAGATCGCCGGGCTGCTGGTCGGGGCCGTCGTCGTCGAGCAGCTGTTCTCGCTGCCCGGGGTCGGGCGCATGCTCGTGACCGACGTCGGCCGCCGCGACATCACCAAGGTGCAGTCCGAGCTCCTCGTGCTCACCGGACTGGTGCTGCTGGTCGGGTTCGCCGTCGACGTCGTGCACCGCACCCTCGACCCGCGCCAACGCGAGGTGTCCGGGTGATCCGCCGCCTGCTGTCCCGGCCCACCGGGGTCTTCGCCGTCGTCGTGCTCGGTCTGCTCGTGGTCCTCGCCGCGGTGTCGCTCGTGTGGACGCCGCAGGACCCCTTCCGCGCCGACCCGTTCCACCAGTGGGAGGGTCCGAGCGCCGCACACTGGTTCGGTACCGACGCCGCCGGCCGCGACATCGCGAGCTACCTGCTCGCCGGCACCCGCACCACCGTCCTCGTCGCCGTCGGGGCCGGGGTGATCGCCAGCGTCGTCGGCATCGCCCTGACCGCGATCGGGTCGCTCACCGCCCGCTGGGTGCGCGAGGGCACGGCCGTCCTGCTCGACATCCTGGTGGCGTTCCCGACCCTGCTGACCGCGATGCTCCTGACCGCGGTGTCCGGCGGGTCGCTCGGGGTCGTCATCGTCAGCGTCGGGCTGTCCTTCGGGGTGACGATCGCCCGGGTCGCCCGCGGCGAGATCCGCCGCATCGCCCGCAGCGACTACGTCACCGCGGCCCGCGCCTCCGGTGTCGGTGGTGCCGGGGTGCTGTTCCGCCACCTGGTGCCGAACGCCGCGCCGCTGTTCACCGTGCAGCTCTCGCTCGCGATGGCCACCGCGGTCCTCGCCGAGGCCGGGCTGTCGTACCTGGGCTACGGCGCCGGTTCGGACACGGCGTCGTGGGGCAGCCTGCTGTCCGACCTGCAGACCTACATCGGGGTGCACCCGTGGAGCGCCACCTGGCCCGGAGCCGCGATCGCGCTGGTCGTCGCCGCACTCTCCCTGCTCGGCGACGCGATCCGCGACGCCACCGACCCGCGTCTGACGACGAACGACCGCGCAGCGGGCGGCGACCGCCGCCCGGACGCGGCCACGACCACCCCCGGGGTGACCGCATGACCGACCGCAGCCACAGCCGCAGCGACACCGGCACCGGTGGGCTCGAGGTGGTGGGGCTCTCCGTCCGCATCACGGGGCGGACGATCCTGGACGACGTGACGTTCACCGTGCCTCCCGGCGAACGCGTCGGCGTGATCGGCGCGTCCGGATCCGGCAAGTCGATGACCTCGCTCGCCCTGATGGGGCTGGAGCCCACCGGGGCGACCGTCACCGGCAGCATCCGTGTCGACGGCACCGAACTCGTCGGCTTGCCCGACCGACAGCGCGCACGGCACCGTGGGTCCGGCATCGGCATGGTCTTCCAGGAGCCCGGCACCGCCCTCGACCCGCTGCGCCGCGTCGGCGCGCAGATCGCCGAGCCCCTGCGGCTGCACCGGGGACTCGACCGGCGGGCGGCGCGTGCCGCGGCGACCGCGCTGGCGGCGGACGTCGGACTGCCGGACCCGGAGTCGCTGCTGCGCCAGTACCCGCACCAGCTGTCCGGCGGGCAGCGCCAGCGGATCTGCATCGCGATGGCGATGGCCGGGCAGCCCGCGTACCTGGTCGCCGACGAGCCGACGACGGCGCTCGACGTCACGACCGAGGCGCGGATCCTCGACCTCTTCGAAGGGCTGGCGGCCGGCATGGTCTTCGTCACGCACGACCTGGCGGTGCTCGCCCGGATCGCCGACACCGCCGTCGTGCTCGACGCCGGCCGGGTCGTCGAGCAGGGCTCGGTCGCGTCGCTGCTCGCGGCGCCGCAGCACCCCGCGACCGTCGCGCTCGTCGATGCCGCGCGCGCCACCGCCCGTCGTACCCGACCGTCCGGAGGCTCCGCATGACCGCCGTCCTCGACGGAGTCGGGCTGCACCGCACCTACCGACTCCCCCGCCGCGGGCCCTTCGAACCGGGCCCGGTGCGCACCGCCGTCGACGGCGTCGACCTGACGGTCGCCCCCGGCCAGCGGCTCGGGATCGTCGGCGAGTCGGGATCCGGCAAGTCGACCCTGGTGCGGCTGCTCGCCGGCCTGGAGGCCCCTTCCGCGGGTGCCGTGACCGCCTCCGGTCGTCCGGTGGTGGCGTCCGGGTCCGCGGGTGCCATGCGCTGGTTCCGTCGCGAGACCGGGGTGGTGTTCCAGGACCCGTACGCGTCGCTCGACCCGCGGATGCGCGTCGGCGCGATCATCCGCGAACCGTTGCGGGCGCTCCGGGTGGAGGGTTCGCACGCCGCGCTCGTCCGGGACGTCCTCGAACGGGTCGACCTGCCGGCGGACGCCGTCGACCGCTACCCGCACGAGTTCTCCGGCGGCCAGCGGCAGCGCATCGCCATCGCCCGGGCGGTGGTGCACGGTCCGCGGATCCTGTTCGGGGACGAACCGATGAGCGCGCTCGACGTGGTCGTGCGGGCACGGGTCATCGACCTGTTCCGCTCGCTCGCCGACGACCTCGGGCTGACGCTGGTGCTGGTGTCGCACGACATCGGCGTGGTGCAGCGGCTGTGCGACACCGTCGCGGTGATGTCGGCGGGGCGCATCGTGGAGCACGGGCCGGTCGGGCTGCTCGACGCGCCGGTGCACCCGGTGACGCGGGCGCTGGTCGAGGCCGCGCCGACCCTGCCGTAGCGCGGGCGGGCTCTGAGTCGGAACGACAACATCGACGTCGTACGACATCGGGAGTGTCGTTCCAGGTCGCCGCGCGAGTTGCACCCGCGTCAGGCGGTCAGGCGGTCCAGGCCGCCGGGTGCCGCCGCTGCCACCGCAGCCGACGCTCGAGCTGGGCCCCGATCGCGAGCAGGACCCGCTCGCCCCCCGGACGCCCGATCAACTGGACGCCCATCGGCAGGCCGCCACCGTCCGGGTGGTCGTCGGCGGTGACCCCGACGGGCAGGGTGATCGCCGGCAGCCCCGCCACGTTCGCCATCGAGGTCCAGGGCGAGTAGGCGCACTGGCGGCGGAAGTCCTCGTCCGGGTCGTCGCCGTACCAGCCGAGCGGCCTCGGGGTCAGCGCGAGCGTCGGTGACAGCACGGCGTCGAACCGGTCGAACGCGCCGATCAGCGTCGCCGAGAACGTGTCGAGCGTGGTCATCGCGTCGAGCACCTGGGTGCCGGTGAGCCGCCGTCCCCGTTCCACGAGCCACGCCACCAGGGGCGTCAGCGCGGTCAGGTCGATGCCGGGGACCATCGGCAGCCGCGCCGCGGAGCTCTCCCAGGCCACCCGGAACGCGTCGGCGTACGGCGCCCGGGGCATCTGCACGTCCTCCACGCCGTGCCCCACCTCGCCGAGCACCCGCACCGCGGTCTCGACGGCAGCGCGCGCCGCGGGGTCGACCACCACGTCGACGGTGTCGTCCCACGGTGAGCCGTCGAGCAGTCCGACGACGAAGCGCCCCTCGCCGCGGACGGCCGCGGCGGTGAACGGGCCGTCACCCACGTCCGGCGTGACCAGGGCGTACGGTGCCGGCTCCGCCAGCCCGGTGGGCGCCACGAGCGCGTCGAGCAGCATCCCGGCGTCCGCCACCGACCGGGTCAGCGGCCCGGCGACGGACAGTCCGCCGACGCCGGAGCGACCGGGCATCGACGGCACCCGCCCACGGCTCGGCTTGAGGCCGACGAGTCCGGTCGCGGCGGCCGGGATCCGGACCGAACCCCCACCGTCGGACCCGACGGCCGCCGGCAGCAGTCCGGCCGCGACGGCGACCGCCGCGCCGCTCGACGACCCGCCGGGCGCACGGCCCGTGTCGTACGGGTTCCGCGTCACCCCGAACCGGGTCTCCGACGACGAGGACATCCCGAACTCGGGCGACGTCGTCTTGCCGAGGCTCACCGTGCCGGCCGCGTCGAGCGCCGCGACCAGCGGGTGGTCGGCCCCGGCGGGGCGCTCCGGCAGGCTCGCGGTGCCGCTGCGCGTGGGGACCCCGGCGCGGTCGTACAGGTCCTTGTCGGCGGACGGGAGGCCCCACAACGGTCTGGACGTCGGCACCAGGTGGCCGAGACGGTCGGCTCTCGTGCGCGCTGCGTCGGCCGTGACCGTCACGAACGCGCCGAGGCCGGGATCCAGGCGCTCGATGCGGGTGAGGTAGTGCTCGGTCACCTCGAGCGCGGTCGCCTCCCCCCGGCGGATCCAGTCCCAGAGTTCCTGCGCGGCGAGGTGGTGGAGTTCGAACACGGTTCCCGAGCCTAGGCGGCGTCGGTGCTGGTCGTCCGACAGTGCTGGTCGGCCGTCAGTGCTGGTCGTACCGGTAGAAGCCGCGCCCGGTCTTCACGCCCAGGTCGCCGGCCTCGACGTACTGCCGGAGCAGCTGCCGCGGACCCTCGGGCAGGTGCGGGTCCTCCGCCGCGTAGTGCTCCTCGATGTCCAGGACGACGTCGAGCCCCACCTGGTCCATCATCCGGAACGGACCCGCGGGCGACCCGGTGTTCACCGCGAACATGGCGTCGACGTCCTCGGGCGTGGAGACCCCGTCGGCGACGACGGCCAGCGACTCGCGCTTGATGGCCGCCCAGATGCGGTTGAAGATGAACCCGGTCGACTCCTTGCGGGCGACGAACGGGCGGACACCGTAGGTCGGCAGGACCTCGAGCAGCAGGTCGACGACCGCGGGGTCGGTCTCGCCGTCGCTCATCAGGTCGACGGCGTTCTGCGCCGGCGGCATGTAGAAGTGCATGTTCAGCACGCGCTCGGGGTGCTCGACCTCGTCGATCATCAGTCGGCTCGCGTACGACGACGAGTTGCTCGCCAGGATCGTGTCCGCCCCGACGGCGCGGTCGAGCTGGCCGAACACCGTGGTCTTGAGGTCGATGCGCTCCGGGATCGCCTCGACGACGAGCCACGCACCGGCGACGGCCGCGTGCAGGTCGTCGAACGCGCGGACGGTGCCGACCGCGCCGCCGTCCCGCGCGGCGGCGAGCGCCGGGAGCTCGCGCTCGACGTACTCGACGGCGGCCGTGCGGACCGGTTCGGCGAGATCGTAGACACGGGACTCGCCACCGGCGCTGGCGAACATGAGCGCGATGCGCCGGCCGAGGGTCCCACCGCCGATCACGGTGACGGGTCGGTTGCGGATGTCGGTCGGCAGGGGGAAGCCCATGGTGTCCTTCGTTCTCGGGTGTACGTTCGATACACAACGTACTCAGTACGGATCGTATTGCAACCGACAAGGAGTTCTCATGCAGGCCTCGGACGTCCTCCGCCACGCCACCACGCCCCTCACCGCGCCGGTGTACCCGCTGCGACCGACGCGCTTCACCGACCGCGAGTACTTCAACGTCGTGTACCGGACCGACCCCGACGCACTGCGGGCCGTGGTGCCGGAGCCGCTGCGGGTGGACGCCCCGCTGGTCCGGTTCGAGGTCATGAAGATGGGCGACGTCGACGGGTACGGCCCGTACGTCGAGTCCGGTCAGGCGATCCAGGTCACCCACGACGGCGAGGTCGGCGAGTACCTGCACGCCATGTACCTCGACAACTCCGCGGCGACGCTCGCCGGTCGCGAACTGAGCGCCTACCCGAAGGTGCTCGGGACCCCGGGCTTGCGCGTCGACCAGGGCGCCCTCGTCGGCACGCTCGACCGCGGTGCCGAACGGGTTGCGACGGCGACCATGGCGTACCAGTGGGAGCCGATGGACCCGGTCGAGGCCGCGGCGCAGATCACGGTGCCGACCTGGATGGTGAAGCTCGTCCCCGACGTGACGACGCTGGGGCTGCGGGCCGCCGACCTCGTGCGGACCGAGATCACCGACATCGTCGTGAAGGGGGCCTGGACCGGGCCCGCCCGACTGCAGCTGTTCGAGCACGCCCTCGCGCCGATGGCGGACCTGCCGGTGCTCGAGGTCGTCAGCGCCTCACACGTCCTGACCGACCTGACGCTCGCGCCGGTACGGTCCGTGCACGACTACCTGGCGGACCCGCGCCGGTCGGACGACGCCTCCTAGGATGAACCGGTGTCCCCACGAGTGAGCGACGACCCCGCCGCACGCGCCCGACCCGTCCGGCGACGCAGCAGCACCCGTGCGGAGCTCGTCCGCGCCGCCGAGGCGCTGTTCGACGAGACCGGCTCGGCCTCGGCCAGCGTCGAGGCGATCGTGGCGCGTGCGGGCTTCACGCGCGGGGCCTTCTACTCGAACTTCGCGACGACCGACGAGCTCTTCTTCGCGGTGTACGAAGCGCAGGAGGCCGTGGTCGTCGAGCGGCTCGAGGACGGCTTCCGGGCAGCGCTCGACGCGACCGACCCGCAGTCCGTCGACGCGATCGTCTCCGGGGTCCTCGGCGGCCTGCCACCCGAGGGCAAGTGGTACGCGATCCGGTCGGTCCTGCTGTCGCGGGCACGCCACGAGCCCGAGCTCCGGGCGCTGCTCCGCACGCACACCGACGCCTTCCACGCCGCGCTCGAACCGCTGCTCGTCGAGTCGGTCACGGCGCAGGGCCGACGTCTCACCGTCGCGCCGGACGTCTTCACGCGTGCGGTCGTCGCCGCGCACGTCGGCGCGGTCAGCCAGACGGTGCTCTACGACGACGCGGCGACCATCCGCGTCGCCGCGGTGCGGGGCGCGCTCCTCGGGCTCAGCGAGCCGGTGCGCGAGCCCGACGGCGCCGACGACACCGCCGACGCGGGAGGCGCAGCGTGATCGTCCCCGAAGCCGCGGTCCCGCTGTTCCTGCGGGCCACGCACGCGAACGCGCCGTTCGTCACCGAGGCGGGAGCGCACCGGGCCGTCCGCCGACAGGCCCTCCGCCCCGAGCCCTTCGGACCACCGAGGCGCCTCCGGCCCGACGTGCGCGTCGACGTCCACCGTCAGGCCGGCTCCCCCGTGTACACCGTGACGCCGAGCCGCCAGCCACCGCTCCGCGACGTCGTGTACGTGCACGGCGGCGGGTGGGTCCACGAGATCGCCCCGCAGCACTGGGCGCTCATCGCCCAGCTCGCAGCCGAGGCGCGCGCCACCGTGACCGTGCCGATCTACCGACTCCTGCCGGACGGCAACGCTCGGCAGGCGCACGACCTGGTCATCGACGTCGCACGCCGCGTCATCGACCGGCGCGGACGGGTGCACCTGGCCGGTGACTCCGCCGGTGGGCAGATCGCGCTCTCCGTCGCCCAGACCCTGCGCGGCCAGGGCGTCCGTTCCCTCCGGACCGTCCTGGTGTCACCGGCACTCGACCTCGGCTTCTCGAACCCGCGCATCCCCGAGGTGCAGCCGAGCGACCCGTGGCTCGGTCGCGACGGGGGCCGTGTCCTCGGTCACCTGTGGGCCGACGGCCTGTCGATCGACGACCCGGACGTCAGTCCCCTGTCCGGTTCGTTCCACGGCCTCGGCCCGATGCTCGTCCACACCGGGACCCACGACGTGCTGAACCCCGACGCGCACCTGCTCGTCGAGGCCGCCCGGGCCGCGGGCGTGGACGTCACGCTGCGCGAGCTGCCCGGCGCCCTGCACGTGTTCCCCCTGCTGCCGACGCGCAGCGGACGAGCAGCACGGCAGGAGATCGTCAGGGCCGTCCGCGGCGCCTGACCGTCAGCGCAGGACCCGGCCGGCGCGTGCCCGTGACGGCCACGGCGGCGGACCGCCGGCCGTCCTGCGCGACGCGGGGCGGGCCTCCCGGCCTGACCGTCAGACGCCCAGGTGGGCGGCGAGCACGTCGCGGACGCTCGTCCACCCGTGCGGACCGTAACGGTCGTCGTCGACGTGGTGCAGCTCGGCCTCGCCGCTGAACATGCTCACGAAGTACTGCATGCCCTGCCACGCCGGGAACGGTTCGGCGTCGTCCTTCGACAGCCGCCGGCCGACCCGGGCCATCGCCGACAGCGTGCCGGTCGTGCCCGCCCACTGCAGCCGGAACGGCGTGCCGGTCAGCCGTGACATCGTGTCGGCGATCGACCGTGCCGTGACGCGGTCACCGGCGACCTCGACCACACGGGGGGCGTCCGCGTCGAGTGCGACGAGCGCCGTCACGCGCGCGACGTCGTCCTTCGTGGTGAAGTCGAGGACCTGGTCGGCCGACGACCAGTAGAGCACCCGCTGGCGGTCGAACAGGATCAGCGGTGCCTGACCGGTGAGCATGTCCGTGAACGCCCCGTTCAGCACCGAGGTCGCACGGATCGGCGCGGCGTCGAGGGCGGCGGCGAACTCGCGGCGGAGCTCGAAGTTGCGGTTCGAGCCGGGGGTGATCGACCGGTAGTCGGCGGCGTAGTCCGAGGGGATGAACCGCGGGACGCCGGCCTCGACCGCGGCGTCGAGCATGGCGCGCTGCGCGTCGACGATCACGGCGCGGGTGCCGCTCACCGCGGAGACGACCACGTCGACCCCGGCGAGTGCGGCCGACAGAGCCGTTGCGTCCGAGTAGTCCGCGGTGACGACGTCGATGCGGTCGTCGTCGGCGAAACGGCGCTGTACTGCGTCGCTGCTCGGGCGGGTGAGGACGCGGACGCGGGTGTCGTGCTGCAGGAGCTCGTGCACGATGCGTCCGCCGAGGTCTCCGGTGGCGCCGGCGACGAGGACGGTGGTGGTCATGGCCGCCACGCTACGGGTGCGCAGGCGCGACGGGCACAGGTGCGCCGGCGGCGGGCGCGCTGGCGGCGGGTGGACGGGCGCGCTGGCGGCGGGTCCGCTGGCCCTATCCTGCGGAGGTGGACACGACTCTCCCCTCCGGCACGACGAAGCGCCGGATCGAGCTCCGGCTCGCTCGCCCCCTGCTCACCTGGTCCGCCCGCCCCACCGTCACGATCGACGGGGTCGGGCACCCGGCGCAGTGGGGTACCGGCACGTGGGCGGTCGCGGACGACGGCCGCACCGTGATCGGCGTGTACCTGTTCAACCGGGCATGGCGCTTCGGTGGAGCGACGCTGTCCGTCGGCGACGCGGCCGTACTCGAGTACCACGCCGGCCCGTTCCCGCTCGGCGCGGGCAGGCTGACGCCGGTGCCGAGCCGAGACTCGCGCTGAGCGACAGTCCTCGCGGTTCCGGACCCGAGGAGTGTCGCTCAGCCCGAGACCCAGCCCGGCCGTCGGTGCTACTCGTGCTCGATGTCGGAGAACAGGCCGGTGAACGTGGCGCCCGTCCCGCCGAGCCGCTCGAAGAACGCGCCGGCCTCGGCGGTCGCCACCGCGTCGGACGCGTCCCCGTACGAGGCGAAGTACAGGTCGAGGGTGCGGTGGGCCGGGGTCGGGGTGCCGTCCTCCTTCGGCCAGACCTTCGCAGCCTCGAGGCGCTGCAGGCCCGGCAGCTTCGCGGCGAGGGACTCGAGCTCCACGTAGGACTGCTCGAACGCGGACGGGTCGGCCGGGTTGTCGATGATCAGGGTGATCTTCGTGGTCATGGTGTGCTCCTGGAGGTGTCGGTGGGACGGCGTGACGGTGCAGCGCCCACTCCACTCCGTTCCGCGCACCGCTGCCCGGGATCGGCTACTCGAACATCTCGGCGAGGAGTGCGTGCGGGTCACCGTCGACGACGTGTGCCGAGGGCGGCTCCGGCCAGTGCGTCGTGCCGTCGTCCGGCCAGCACGGCACGACGTGGAAGTGCAGGTGCCGCACGCTCTGCCCGGCATCGGCGCCGGAGGCCTGCAGGACGACGGTGCCGGTGGCGCCGAGCGCGCCCCGCATCGCCCGTGCGACACGTTGCGCGAGCGCGACGGTCGCAGCCAGCGCGAGCGGTGCGGCGCCGAGCAGGTCGTCGGCGTGCTCGACCGGCGCGACCAGGGTGTGCCCGGGTGCGAGCGCGGACCCGGGCAGCGGCGCGAACGCCACGGCGTGCTCCTCGCGCTCGACCCAGACGGCCGGTTCGTCGCCGGCGATGATCGCGCAGAAGACGCAGGGTCCCATCCCACCAGTGTGCTGCACCCGGAGTCCCGGGCACTCTGAGCACGGTGCCGTGCGCGCTCCGCCACGTGGGACGATTGGCGCATGACCGCCACGCTCGTCGCCAAGGGCCTGTCCGGCGGGTACGCCGCACGCACGCTGTTCGACTCCCTCGACCTCACCGTGGCGCCGGGCGACGTGATCGGTGTCGTCGGCGTGAACGGCGCCGGCAAGTCCACGCTGCTCCGGCTGCTGGCCGGCGTCGACGAGCCCCTGGCCGGCACGGTGTCGCTCGCACCCACCGACGCGTTCGTCGGCTGGCTCCCCCAGGAACACGAGCGGATCGCCGGCGAGACCGTCGCCGGGTACATCGCCCGCCGGACCGGGTCGGCCGAGGCGACCGAGGCCATGGACGCCGCGGCGGCCGCGCTCGGCGACCCGGACGCCGGTGACGCCGCCGCAGACCGCTACTCGACGGCGCTCGACCGCTGGCTCGCCGCGGGCGCCGCGGACCTGGAGGACCGCATCCCCGCCGTCCTGGCCGACCTCGGGCTCGAGACCGGCGCCGACGACGACGGTGTCGGACCGGACTCGCTCATGACCACGCTGTCCGGTGGGCAGGCCGCCCGGGTCGGACTGGCGGCGCTGCTGCTGTCGCGCTTCGACATCGTCCTGCTCGACGAGCCCACGAACGACCTCGACCTCGACGGGCTGGACCGGCTCGAGGGATTCGTGCGGGGCCTGCGCGGCGGCGTCGTGCTCGTCAGCCACGACCGCGAGTTCCTGGCGCGCTCGGTGACGAGCGTGCTCGAGCTCGACCTGGCACAGTCGTCCAACCGGCTGTTCGGCGGCGGGTACGACTCGTTCCTCGAGGAGCGCGAGATCGCCCGGCAGCACAAGCGCGACGCGTACGACGACTACGCCGCGACCAAGGCCGACCTGGTCTCCCGCGCCCGGACGCAGCGCGAGTGGTCGAGCCAGGGCGTGCGCAACGCGATGAAGAAGGCCCCCGACAACGACAAGATCCGCCGGAAGGCCGCCTCGGAGTCGAGTGAGAAGCAGGCGCAGAAGGTGCGGCAGATGGAGTCCCGCATCGCGCGGCTCGACGAGGTCGAGGAACCACGCAAGGAGTGGCAGCTCGAGTTCACGATCGGCAGCGCACCGCGGTCGTCCGCGGTCGTGGCAACGCTGTCCGACGCGACCTTCACGCAGGGCGACTTCGCCCTCGGTCCGGTGTCGCTGCAGGTCGACGGCGGCGACCGCATCGGGATCACCGGACCGAACGGCGCCGGCAAGTCCACGCTGCTGCGTGCGCTGCTCGGCAAGCAGGTGCCGACGACCGGCACGGCCTCGCTCGGATCGAGCGTCGCCGTCGGCGAGGTCGACCAGGCCCGCGCGGCCTTCACCGGCGACCAGTCCCTCGCCGCCGCGTTCGAGGCGATCGTCCCCGAGTACACGACCGCGGACGTCCGGACGCTGCTGGCGAAGTTCGGGTTGAAGGCGGACCACGTCGGGCGTCCCGCGTCGGCGCTCTCCCCCGGCGAACGGACCCGCGCCGGACTCGCGCTGCTGCAGGCCCGCGGGGTGAACGTGCTCGTGCTCGACGAGCCGACGAACCACCTCGACCTGGTGGCGATCGAGCAGCTCGAGCAGGCGCTGGATTCCTACGACGGCACCCTGCTGCTCGTCACGCACGACCGGCGCATGCTGGAGACCGTCCGCCTCGACCGGCAGTGGCACGTCGACGCCGGCCACGTCACCGAACGCTGACCGACACCACGAGCACACACCCAGACGACGAGCGCACGCTGGACCAGGAGCACAGGGGGATGCCGATGCGACGCAGGAGCTGGATCGCCGTGGCCGCGGGCGCCGCTGCGGTCGCCGTCGCGGCCATCGTCGTCGTGGGGGTGACCGCCGACCGGCCGGACGCCGACCCGAGCCGCGCCGCACGGGCCGCGCCGACCGCGGCGCCGACGCCGACCTCCACCCCGACGCTCGCAGCCGTCCCCCGAGCCCCGTCGGCCGCCGCCCTCGCCGCACTGCCCCTGGCGTTCCACGACGGCGTCGTCCCCGAACTCCTCGACGGCGGGGACGTCCGCCCCGCGGACACCTGGCAGATCGCCACCCCGCGGCACGACCTCGTGGCCCTGTACGCCAGCCCGTCGAGCCGCGCGCGTCCGGTGGCGACGCTCTCGCACCGGGTCTCGACGATCGACCTGCCCGCCGCCACCGCCGTCTGGGGCCGGTCTCCGGGTGTCGACGGCGGCATGCTCCTCGTCTCGACCCCCGCCCGGAACCGCACCCCGGGCGACGGCGGCGACCCGGACGCGTCGAGTGCCACGTTCGCCTGGGCGAGGGCCGCCGACTTCACCATCGCCGAAACCGACCGGATGATCCACGTCGACGTCGCCCGCAGCACGGTGTCGGTCGTCACCCGGAGCGGCGACGTCACCGCGACCGAGGCTGCTCGGCTCGGCACTCCCGAAGACCCCACGCCGACCGACACCGCCACCTACGTCGAAGCGGCGTACGTGGACACCCGTGTGACCTACACGCAGGGCAACCCGATCATCCTGACCGGGGCGCACTCGTCACGGATCCCGTCGTACGGCGGCAACGCGGCCCTGACCGCGTTGCACTACTACCCCGACCCGACCGGCAGCTCGCACGGGTGCGTGCGGATCTCAGCGGAGATGACCCGCACCCTCGCCGCCCTGCCGGTCGGCACCCCGATCCGGTTCAGCTAGCGGCCGACGCCGAGCCCGAGCCGCTCGACGACCTCGGCGCTCTCCTCCTCCGGAGTACGGTCGGCGGCGATCGTCAGGTGCGCCTCGTCGTCCTGCGGCGGCTCGAGCGTCGCAAGCTGGGACTGCAGCAGCGACGTCGGCATGAAGTGGCCGGACCGCTGCGACATCCGCTGTTCGATCAACGCGCCGTCACCGGCCACGTGCACGAACACCACGCCGGGCGCCCGCAGCACGTCGCGGTACGACCGCTTCAGTGCCGAGCACGTGACGACACCGTGCGTCCCGGCGTCGAGGTGCCCGCGGATCCAGCCGGCGACGACGTCGAGCCACGGCCAGCGGTCCTCGTCGGTGAGCGGTGTGCCGGCGTGCATCTTGTCGACGTTCGCCTGCGGGTGCATCGCATCGCCCTCGGCGAAGTCCCACCCGAGTTGCTCGGCGACCATCGCCGCGACGGTCGACTTGCCGGAACCGGAGACCCCCATGACGACCAGGACGCGCGCATCCAGAGCGGAGTCGCCGCTCATCGGATGAACACCCCGGCCAGCAGGACCCCGAGCAGACCGAGCACCGAGATGAGGCACTCGAGCACCGTCCACGTCTTGAAGGTCTGCCCCACGGTGGTGTTGAGGTACCCCTTGACGAGCCAGAACCCGGCGTCGTTCACGTGCGACAGGAACACCGACCCGGCACCGATCGCCAGCACGAGCAGCGAGGTCATCGGCGAGGACAGGTCGGCGGCGATCGGCGCCATGATGCCCGCCGCGGTGACGGTGGCGACCGTGGCCGACCCGGTCGCGACGCGCACCAGGGCCGACACGACCCAGGCGACGAGGAGCACCGAGATGCCGGAGTCCTTCACGGCGTCCGCGATCACCCCGCCGATGCCCGTGTCGATGAGCACCTGCTTGAAGCCACCGCCGGCACCGACGATGAGCAGCACCCCGGCGACCGGGGGCAGTGCGCTCTCGAGCGACTTCGCCACGGCGGACCGGTCCATGCCGCCGCCGATCGCGAAGAAGACCATCGCGTAGATCGCGGCGATGCCGATCGCGATCATCGGCGACCCGAGGAAGTCGAGCAGGCTCACCCACGAGCCGGCGGCGTCGGGCATGGTGGCCTCGCGGATGGCCTGGGCGAGCATGAGGACGACGGGCAGCAGGATCCCGACGAGCGCGACGGTGAAGGACGGGCTGCGCGGCTCGCTGATGACGCGCGTGAAGTCGCTCTTGCCGTTGGGCAGGGACGCGGTGTCCTGCGTGGCGGGGCCGCGCCGGGCCTCCCGTCCGCCCGAAGCGGGGTCCTGCGGACCGGACGCCGCCCCGGAGTCCGAACCACGCGACCCGAACAGGTCGGGGGCCGGGATGTCGACCCAGCGCGCCGCGAACTGCGCGAAGACCGGACCGGCGAGCACGATCACCGGGATCGCCAGCACGATGCCGAAGGCGAGCGTGGTGCCGAGGTTCGCGCCGACGGTGGAGATGGCGACGAGCGGGCCGGGGTGCGGCGGGACGAACGCGTGCATCGTCGACAGGCCGACCAGGGCGGGGACGGCGATCTTCATGATCGGCACGGAACTGCGCTTGGCGACCAGCACGATGATCGGGATGAGGAGCACGAGGCCGACCTCGAAGAACATCGGCAGGCCGATCAGCGCACCGATCAGGGCCATCGTCCACGGCAGCGCGGCCTTCGACGACCTGCGGACGAGGGTGTCGACCACGCGGTCGGCAGCACCGGAGTCGACGAGCATCTTGCCGAACATCGACCCGAGGCCGACCAGGATGCCGACGCTCGTCATCGTCGCGCCGAAGCCGTTGCCGAAGCTCGTGACCGCCTTGTCGGGCGCGAGCCCCGCGCCGATGCCGACGCCCAGGGCACCGATCACGAGCGCGATGAACGGGTGCACCTTGAGCCAGGTGATGAGCGCGATGATCACGACGATGCCGACGAGGGCCGCGATGATCAGCTGCGGGATCGGGCCGGACGGGTCGACCGTCTCGGTGCCGCCACCCTCGGCGGCGAGGACCGCACCGACGGGGTGCGCGAGCGCGTGGACTGGAGCGTGAGGCATCGGTGCCCCTTCCTGGAGCCGCTGCCGCGCGGCTCCGTCGCCTTGGTGTCGAGGGCGGCTGGCGCTGCACGAGCCGACCCTCAATAATCTGATTAATCAGACTATACGACGATCCGCCGCGCGCCATCCGCCCTCGGACGCAGTCTGCCGTTTCGATGGGACCGACGTCACGCCGACCGCGCGACACGTACTGCATGGAGGAACGATGCCCCAAGCACGCGGACTGCACGCCCACGTGCTCGACACCCTCGGGCAGCGCATCGTCGACGGCGCGCTCGAGCCCGGCACGGTGGTCCGCCCCGAACTCGTGGCGGACGAGTTCGGCGTGTCCCGGTCGGTCGTCCGCGAGGCGCTCCGCGTCCTGCAGTCGCTCGGCCTCGTCGAACCCCGGCAGCGCGTCGGCACGCAGGTGCTCGGCATCGGGTCGTGGGAACTGCTCGCACCGACGGTCATCCGGTGGCGCGGCGCGTCGCCCGCGTACTTCGAGCAGCAGCGGGAACTGCTCGAGCTGCGGCTGGGCGTCGAACCCGTCGCGGCGTCGCTCACCGCCGGCGGCTCCGGGGCGTCCGCCGTCCTCGACGCCGCGCAGGACATGCTCGCCGCCTGCGCGCGCGAGGACAGCCGCGCGTACCTCGAGGCCGACGTCCGCTTCCACCGCGCCCTGCTCACCGGGTCCGGCAACGCCGTCTTCGCGCACTTCGCGGGCACCGTCGAGGCGCTGCTGCGCACCCGCACCTCGGAGTCGCGCGACACCATCACGCGCTGGACGCGCGAGGCCGCCCTCCGGCACGAGGCCGTCGGTCACGCGCTCGTCGCGGGCGACGGTGCCGCTGCCGCAGCCGCGACGACGGCGCTCGTCGGTGTGACGCGCGACGAGTTCATCGCCGAGGCCCCGCTGCCCTGACGGGGTGTGCGGGGGCGGGCGAGGGGCGGCACGCCGTGCGCTGGTCGTCGAGGTTCCACAACACGCCGTGCGCTGGTCGTCGAGGTTCCACAACGCGCGCGATCGCACGCCGAGATGCGCAGATTTCGGAACCTCGGCGCGGCCCGAGACGCGACCGAACGACGGACGACGGACGACGGACGACGGCCCGACTACTACCTGCGCGCGAAGAGGCGCGGGCCGCGCAACCGCAGGCGCATCGTCACCGTGCCGAGCCACCGGTCGTACTTGTAGCCGACCTTGCCCATCCGACCGACCTCCTCGAAGCCGAGCCGCTCGTGCAGGCGGATCGAGGCCTCGGCCTGCCGGTCGGCGATCACTGCGACGACCTCGCGGACCCCGGCGGACCGGCACTCGTCGAGCAGCGCCTCCATGAGTGCACGCCCGAGCCCCTTGCCGCCGGACGCCGCTCCGAGGTAGATCGAGTCCTCGACCACGCGGTTCGACCGGTCGCGCGGGTTCCAGGCGTCGACCAGCGCGTAGCCGAGGATCTGCCCGGCGGGGTTCTCCGCGACCAGGAACGGCAGCGTGCGCTTCCGGATGTCGTCGTAGCGCTGCTTCCAGCGGGCGAAGGTGAATGCCGACGGGTCGAAGGTCACCGACGAGTTGCGGACGTAGTGCGTGTGGATCTCACGCACGTCGGGCAGGTCGCTCACCTCGGCGGCACGGATCCGGTACTCGAACGCGGTCTCGCTCGCCGGACGGGCACGCAGGTGTCGCGGCAGGACCCGCCGTCGCTGGTATTCCTCCTCGAGCACGGACCCGAGCCTAGTGAGCGCGGCGCGTCAGCGCCCGGGGCGAGCGCGGCGCGTCAGCGCCCGGGCAGCGACCAGTCGACCGGCGTCGCGCCCTGCTCCTCGAGCAGCGCGTTGACCTGCGAGAACGGACGGCTACCGAAGAAGCCCCGCGAGGCGCTCAACGGGCTCGGGTGCGCCGACGCGACCACCGGGGTGTCACCGAGCAGCGGCCGGACGGACGCGGCCTGCGCACCCCAGAGCACGGCGACGAGCGGGGTCCCCCGGCCGACCAGTGCGCGGACGGCCTGGTCGGTGACGGCCTCCCAGCCCTTGCCGCGGTGACTGCCGGCATCGCCCGCACGGACCGTGAGCACCCGGTTGAGCAACAGGACGCCCTGGTCCGACCACGCGCGCAGGTCACCGTGCGCGGGTGGGGTCACGCCGACGTCGGCGCTGAGCTCCTTGTAGATGTTCGCCAGACTGCGCGGCACCGGGCGGACCGCGGGATCGACGGCGAACGACAGTCCGATCGGGTGGCCGGGCGTCGGGTAGGGGTCCTGCCCGACCACGAGCACCTTCACGGCGTCGAAGGGCGTGGTGAAGGCCCGGAGCACGTCGGCGCCGGCGGGCAGGTAGGTACGGCCAGCCGCAGTTTCGTCGCGGAGCCACGCACCCATGCGGTGCACGTCGTCCTCGACCGGAGCGAGCGCCGACGCCCAGCCGGGGTCGACCAGGTCGGCGAGCGGTCGTGGTTCCACGACGGCTACGCGCCCATCGTGGCGACGGCCACGGACTCCTCGCCGGCCATGACGCGCCAGACGCTGCCGGTACCCCGGACCTCGAGCGCGCCCTCGCCGACGACGAGTGCGGTGTCCTCGTCGATCGCCAGGCCGGCGGTGACGAACTCGGCTTCGGCGCTCGCGATGAGACGGGCGAGCGTGCCGGCCTGCACCGCGTGCACGTCGATGGTCAGGTCGACCAGGCCGAGGCCCTCGCGGAGCTCGACCTCGTCGAGGCCCTCGGAGGCTTCCTCGGGGCAGATCTCGACGCCGCCGATGCGCCAGCCGCCCACGAGCGCGCGGTCGGCGGCGATCATCGCGCCGGCGGAGTAGCCCAGGTAGGGCAGACCGTCGGCGACGAGCAACCGGAGTTGGTCCACGAGCGGGGCGATCGCGCCGAGGTAGTCGGGCGTGACGCCGCCACCGACGACGAGCGCGTCGACGTCGCTCAGCACGGTCGTGTCGAACACCTGGCCGGCCGCGACCTCGGTCACGACGACCTCGGCCGCGCGGGCACCACCGAGCACCCCGGCGATGTCGGCGGTCGACGACGGGCTGCCGCCGTCGGGGCCGGCGACGGAGAGCAGGGCGATGCGCGGGACCGTCCGGCCGACGGCAGCCGACCGTGCGGTGGCCTCGGCGAGGAAGGGCGCTGCGGCGTCCGAGGCGGCGAAGCGTCCGCCGCCGACGAGGTGGATGCTCACGACTCGGCCGTCACCGGTGCGAGGGCGCTCCACGGGAACGTGATCCAGCCGTCGACTCGGCGCCAGACGTGGTCGGGCTCGAGAACGGTGCCGGGCTTCGAGTACAGGCACGCGCTGCGGACGTCGGCACCGGCGTTCCGGATGATGTCGACCACCAGGCGCAGGGTCCGACCGGAGTCGGACACGTCGTCGACGACGAGCACGCGCTTACCGGCCAGGCTCGGGGCGTCGAGCGCGGGTGCGAGCACGACGGGCTCCTCCAGGCGCTGCTCGACGTCGGTGTAGAACTCGACGTTGATCGAGCCGCACTCCTTGGTGCCGAGCGCGTACGCCACGGCACCGGCGATGATCAGCCCGCCACGGGCGACGGCGACGACGACCTCGGGCTCGAAGCCGGAGGACAGCACGTCCTTCGCGAGCAGGCGTGCGGCGTCACCGAACTCCAACCATCCGAGCACCTCGGGCCCGCTCGTCACGGTCACGGTCGACTGAGCCGGCGCCGTGGGCTCGGGTTCGCTGCTGATCGGCATCCGACCACGGTACCGGCAGGGACCCCGCGCCCGCGACCCGTGGTCACCGCCCGGGCGCTGCGCAGCGGATCAGCGTGGGCGCTGCGCAGGGGATCAGCGTGGCGGCTCAGCGCGGCGTGAGCGTTCCGCGCGCGAGCTTGTGCTGCGCCGACTGCGCGACCGGCCGGATCGTGACCAGGTCGAGGTTCACGTGCGCCGGCAGCTCCACCGCGTGCACGATCGCCTCCGCGACGTCGTCGGCCACGAGCGGGCCCGGCACGTCGTCGTAGACCGCTGCGGCCTTCTGCTCGTCGCCGCGGAACCGGGTGAGCGCGAACTCGTCGGTCTTCACCAGTCCGGGGGCGATCTCGACGACGCGGATCGGTTCGCCGTTCAGCTCGAGCCGGAGCGCGCCGACCAGGGCGTGCTCGGCGAACTTCGCGGCGTTGTAGCCGCCACCGTTCTCGTACGCCACGAACCCGGCCGTGCTCGTCACCGTGACGATGTCGGCTCCACCGGTCGCACGGGCACGGTCCCGCAGGTGCGGCAGCAGCGCAGCGACGACACGCTTCGTGCCGATCACGTTGACCTCGAACATGGCACGCCAGTCGTCGACGTCCGACTCCTCGACGCTGGCCGAGCCGAACGCGCCACCGGCGTTGTTCACCAGGACGTCGGCGCCGCCGAGCTCGGCGACGCGTGCGGAGAGCGCCTCGACGTCGGCAGCGCTCGTGATGTCCGCCACCAGGACCTCGGCCCCGGTCTCCGCGGCGAGCGCCTCGAGCTTCGCCACCCGGCGGGCGACGGCCAGCACGTCCCAGCCCCGCGACCGGAACAGCCGGACGGTGGCCGCCCCGATGCCCGAGCTCGCTCCGGTGACGACTGCGCGCCGTGCTGCCATGTGATCTGCCTCCTGGGTCGGTGACCGGGCGACTGATCGCCCCGGTTCCGGGACGACTGCTCGCCCCGGACCCCCACCGTACCGACCCTCCCAGGTCACGATCCGGTAACGTGACCGACGATGACGACGGATGCCGCCCCTCCCGCACCCTCGGCCCCGGCGACGCAGCTCGAACCCGGCCGGGCACCGCGCCGTATCCCCATGTGGGACACCGCGCGGTTCGTCGCCGTGACGCTCGTGGTGATCGGTCACGCGATCCAGCGCCAGACGACGGCGAGCGAGCACGCCCTGGCGCTCTACACGTTCATCTACGCGTTCCACATGCCCGCGTTCGGTGTGATCAGCGGGTACTTCTCGTCGGCGGACACCCCGACGGCGAAGCGCATGCGCCGCACGATCACCGACATCGTCGTGCCGTACATCATCATGCAGACGATCTGGACCGTGGTGCAGGGCATCGTCGAGGGCGGCAAGGACTTCAACCCGACCCAGCCGACCTGGACCCTGTGGTTCCTGCTGGCCCTCGGCATCTTCAAGCTGATCCTGCCGTACCTGGCGCAGCTGCGGTGGCCGTTGTTCTGGGCCGTCGTGTTCAGCATCGGCGTCGGGTACTTCGACAACGTCGACTCCACGCTGTCCCTCTCACGCGCGATCAGCCTGCTGCCGTTCTTCCTGCTCGGGTGGCAGGTCAAGCAGTGGGGGCTCTTCGACCGCTGGTACGAGGCCTCGCGTCGCACCGTCGTCCGGGTGCGTGTCGCCGCCGGTGTCGTGTTCGCCGCGTGGGCCGTGTCGTGCGCGGTGTGGATCCCGCAGTTCAAGGAGTTCGACCTGCACCACTGGTTCTTCTACGACGACTCGTACTCGGGTCTCGGCGAGGACGCCTGGTGGGCCGGCGCCGTCCGGTTCGGGCTGATGCTGCTCGCGACACTGCTCACCGCGTCGTTCCTGGTGCTCATCCCCCGCCGGAACATCTGGCTCACGCAGTTCGGTGCGGCGACCATGTACGTCTACCTGTTGCACACCTTCGTGCTCTACCCGATCCGCGAGTCCGGTGTGCTCGCCGGCCCGCACTCCGCGTGGCCGTTCGTGCTGCTGATGGTCGCGATCGCCTGCGCGGTCAGTCTCTTCCTCGCCCAGCCCTTCGTGCGGCGCGGGATGCGCTGGCTGCTGGAACCGAACGTCGGCTGGCTGTTCCGCCGCGATCGGTGACGTCCCCGCTCGGTCGCCGCCGTCAGACGAGCGCGCAGGCTCGGACGGGAGGCCCGTGGCGCGTCGGGCGTGCGCGTTACGTCCCGAGGCGGGTGCGCTGGTACCAGCGCGACCACCTGCGTACCGTGACACCCGACGCACAGCCGCGCCGCGCCTCCAGGCCGAGCGCAGGGCGACCCGACGACCAGCCGCACCGGACAGGAGCACCAAGATGACCGAGCACGACGCCGCGCAGTGGCGGTTCGAGACCACCCAGGTCCACGCCGGCGCACAGCCGGACCCGACCACGGGCGCCCGCGCCACCCCGATCTACAAGACGACCTCGTACGTCTTCGCGAACTCGGACGAGGCCCGCGACCTGTTCGCCCTCGCCAAGCCGGGCAACATCTACTCCCGGATCATGAACCCGACGAACGACGTCGTGGAGCAGCGCATCGCGGCGCTCGAGGGCGGCAGCGGCGCACTCCTCGTGGCGTCCGGTCAGGCGGCGGAGACGTACGCCGTGCTGAACATCGCGGGGGCGGGCGACCACATCGTGTCGTCGTCGTCGATCTACGGCGGCACGTACAACCTGTTCAAGTACACGCTGGCGAAGCTCGGCATCGAGACGACGTTCGTCGAGGACCAGGACGACCTCGAGGAGTGGCGGCGCGCCGTCCGCCCGAACACGAAGCTGTTCTTCGCCGAGACCATCGGCAACCCGAAGATCAACGTCCTCGACATCACCGGCGTCAGCGACGTCGCACACGAGTCCGGCATCCCGCTGATCGTCGACAACACCATCGCGACGCCGTACCTGATCCGTCCGTTCGAGCACGGGGCCGACATCGTCGTGCACTCGGCGACGAAGTTCCTCGGTGGCCACGGCACCGTCATCGGCGGCATCATCGTCGACGGCGGGAAGTTCGCCTGGTCGCAGCACCCGGACAAGTTCCCGGAGTTCAACACGCCCGACCCGTCGTACCACGGTGCGGTCTTCGCGGAGGCGGTCGGCAACGAGCTCGCCTACATCGTGAAGGCGCGCGTGCAGCTGCTGCGCGACCTCGGGGCGTCGAACTCGGCGGACACGGCGTTCGCGCTGCTGCAGGGCATCGAGACCCTGTCGCTCCGCATCGAGCGCCACGTGTCGAACGCGCAGGAGATCGCCGAGTGGCTCGACCGCCACCCGGACGTCGCCACCGTCGCCTACGCCGGCCTGCCGACGTCGCCCTGGTACGCCGCGGCGAACCGGTACGCGCCGAAGGGCGTCGGCGCCGTGCTGTCGTTCGAGCTCAAGGGCGGGGTGCCGGCGGGCAAGGCGTTCGTCGACAACCTGCAGCTGTTCTCGCACCTGGCGAACATCGGCGACGTGCGCTCGCTCGTGATCCACCCGGCGTCGACCACCCACTCGCAGCTCACGCCCGAGCAGCAGCTCACCACCGGGGTCACACCGGGCCTGGTGCGGCTGTCCGTCGGCATCGAGAACATCGAGGACCTGAAGGCCGACCTCGAGGCCGGACTCGCCGCGGCCCGTGCGGTCTCGCAGGAGGGGCAGCGCGCGTAGCGTCCGCCGGGCACCGAGGCACGGCGCGCTCGATGCGTGTGCATGTTGCGACGTCCCACGAGTCGATCGACTCGTGGGACGTCGCTGGTTGCGCACGCATCCGGTGCGTGTGCATGGTGCGACGATCCGCGAGTCGAACAACGCGCACGATGTCGGAACATGCGCACGCAAGCAAACGGCGAGCGCGGCCTGCGACCCGGCCAGGGGGCGGACGTGACGTAACACGGCGGCGGCGAGCCGCGCCTCCCGGCAGACTGGACCCACCATGGACTGGCAGACGACCCCTGAGGACTCCGTGCCGTCCACCCTGGTGCCCGGCGCCGAACTCGGCACCCTCGGCAAGCCGCCCGTCACGGGCGCCTGGCGCCCCGGCGACCACCCGGGTGCGCGGCACTTCGTGTCCCTCGGCGAGCAGTGGGTGCGCGGCGGCCGCCTGCCGGCCGTGCGCGTCGCCTACGAGACGTGGGGCACGCTCAACCCGGCACGGGACAACGCCGTCCTGCTCTTCCACGCCCTGACCGGCGATTCGCACGTCGCCGGCGCTCCCGGTCCGGGACACCGCACCGCCGGCTGGTGGGGCGACGTCGTCGGCCCCGGCCTGGCGATCGACACCGACGAGTGGTTCGTGATCGCGCCGAACATGCTCGGTGGCTGCCAGGGCACGACGGGGCCGTCGTCGGTGTCCCCCGCCGGCGTCGAGTGGGGCTCGCGGTTCCCGTTCGTCACCGTCCGCGACCAGGTCGAGGTGCAGCGCCAGCTCGCCGACCGACTCGGCATCGACGTGTTCGCGGCCGTCGTCGGCGGGTCGATGGGCGGGATGCACGCCCTCGAGTTCGCGGTGTCGCACCCCGCGCGCGTCCAGCGGTTGGCGGTGCTGGCGTCGACGGCGCAGACCACGGCGGACCAGATCGCGGCGAACTCGCTGCAGCGCTCGGCGATCCAGATGGACCCGGCGTTCGCCGGCGGCGACTACTACGAAGCCCACGCCGGCGAGGGACCGCACCGCGGGCTGGCGCTCGCGCGGCGGATGGCGCTGATGACCTACCGGGCGTCCGACGAGCTGAACGGCCGGTTCGCCCGGTCCTGGCAGAGCGACGTCTCACCGCTCGGCGACGACGGGCGGTTCTCGGTGGAGAGCTACCTCGACTTCCACGGCAACAAGTTCACCCGGCGTTTCGACGCATCGTCGTACATCACGCTCACGCACGCGATGGACTCGCACGACGTCGGCGCGGGGCGGGGCGGTGTCGCGGCGGCGCTCGAACTCGTGACGGCGCGCACGCTCGTCGTGGGGATCTCGAGCGACCGGCTGTTCCCGATCGAGGACCAGCACCGGATCGCCGCCGGGGTCCCGGACACGGTCGACGGGGACACGGCCGCCGTCATCGAGAGCGAGTTCGGGCACGACGGGTTCCTCATCGAGCACGAGCAGGTCGGCGCGCACCTGCGGCGGTTGCTCGACGACTGAGCGCGGCGCGCGCGGCACGCACCACGGCACGCGCGCGGCTGCGCCGCATCACGCGCGGCGGCGCGCCGAACACCCCCCAACGGGTGTCGCCCGTGGTTGGATGGCTGCGAGCCCGGACTGAACGAGGCTCGGTTTCCCCGCACGACCCGTCACACCAGCTCGTCACCAACCAGGACATCGATGGACTTCATCGCACAGGAACGCGACCGCTTGCTGCGGGCGACGACCCGTGTCGTGGGCATCGTCTGCGCGCTCGTCAGCGTCGTCGGCGTGGTCTCCGCCGCCGCGGTCCCCGCTCTGCCGCTCGTGGGCGCCCTGCTCTGCATCGCCGCGATGGTGGCTTCGTTCGTGTTCTTCGGGCGCAGCGGCTCCGTGTGGTGGACCGCCGCGATCCTCGTGACGGGGCTCGCGTCCCTCGCGGTCCTGTTCTCCGGGGCGGACGAGTCGGTCCGCCCGCTCGTCGCCAGCGCCGTCATGACACTCGCCGGCGGTTCGCTGTCCGCACCGTTGATGGCGCAGCGCGGGCAGCCGGTCGGCCTCGGGCTCACGATCGCCGCCGGTGGTGTCGTCGTGGTCGTGATGGTCTGGGCGACCGGCGGGTTCCTGTCGACGCCCGTCAGCGGCGCCCTGCTCGGCTGGGTGCTCATCGCGGTGGTGGCCGTCTGGATCTCGCGCAGCATCCCCCGCGTCGCGCGACGGATCTACAGCATCGGCACCGCGCACCGCGCCGAACGCCAGGCGAGCGAGACCGAGGCGCAGCGGCGGCAGGGCGCTCGGCTGCTGCACGACACGGTCCTCGCGACGCTCACGCTCCTCGCCCACTCGGGCGTCGGGGTCTCCGAGCAGGCGATGCGCGAGCAGGCCGCCGAGGACGCCCGGCTCCTGCGCCACCTGCGACTCGGCGCGACCCCGCAGCCGTCGCAGTCCGGCGACTACTCGCTCACCCGCGAAGAGGAGTCGCCGCTCGGCCAGACCCTCGAGTCGGTGAAGCAGCGCTTCGGCCGGATGGGCCTCGAGGTCAGTTGGCACGGCACCGGCCAGGTGCTGCTGCCGTCGCACGTGCTCGACGCCTTCCTGCTGGCGCTCGGCGAGTGCCTCGAGAACGTCCGCCGGCACGCCGGTGTCGGCGAGGCGCACGTCACGATCGTCCACGACAACGACATGGTGCGCGCCATGGTCACGGACTCCGGTGTCGGGTTCGACCTGACCACCGTCAGCGCCGAACGACTCGGCTTCAAGGAGAGCGTCGTGAGCCGTCTGCGCGAGGTCGGCGGCGACGCCAAGCTCTTCTCCGCGCCGGGTTCCGGCACCACCGTCGTCCTGGAGGCACCGCGATGACCCGGGTCCCCGAGGACACCATCAGCCGCGGCCTGCCCGGTGAGTCCAGCGGCCAGCAGCCGCCCCGCACCCGCCGCGAAGCGCGCGAGCGCTACCGCACCAGCGAACGCCGGCAGGCCCGCGGACTCCCCTCGACCTCGACGGGCGCACGGTCGCTCCGCCAGGCCGCCAAGCCCGGCGCCTCGCTCGGTGCCGGCTACCTCGGCCTCGGCGCCGCGGTGCTCACCGCGATCGAGGCCGTGTCCGGCATCGTGTACTTCCTGGTCCGCTGGTCCGAGTTCTCCGACCCGTGGCTGCCCGCCGCCGCGTGGGCGCTCTACCTCGTCGCCGCGGTCGGTGTCGGCCTGAGCGTGCTGACCTACGGCGAGCGGTTGACCGGACTGGCGTTCGTGCTGATCTGCGTCGTGCTCGCGTGCGTGGTGACCCTCGACTTCATCGGGATCTGGCCCGAGCACGACATCGCGCACACGGCGTCGGCGTCGATCGCCGCGGGCTTCGCACTGCTGCCGATCGCCACGCTCCGGCCCGCCCGTGAAGTCGCCGCCGCCATCGCGGTGCTCGGCCTGGCGTTCATCGGCATGAGCGTCGCATCGACCCCGATCACGAACGACACGCTGCCCGGCATCGTGTCCCTGCTCGCCCTGGTCGTCGTGCCGCCGTCGATCGCCCTGTACGTCGTGCAGCGGTTCCGGCAGCTCGTGCAGCGGGAACTCGACCGCGTGCTCGTGCAGAGCAACGTGCAGGCGCCGCAGTTCGCCGTCGGCATGCTCGCCTCGGACGAGCTCGCCCGGCTCGACCTGGCCGCCGAGAAGCTGCTCGACGCCGTCGCGAACGGCACCGATCCCCTGCCACTGTCGGACGCCTCGAGTTCCGTCGCGGCCTCGCTCGCGACCGAGCTCCGGCTGCACCTCATCGAGGGCCGTCGCGAGACCTGGCTCTACCACGCGATCACGGAGTCGGACCACCTCGGCCGCTCGGTGAGCGTCGCCGACCCCGGCGCGCTGGCCGGCCACCTCACCCCCGCCCAGCGTGACGGGCTGCTGCAGGCCCTGTGGCAGATGGTCGGCGACGGCCGCACCGCCACCCCCGGCCTGCCGGTCGTCTCGGTCACGCTCGGGCCCGTCGGGTCCGACGGCCACCCCGTCACCGACGAACGGATGGACGTGCCGGTGGTGATCGAGTCCCGCGGTGTCCAACGCCGCAGGCTCGGCCCGACCGCGTGGAGCGCCCTGCAGCGCATCGGCCCGTACACCGAGACGGTCCGCGACGGCGCACTCCACATCGTCGCGCACTGCGTCGTGGACCGACATCCGTCGATGTAGCTGCCGGACACCCGGACAGCCTGCCCGTGTCACCTGCCCCTCCCTCCTAGGATCGGGCACGACCTGCCCCCGAGAAAGGACGCCCGCATGGCGACTCCAGAGGAACCCATCCGACTCGCACTCGTCGACGACCACAGGATGCTCCTCGGCGCGCTCACGGAGTGGATCCGGAACGCCGCCGACGACATCACCCTGGTCGCCGCGGTCACGACCTGGCCCGAGCTCCTGACGAGCCCGGCGTTCCCGGTGGACGTGGTGCTGCTCGACCTGGACCTCAAGGACTCCATCCCGGTGTCGCTGAAGATCTCGACGCTCAAGACCGCCGGGGTGAAGACGGTCGTGATGAGCACGTACTCGGAGCCTAACGTCGTGCGCGAGGCCCTGGGGGCCGGAGCCCTCGGCTACCTGGTGAAGAGCGAGGACGCCGACATGATCGTCGAGGCGATCCGCTCCGCCCAGCGCGGCGAGCAGTACGTCTCCGCAGAGCTCGACCTGGCGATCAACAGCGGTGACGTCGGCGGCGTGCCGAAGCTCAGCGCCCAGGAGCGTCGCGTCATGGCGCTGTACGGCGGTGGCGAGCCCGTCAAGAGCGTCGCCTACCAGCTCGGCATCTCCGAGGAGACCGCGAAGAGCTACCTCAAGCGCATCCGCGAGAAGTACCGCGTCGCCGGGTTCGACGTCGGCACGAAGGTCGCGCTCCGGAAGCGTGCGATCACCGACGGCATCATCGTGCAGGACGGCGGCCCGCTGGGCCTGTAGCGCGCGGCGCACGTGCGCGCTTGCCCGCTTCGTGAGCAGAAATGGTCGGGTCCCATCACGGGACCCGACCATTTCTGCTCACCATGGGCGGTCTCCCGCACCCCACATCGGACGGGAGGCCCGTGGCGGCGTCGCCACGGGCCTCCCGTCCGGTGCGTGGGACCGCCCACTGCGCGCGATCAGTGGATGGGGACGGGCGCGGTGATCGGGCCGGTGCTCGGCGACGGGGAGCGCAGGGCGGCACGGCGCGTGGTGCGACGCTCGACCGAGTAGCTGACCATCGTGACGAGGACGCCGAGCAGCGCGAGGACGATGCCGAGCCAGCCCGGTGCGACGAACCCGAAGCCGGCCGCGATGACCGCGCCGCCGAGTGCTGCGCCGAGCGAGTTGCCGATGTTGAACGCCGAGTGGTTGAGCGCCGCGGCGATCGTCCGGGCGTCGCCGGCGACGTCCATCAACCGGGACTGCACCGCCGGCGGGATCGCCGACGAGGTCGCCCCGAGCAGGAACGCGCCGAGCAGCATGCCCCAGAGCCACTGCGCGGTCAGCACCGTGAGCAGCAGGGCGCCGATGAGCGAGAACATCCCGAAGTAGATCGTGCGCTTCACGCTGTGGTCGGCGAGGTGTCCGCCCAGCACACCACCGACGACCATGCCGATGCCGACGACCACCAGGACGATCGGCACGAACGACTCGGGCATGCCGGTGACGTGCTGCACGAGCGGCGAGATGTACGAGTAGACGGCGAAGAACCCACCGAACCCGACGGCGCCGAGGCCCATCACGATCCAGACCTGCGGCACACGGAAGGCACGGAGCTCCCGGCCGATCGTCGCGTGCTCGTCACGGGCGCTCTTCGGTACGAAGGCCGCGACGGCGAGGAACGTGAGCGCGAACAGTGCGGCGACGACGCCGTAGGCGATCCGCCAGCCGGCGAGCTGGCCGACCCAGGTGATCGCGGGGACACCGACGACGTTCGCGACGGACAGGCCGAGCAGCACCATCGCGATGCCCTTGCCGCGCTTGCCCGGGCCCATCATGTCGCCAGCGACGATCGACGCGATGCCGAAGTAGGCGCCGTGCGGCAGGCCGGCCACGAAGCGGGCGACGAGCACCAGGCCGAACGACGGCAGCAGTGCGCTCGCGATCGTCGCGAGGACGAACCCGACGAGCAGCACGAGGATCAGACCCTTGCGCGGGAACTTCGCGGACATCGCCGCGATGGTGGGAGCACCGACCACGACGCCGAGCGCGTAGGCGCTGACGAGCCAGCCCGCGTGCGCGATGCCGGCGTCCGGGTCGAGGCCGTACTGCTGCGGCAGCAGCGCCTGTGCGATGTTCGGCAGCAGGCCCATCGCGACGAACTCGGTCGACCCGATGGCGAAGCCGCCGAGGGCGAGTGAGATGAGCGCGGCGGTGCGACGCGCAGGCGTGAGCTGTGACATGGGGCCTGTTCTCGGACGACGTCCTGCACGGGCGGCGTCGGATCGGGGTGTCGGCTGGACGGTGTCGGCGGGGGCGATCCGCGATCGTCGCGGTCCACGTGCCGATCGGCAGCGCGGCCACGCCCGAACGGGGTGCCGGTCCGGGTTCAGCAGCGAACGGGACGGTCCGGGTGGCGACGACCATCCGGTCCGAGCAGTGTAGACCGCTCTAAAGGCCGAACGGAAGTCGCCGTGCGCGGACCGCCGAGGTGGCTCAGGCCGCCTGACGCTCCGAGTGGACGGGACGCGTCGATGTGGGAGCGAGTTCGGGCAGCTCGTCACGGTGCGTCCAGCCGACGCCGCACTCGGCGCACGTGGCCCAGGCGTTCTCGCCCTGTTCGTCCGTGTCGATGACGACCGTTCGCAAGTCGCAGTCAGGGCACCAGCCGTCGTGGGTCATCACGCGCTCCTCGTCGTCTCGGGGCCACCGGATGTGGCTCGATACGGGCCATGAGACACCCGACCACCGACATCCCCGGGAGGGCGACGGCGTGTCGTGCGGGTCCTCGTTGTTCAATGAGCACGTGACCCTCACCACGACCGTGCTCGCCTCGTGCCGCGCCGGCGCGCCCGCGAACTGCGAGGACGCCACCGACCCGATGGGCATGGTGATCGTGCTCATCGCGGTGCTCGCCGGCATCGCGCTGCTCACCGTGCTCGTGGTGCTCGGGCCGGACCCCCGCCGTCGGACCCGGGCACGGCGGCGCGTCAAGCGCTGAGCGCGAGCGCCGAGCGCTGCAGCCGCAGCGCACGCCAGCGGGGTTCAGCGCTCCTCGCCGAGCGCCGCTTCGAGCCGCTCGAGCTTGCCGTCGATCTCCCCGGTGTGCCCCGGTCGGATGTCGGCCTTGAGCACGAGCGACACCCGCGAGCCGTAGGCGCCGACGGCCTCGGTGGCGCGCTTGACGACGTCCATGACCTCGTCCCACTCCCCCTCGAGCTCCGTGAACATCGACGACGTCCGGTTCGGCAGGCCGCTCTCGCGGACCACCCGCACGGCCGCGGCGACGGCGTCGTGCACGGAGCCGTCCGCCTGTTCGGAGGGACCACCGGACGGAGCAACGGAGAAGGCGACGATCATGCGTCCATCCTGCCCGCGCCCCGGCCCATCCGCACCAGCTCGACCACGGTCCACGCCAGGATCCCAACCTCGAGCACGTTCCGCAGCGTCAGCACCACGAGCATCCACGGCTGCAGCGTGAGCACCTGGTCGTAGTACGCGGGGTAGATCAGCTGTGTCAGCACGGCGGTGGGCAGCGCGGCGATCGCGATCGGCACGAAGCGGCGCACACTCGGCGTCCCGGCGGCGAGCCCCCACACGATCGGCACGGCGAGCCACCCGATGTACTGCGGCGATCCGACCTTGTTCGTGGCGATGAGCGCGGCGACGAAGAGCAGCGCGAGGACCGGCGCGAGTTCGGCCCGTCGGGCGCCACGGCGTGCGGCCCACAGCGCGAGGACGACACCGGCGACGACGACGAGGGCCATCAGCGGCGTCGAGACCGCGGCCGCGGCGTGCGTGCCGGCACCGGAGACCTCGAACGTCAGGATCTGCTGGTCGTAGAACACCGCCGCACCGGGGGCTCCGAACGCCGCCGCCCACATGAACGGCGTCGCGAGGGGCGACTCGATCTGCAGCGCACGCCCGGTCTGCTCACCGATGAACGACAGGAGGTACGGCGCGCCGCCCCAGAGCACGTCGACGAGCACGATGAGCGCGCTGAGCACGAGCGCCCCCGACAGCACGCCGCGGCGGTGCCCCCTCCGCAGGAGCAGCAGCACGGCGACGAGCGCGGCCGGCCAGACCTTCGTCCAGGCACCGGCGGTGAAGAGCGCCGAGGCGACCGCCGGCCGCGAGGCGACGAACGCCACCCCGACCAGTGCGAACACGGTCGCCACGGTGTCGATGCGCCCGAGGGCGATCGGGCCGAGTGCGAGCAGGAAGACGAGCCACCACCACACGACGCGCACACCGCCCGCCGACGAGCTGCCCGCACGCACCGACGAACCGAGCACGGCCCGCGCCCGGAACCGCCACAGGAACGCGCACGCCACGGCATCGAGCAGGACCATCAGCAGCAGCCACCCGGAGCCGATCGACGCGATGCCGCCGAGCGCCGCGGCGGCCATCGGCACGATCGCCAGGATCGGGTAGACCCACTCGCCGTCGATACCGACCCAGAAGTCCGCGCTCCGCCCGGTCTCGATCCACCGGCTGTACGTGATGGTGACGTCGCCGAGCGGCAGGTTCGCCGAGACGGCCGTCAGCCACCACAGCGCCGCGTGCACGGCGGCGAACGCCACCACGAACCCGACGCGTTCGATCCACGGGTTCCCGGTCCTCAGCACCGAACGAGCGTACCGGCAGCGGGCGTGCCGGCAGCGAGCACACGGACAGCGAGCACACCCGAACCTGTTGAGAATCCCAGGCTCCCCCAACCATGACGTGTCACCGTCTTGCTCGTGACCACCGAACGTCCGCGCAAGCGCCGCAAGGCCGTCATCTGGATCTCCGTCATCGCCGCCGTCGTCGTGCTCGGCGTCATCGGGGCGATCGTCGCGACGAACGTCTACACCAGCAACGAGAACGCGAAGGCCTCGGCGGCACCGTCCGTGGCCGCCAGCCGACAGGCCTCCACCCTCGACGACGCGGACCTGTCCGGCGACTGGACGGTCGGCGGTGACTCCGAGGCCGGCTACCGCCTGCACGAGGTCCTGAACGGCTCCGACGTCACCGTCACGGGCCGCACCGACAGCGTCTCCGGCAGCGCCACCGTCGACGGCACGAGCATCACGAAGGCGACGATCACCGTGCAGGTCGCCGACATCGCCACCGACTCCGACCAGCGCGACTCGTACTTCCGCGACTCCGCGATGGACACCTCCGCCTTCCCCGAGGCCACGTTCGAACTCACCGAGCCGATCGCCGACGCGGTCCCGAGCGGCTCGGACACGACGACGGTCACCGCGACCGGCAAGCTCACGCTGCACGGCGTCACCAAGGACGTCACCGCCGACCTGCAGGTCGGCCTGAACGGCGACGGCGTCGACATCTCCGGCTCGGTCCCGGTCACGTTCTCGGACTACGAAGTGCAGGCACCGAGCCTCGGCTTCGTGAAGGTCGACGACTCCGGCACGGTCGAGTTCCTGGTGCACGCGACCCCCGCGAGCTGACGTCCGCGACGCGCGTCACGCCCGTGACGCACGCGACAGGCGGACGGGAGGCCCGGTGCCAGCTGGCACCGGGCCTCCCGTCCGTCCCCGCTCGCGTCTCGGGCCGCGCCCCCTCGCGCATGCGTGCGCATGTTGCGACCTTCCACCCGTCGATCCGGTGGTGTTTCGTCGCAACATGCGCACGAACCCGTTGCGTGCGCATCTTTCGACGGAACACGCGTCGATCACCTCGTGCATCGTCGGAAGGTGCGCCCGCACCGACCGCTACCCGCGCGCGTCGCCCTCGACGACCAGGTCCCGCACGACCCCCGGCAGCTCGGCGATGAGCGCCGTCATCGGGAACGGTCCGCCGCCGGACGCCCGCCGCGCCGCCAACCCGTGCACCACCGCGGCCGACGCGGCCAGGTGCGCGAGGTCCGACGGCGTCAGCGACGATCCGGCAGCCTCGACGGACCCCTGCTGCGCGGCGACGAGCGCCCCGAGCACCCCGCCGAGCACGTCCCCGGCACCGGCCGCCGCGAGCCACGGCGTCGCCGACGACGCCACCAACCGGACCGATCCGTCGGGCGTGACCACGTGCGTGCGCTCGCCCTTGAGCAGCACGACGCTGCCGGTCTGCTCGGCGGCACGGAGGGCAGCGGCCGCCGGGCCCTGCTCGACCGAATCGCGAGAGACGCCGAGCAACGACGCGAGCTCCCCGGCGTGCGGGGTGAGGACGGCGAGCGGGCCGAGGTCGACGAGCGGGATCGCGCCCGCGTCGACCACGACCGGCACGCCGTCGTCGGAAGCGTGCCGGAAGCCCGAGGCGGTCACGTCGTCCAGGTCACGGAGCGACGACGCCGAGATGCCCGAGCCGACGAGCCAGGCCTGCACGCGTCCCACGCCGGACACGGCCTCGGGGCGGCGGGTGAGCACGTGGTCGGTGGCGCGCGACGGTCCGACGTAGCGGACCATGCCGACACCGGTGTGCACCGCGGCGTCGATCCCGAGCACCGCGGCACCCGGGTACTGGTCGGAGCCGGTCGCGATGCCGAGCACACCACGGCGGTACTTGGTGGACTCCCCCGTCGGCGCGGTGACCCACGCGGCGGCATCGGACGGCTGGACGGGCACGAAGTCGTTCACCGGCCCCACGTTACGGTGGAGCGCATGAGCCTGTTCCTGCCTGGTCGCGTGGTGGTCTTCGACTACGGCGAGGTGATCAGCAGGACGCCGCACGCGTCGCGTGACGCACTCGTGGAGCTGACGGGGGTGCCGGCCGACGAACTGTTCCCCGTCTACCAGGAACTCCGCCACGACCTGGACCGCGGGGACCTCTCCGTCGTGGCCTACTGGCAGGCGATCGGCGAGCGCGTCGGACGCAGCTGGAGCATCACGGACATCCACCGGTTCTGGGCCGTCGACTTCACCGGGTGGTTCGAGGTCGAACCGGAGACCCTGGCGATCGTCGAAGAGCTGCACGACGCGGGCACCCGGGTGGCGCTGCTGTCGAACGCCGGTTTCGACTTCGGTGACCCGTACCGACGCTCCCCGATGGGCTCGCTGTTCGAGACCGTCGTGGTGAGCGCCGAGGAGCACGTCCTGAAGCCCGCCGCATCCATCTACCGCGACACCTGCGCGCGTCTGGGAATCGAGCCGCAGCAGATGGTGTTCGTGGACAACAGGGCCGAGAACGCCACCGGCGCGGAAGCGATCGGGGCGGTCGGCCACCACTACACGTCGTCGGCGTCACTGCGGTCGTTCCTGGCGGAACTCGCGGCCGAGCCGGCGCCCGTCCCCTGAGGAGTCCCGCGTGACGCACGCCCTGTTCGAGCCGATCACCATCCGTGACCTGACGGTCCGCAACCGCATCTGGGTCTCCCCGATGTGCCAGTACTCGGCCGAGGCACAGGACGGCATGCCGACCCCGTGGCACCTCGTCCACCTGGGCGGCTTCGCCAAGGGCGGGGCTGGCGCGGTCGTCGTCGAGGCCACCGGCGTGGTGCCGGAGGGGCGGATCAGCCCGCAGGACCTCGGGCTCTGGAACGACCAGCAGCGCGACGCCTTCAAGCCGATCGTCGACTTCCTGCACGCGCAGGGTGCTGCCGCCGGTGTCCAGCTCGCACACGCCGGCCGCAAGGCGTCGACGTTCCGCCCGTGGGAGTCCGAGCACGGCTCGGTCCCCGCCGACCAGGGCGGCTGGTCGACCGTCGGCCCGTCCGCCGTGGCCTTCGACGGGTACGCCGTGCCGCGCGAGCTCGAGACCGAGGACATCCGGGTCGTCGCCCTGGCGTTCGCGCAGTCCGCTCGGCGTGCCGTCGAGGCCGGGTTCGACCTGGTCGAGATCCACGCAGCCCACGGGTACCTGCTGCACCAGTTCCTCTCGCCGCTCAGCAACCACCGCACCGACCAGTACGGCGGGTCGCTCGAGAACCGTGCCCGGGCGCTGCTCGAGGTCGTCGACGCCGTCCGTGCCGAGGTCGGCGAGGGCTTCCCGATCGTCGTCCGGTTCTCGGCGACCGACTGGGTGGACGGTGGGGTCACGCTCGACGAGACCACGCAGGTCGCCCGGTGGGCTGCGGAGCACGGCGCGGACCTCGCCGACGTCTCGACCGGCGGCAACGTCGCGAGCGCACCGATCCCGGTCGGCCCCGGCTACCAGGTGCCGCACGCCGCGGCGATCAAGCGCGACGCCGGCATCGGCACCATCGCGGTCGGCATGATCTCCGAGGGCTTCCAGGCCGAGCAGATCGTCGCGACCGGGCAGGCCGACGTCGTGATGGTCGGCCGCGAGTTCCTGCGCGACCCGGGCTTCCCGCTGCGTGTGGCCGCCGAACTCGGCGTGACCGTCGACTACGAGCCGCAGCAGTACCACCGCGCCCGCGTCACGGCGTAGGGACCGGGGGTTCTGTACGGATTCACGGCTCCGGGCCCCGGCAGGCAGTACGATTGGCAGCACTGTGGACGATCCCCCGAATAGTTCTTCGCCTCACTCATCCGCCGCTCACTCGGTGAGCTGCACGTCATCCCCGTGCGCGGACGGGGGTGAATCATGAGTCCGATCGACATCGTCATGCTCGTCGGCGGCATCCTGCTGACGCTCGGCACCGGCGTCTTCGTCGCGTCCGAGTTCGCGCTCGTCAACCTCGACCGCGCCGACGTCGAAGCGCGTCGCGACCGCGGTGAGCCGGGCCTGGCACCCGTCATCGGGGCGTTGAAGGTCACCTCGACGCACCTGTCCAGTGCGCAGCTCGGCATCACGCTGACCACGCTGCTCACCGGTTACCTGCTCGAGCCGTCGATCGCGAAGCTGCTCGAGGCGCCGTTCCTGGCGATGAACCTGCCGGAGGGCATCGTCGAGACGGCCGGCTCGATCATCGCGCTCGTCATCGCGACCCTGTTGTCGATGATCCTCGGTGAGCTCGTGCCGAAGAACTTCGCCCTCGCGCTGCCGCTGCAGACCGCGAAGCTCGTCGTGCCCCTGCAGATCGCCTTCACGACCGTGTTCAAGCCGGCGGTCGCGGTGCTGAACGGCACCGCGAACGCCGTACTCCGGTCGATCGGCATCGAGCCCCAAGAGGAACTGTCCGGCGCTCGCAGCGCCGAGGAGCTCACCTCGCTGCTCCGCCGGTCGGCGTCCGAGGGGTCGCTCGAGCAGGACACCGCGACCCTGCTCGAACGGACGATCTCGTTCTCCGAGCTGAGTGCCAGCGACGTGATGACCCCGCGCCCGCGGCTCTCCACCATCCGGGTGTCCGAGTCCGCGCAGGACGTCATCGCCCTCGCCCGCAAGACCGGCTTCAGCCGCTTCCCCGTCATCGAGGAGGACGCGGACGACGTCGTCGGCATCGTGCACGTCAAGCAGGCCGTCGCCGTCCCGCGCGAGAAGCGCGCGGAGGTCCCCGTCGGGGCCCTCATGACCGACGCCGAACGCGTTCCCGAGACGATGCCGGGCGACACCCTGCTCGCCGAGGTCCGCGGCCGCGGCTACCAGATGGTCATCGTGGTCGACGAGTACGGCGGCACCGCCGGGGTCGTCACGCTCGAGGACCTGATCGAGGAGATCGTCGGCGAGGTCTCCGACGAGCACGACCGCGCGCGCATCGACGTGGTCCGCTCCCGCGACTGGTTGACCTTCCCCGGTCTCCTGCGTCCCGACGAGCTCGAGGACCGCGCGGGCGTGAAGGTGCCGGAGGACGGCCCGTACGAGACCGTCGGCGGGTTCCTCATGTCGACGCTCGGCCGCCTGCCCGTCGTCGGTGACGAGGTCCCGCTCGACGGCGGCGTGTTCCGCGTCGAACGCCTCGACGGCCGGCGGATCGACCGCATCCGCTGGACCCCGACACCCCCGCCGACGGACACCGCGGCGACCGCCATCATCATCCCGTCCACGAAGACCACCACGAAGGGCAGCACCCGATGAGCTCCGACTGGTGGGGGATCTTCTGGCTCTTCGTGCTGCTGCTCGGCAACGCGTACTTCGTCGCCGCCGAGTTCGCCGTCATCTCCGCCCGCCGTTCCCAGATCGAACCGCGTGCGGAGGAGGGCTCGAAGGCGGCGCAGATGACCCTGTGGGCGATGGAGCACGCCACCCGCATGCTCGCGACCACGCAGCTCGGCATCACGGTCTGCTCGCTGCTCATCCTGAACGTCTCCGAGCCGGCGATCCACCACCTGCTCGAGGTCCCGCTGCACCTGACCGGCTGGAGCGTCGAGGTCATCGGCACCGTGGCGTTCGTGATCACGCTGCTGCTCGTCTCGTTCCTGCACGTGGTGTTCGGCGAGATGGTCCCGAAGAACATCTCGTTCTCGATGCCGGACCGCGCCGCCCTGCTGCTCGTGCCGACGCTCTGGTACATCGGCCACGGCCTGCACTGGGTGATAGTCGGCCTGAACGAGGTCGCGAACGCCGTGCTGCGGCTGTTCCGCGTCGAGCCCAAGGACGAAGCGGTCAGCGCGTTCACGGTCGAAGAGGTGCAGACCATCGTGGAGCAGTCCCGCCGCGAGGGCACCCTGACCGACGACGGCAAGCTCGCGCTGGCGTTCGAGTTCACCGAGAAGAAGGTCCGCGACGTCGCCGTGCCGATGGCCGAGCTCGTCACCCTGCCCGAGGACGCCACCCCGGCGGACGTCGAGCGTGCGGTGGCGCAGCGTGGGTTCTCGCGGTACGTGCTCGTCGGCGAGGACGGCTCCCCCACGGGCTACGTGCACGTGAAGGACGTCATCGACCTGCGGCCGGACGAGTTCGACGACCCGGTGCCGCCGAAGCGCATCCGGCAGCTCATCTCGCTCTACACGGAGATGGATCTGGAGGACGCCCTGGCCACCATGCGAGCTGCTGGCCGCCACGTGGCTCGCGCGTTCGACGCCGACGGCCGGACCCTCGGCGTGCTCTTCCTCGAGGACATCCTCGAGGAGCTCGTCGGCGAGGTCGAGGACGCGACCCGACGCCGGTAGACGCGAGAACAGACGGACGGGAGGCACGGTGCCAGCTGGCACCGTGCCTCCCGTCCGTTCGTGGTCGCGACCATGGCCGCGCCCGCCTGCGCGCGCTACCAGCTGACGGGCAGCGGCTTGCCCTCTTCGTACCCGGCGGCGGACTGGATGCCGACCAGGGCGCGCTCCGAGAACTCGGCGAGCGACGCTGCACCGGCGTAGGTGGCGGAGCTGCGGACGCCGGTGGTGATCATGTCGAGCAGGTCCTCGACGCTCGGGCGCTCCGGGTCGAGGTAGATCGTCGACGACGAGATCCCCTCGGCGAACAGCTCCTTGCGGGCCCGCTCGTACGGGTCGAGCCGCTCGAAGCGCTCGCGGACGGCCTTGGCGGACGCCATCCCCCAGCTCTCCTTGTAGGCCTTGCCGGCGGCGTCGCGGCGGAGCACGCCCGGCGCCTCGAGGGTGCCGGCGAACCACGAGCCGATCATGACGGCCGAGGCGCCGGCCGCGAGGGCGAGGGCGACGTCGCGCGGGTACCGCACCCCGCCGTCGGCCCAGACGTGGGCGCCGAGTGACCGGGCAGCCGCCGCGGTCTCGAGGACGGCGGAGAACTGCGGCCGACCGACGGCGGTCATCATGCGTGTGGTGCACATGGCGCCGGGTCCGACACCGACCTTGATGATGTCCGCACCCGCGTCGACGAGGTGGGCGACGGCGTCGGCGGTGACGACGTTGCCGGCGACGAGCGGGATGCCGAGCCGCAGCCCGGCGACGGTGCGGAGCGCGCGGAGCATGCCCTCCTGGTGTCCGTGGGCCGTGTCGAGGACCAGGACGTCGACCCCGGCGGCGGCGAGGGCCTGCGCCTTTGATGCGACGTCGCCGTTGATGCCGATCGCGGCTGCGACGCGCAGGCGACCCGAGGCGTCGACGGCCGGCGTGTAGATGTCCGAGCGGATGGCGCTCGTCCGGCTCGTGGTGCCGACGACCTTGCCGTGCCGGACGACGGGCGCGAAGTCGACCTCGGCGCCGCTCAGCACGTCGTACACGTGGCGGGGTGTGCCGGCGTCCTCGGCGTCGATCGCGGTCGAGGCACCGTGCAGCAGGTCGCCGAGCGTCGCGTCGGGACCGGCGTCGCCGAGCCGGCTCGCGGGGACACAGCCGAGGTACTCCCCGGCGGCGTCACGGACCACCACGCCACGACCGGCGACGGGCAGCAGCTGCTCCAGGGCCTCGGCGACGGTGGTGGAGGACCCCATGTCGTAGGCGGTGTCGTAGTCGACCGGCTGGTCCTTCACCCAGCGGATCGCGGCGTCGAGGTCCTGCAGGTGCATGTCCTGCGGCAGCACGCCGACGCCCCCGCGACGGGCCAGGGTCGCGGCGAGGCGCGGACCCGTGACCGAGTTCATGTTGGCGCTCACGATCGGGATCGTCGCACCGCTGCCGTCGTTGGACGCCAGGTCGACGTCGAAGCGGCTCGTCACACCGGAACGGCTCGGGACGAGGAAGACGTCGGAGTAGGTCAGGTCGTGCGTCGGCCGCGTCTCGTAGAACCTCATGGGGCCCACTGTACGGCTCCGCCCGGAGGCCGGACCGGGCCCCGACTCGCGCCGAGGCTGACACGGAACGGACATGTGTCAGCGGCTAGGCTTGGCACCTGTGCGGGGCAGGGTTGCACCGCACGACACACACGAGCATCTATCGACGGAGAGTGGGCGATCGGCTGTGTCGAGCCATCTGACCGGAACGGACGAGACCGCGGGCGAATTCGGGGCGAACGAGTGGCTCGTCGACGAGCTCTACGAGCAGTTCGTCGCGGACAAGGAGTCGGTCGACAAGTCCTGGTGGCCGGTCCTCGAGAGCTACCACCGCACGCAGGTCGGCGGCGCTCCGACAGCTGACACCGCCGCTCCCGCTGCCGCCGCTCCCGCCGACGCCGCTGCTCCCGCCCCCGCCGAGCCCGCCGCTGCTCCCGCTCCGGCCGGAGGTCCGATCCAGGCGAAGACCACGTCGCGCCAGCCGGCCCCGCAGCCGATCCCGGCCGAGGCCAACGACGCCGCCGACGACCACGAGGAGACCCACGAGGACGTGGCGACCCCGCTCCGGGGCATGGCGAAGACCCTGGCGTCGAACATGGACGCCTCGCTCACCGTCCCCACCGCGACGAGCGTCCGGACGATCCCGGCGAAGCTGATGATCGACAACCGGATCGTCATCAACAACCACCTGCGCCGTGCCCGCGGCGGCAAGATCTCCTTCACCCACCTGATCGGGTGGGCGATGGTGCAGGCGCTCAAGGACTTCCCGAGCCAGAACGTGTTCTACGAGGAGCGCGACGGCAAGCCGTTCGTCGTCGCCCCGGCGCACGTGAACCTCGGCATCGCGATCGACGTCCCGAAGAAGGACGGAACCCGCTCCCTCCTCGTCCCGAGCATCAAGCGCGCGGAGACCCTGACCTTCGGCCAGTTCCTGTCGGCCTACGAGGACCTGGTGAAGCGAGCCCGCGACAACAAGCTGACGCCGGCCGACTTCCAGGGCACGACGATCTCGCTCACGAACCCGGGCGGCATCGGCACCGTGCACTCGGTCCCCCGCCTGACCAAGGGGCAGGGCGCCATCATCGGAGCCGGCGCCCTCGAGTACCCGGCGCAGTTCCAGGGATCGGCGTCGAAGACCCTGGTCGAGCTCGGCATCGGCAAGACCATCACCCTGACGAGCACCTACGACCACCGGGTCATCCAAGGCGCCGGGTCGGGGGAGTACCTCAAGCACGTGCACGAGCGCCTCATCGGCGAGCACGGCTTCTACGACGGCATCTTCGCGGCGCTCCGGATCCCGTACAAGCCGATCCAGTGGGCGAACGACATCAACGTCGACCTGGCGCACCGCGTCAACAAGACCGCTCGCGTGCAGGAGCTCATCAACAGCTACCGCGTCCGCGGGCACCTGATGGCCGACATCGACCCGCTCGAGTACCGCCAGCGCACACACCCCGACCTCGAGATCGAGAGCCACGGGCTGACCTTCTGGGACCTCGACCGCGAGTTCGTCACCGGCGGGCTGGCCGGCACGACGAGCGCTCCGCTGCGCGACGTGCTCGGGATCCTGCGCGACGCGTACTGCCGCACGGTCGGCATCGAGTACATGCACATCCAGGACCCGGAGCAGCGCCGCTGGGTGCAGGAACGCATCGAGGTCCCCTACTCCAAGCCGTCGAAGGACGAGCAGCTCCGTGTCCTCGGCAAGCTCAACGAGGCCGAGGCGTTCGAGACCTTCCTGCAGACGAAGTACGTCGGGCAGAAGCGCTTCTCGCTCGAGGGCGGCGAGTCCACCATCGCGTTCCTCGACACGCTCATCCAGCACGCTGCTGCCGTGGGCCTCGCCGAGGTCGCGATCGGCATGGCCCACCGCGGTCGCCTGAACGTGCTGACGAACATCGCCGGCAAGACGTACGGGCAGATCTTCCGTGAGTTCGAGGGGTCATCCCTGCCGGGCTCGGTGTCCGGTCAGGGCTCCGGCGACGTGAAGTACCACGTGGGCACCGAGGGGCTCTTCCGCACCTCGGACGGTTCGAGCATCCCCGTGACGATCGCGGCGAACCCGTCCCACCTCGAGGCCGTCGACGGCGTGCTCGAGGGCATCGTCCGCGCCAAGCAGGACAAGCAGGGCCCCGGTTCGACGAACGTCCTGCCGGTCCTCGTCCACGGCGACGCGGCGATGGCCGGTCAGGGCGTCGTGGTCGAGACGCTGCAGATGTCGCAGCTGCGCGGCTACCGCACCGGTGGCACCGTGCACCTGGTCATCAACAACCAGGTCGGCTTCACCACCCCGCCGGAGTCGGCACGCAGCTCGGTGTACTCCACCGACGTCGCCAAGACGATCCAGGCGCCGATCTTCCACGTCAACGGCGACGACCCCGAGGCCGTCGCCCGCGTCGCCGACCTGGCGTTCGAGTACCGCGAGGCGTTCCACCGCGACGTCGTCATCGACCTCATCTGCTACCGCCGCCGGGGGCACAACGAGGGTGACGACCCCTCGATGACCCAGCCGCTCATGTACAACCTCATCGAGGCGAAGCGGTCCGTCCGCACGCTGTACACCGAGGCCCTGGTCGGTCGCGGTGACATCACGCAAGAGGAGTACGACGAGGCACACCGCGACTTCCAGGACCGCCTGGAGCGCGCCTTCGCCGAGACGCACGAGGCGCAGACCGGCACCATCCCGGTCATCCAGGTCGACGACGACGGCGCCGTCCAGGGGCTCGAACGCCCGGCGGCGCAGCAGGACGACTCCGAGGTCGAGGTCCGCGACACCGCGGTCTCCGAGGAACTCGTCCGCTCCATCGGGGACGCGCACAGCAACCCGCCCGCCGGCTTCTCGATCCACCCGAAGCTGCAGCAGCTGCTGTCGAAGCGCACCGAGATGACCCGCAACGGCGGCGTCGACTGGGCGATGGCCGAGCTCATGGCGATCGGCTCGCTGCTGGTCGAGGGCAAGCCCGTCCGGTTCGCCGGCCAGGACGCCCGGCGCGGCACCTTCGTCCAGCGCCAGGCGGTGTTCCACGACCGGTCGAACGGCCAGGAGTGGCTGCCGCTGTCGAACCTCTCCGAGGGTCAGGCCCGCTTCACCATCTACGACTCGCTCCTCAGCGAGTACGCGGCGATGGCGTTCGAGTACGGCTACTCGGTCGAGCGTCCCGAGGCACTCGTGCTGTGGGAGGCGCAGTTCGGCGACTTCGCCAACGGCGCCCAGACCGTCATCGACGAGTTCATCTCGTCCGCCGAGCAGAAGTGGGGGCAGCGCTCCGGCCTCGTCCTGCTGCTGCCGCACGGCTACGAGGGCCAGGGACCGGACCACTCCTCCGCCCGCATCGAGCGCTACCTGCAGCTGTGCGCCGAGGACAACATGGTCGTCGCCCGTCCCTCCACCCCGGCGTCCTACTTCCACCTGCTGCGTCGTCAGGCGTGGGCGCGTCCGCAGAAGCCGCTGATCGTCTTCTCGCCGAAGGCCATGCTCCGGCTGCGGCAGGCGACGAGTGCGGTCGAGGCCTTCACCGGCGGTACCTTCGAAGAGGTCATCGACGACGACCGGGTGACCGACAAGGCAGCGGTGCGTCGCGTGGTGCTGCACTCCGGCAAGGTCCACCACGACCTGCGCGCCGAGGTCGACAAGCGCGGGGTCTCCGACGTCGCCCTCGTCCGGCTGGAGCAGCTCGCGCCGCTCCCCCTCGAGCGCATCCTCGAGGTGCTCGCGGGCTACCCGGACGCCGACGTCGTGTGGGCGCAGGAAGAGCCGGAGAACCAGGGCGCCTGGCCCTTCGTCTGCATGAACCTGTCACCGCACCTCGACGGTCGACCGCTGTCGGTCGCCGCCCGTGCCGCGAGTGCTGCGCCGGCCACCGGTTCGTCGAAGCGCTCCGCGCAGGAGGCCACCGAGGTCATCGAGAAGGCACTCGACTAGACCCCACGCCGGGGTGCGCTACGCGATCTTCGTGTAGCGCACCCCGGCGTCGTGGTACCCGCGCTTCTGGTAGAACCGGTGCGCGCTGTCCGTCGCGGCCGCACTGACGGCGCTCAGCCGACGCGCGCCCTGCTCCACCGCCCATGCTTCGAAGGTGCCGATCAGCGCCGAACCGGTGCCGAGCCTCCTGGCCGCGTCGTCGACCACCAGCAGCAAGAGCTGCGCCGTCGGCTCGTCGCTCGCGTACGCCCAGGTGACCTGCGCGCCGGCGACCGCCACCGGGCGGCCGTCCTCGCCACGCACCACCCAGGTGCGGTGTCCGGCCTCGGGCGTGAGCCGTTCGAGGCGTGCGCGCATCGCCGCGTCGTCGACCTCGTGGCCGAGCAGTCGGACGAGGGCGGCGACGTCGGAGACGTCCGTGTCGGACCAGGTGGTGATCGACTCGACGAGGAGGGTCATGCTGGCGACCCTACCCGGGCGCCGCGTTGTGTTGCGACGGGGTGTCCTCGTAACTGATATTCATATATGCTGCTGTCATATCACCCGCCGGGTGATTCCGAACGACAGGACAGCCATGCACATCACCTCCCGCCACGGCCGCACCGCCGCCTGGATCGCCCTCCCCCTCGCCGTCGTCGCCAGCGGCGCGCTCATCGCCACGGCCTCGTACGCCGCGTTCTCCGACACAACCGACAACGCCACGAACAGCTGGCGCACCGGTGCCGTCGCACTGACCGACGATGACCAGGGCGCCGCGATGTTCGACGTCGGCGACCTCGTCCCCGGGTCGTCCGGCACGAACTGCATCACCGTCACCGCCGAGACCACGAACCCCTCCACCGTCAAGTTCTACGTCGACGAGCAGACCGACGCCGACTCGCTCGGCCGGTACCTCGACGTGCAGGTGGAGCGCGGGTCCCTCGCGACCGCCGGTGACTGCAACTCCTTCGCCGCCGGCTCCACCGTCCACGACGGCACCCTCGCCGACCTCGCCGCGCACGACTCGTTCGGCACCGGCCTCGACGCGTGGGAGCCCGCCACCGGGACCGCGGACGCCACGTACCGGATCAGCTACACCCTCGCCGATGACGCCCCGAACACCGTGCAGTCGTCCGAGGCCGGCACCACGTTCGTCTGGGAAGCGCAGACCGACTGACCGTCCCGCCCCGCCCAGTGACCGCCACCGACCACGAGGAGCAGCCCATGTCGCCCACCGTCACCCGACGACCCGTCCGGTGCTCCGGCGACCTCCCCCGGCTGCTCCTCGCGGTCTCGGCACGCACCGCACTCTGGTCGGTGCTCCTGCTCGCGGTCTGGGCATCGCTGCCGGCGATGCTCGGGTGGTACGTCACGACCGTCGCCTCGGACTCGATGGCGCCGGGGATCCGCACCGGCGACGTCGTCGCTGCGATGCCCGTCGACGCCGAGTCCGTCACGCCAGGACGGGTCCTGCTGGTCGACGACCCCGACCACGACGACCGGCTCCGACTCCACCGCCTCGAGCGGATCGAGCAGGACGGCGACCTCCGCCTCCGCGGTGACGCGAACGCGGAGGCAGACCGGACCCCGGTTTCCCCGTCGGCCGTCCACGGCGTCGGCGTCCTCCGCTTCCCGGGCATCGGCCTGCCGACCGTGTGGGTCCGCTCCGGGTCCTGGACCCCGCTCGCGCTCACTGCCGCCGCCGCCGCGGTCGTCGCGGTACTGGCTCGCGTCGACCGGGACATCGTGGCCGGTCAGCCGTGCCGACGGTGCGGGACGCCACGGTGGGACCTGCACACACGAGCGTTGACCCCGGCCGGCGTGGTGCGTCCGACGCAGACCTCGTTGTCGGTCGTCGCAGCACTGGCTGCCACGACGATCGCCCTCAGCACGATGGGGGCAGCGGGGTTCAGCGGTACCACGGGCTCTGCCTCGTCGCTCCGCAGTCAGACGTTCGCGTGCTTCCACGATCCGGTGCCCGGGGCGGTGCTCGCGTGGGACTTCGCCGACAAGGGCACCCGGCTCGTCACGGACTCGAGCGGGAACGGCGCCGACGGGCAGTTCGTCGGCGACGGCACCCGGACGGTCGGCAGCTGTGCGGACAACCCGCACGCGACCTTCGGGACGACCGGGAGCTCGGAGACCTGGGCCGTCACCGACACCGCCGTGAGCGCCCCGAACGCGTTCACGATCGAGGTCTGGTTCCGCACCACGGACACGGACGGCGGTCGGCTCTTCGGGTTCGGCTCCGACCGGAACGCCGCGTCCACGCACCGTGATCGACACCTCTACCTCGACAGCAGCGGTCGACTCCGCTTCGGCGTCGAGGGATCGGGCACCCAGTTCAAGTTCACCGTGGGATCGTCCGCGATCGTCACCGACGGGGAGTGGCACCACGCGGTCGCGACCTTCCAGCCGCGGTCGATGACCCTCTGGCTCGACGGCGTACAGCAGGGCACGCGGGCCGATGCCGCATCGCTCCGTCAGTACGACGGGCACTGGCGAGCAGGACGGCAGACCCTGGCGGGCTGGCCCGACGCCGGCGACTACGCGTACACCGGCGACGTCGACACGGTCCGTGTCCACGCCGCCGTGTTGGACGCAGCGACGATCGCAGCGCACCACGCCGCGGGACGATGAGCCCGCGGTCCGGTCAGTGCGTCGACTGCTCCAGCCGGATGCGCGCCAGGATCTCGCCGCGCAGTTCCTCCGGAGCGGTCTCCTTGCACGCGCGGCGCACGGTCTCGATGAGGACGACGCCGACGCGGTGTTCGGTCGTGCAGTCCTCGCAGTCGTCCATGTGCTCACGGATGTCCGCCGCGTCCTCGCGGCAGAGCTCCCCGTGCAGGAACTCCTCGAGCTCGGCCTTCGCCTTGGAGCAGTCGCAGCCGCTCATCGTGCTTCCTTCCCATCGACGCGACCCTCGGTCGCGGCAGTCTTCCGACCTCGTCCGCGCATCGTCGCCGTCGACGCTGCGTCCGGGACGATGCCGGTCTCACGGGCGTGGTCCGCCAGGAGCCCCCGGAGGAGCCGGCGACCACGGTGCAGACGGCTCATGACCGTCCCCACGGGGGTCTTCATGATGTCGGCGATCTCCTGGTACGAGAAGCCCTCGACATCGGCGAAGTACACGGCCATCCGGAAGTCCTCCGGGATGGCCTGCAGGGCGTCCTTGACCGCAGAGGACGGCAGGTGGTCGATCGCGTCAGCCTCGGCCGAACGTGCGGAGATCGACTGGGTGACGCTCTCCGCGCCGCCCAGCTGCCAGTCCTCGAGCTCGTCGATGGTGCCCTGGTACGGGTTCCGCTGGTTCTTGCGGTACGTGTTGATGAACGTGTTCGTCAGGATCCGGTACAGCCAGGCCTTCAGGTTCGTGCCCTGCTTGAACTGACGGAACGCGGCGAACGCCTTGACGAACGTCTCCTGCACGAGGTCCGAGGCGTCGGCCGGGTTGCGGGTCATCCGCATCGCCGCGCCGTACAGCTGGTCCATGAACGGCAGCGCCTGGGTCTCGAAGAGCGCGCGGAGCTCGTCGGCCGGCACGGTCTTGGCGTCGACGAACGACGCTGCTTCTTCCGCTTCGACCGCGTCGAGCTGCTCCTCGGTCTCGTCGACCAGGTCGTGCGGTGCTGCCTGCGGCTCGTCGGTCGTCATCGCGGGCCAGTCTAGAGCGAGCGACGTGGACACGCCGGGCAGGCGCGTCCGCGATGGTGCGAGTGCTGTCGCCAAGGGTCCTCCCGATCGTTTCAGTAGTCTTGTGAACCGATGGCAGACACGACGCATTCCCGGAGCGGTGCACAGCCCGCCGCGGACCCGGCCCCCTGGATCGCCCCGCTCGCGCGCGGCCCCCTGCGCGGCGACATCGCGCTGCCCGGCTCGAAGTCGCTGACGAACCGCGAGCTCGTGCTCGCCGCCCTCGCGGACGGCCCCTCCGTCATCCGCCTGCCGCTGCACTCCCGCGACTCGGCGCTCATGATCGCGGGCCTCCGGCAGCTCGGCGTCGGGATCGACGAGGTCGAACCGGCACCGGGCGAGCAGCCGAACCCCTACGGCCCGGACCTCCGGATCACCCCGGCGCCGATGCACGGTGACGTGCGCGTCGACTGCGGGCTCGCCGGCACCGTGATGCGGTTCCTGCCGCCCCTCGCCGCCCTGGCCGTCGGCCCCGTCGTCATCGACGGCGACCCCTACGCCCGCAAGCGTCCGATGCACGCGATCATCCGGGCGCTCGTCGACCTCGGCGTCGACGTCACCGACGACGGCGACGGCTCGATGCCGTTCGCGTTCACCGGCACCGGCTCGGTCCGGGGTGGCGCCCTGTCGATCGATGCGTCGGCGTCGTCGCAGTTCGTCTCGGGCCTGCTGCTCTCCGCGCCGCGCTTCGACGAGGGCCTGCACCTCACCCACGTGGGCGAACGGCTGCCGAGCCTGCCGCACATCGAGATGACCGTCGCCGCGCTCCGTGCCCGCGGCGTGACCGTCGACGAGCCCGCGGTCGGCGAGTGGGTCGTCCACCCCGGGCCGATCGGCGCGCGCGACATCACGATCGAGCCGGACCTGTCGAACGCCGCACCGTTCGCGGTCGCCGCGCTCGTCGCGGGCGGCACCGTCCGCATCCGCACCTGGCCGCGCGCGACCACGCAGGTCGGCGCCGACCTCGAGGCGCTCCTGCCCCTGTGGGGCGCGACCGTGGCCCGAGACGGTGACGACCTGGTCGTCGACGGCGGCGTCGGGATCCGGGGTGGGGCCTCCTTGCCGGGTCTCGACCTGGACCTCAGCCGCGGCGGCGAGCTCGCACCGGCGCTCGTCGCGCTGGCGGCGCTGGCCGGCGGGCCGACCGAGATCACCGGGATCGGCCACCTGCGTGGGCACGAGACGGATCGCCTCGCCGCGCTCGCGGCGGACGTGAACCGGTCGGGAGGCTCGGTGCACGAACTCGACGACGGCCTGCGGATCGAGCCTGCCGCGCTCCACGGCGGCGACTGGGCCGCGTACGACGACCACCGGATGGCGACGGCCGGCGCCATCGTGGGTCTCGTCGTCGACGGCGTCGCCGTCGACGACATCGGGTCGACGGCGAAGACGCTGCCGCAGTTCCCCGAGCTGTGGGCGGCGCTGGTCGCCTCCTCCGGCTCGCTCGACTCGGTTCCGGGAGTCTGAGCGCATGAGCTGGTGGGACGACGTCGACGGTGACGACTCCGACGCGGACGAGCCGTACGGACAGTACGACGAGTCGAGCGTGCGGGTGCGTCCGAACCCGAAGGGCAACCGACCCCGCACGAAGACGCGGCCGACCTACGACGACGCACCCGTCGGCTGGGTGACGAACGTCGACCGCGGGCGGTTCGGCGTGCTGGTGGGGACGGGGTCCGGCTCCGATCCCGGCGACGAGCACGTCATCACGGCGACGAAGGCCCGCGAGCTCGGCAAGAAGTCGGTCGTGACCGGCGACCACGTGTCGCTCGTCGGCGACGTCTCCGGTGACCCCGGGTCGCTGGCACGCATCGTGAAGGTCGCCGAGCGCACCACGCTGCTCCGTCGCAGTGCGGACGACTCCGACGAGGTCGAGCGCGTCATCGTGGCGAACGCCGACCAGATGCTCATCGTCGTCGCGGCCGCCGACCCGGAGCCCCGCACCCGGCTCATCGACCGGTACCTGGTCGCCGCGTTCGACGCCGGGCTCGACCCGATCCTCTGCATCACGAAGACCGACCTCGCCGACCCGGCCCCGTTCCTGGCGCACTTCGCGTGCCTGGACCTGCGGATCGTGACGAGCCGGTCCGACGACGTCCCGTTCGAGGCCCTGCACGACCTGCTCGACGACAAGGTGACCGTGACCGTCGGGCACTCCGGCGTCGGCAAGTCCACGCTCGTGAACGCCCTGACCGGGTCGACGCGGGCGATCGGTGTCGTGAACTCGGTGACGGGTCGCGGGCGGCACACCTCGTCGTCGTCGATCGCGCTGCGGGTGCGGGACGGCGGCTGGATCATCGACACCCCGGGCGTGCGGTCGTTCGGCCTCGGGCACGTCGACCCGGCGAACGTCTTCCGCGCGTTCGCCTCGCACGCGATCCCGGTGCGGCCAGCGCGGGACGACATCCCCCTGGCGCAGGCGCACGACTGGGAGATCGTCGACCGGGTGCAGGACGGCGAGCTCGGGCCCACGGGTGTCGAGCGGCTCGACTCCTTCCGCGCGCTGCTCACCGGCATGGGCGCCTCCGACCCCGGCCTGGAGTAGCCCGCGCGCACGTCGCACCCCGCCGCGCCCGCCCCGCCGCGCCCGCCCCGCCGCGCCGCGTGCCGTCGTGCCCCGTCGAGGTTCCGAAATCTGCACATCTCGGCGGCGCCACGGGCCGTTCGTGGAACCTCGGCGCTCCCCGCGCGGCGTGCTGTGGAACCTCGGCGCTCCGCGCGCGGCGTGTTGTGGAACCTCGGCGGAGTGGGCTCGGGCGTGTCACTCCGCCCGACCCGGCGTCGACACGTGTGCAGCAGTGTTGTACAGTGAACCCTCGTGTCTGAAGTTGCAAAGTACAACTTTGCGCCGACCCCCGCCGTCGACGCCCCGTCCTCGAGCACGACAACGACGTCGCACGCGCACCACTCCCCCACGCACAAGTCCCCCAGGGCCCCGAAGCCGCAGCGCACCGACAGCGTCCTGCGCCCCGCCGACCTCGGACGGGTGCTCCTGACCTTCGCCACGCACATCCTCGTGCCGCTCTTCCTGGCCGCCGGGATGGGACTCGCCTACCTCGGCGCCTTCCACGCACCTATGCCGAAGGAGCTGCCGGTCGGCATCGTCGGGCAGTCCGCCGCGACCCAGGTGTTCGCCCAGACCGTCACCGACGAGTCCGACGGGGCGCTCGTCGCCCACGTCGTCGCCTCGACCAAGGACGCCGCGCGGCAGATCCGCGACCGCGACCTCGCCGCCGCGTACGCCCCGACCACCACGGGCGCGACGCTCTACGTCTCGACGGCTGCGTCCGAGACGACCGCGAGCGCCGCGCAGAAGGTCTTCCTGCCGATCGCGTACGAGCAGCACGTGCCGTTCCGGGTCGTCGACGTCGTCCCGACCGGCGAGCAGGACAGCACCGGACAGGGGCTGTTCTTCCTGCTCGTCGCGCTGAGCGTCGGCGGCTACGCATCGGCCATCGCCGTGGCGTCCGTCGCGACGAAGCTCCGCGCGGTCTGGACCGCGGTGGTCGGGCTCGCCACCGCCGGGGTCGTCGCCGGCATCGGGATCATCGTCGCCGGACCGATCTACGGCGTCATCACCACACACCACTGGCAGGTGTTCCTGTTCGCCTGGCTGTACGACGCGATCATCGTCGCGATCGGCGTGGGCCTGCACCCGGTGCTCGGGCGGTGGACCACACCGGTGCTCACGATGCTGTTCGTGATGCTCAACTTCACGTCGTCCGGCGGGATCTTCCAGGCGTCGTTCGTGCCCGGGTTCTTCTCCGCGCTCCACTCCTTCTGGAGCGGCGCCGCGTGGCTGCAGGCAGCGCAGGACCTGCAGTACTTCCCGGACGCCTCGCTCGGCCGGTCGTCCCTGGTCCTCGCACTCTGGCTCGCCGCGGCGGTCCTGCTCTGCGTGGTCGTGCACGGGCTCGTCGCCCGCCGCACGCGCATCGCCCGCGAGCGCGAGGTCACCCGGCTCGAGGAGGAAGAGGTCGTCGCCGCGTAGCCCCGCTACGCTCGACCCGTGGACCTCAGCGCCGACCTGGACTTCGCCCGCTCGCTCGCCGACATCGCCGACACGATCAGCCTCGAGCGGTTCCGCGCCGCCGACCTGCACGTGTCGAAGAAGGCCGACAGCACGCACGTCACCGATGCCGACCAGGCCGTCGAGCACGCCCTGCGCGAGCGGATCGCGACGGAACGGCCCGACGACGCGTTCCTCGGCGAGGAGACCACGGCGGACACCGGTGCCGAGGCAACGAGCGAGGGCCACCGCCAGTGGGTCGTCGACCCGATCGACGGCACCGCGAACTACCTGCGCGGCGTGCCGGTGTGGGCGACGCTCATCGCCCTGGCGGTCGACGGTCGCCCCGTGCTCGGCGTGGTGAGCGCCCCCGCGCTCGGCAAGCGCTGGTGGGCGGCGGAGGGTCTCGGCGCGCACTCGTTCGACGGCGCGCTCCGCGTGTCCGGCGTCGCGGACCTGTCCGACGCGAGCCTGAGCTACAACAGCATCCAGCAGTGGGACGACGACGACCGGCTCGACGCGCTCGTCGACCTGTCGCGCAGGGTCTGGCGCACGCGCGCCTACGGCGACATGTGGTCGTACATGCTGGTCGCCGAGGGCGTCATCGACATCGCGGGCGAACCGGACCTGAAGCCGTGGGACATCGCCGCCCTCGTCCCCATCGTGGAAGAGGCGGGCGGACGTTTCACCTCGCTCGACGGCGACCCCGGAGCCTGGCACGGCAGCGCGCTCGCGACGAACGGCCTGGTGCACGACGCCGTCGTCGAGGTCATCCGCCGCTAGCGCGACGCAGAACGACACCGTCGACGTCGGGCGACGTCGACGGTGTCGTTCCGAGTCGATCAGGCCGTCGCGGCCTCGCGCCGAGCCGCACGCCGCCGCACCACCAGGTCCCCGACGGCCAGCACGAGGGCGAGCGCCATCAGCGACACCGTGAACGTCGTACCGCTCCGGAACGCGTCGTGGTACGCGTCGAGCCGACTCCCCCCGGACCCGTCGCCACCGGCAGCGGAACCCCGCACGATCCCGTAGAAGATGCTCGTCGCCACCGCGGTACCGATCGCGGTCCCGACGCGCTGCCCGAGCTGCTGCATGGACCCGGCGACGCCGGACTGCTCGACGGGGATCTCGGCCAGGGTGAGCGTCTGGTTCGGGGACACCACGAACCCGCCGCCGAGCCCGCCGACCAGGAACGCCCCGGCCATCGCCCACGGCGTGACCTCCGGCGGGGTCAGGACCGCGGCGAGCATGAGCAGCACGAAGCCGACCACGACCATGAACAGCCCGAAGACCACCAGTGCCCGCCCGACCCGGTCGACGATCCGACCGCCGATGTACGACCCGACGGCACTCGTGGCCGCGAACGGGATGCTCACCATGCCGGCGAACAGCGGGGAGAGCCCGAGGCCTTCCTGCAGGAAGAGCGTCACCATCAGGAAGGACGCCGGGATCGCCGCGAAGTAGACGGCGACGATCGACAGCCCGTTGCGGTACGACGACAGCCGGAACAGCTCGAAGTGCACCACCGGCGACTTGCCCTGCCGCTTGTACCGGACCTCCCAGAGGACGAACAGTCCGAGGAACACCACGAACCCGACGAGCCACAGCCACCGCGCGCCGGAGTCTCCGGCACCCGTGGTGAGCACGAACGGCAGCATCAGCGTGATGATCGCGGCGCCGAGCAGCAGGATGCCGACGATGTCCAGCTCGCGGTCCTTAGCCTGTCCCTGCGCTCCCTTGGGCAGGAGCTTCACCGCGAAGAACAGGGCGACGAGTCCGAGCGGCACGTTCATCCAGAACAGCAGGCGCCACCCGTTCTCCTCGCCGCCGATCGCGATGAGCCCACCGCCGATGGTCGGGCCGAGCGCGGTGGAGATGCCGATCATGGCGCCGAACAGCCCGAAGGCCCGTCCGCGTTCCGGCCCGCGGAACAGCTGCTGCACGAGGCCGATCACCTGCGGCATCTGCGTGCCCGCGGCGAAGCCCTGCAGGATCCGCGTGACCATGAGCACCTCGATGGTCGGTGCCACGGCACAGAGCAGGCTCGCCACGGTGAACGCGACGAGCCCGACGATGAACAGGGCGCGGCGGCTCTTCAGGTCGCCGAGCCGACCGGCGGGCACGAGGGCGAGACCGAACGCCAGGGCGTACCCCGCGACGATGAGCTGGAGCGACGAGCTGGTGGCGTGGAGGGACTGCTCGATCGACGGCAGTCCGACGTTGACCTTCGACAGGTCGAGGATCGTCAGGGCCGCCACCGCGACGCACACGGCGAAGGCCCTCCAGCGCGTGCGGTCGTTGAGGCGGGCGTCGGTCGGGTCAGCGCTGGACATCACCATCGTTCGTACACCGACCGACCTTCGGGCGGGCGAGGCCCACCCCACGGGTGGGTGACACCCCCCACGTCATGGCCCCCCGGACTGGGGGCACCGTTGCCGGATACGGGGTGCGCGGGGCGGCTCGGATGGCCAGGACCTGAGTTATCGTGCTCGTACGGAAGGTCACGCACGCACCTGGATTCCCTAGATCCGAGTGCACGTGCACGGCCGACCGTGTTCGTCCGAAGACCCTAACCCGAGGGGTGATACAGACGATGACATCATCGTTCCCGAGCGGAACCGAGTGCACCCTCACTCGTCGACCGCATCCAATCCACGACAGCTCCGGCGCGCGCGCAGTCGCCGCCTCCCGTCCGCACTCCGACACGGCCACCCACCGTGCAGCAGTCCGGTCCGCCTCACGGCGCCCCGTCGCAGCGAACGCAGCGTTCGCCGACGACCTCTCCGCAGGATCCGCTTCCGGGCCCGGAGGCCGGTGAGTCATGGCACTCACCGGTCGACGTCTCGAGGTCGACCGGATCGCGACCCTCGCTGTACTCCCTCGGGAGTCCGCGATGGTCGTGGTCGGCGACCCTGGTTCCGGACGCAGCAGCGTCCTCGACGCGGTTTCGAACCGCGTTTCCCTCCCCGTCGTGCGGGTCGGTGTCAACGGGAGTGAATCCCGCTGGCCGCTGGCCGGCGTGACCTCCCTGTTCACCGCGCTCGACGACCCCCGTGCGACGGCCCACATCGCCCATCTCCTGCAGACGGGCGAGACGGCGGTCCCCGTGACCGCCGGACTGGCGGCGGCGCACGACTTCCTCGACGCCGTGCACGCGCTCACCCTGCCGCCGACGCTCGTGCTGATCGACGACCTCGACCGCATGGACGTCGAGAGCCAGGAGCTCATCGCGTTCCTCGCCGGCCGACTCGCGGGCACCGCCCTGCGCGTCGTGGCGACGGTCCGTTCGGTGCCGTCGGACGGTCCGCTCGCGGCCCTGCCGGCGCTCCGCATCGAGCCGCTACCGTCCGACGAGGCACTGATCCTCGCCCGGTCGATGGCACCGGAAGAGGCGAACGACGGCGTCCTCGCCGTCCTCGCCGCGGAGACCGGTGGCAACCCCGGCGCACTCCGCGAACAGCTCGCGGTGCTCAGCCGCGAGCAGCTCACCGGTGCGGAGCCGATCGTGCTCCCGCTCCGACCCACTCCGACGACCGAGGCCCTCGCGGCGCTCGCACTCGGGTCCGCCGCGGGACGAGATCTGGACGTCCTCGCGAAGCTCGCCCTGGTGCCGGTCGCGAAGACCACGGCCTGGGACCGCGACGAGCTGGACGACCTGGTCGGAGCAGGCCTCGCCACCGTGCGGGGTCAGAGCGTGACGGTCCGCGACCCCCTGGTCCGGTCCGCGCTGTACTGGCGGATGCCCGCCCGTGACCGCCGCGCGGCGCACGCCGCGCTGGCCACGGCGAGCGCCGAGTCCGACCCGCGGGCCGCCGCGTGGCACCGGAGCTTCGTCGACGACGTCCCCGACGTGGTCGCGCTGCTCAGCGCCGCACGGTCCTACGTGGTGGACGGCAACGTGCACGCCGCGATCGCCCTCACCGAGCGTGCCCTGCACGTCGGTGGCGGCACCGAGGACGAGCTCGTCGCACTGCTCGGCGTCGCCGAGGCCCTGCTCGGCAACCGGTTGCTCGGTTACGCCGCGCGCTACCTCGCCGCGCTCCGTCCGTTCCGGACGACGGCGCACGAGGTCCGCCGGCTGCGCCTGCAGTACTCGGCGCAGTACCTCAGCGGCGATGCCGTGCACGCGGACGAGCTCCTCGTGTCGGTGGACGCGACCGAGTCGGCCGACGTGGACGCGATCGCCGGGCTGATGGCCATGGTGGCGTGCTTCCGTGCCGAGGCGTGGGAGCTCGACCAGGCGAGGGACCTCCTGCACCGCGTGGAGGCCCTCGAGGCGTCGGCGTCTCCGCACACGCTGGAGATCACGACGACCGCGCGGGAGCTCATCGCCGCGATCGACGGCACCCTGCCGGCGGACACCGACCTGCACGACGGACTCGCGACGTCGGTGCTGCTGGCGATGTCCGACCCCGCCCTGCTGCTCCTCGCCCACGCGCTGAGCATCGCCGAGCGGTACCGGAGCGCGCGTCGGGTGTTCGCACTCGTCCTCGCCCGGGGCCCGCAGACGGCACCGGTGTGGACCGAGGCAGCTCGCTACCTGACCGCCGAGAACGAGGTGCGCTCCGGGAACTTGCGGCAGGCGCTCCGCGCGATCGACGTGTGGGAGGCCGGTTCCTCGGTGGTCGAGCGACTCCGTGAGCCGTCGCGGGCCATCGCGATCGCCTGGCGGCACTTCGCCGAGGGGCGTTCCGCCGAAGCCCTGGCGGTCGTGGACCGGTGCCTCGAGCACCGTTCGACGAGCCGCCTGTGGGGTGCGACGGCGAAGCTGCACGCGCTCCGCGGTCGGGTCCTGCTGCTCGACGGCAGACTGGAGGAGGCAGCCGCCGCACTCGAAGCGGCGGACGCCATCGGCCGGTCCCTGCGGAACCCCGCCGTGCTCCGGCACCTCGGCGACCTGGTCGAGGCGTACGCGCGCCTCGGACGGATCGACGACGCCCGCACCATCACCGCGCGGCTCGCTGCGGACCACCACGCCCGACCGGGTCGCTGGGGTGCGCTCGTGCTGGCGAGGAGCCTCGCGCTCGTCGCCGACGACACCACCAGGGACACGGCCCGTCGCCGCGCGCTGGAGCTGTTCCAGCCGCACGACTCGCAGTTCGAGCGGGCACGGACGTTCGCGGCCCTCGCGACGGTCGGCAACCCCGCCGAGCGTCCGCGTCTCGGAGCGGCGGCAGCAGCAGCGTACGAGGCGGCCGGCATGCGCCGTCCCCTCGTCACCCCCGCACCGGCAGCGGCCATGCCGCCGTTCGGCACGGGGCCGTCGCTCCGGTCCGCACCGGTGCTGTCCGCGTCGATGCCGGGGACGCCCCGGAGCGCTCCGGACGCCTCTGCGGTGCTCACCTCGCTCACGGCCGAGGAGCGCGCCGTGGTGCAGAAGGTGACGGAGGGCTACCGCAACCGCGAGATCGCGTCGTCGCTGTTCATGTCGCAGCGCACGGTGGAGCTGCGGCTCACGCAGATCTACCGCAAGGTGGGCGCGCGGTCGCGCTCTCACCTGGTCGCGCTGCTCACGTAGTCGACGCGAGCACAAGACGGACGGGAGGCCCGGTACCAGCTGGTACCGGGCCTCCCGTCCGTCTTTTCCCTGTCCAGGACGCGGCGTGTGTTGCGCGCGTGCGTTGCGGGAGTCCGCACGCGACCGCACCGCGGCGTCCCCCGCACGCGGGGAACCGCAAGAGCAGTCGACGGCTGTTGCCGTGGCGGCGTCGCCGGGTGAGGCTTCTCATGCACCGACCGCCGTGCCCCTCCCCAGGGGCCAGACCGCGGTACCCCGTCCGGTACCCGAACCTCGTGGCCCACCCACTCCGTCGTCCGTCCTCGCCTGATCCGAGGACGGGCGCCGGTCAGGACCGCGAGGACCCGGACGCGCGGCAGACCCGACGGCGGTCGGTGCCGAACCCCGCTCCACTCCCCCACCCCGTTCCCCCGAAGGGACAGCCGATGTGCGGCATCATCGCGGCCCGCGTGTCTGACGACGCGACGCCCTACCTGCTCGACGGACTCGAGCGACTCGAGTACCGCGGCTACGACTCCGCCGGCATCGCCGTCCGGACCGCCACCGGGAGCACCGAGACGATCCGTTCGGTGTCCCGCGTCGGCGACCTGCGCACGCTCGTCGCCGCCCGGTCCGGCGACGCCCTGACCGGTGTCGGCATCGGCCACACCCGCTGGGCGACGCACGGCGCCGTGCGCGAGGCGAACGCCCACCCGCACGCCGACTGCTCGCGCCGGATCAGCATCGTGCACAACGGCATCATCGAGAACGCCGACCGCCTGCGCGACATGCTCACGGCGCAGGGGCACCGGTTCCGTTCCGAGGTGGACTCCGAGGTCATCGCGCACCTCGTCGAGCGCGCCCTCGCCGTCGACCCGGACCTGATGCTCGCCGTGCAGATCGCGACCGCGCAGCTCGAGGGGTCGTGGGCGATCGTCGTCCTCGACGCCCGCGACGGCCGGATGGTCGCGGCGGCAGACCGTTCCCCGCTCGTCGTCGCCCGGTCTGCCCGCGGCGACTTCGTGGCGAGCGACATCGGTGCGATCGCCGAGTGGTGCGAGACCTTCGTGGCGCTCCGCGACGGTGACGTCGTCGAGCTCGGCGAGGCCTGGACCTGGTCGTCGAACGGGATCACGGTGCCCGTGCCGTTCCCCACCCCGTCGCCGTTCGCCGCCACGGCGCTGGACCTCGGCGACCACCCGGACCACATGGCGAAGGAGATCGGCGAGCAGGCCGACGTCGTCAGCACGATCCTGGACCGCATCGCCCGGCGCACCGCGGACGGCAGCATGTGGGTCGGCCTCGGGCTGCCCGCCTTCGAACGCCTGGCGATCGTCGCCTGCGGGACCTCGCTCAACGCCGGCCAGGTGATCGCCACCGCCCTGCGCGGCATCGGCGGCGTCCCGACCGACATCGTCGTCGCCAGCGAAGCCGACCAGGCCGTCCTCGGCCCGGAGACCCTGGTCGTCGCGATCAGCCAGTCCGGCGAGACCGCCGACGTCCTCCGTGCGCTCGACCGGTTCGAGGACCGCCACCCGGTGCTCGCGTTGACGAACAACGTGCACTCCTCGCTGGCCCGTCGCGCCGACGCCGTGCTCGACTGCCACGCCGGCCCGGAGATCGGCGTCGCCGCGACGAAGACGTTCACCGCGCAGGTCGTCGTCGGTGTCGCCGCGGTGATCTCCGCGCTCGTCGCGTCCGGCCGCATCGAGGTCGCACGCGCCCACGCGCTCGTCGACGAACTGCTCGACCTGCCGGCACGCATCGAGCACGCCACGCAGGTGTCCGCCGACCGGATGCCGCTCCTGGTGTCGAGCGTGAAGGAGGCGACCGGCTTCCTGTTCCTCGGCCGCGGTGCCGGCCTGCCGTACGCCGCCGAGGGCGCGCTCAAGCTCAAGGAGCTCAGCTACCGCTGGGCCGAGGCGTACCCCGCCGGGGAACTGAAGCACGGGCCGCTCGCGCTCGTCGACGACGGCACGCCAGTCGTCGTGGTCGACCACGGCGAGCCGAAGATCCAGTCCGCGATCGCCGAGGTCCGTGCCCGCGGCGGCTTCGTCATCACCATCGGCGGCGAGGGGTCGGACATCCCGGCGCTCGGCAGCCGCGGCACCGGCGGACTCGCCTGGGGCGCCATGGCCGCGCCGTGGGGCCCGCTCGAGGCCGTCGTGCCGTTGCAGATGCTCGCCCGCGAACTCGCGCTGCAGCTCGGCTGCGACGTCGACAAGCCGCGCAACCTGGCGAAGTCGGTGACGGTCGAGTGATGCGCGGTCGGATGAACCACCTGACGACGTTCCTGGTCGTGCTCACCGCGTTCGCGATCGCCATGACGACGGTGCTCGTCGTCGTGGTGGCGGGGCCGAGCGTCCTGGGCTGACCCCGGCGTGCGGGGCGGGCGCGCGCGGGGGCCGGGCGCCGACTCGGAACGACGTCCTCGATGTCGTACGACGTCGAGGGTGTCGTTCCACATCGTCCTCGCCGCCGGGTCTCGGGCAGTTCGCGGGACACGGCTGCGATGCTGGTCCCTTGACCACCGCAGCCCCGCCCCTCGTGTTCGTCGCGCTCGTCGTCGGCGCGCTCCTGCCGTTCCTGCCGCTCGTCGGACGCGTCGCCCGGATCGCCGCGACCATCGCCCACGAGGTCGGGCACTGCATCGTCGTCGTCCCGTTCGGCGGCCGCATCCAGCGCATCGACCTGCACCCGGACGGCTCCGGTGAGGCCTGGGTCCAGCTCGGCCGGGTCCCCGGCGGCATCCGCTGGCTCGTCCGGATCCTCAACCTCTACGCCGGGTACAGCGCGCCGCTCTGGGCCGGGGTGCTCCTGGTGACCGGGGTGCTGCACGGCTCGCGGTGGCTGCCCGTCGCGGTCCTCGGTGTGATCGGGCTCGTGGCGCTGGTGTTCGTACGGAACTGGTTCGGGCTGCTCGTCGTGCTCGGCTTCGACGTCCTGGCACTGTGGGTGGCACTACGTCCGTCCGAGACCACGGTGCTCGTGGTCGCCGCCGTCGGGGCGTTCTTCGTCGTCGACGGACTGCGGTCGGTCGTGCAGGTCGCACGGTGGCTGCTCACCGGCGCCCGCGTGCAGACGGACTTCCACATCGCCGCGGCCGAGATGCGCGTGCCGGCCGGGGTCTGGTTCGTGCTGTTCGTGCTGGTGAACGGCCTTGCGGTGTGGCTCGCACGGGTCCCACTGCTCGAGGTCTGGGACACCGTGGTCGCGGGCGTGCGCGCACTCTTCTGACCGCTCGCGCATCGTGCTCGCACCAGGTCCACGACGATCCACACGGTGATCGACTCGTGGACCGTCGAGAAGCGGGTGCGCAGCCCCGCCGCGGCCCACCGCACCCTGGTCCCGCGTAACGGAACGCCGCAATCGCCTGTCCGCAGGGCGAAGGCTGCGAGGCTACCGCCAGACGACTCCCGGAGGTGTCCCATGGCGAACGACGATCACGGTTTCTCGACCGAGCAGGTGCACGGCGGCTTCGTGCCCGATGCCGGGCACGGCGCACGGATCCCGGCCATCCACATGTCCTCCGGCTTCCTCTTCGACGACTTCGACCAGGCGCGCGACCGCTTCGCCGGCACCGAGGACGGGTACACCTACACCCGCCTCGGCAACCCGACGAACGCCGACGTCGAGCGCCGTGTCGCCCTGCTCGAGCGGGGCGTCGAGGCGATCCTCGTCAGCAGCGGGCAGGCGGCAGCCACCATCGCGTTCCTCGGGCTCCTGCAGGCGGGCGACCACGTCGTCGCCGCCCGCAGCATCTACGAGGGCACCAAGGGGCTCCTCGTGCAGAACCTCGGCCGCCTCGGCATCGAGGTCGACTTCGTCGCCGACCAGCGCGACCTCGACGAGTGGGCGCGCCTGGTCCGCCCGAACACGAAGGCGTTCTTCGCCGAGACGATCCCGAACCCGAAGAACGACGTCCTCGACATCACCGGCGTCGCCGACACCGCCCACCGTGCCGGGGTCCCCTTGATCGTCGACAACACTCTGGCGACGCCGTACCTGGTCCGGCCGGTCGAGCACGGCGCCGACATCGTCATCCACTCGGCGTCGAAGTTCCTGTCCGGTCACGGCGCCGGCCTCGGCGGCGTGGTCGTCGACGGCGGCACGTTCGACTGGTCCGCCTCCCCCGAGCGCTGGCAGCACCTCACCAGCCCGGAGCGGTCGCTCGGCGGCGAGAGCTACGTCGAGCGCTACGGCAACCGCGCGTTCGTCGTCTTCGCGCGCGACGTCGTCGCCTCGCGCATCGGCCCCACCCCGTCGCCGTTCAACGCGTTCCTGATCCGCCAGGGCATCGAGACGCTGAGCCTGCGCGTGGAACGCCACAGCGCGAACGCGCTGGCGGTGGCGCAGTGGTTGGAAGCACAGCCGGAGGTGACGAGCGTCGACCACGCGGGTCTGGCCTCCAGTCCGTTCCACGACCTCGCCCAGCGCTACCTGCCGCGCGGTGCCGGCTCCGTCTTCGCCTTCACGCTGGCGGGCGGCGAAGCCGCCGCGCACACCTTCATCGACAGCGTCCAGCTGTTCAGCCGGATGACCCACCTGGGTGACGTCCGCTCGCTGATCCTGCACCCCGCGACGACGACGCACGCCGGCAAGACCGCCGCGGAGCGCGCCGACCAGGGCATCGACGACGGCCTGATCCGACTGTCGGTCGGCATCGAGGACGTCGCGGACCTGCTCCGCGACCTGGAACGCGGGTTCGCCGCGTTGCGTTCTGCAGACGGCAGCGTTGGCCTGGAGGCCCGTGGCGCGTCCGACGCGGAGCGCGCGTCCCTGGAACACGCGGTCCCGGGCACGCACGTGATCTCCGAGGAGCTCTAGACGATGGCACGACCGCAGCACTTCGGCTACTTCTTCTCGCGCGGGTTCGGCCCGCAGGCCTGGGGGCGCTCGGACTGGGACTGGGGCCACGACTGGACCAAGCCCGACCTGTACCAGCAGTCCGTCCGCACGCTCGAGCAGGCCGGCATGGACCTGGTCATCGCCGAGGACGCCATCTCCCTCGGCAACCCGTCGACGCTCGACCTGCGCATCCGCCAGGCGTACGGCGGCCCGAAGCACGACCCGCTGCTGCTCGCGCCGTACCTGTTCGCGGCGACCTCGCACATCGGCATCGCGCCGACCGTCAACGCCGGGTTCACACCGCCGTACCTGGCTGCACGACAGTTCGCCACACTGGCGCACCTGTCGTCGGAGCGGCTCGGCATCAACGTCGTGACCGACGTCGGCAGTGCTCGGCACGCCGGGCTGCCGCCGCTGCCGCACGACCAGGCGTACGACCGTGCCGAGGAGTGGCTCACCCTGCTCCGCCGGCTCTGGCACTCGTGGGGGGCGTCCGCGTACGTCGGGGATCCGTCGGACTGGCACTTCGCCGACGGCGACGAACTCGACGCGTTCCACCACGAAGGCGCGTACTTCACCGCCGACGGCCCGCTCAACGCGCTGCCGCTCGACTCCGACCCGGTGGTCGTGTCCCCCGGCGGCTCCGGTCGTGGCCTCGCGTTCGCCGGCACTCACTCCGACGTGCAGCTCGCGCTCGCACCGCTGTCCGCCGCCGCAGTGTCGGACTACCGCGATCGCGTGATCAGCGCAGCGCAGGCCGCCGGACGCACCGCCGCCGACCTGCGCATCCTGTTCGTCCTCAAGCCCGAGATCGTCTCGTCGCCTGACGAAGCCGACCGCATCGTCGAGGCGTCCCGGCACCCGTCCGACGACGACCTGCGGACCGCTGCCATCGCGTGGTCGAGCGACTCCGAGACCGACCTGCTCGCGCTCGACCTCGACGCGCCCGTGCCGGACCGTACCTTCGGCGACCACGTGTCCGCCGGCACGATCCGCGGACTGCTCGGCGACACCCCCGACGCTCCCCTGCGAACGCTCCTGGAGCGCAAGGCCCGCAAGGGGCGAGTGTCCTCGCGCGAGGGCTTCGTGGGCACCGCCGACGAGTTCGCGGACTTCATCGAAGAGCTCGGGTCGGACGCCGACAACGACGGCATCATCTTCTCGGGCGACCTGCACCCGGCGCAGATCCACCGGATGTTCGGAGACCTGGTGCCGGTGCTCAGGCGCCGTGGGCTCCTGCGGCGGGAGTACGGCGCCGGGGGCATCCGGGCGAACCTCTTCGACTTCTAGAGGCGCAGGCCCCGGTCGGGCTACTTCTTCTTCTTCTTCTTCGGCTTCTTCTTGCCGTCGACCTTGTCGGAGTTCTTCTTGTCGGACTTCTTCTTGTCCGACTTCTTCTTGTTCGACTGCTTCTTGCCGTCGTTCTTCTTCTCGGACGGCTTCTTCTGGTCCTTCTTCTGCTTCTTGTCGTCGTCCTGCTGCTGCTGCTGCTCCGGCTGCACCCGGGCCGAGGGCAACGGCAGGACCGGCGCCTGCTCCGGCGACTCGACCCCGTCGATCGGCTCGACGACCACGGCGGACCCCGTGTCGAGCTCGACGTCGACCGCGTGCTCCTCGAGCACCGGCGCGAGCGCGTCGGTCACCCGCTCCACGGTGAGCACCGCGTCGTCCTCGGCGAGCCGCAGCAGCGCCTGTGCGGTACGGACCCGCGTCGTCGTCTTCCGGGCGAGCACGTCGGCTCGGGCCCCTTCGAGGAACGTGCGGAGGGTGCGCTCGACGACCGAGCGGCCGCGCGGTGCAGCGCGGTCGAGGCGGTCCAGCTCGCCGGCCACTCCGGCGACGTCGTCGGCCACGTGCTCGTGCCGCACCGACTCGATCAGGGCGGCGATCGCGGCGGCACCCCGCTCGACGGCGGCCGAACGCTGGTCGAGCACGACGAGCATCTCGACGACCGACCCGTACGTCACGGTCTCGAGGCGGACCGGTTCGGCACCCCGCCCACGGACGACCAGGCGGGCGTCGGGCGTCGGCAGCCAGGCGGCGAGGGCCGCGACCGTGGCGACGGACCCGACGATCCGCTCGTAGTCGGCGAGCACCACTCGCTCCTGCTCGCGCAGACGGACTCGGATCGCGATCTCCTGCACCACGTGGGGGCCTTCCGTTCGGGGTCGACGCGGGCGTGTCCCTGCGCCTGCACCGGATCGTAGTCCCGCGAAGTGGCCGAACAGCGAACGCCCCGGCATCGTCCAGGGACGGTGACGGGGCGTTCGGTCAACGGTGACAGCGGCTCGACGACCGGCGAATGGTGGAGATGGGGGGAATCGAACCCCCGTCCATCGCTGCAATTCGACGTCTTCTACGGGCGTATCCGGATAGTTCGTTCTGCTCGGCCCCGTCCTTTGCTACCGGCTTCTAGGACGACGGGCCCAGTCTCAGTGCAAGTCCCGCACGGCCCTGAGGCGCAACCGTGCAGCAAGTCCTCTGGATGACGCCGGGATCAGGTTAGGGGACGGTCACCTGGCCGACGGACTTCATGTGCTGGGCTGCTTACGCAGCGAGAGCGAAGTCAGTGCGCTTGGAATTGGCACTTGTTGTTTTCCACGGATCGTTCACGAGATAACCGTGGGTCCTCGGCCCGCTTCCCGTCGGCACACAGGCAATGTCGAAACCGATCATCCCCATGCGGGCCGGACGTGCGAGCCGCTGTCACGCTGTTGAGTTGTGTTGCCACTGCTCCGATCGGAGCAGTCCCCCAGTCTAGCTGACCGAGGTGCGAGGCCGCTACTCGCCGACGCGGTTCTTCGTGCGCATGGCCCGCTCGGCCTCACGCTTGTCGGTCTTCTCCCGCAGCGCCTGACGCTTGTCGAACTCGCGCTTGCCCTTCGCGACGGCGATCTCGATCTTCGCTCGGCCGTCGTGGAAGTAGATCTGCAACGGCACCAGCGTGTAGCCACCCTGTGCGGTCTTGTGCGAGATCTTCACGATCTGCTGCTTGTGGAGGAGCAGCTTGCGCTTGCGCCGAGGTGCGTGGTTGTTCCAGGTGCCCTCGGTGTACTCGGGGATGTGCACGGCATCGATCCAGGCTTCCCCGCGGTCGATGTAGGCGTAGCCGTCGACCAACGAGGCACGACCCATGCGCAGGGACTTCACCTCGGTGCCGGACAGGACCATGCCGGCCTCGTACGTGTCCTCGATGAGGTAGTCGTGTCGGGCGCGACGGTTCGTCGCGACGATCTTCTCACCGCGTTCCTTCGCCATGACGACTCCTCTCGTACCGGGCACTGCACTGCGCAGCCCTACAGACTACCCAACAGCGAACGTCCCACGCACCTTCCCGGCGCGCCGGATCAGACCTTGAGGTAGCGGCGGATGGCGATCGACGCCGACACCGCGGCGAGCAGCACCCCGATGACGATCACCGCCGGCACCACGATCGCCGCGTCACCCATGCCGATGAACGCCGTGCCGGTGAACCGCTCGGCCAGGAAGTTCCGGACGAAGAACCACACCACTGCGGTGATGGCACCACCAGCGAGGACGGCTCCGATGGCGGCGGCGATCACGCCCTCGAGCACGAACGGCGTCTGGATGAACCGGTTCGACGCACCGACGAGTCGCATGATGCCGAGCTCTCGCCTGCGACTGAACGCGGACAACCGGATCGTGGTCGCGATGAGGAGCACGGCGGCGACGAGCATGAGCGCCGCGATGCCGATCGCCGTGTACGACGACGCGTTCAGCAGGTTGAAGATCGGTTGCAGGTAGCCGCGTTGGTCGACGACGCTCTGCACACCGGCGACCTTCGACAGGCTCTCGACGAGGACGTCGGCCTGCGACGGGTTCTTCAGGTTCACCCAGAAGGTCTCGTTGAGGTACTCGGGCTTGACGAACTCCGTCGCCGCGGAGTCCTTGAACTGCTCCTTGAAGCGGGTGAACGCCTGGTCCTGGTCCTCGTAGTACGTCTTCTCGATGTACGGCTTGAGGGTCGACGAGTCGAGCTGGGCCTGGACCTGCTTCCGCTGGTCCTCGGTCGCCTTCGCGCCCGTGCAGTTGCCGGTGGTGTCGGTGTCGGTGCACAGGTAGACAGCGACCTGGGCCCGGTCGTACCAGTACCCCTTCATCTGGTTGATCTGCATCTGCAGCAGGATCGCCGTGCCCACGAAGGTGAGCGAGATGAAGGTCACGAGGACGACGGAGACGACCATCGACGCGTTGCGCCGCAGGCCCGAGCCGACCTCGGACATGACGAGTCCGAGCCTCATCGGATGAGCCCCGGGATGGTCTGGATGCCGGTGGTGTTCGACACGGTGCCGCGCTGGATCGGGACCGCCTGGGTCTGGTAGCCGCCGGACTGCTCGTCGCGCAGGACGGTGCCGTTCGACAGCTCGATGACCCGACGCTGCATCTGGTTCACGATGCTGGCGTCGTGCGTCGCCATGAGCACGGTGGTGCCTCCCTGGTTGATGCGTTCGAGGAGCGCCATGATGCCGGCGGACGTGGTGGGGTCCAGGTTGCCGGTGGGCTCGTCCGCCAGCAGGATCGCCGGCTTGTTGACGACGGCGCGGGCGATCGCGACGCGCTGCTGCTCACCACCGGAGAGCTCGTGCGGCATGCGGGTCGCCTTGCCGGCGAGACCGACGAGCTTCAGCACGTCGGTCACGGCCTCGCTGATGAAGCCCTTGCTCTTGCCGATCACCTGCAGCGAGAACGCGACGTTGTCGAACACGTTCTTGTTCGGCAGGAGTCGGAAGTCCTGGAAGACGACGCCGAGGTTCCGTCGGAAGTACGGGACCTTCCGCGACGCCAGCGAGCCGAGGCGCTGCCCGAGCACGTGGATCTGGCCGCGGGAGGGCTTCTCCTCCTTGAGCACGAGGCGCAGGAAGCTGGACTTGCCGGAACCCGAGGCGCCCACGAGGAACACGAACTCGCCCTTGAGGATCTCGAGGGTGAGGTTGTCGAGCGCCGGACTCGGGTTGCCCGAGTAGACCTTGGTGACCTGGTCGAATTTGATCATGACCGGATCAGGGTAGGTCGCCCCGCTCGGAAAACAAGCGAGGCGCGCGGCTCACGAACCCCTACGCGTCGACCGATTGCTTGCGCCAGCGGATGCCGGCGTTGATGAAGCCGTCCAGGTCGCCGTCGAACACGGCTGAGGGGTTGTTCACCTCGTGCTCGCTCCGCAGGTCCTTGACCATCTGGTACGGCGCCAGCACGTAGGACCGGATCTGGTCGCCCCAGCTCGCCGTGATGTTGCCGGCGAGCTCCTTCTTCTTCGCGTTCTCCTCTTCCTTCTTCAGGAGGAGCAGGCGCGACTGCAGCACGCGCATGGCGGCCGCACGGTTCTGGATCTGCGACTTCTCGTTCTGCATCGAGACGACGGTGCCGGTCGGGATGTGCGTCAGTCGCACCGCGGAGTCGGTCGTGTTGACGGACTGCCCACCGGGGCCCGACGAGCGGAAGACGTCGACACGGATGTCGTTCTCGGGGATGTCGATGACCATCGTCTCGGGCATGAGCGGGATGACCTCGACCGCGGCGAACGAGGTCTGGCGCTTGCCCGCAGCACCGAACGGCGACATGCGGACGAGGCGGTGCGTGCCGGCCTCGATCGACAGGGTGCCGAACGCGTGGGGCGCGTCGACCTCGAAGGTGGCGGACTTGATGCCCGCTTCCTCGGCGTAGGAGGTCTCCATGACGGTGGTCTTGAAGCCGTGCTGCTCGGCGTACCGGAGGTACATGCGCATGAGCATCTCGGCGAAGTCCGCGGCGTCGACACCGCCGGCCCCGGCACGGATGGTGATCACGGCGGGACGGTCGTCGTACTCACCGTCGAGGAGCGTCTGCACCTCGAGGTCGCCCATCGTCTTCTGGATCGCCTTGAGTTCCGCGACGGCTTCGTCGGCGGAGTCCTGGTCGTCGCCCTCGTTCGCCATCTCGACGAGCACCTCGAGGTCGTCGATGCGTCGCTCGGTGTCGGTGATCTTCTTCAGCTCCGACTGGCGGTGCGAGAGCGCGCTCGTCACCTGCTGCGCGTGCTCGACGTCGTCCCAGAGGTCCTGGGCGCCCGCCTGCTCGCTGAGGTCGGCGATCTCGCGCTGCAGGCGGTCGACGTCGACCACCGAGCGGATGTTGCCGAAGGTCTCTCGGAGGGCGGAGAGCTGCTCGGTGAAGTCCAGTTCGACCATGGTCACCGATCCTACCGGCGCTGCCGGCTGCTCGGCGTCGCACCCGGGACCACGCCGTCCTACCGCCCGAGCAACGGCTCCCGCGACGCCATCCCCGCAGCCCCGGCCCGCGCCACCGCGTCGGGCAGTGCCGCCAGGAACGCGTCGACGTCGGCATCGGTCGAGGTGTGCCCGAGCGTGATCCGGAGCGCGCCGCGGGCGTCCTGCTCCGACAGGCCCATCGCGACCAGCACGTGCGACGCCTCGGGCACGCCGGCCTGGCACGCCGACCCGGTCGAGACGGCGACCCCGGCAGCGTCGAGCAGGAACAGCAGCGAGTCGCCCTCGCACCCCGGGAACGTGAAGTGCGCGTTGCCGGGCAGCCGGTCGTCGGGGTCCCCCATCAGCACGGCGGACGGCACGGCTGCTCGGACGCCGGCGACGAGCCGGTCGCGCAGGGCGACGAGCGACGAGTGCGGCATCGGCTCGGCGGCGACCATCGTGGCAGCGACCCCGAACGCTGCGGCAGCGGGGGCGTCCTGCGTGCCGCTCCGCACCTGCCGCTGCTGCCCGCCGCCGTGGATGAGCGGCTCGACGGTGGCCTTGCGCCCGAGCACCAGCGCACCGATGCCGACCGGTCCGCCGACCTTGTGCGCGGAGACGCTCAGGGCGTCGAGGCCGGACGCGGCGAACGACACCGGCACCTGGCCGTAGGCGGCGACGGCGTCGCTGTGCACGGGCACGCCGGCGGCGTGCGCCAGCTCCACGATCCGTGACACGGGCTGGATGGTGCCGACCTCGTTGTTCGCCCACAGGAACGTGACCAGGGCGACGTCGTCGGCGGAGGCGAGTCGTGCCTCCAGTCCGGCGAGGTCGACGCGACCCTGCGCGTCCAACGGGACCACGTCGACGACGGCGCCCTCGTGCGCCTCCAACCAGGTCAGGGTGTCGACGGTGGCGTGGTGCTCGCCACCGGGCACCACGATGCGGGGGCGGGCACGGTCGCGTTGACGAGCCCAGAACAGGCCCTTCACGGCGAGGTTGATGCTCTCGGTGCCGCCGGAGGTGAACACGACCTCGACGGTGTCGGCGTCGAGCGACCGGGCGACGGCGGCGCGACCGTCCTCGAGCAGCATCTTCGCGCGCTGCCCGGCGCTGTGGATCGAGGACGGGTTGCCGACGGTGCCGAGCGCGTCGGTGAACGCGGCGAGCGCCTCCGGCAGGATCGGCGTCGTCGCGGCGTGGTCGAGGTAGACCGGCATGTGCACCCCCTGGAACGAGCGATGTCCAGGATACGCGCCGGTCCTCGTACCCTTGTCGGGTGCACGAGACAGCGATCGACCACACCCCGGGGTTCGACCTCGGGGCCGACGTCCCGCGGTTCTCCCTGCGGTCCGCCACCGCCACGGCCGTCGTCGTGGTCGTCGAGCGAGCGGACGGGCAGTCGACCCGGTACCCGCTCGAGCGGCTGCCGGCGACCGACGTGTGGGCGGCCGAGACGCCTGGCGTCGTCCCCGGTGACCGGTACCACCTGCTCGTCGACGGCCCCGTCGGCCCGCGGAACGAGTTCGACCCGACACGGCCCCTGCTCGATCCGTACGCCCGCGGCATCGCCCCGACCGCCGCGCACGAGAGCGGACCCGACGCCGGGGCCGGGCCCGGACCCGGACCCGTCACCGGGACCAGCACGTCCCGCTGGACGAGTGTCGTCGTGGACGACGCCTTCGACTGGGGCGGCGTCGTCAAGCCGGTGGTCCCGCTCGACCGTGCCGTCGTCTACGAGGCGAACGTCCGCACCCTGACCGCCGCGAACCCCCACCTGCCGGAGCACCTGCGCGGCACGTACGCCGGGGTGGCGCACGAGAGCACCATCGCGCACCTGCACCGGATCGGTGTCACGACGCTCGAGCTCCTGCCGGTGCAGGCCTTCGACACCGAGAACTGGCTGCGGGACGCCGGCCGCGAGAACGCCTGGGGCTACAACACGCTCGGGTTCTTCGCGCCGCACGCCGCCCACGCCTCGGCACCGGCCCGGTCCGAAGGCGCGTCCGCGGTCCTGCGCGAGTTCAAGGGCATGGTCCGGCTGCTGCACGAGGCGGGCATCCAGGTGGTGCTCGACGTCGTCTACAACCACACGGCGGAGGAAGGGCTCGGCGGACCCACCACGAGCCTGCGCGGCATCGACGGCGCGAGCCGGTACCGGTGGACCCAGGCGCAGCCGCCGTTCCGGGACACCTACTACGACACCACGGGCTGCGGGAACACCCTCGACACGTCGGTCGAGGCCACTGCCGACCTGATCGTCGACAGCCTGGTGTACTGGGCCCGCGAGGTGCAGGTCGACGGCTTCCGCTTCGACCTCATGGCTGCTCTTGCCCGCGACGCCCACCACGTGTTCGACCCGCAGCACCCACTGCTCGAACGGATCCGGAACCACCCCGACCTGCAGGACACCCTGGTCATCGCCGAACCGTGGGACGTCGGCCCCGACGGCTGGAAGACCGGCTCGTTCGGCGCGGCGGGCGCCCGGACCAGCGAGTGGAACGACGGGTTCCGGAACACCGTGCGGCAGTTCTGGCTCACCGACATCGCCGAGGAACGCCGCAACGGCATGCCCCACACGGGCATCGGTGCGCTCGCCGGCGCCCTGACGGGCTCCCGCCACCTGTTCGGCGCCGACCGGGGTCCGCTCGCGGGCGTCAACTTCGTGACGGCCCACGACGGGTTCACCCTGCTCGACCTGGTGTCGTACGACGGCAAGCACAACGCGGCGAACGGTGAGGAGAACCGCGACGGCTCGAACGACAACCGTTCGTTCAACCACGGCATCGAGGGCGACACGGCCGACCGCGGCGTCCGGGCGGCGCGCGGCCGTTCGATGCGGAACCTCGCCGCGACGCTGCTGCTCTCAGCCGGCGTGCCGATGCTCACCGCGGGCGACGAACGGAGCCGGACGCAGCACGGCAACAACAACGCGTACGTCGTCTCCGCCGACCTCACCCCGGTGGACTGGTCCGACGACGAGGACGCCGAGACGATGACCGAGGCCGTCGCCGCGCTCGCGCGGTTCCGCGCCGCGCACCCGGCGCTGCGGCCGACACGGTTCGGCGTCGAGGGCCAGGAGACCCCGGGGGCCTCGCGGATGTCCTGGTACGGACCGGACGGGCACCCGATGACCGTCGAGGGCTGGGACCAGCCGGTGCACCGCGTCCTGCAGTACTTCGCGGAGTCGACGCCCGAACACGAGCCGTACGACCGCGTCCTGGTCGTCGTGCACGGCAGCGGGCGCACGCGCGACCTGACGCTGCCGGTCCGCGAGGACGTGCTCGGCTACCGGCTCGCGTGGTCGAGCGAGAAGCACCGCGACCACGAACGGCTCCGCCCCGCCGGTCAGGTGTTCACCGCGTACGGCCCCGGCATCCACCTGTTCGAGGTGGCGTAGCGCCGCGCGTTCGGGCGCTCGCGCGCTCGCGCGCTGCGCCCCGTCAACGTCATCGCGCCCCGGAGAGTCGGGGCGCGATGACCACGGCGGGGCGCAACGTGGTCCCGATCGACCGTCGGACGGGAGGCCCGTGGCGGGCCCGTCCCGCGCCTCCCGTCCGTCCCTCCACCGGCACGAGCGACCGACGAGCTGTCCACACGACACGCGTTCCGGGGAACGTCCGGGCGGCTTCCGGGTAGCGTCGGCTCCGTGGCCACCGCAGACCGACCCCGCCGACCGAAGATCGGGCGCATCCCGATCACCGAACTCGCTCCGAGGACGCCGAACGGGTTCCCCGGCAAGGCGTTCGACGGCGAGGTGATCACGTTCGGTGCGACCGTCTTCCGAGAAGGACACGGCATCATCGGCGCCGACCTCGTGCTCGAACGCCCGGACGGGGGCACCAGGACCGTCCCACTGGCCCTCGGCGCGCCCGGGACCGACCGCTACGAGGCGACCGTCCAGGTCGACCACGTCGGCGTCTGGACCTGGCACGTCGAGTCGTACTCCGACGACTGGGCGACGTGGCTGCACGCCGCACGGCTGAAGATCGCCGCCGGTGTGGACACCGAGGCAACGCTGCTCGACGGCGCCCTGCTGCTCGACCGGCTGGCCGACGAGACCGACTCCCCCGCCGCCACCCGCGCAGCCGCGACGGTGCGCGACACCGACCTCGACCCGGCCGAGCGCCTGGCCGCCGTCGACGACCCGCGCATCGTGGCCGAGGTCGAGGAGGCCCCGCTCACCTCGCTCCGCACGCACTCCCCGACGCAGCTGCTCGACGTCGAGCGCACCCGCGCGGGCGTCGGCGCCTGGTACGAGTTCTTCCCCCGCAGCGAAGGCGCGAAGAAGAACCCGGACGGCTCCTGGAAGAGCGGCGACTTCCGCACCGCCGCCCGCCGTCTGCCCGCCGTCGCCCGGATGGGCTTCGACGTGGTCTACCTGCCGCCGATCCACCCGATCGGCACCACCGCGCGCAAGGGCCCGAACAACACGCTCACCCCCGGCCCGAACGACCCCGGCAGCCCCTGGGCGATCGGCTCCCCGGAGGGCGGGCACGACGCGATCCACCCCGACCTCGGCACCGAGGACGACTTCCGCGACTTCGTCGAGACCGCGAAGAACACCGGCATGGAGGTCGCGCTCGACTTCGCGCTCCAGTGCTCCCCCGACCACCCCTGGGTCACCGAGCACCCGGAGTGGTTCACGCAGCGCGCCGACGGCTCGATCGCCACGGCGGAGAACCCGCCGAAGCGCTACCAGGACATCTACCCGATCCAGTTCGACTCCGACCCCGAGGGCCTGGTCACCGAGGTCCTGCGCGTGCTCCGGCACTGGATCGACTTCGGCATCCGGATCTTCCGCGTCGACAACCCGCACACGAAGCCGCTCTGGTTCTGGGAGCGCGTCATCCGCGAGGTCCGCGACGAGCACCCCGACACCGTGTTCCTGGCCGAGGCGTTCACCCGTCCGGCGATGATGCGCGCGCTCGCCGAGGTGGGGTTCCAGCAGTCGTACTCGTACTTCACGTGGCGGAACACGAAGGAGGAGATCGAGTCCTACTTCGAGGAGCTGTCGCACGAGACGAGCGACTACCTGCGTCCGAACTTGTTCGTGAACACGCCGGACATCCTCACCGAGTACCTGCAGTTCGGCGGCCGCGCCGGCTACAAGGTGCGTGCAGCGCTCGCCGCGACCGGTGCCCCGACGTGGGGCATGTACTCCGGGTACGAGCTGTTCGAGGACGTCGCCCGACCGGGCTCGGAAGAGAACATCGACAACGAGAAGTACGAGTACAAGCCGCGTGACTTCGCGCTCGCCGAGGCCGAGGGCGCGTCCCTCGCCCCGTACGTGACGATGCTCAACCGGCTCCGTGCCGCGCACCCCGCGCTCCGCCAGCTGCGGAACCTGCACGTCCACGCCGCGGACGACCCCGCCACCGTCGTGTACTCCAAGCACCTGTCCGGCGAGTTCATCCGCTCCGGGCACGCCGACACCGTGATCGTCGTCGCGAACGTCGACCCGCACTCGGCGCGCGAGACCACCGTGCACCTGGACCTCGCTGCGCTCGGCCTGCCGGCCGACAGCCGGTTCGACGTCCGCGACGTCGTGACCGGGCAACGCTGGGTCTGGGGCTCGTCGAACTACGTCCGCCTGGACGCGTTCCAGGAACCCGTGCACCTGCTCGTCGTGGAAGGACTGCACCGATGACGAACGACCCGACCGCACCCCAGCCGCCGCCCCGCCGTGGCCCCGCCGTCCCGCCGGTACCGCCCCCACCGCCACCCGTGCCGGCGCGGACGCCGTCCGACGCGTCGCCGGAGCCGCGCTACGAGCCGCGGGTCTCCGCCCCCGACGAGGACCTGCCCGGCGCGCCCGCCGCGCCGCGCGAGGCGCCCGACCGCGGGGTCGACGAGTCCGCCACCCTGGCGGGACACCCCGCCGACGCCACGCACCCGCGGGTGCCGTCCGTCGACGCCGCCCCGCAGCCGGGAGGCCCGTCCACCGTCGCCCCGTCGGGCGCCCTGCCGTCGCCGCCGGCCGCGGAGCCCGCCCCGGCCGACGGGACCGGCCCCCGTCCGGCACCGCTCGAACAGTGGCTCCGACAGCAGGTCGCCGAGGGTCGCTGGTCCCAGCCGCACGACGTGCTCGGCCCACACGCCGTCGACGGCGGCACGAGCGTCCGCGTGGTGCGCCACCTGGCGCAGGCGGTCCGACTCGTCCGACTCGACGGCGACGACGTCGAACTGACGCACGAGGGCGACGGTCTCTGGGCCGGCGCCACCGCCGAGGAACTCGGGCGCTACCGCGTCGAGGCCGACTACGACTTCGACGAGTCCTCGGAAGAGGACGACGCCACCTGGACCACGGACGACGCGTACCGGTTCGCCCCGACGCTCGGCGAACTCGACCTGCACCTGTTCGGCGAGGGCCGCGACGAGCAGCTCTGGCACCACCTCGGCGCGCACGTCCGCACCATCGACGGGGTCGACGGCGTCGCGTTCGCCGTGTGGGCGCCCCGCGCCACCGCCGTCCGCGTGATCGGCGACTTCGAGGGCTGGGAGGGCCGCACCACCGCGATGCGCCGCCTGAGCGACCTCGGCGTCTGGGAGCTGTTCTGGCCCGGCGCGGTCGCCGGGCAGCGGTACAAGTTCCAGATCCTCACCGACTCCGGCTGGGTCGAGCGCGCGGACCCGTTCGCCCGCGAGGCCGAGATCGCGCCGGCGACGGCCTCGGTCATCACCGAGTCGAGCTACACGTGGTCCGACGGCGACCGCGCCTGGATGGAGCGGCGCGCGGAGACGACCACGCACGATGCGCCGATGAGCGTCTACGAGGTGCACCTCGGCTCGTGGCGCCCCGGGTTGTCGTACCGCGAGGTCGCCGACCAGCTCATCGGGCACGTGCAGTACACGGGCTTCACGCACGTGGAGTTCCTGCCGCTCGCCGAGCACCCGTTCGGCGGCTCGTGGGGCTACCAGGTCACCGGCTACTACGCGCCGACCGCGCGCTACGGCTCCCCCGACGACCTGCGGTACCTGATCGACCGCCTGCACTCCGCCGGCATCGGCGTGATCATGGACTGGGTCCCCGGGCACTTCCCGAAGGACGAGTGGGCCCTCGGACGCTTCGACGGCCACGCGCTGTTCGAGCACCCGGACCCCCGTCGCGGCGAGCAGCTCGACTGGGGCACCTTCGTGTTCGACTTCGGGCAGCCGCAGGTCCGGAACTTCCTGGTCGCGAACGCCCTGTACTGGCTCGAGGAGTTCCACATCGACGGCCTGCGCGTCGACGCCGTGGCCTCGATCCTGTACCTCGACTACTCCCGCACCGACTGGCTGCCGAACATCCACGGCGGGCGGGAGAACCTCGACGCCGTCGCGTTCCTGCAGGAGACGAACGCCACCGCGTACAAGCGCTACCCGGGCATCGTCATGATCGCCGAGGAGAGCACCTCGTGGCCCGGCGTGACCCAGCCGACCAGCGCCGGGGGGCTCGGGTTCGGCCAGAAGTGGAACATGGGCTGGATGCACGACTCGCTCGAATACGTGCAACGTGACCCGGCGTACCGCAGCTACCACCACGACGAGATCACCTTCTCGCTCGTGTACGCCTTCAGCGAGCAGTTCACCCTGCCGATCAGCCACGACGAGGTCGTGCACGGCAAGGGCTCCCTGTACGGCAAGATGCCCGGCGACGAGTGGCAGAAGCTCGCGAACGTCCGCGCGTACCTGGCGTTCATGTGGGCACACCCCGGCAAGCAGCTGCTGTTCATGGGCCAGGAGTTCGCCCAGCCCGCGGAGTGGTCCGAGGCGAAGGGGCTCGACTGGTGGCTCCTCGACCAGCCAGGGCACCGCGGCGTGCAGGACCTCGTCGCCGAGCTGAACCGGGTCTACAAGGACACGCCCGCACTCTGGAAGCACGACAGCACCGCCGACGGCTTCGAGTGGATCGAGGGTGGCGACGCACCGCACTCGACGCTCGGGTTCCTGCGCAAGGACGGCGACGACCGGGTGGCGGTGTTCGTGAACTTCTCGGGCGTGCCCGTCGAGCGCCGCTTCGGGCTGCCGCAGGCCGGTGCGTGGCACGAGGTGCTCAACACCGACGCCGCAGAGTACGGCGGCTCCGGTGTCGGCAACCTCGGTGTCGTCACGGCCGAGGACACCCCGTGGGCCGGCCGCCCCGCCTCGGCGCACCTGGTGGTGCCGCCGCTCGGCGCGGTCTGGCTGCAGCTCGCTCGCTAGCTGCGGCCCGCGTCCTGGACGCGACCACCAGACGGACGGGAGGCCCGGTGCCAGCTGGCACCGGGCCTCCCGTCCGTCTCGTGCCGGGCCTAGTACAGGGCGCTCGCCAGACGGCGCCGCGCCGCGACCACACGCGGGTCGTCGGTCCCGATGAGCTCGAAGTACTCGACGAGCCGGACGCGGAGCGCTTCGCGCTCCTCGCCGAACACCGTCGGCACCAGGTCGAGCAGCCGACCGAAGGCGTCCTCGACGTGGCCACCGGAGATGTCGAGGTCGGCGACCGCGAGTTGCGCCTGGACGTCCTGCGGACCCGCACCGGCAGCAGCACGGATGTCGTCGGCCGTGTGGCCGTTCAGTCGATCCAGGAGCGACACCTGCGCGAGCCCCGCGACGGCCATCTGGTCGTGCGGGTCCTGCAGGATCGCGGTCTTGTACTCGGCGATCGCCGTGGCGTAGTCGCCCTGCTCGATCGCGTCGTAGGCCGCCTGGTGGTGCGGCGGGAGCGCTTCCGGCTCCGGCTCACCCTGCTCGGCGGTGTCCTCGGGCGCGCCGGCACCGTCCACGGTGACGCGACCGGAGACGCCGTTCTGCTCGGCTGCCTGGAGGACCTGCTCGTAGACGTCGCGGACCTGAGCCTCGGGCAGCGCCCCGACGAAGAGCCCGAGCGGGCGCCCGCCGATCAGCGCGGCCACGGTCGGGATCGACTGTGCCTGGAACGCCTGCACGAGCTGCGGGTTCGTGTCGGCGTCGACCTTGGCGAGCAGCACGCGCCCGCCGTACTCGGCGGTCAGCTGCTCGAGGATCGGTGAGAGCTGCTTGCACGGCCCGCACCACTCCGCCCAGAGGTCGACGATCACCGGCACCACGGACGACAGCTGCAGGACGTCCTGGAACGTGTCGTCGGTGACGTCGAACACGAGCGACGGGACCGTCAGGTCCGCGCCGGTCTCGGTGCCCGGTGCTGCTGCGCCGGTCGGGCTGCCCGCTTGCGCCGGAGCACCGGCGGGCGGCTGGGGCGGCCGCTGTGCGCGGTCGACGAGGGACGACAGGTCCACGGCTCCGCGGAGCCCGGACGGGGTCGGGGGGATGTTGCTCATTGCACCTCACTCGCTGCGGTCAGGCCCTGCGTGAACCCGAGCAGGACCACTTTGTCATCCGAGGCGACCGGCGGCACGTAGAAGAGCAACTGGACGCCGTACGTGGCGCTGATGCCCTTCTTGCTCGTGTCCACCCCGGACAGCGCCTTGACGGCGCCCTCGGTGTTGACCTCGGCGCCGGAGGCGGTCGGGGTCACCTTCTCGATCTCGTTGAGGTCGGCTGAGACGAGCGCGCCGGCGTCGTCGGTCGCGATCGCGACGGCGGAGTCCGCCGGGGCCTCGGACGAGTACTCGATCTTCGCCGTGTCCGGCAGAGACTTCGCCTTCTTGTCCTTGTACGCCTTGCCGATGGTGGTACGGAGACCGTCCCCCTCGGTGGCGAACAGGTCGGCGTACTCGCTCTTCGAGTCCTTGGACAGGATGTCGCCGTAGGCGGTCGCGACCTGGTCCGGGGCGATCGCGAGCAGCTTCGACTGCGGGGCCAGCAGCGCGGCGCCGATGGACGTCGGGGCGAGGCTCGGGATCTTCGCGTCGGCCTCGAGCGAGACGTCGTACGCGACCTTGTACGGGTCGCGCGCGGTGTCCTGCACGAGCGTCAGGGCCTGCGGTGCCGACTTGGCGTCGCAGTCCTCGGCGACGATCGCGAAGACCGTGCGCGGCCAGGTGTCGGTCTGCTGCGGCAACGCGACGCAGACCTGACCGGCCGAGATCGCCGGCGGCGCCTTGGCCTCGGAGTCCTTGCCGCGGATCGAGTAGTTCGCCAGGCGCAGGTCGAGCGCCGCCCCGGTGAAGCGGGTCTTCGCCAGGTCGCGGTCGCGGGCACCGTCGGACTGCTTCGCCACCTCGGCGATCCGCTCGACGACCCGGGTGATCTGCTGCTTGGTCGCCGCCGTCGGCTCGGTCGTCTCGGCCGCGCCGGTCGCGCTGGCCGTCGGGGTCGGGGTCGCGAGCGAGGGGTCTCCGCCCTGCGGCCAGTAGTCGGACGAGCAGCCGGCCAGGGCGAGCGTGCCGACGAGCACCACGGGGACCGCGATGAACGCACGCGACCCGCGGCGGCCCCTGGTCGGGACCTGGGCACCGGCAGCCGCGGCGCGGCGCGAGGCCCGGACGCGTGGCGGACGGGTGCCGCCACTGCGACGACGGGGCCCACGCCCGCGGCGCTGGTGCAGGAACGCGAGGACCAGCAGGACGATGCCGCCGAGGGCGAAGACGCCACCGGCGACCAGCAGCGGCCCGACGGACGGGGTCGCGGTGTCCTGCGGCCAGGTCACCGAGACGTCGCTCGGCGCCGCGGCGGTGCCGTCGCTGACGATGAGCACGGAGACGTCCTGCGGCAGACGGACGGTGAACTGTCCGGAGCCGTCGTACTCCTGGTACCAGAGGTCGCTGCCCTTCGGTGACGGGACGGACGCCTCGGAGCCGGTGGTCTTGCCGACGAGCTTCGCGCTCTCGGCGTCGAACCGGAGCGTGGTGTGCTCGGCGTCACCGACCCACGCGTCGACGTCGGCCGTCTTGCCGTACGCCGCGAAGACCTTGCCGGATCCGGAGACGTTGATGCGCTGGTAGCCGGGGTTCGCGTTGAGCGTCGACCCGGGGATCACCGTGACCGGAGCGGAGCTGGTGGTCGAGCTGTCCGCGACGAGCGAGGACGGCGGAGCGAACACGGTCCGCTGTCCCACCGCCAGCGCGACGAGCAGCAGGCCGATGACGAAACTGACGATCGCCAGGACGAATCGCACGAACACTCTCCCTACCGCGCCGGGGTGGGGATGTCGGCGCGCGAATCAGCGACTCAGGATAGCGATCATGGCTGAGCAGCGCATCCATCCGGGCTGTCGCGGGACTCAGACGACCCCGTCGGGCCACCACTACAATCGACCGCGGGCCGGATCGGGCCCTCCGCCGAGCACCCAGGAGCGACACGTGGCGAACGACGAGGCCGAGTTCGGGACCGAGCTGCGCGGGTACCGCCGCGACGACGTCGACCGCGCACTGAACGACCTGCGCCGCGAGCTCATCAAGTCGAACACCGACCGCGCCGACGCGGCGAAGGAGATCCGCCTCCTGCAGTCCCGCGTCTCCGAGCTCCAGGGCGAGCTCGACGAGGCCGGTACCCCCACCTACAGCGGGCTGGGCACGCGGCTCGAGTCCACCCTGCGCGTGGCAGAGGAGCAGTCCACCCGACTGATCAGCCAGGCGGACATCGACGCGCAGCGCCTGCGTGCGTCGAGCCGCGCCGAGGCCGACCGCACCGTGCGCGAGGCGCAGGAGGAAGCCCGCGACACCCTCGAGGACGCCCGCACCCGCTCCACCAACGAACTCACCCGTGCGCGTGCCGAGGCCGCCGACACCGTCGAGCGTGCCCGCGCCGAGGCCGGTCTGCTCACCCAGGACGCCCGCAACGAGGCCGCTGCCATCCGCGGCGCCGCCGTGACCGAGGCCGCAGAGGTCCGCTCCGTCGCCATCCGCGAGACGAACGCCCTGCGCGCCCAGGTCGAGCACGAGGTCGCCGAGCTGCGCGAGATCGCCCAGCGCGAGTCGGCCGACTCCCGTACGGCAGCGGCCGACCTCGACCGCGAGACCGAGCACCGCCGCTCGGTGTTCGAGGCCGACCACGCCCGCCGCGTCGCGGACCTCGACCACGAAGAGGCCACCCGCCGCGAGGCACTCGAGCGCGAGGTCACCGAGGGGCGCGCCGCGTGGCACCGCGAGCGCGACGAGCAGCAGCAGGCGCACGCCCTGGCGATCGAGACCGGTCGCGCCGAGCTGCAGGCGGAGGTCGACCGCCGCCGCGCAGAGATCGACGGCGAGTTCGAAGACCGCCGCCGCGTCGTGGACGAGGAACTCGCGGCCGCCCGCGCCGAGTGGGACCGGGAGCTCGCCTCGGCGCGCACCGCCCTCGCGCAGGAAGCCGAGGCGGTGCGAGCGCAGTTGCGTGTCGACGAGGAGCAGACACGCATCGAGAACGAGCGGCTCGTGCAGGAGACCGCCGACCGGATCGCCCGCGAGCTCGAGGAGCACGACACCCGCATCGCCCGGGAGCGTGCCGAGGCCGAGGCCGCCGCCGAGCGCGCGGACCGCGAGCACGAGAACGCCCTCGCCGCCCGCCGCGAACGCGAGCACGCCGAGGTCGACACCGAGATCGCCGAGCGTCGCTCCGCCGAACTCGACGCGCTCGAGGCGGAGCGCACCGCCCTCCGTCAGGAGATCGACACGGCCCGCGCCGACCTGGCGAAGGAACGCGATGAGGCCCGCGCCGAGGTCGCCCGCGAGCGCGACGAGGCCCGCACGACCCTCGAGTCCGAGCTCGCCTCGCGCCGGGACGACGCCGAGCAGGACTACCTGCAGAAGCACCACGAGACCGTCACGGAGACGCAGAAGTACCTCGACGAGGCGAACCTGCAGCTCGCCGAGGCCACCCGCCGTGCCACCGAGGCCCGGGAGCGCGCCGAGCGGCTCCAGCAGGAAGCAGACGACCTCGAACGCACCAGCACCGCCGAGGCGCAGGAGCACGCCCGCACCATCGTCGCCGACGCCCAGGACCGCGTGCACCGGATGGTCTCGGACGCCGAGGAGCGCACCGCCGCCATCACCGCCGAGGCCGAGGACCGCCTGTCGGCGATCCGCACCGAGCGCGAAGCGGTGGCGGGGTACCTCGAGAACCTGCGCGGCGTGCTGACGCACGCGACCGGGCTGCTCGGGACCGCTCCGGGTGGCGCGTCCGAGACCACCGACGACGAGGACGCCGCCCGCCGCTGACCCCTCAGACGGGCCAGTGCGTCGGCAACGGCGCGCTGCCCGGGACGACGAGGTCGGCGATCGCGTCCAGCACGATCCGGACGTACCGCTCCCCCACCCACAGGTGCTTCGCGCCCTCGACCGGGACGACCCGGACGTTCGGGGCGACGGCGAACCGGGCGACCGCCTGGTCGGGCCGCAGGAAGTCGTCGTGCTCGGGTACCAGGGCCACCACCGGGACGTCCACGGCCGCCCATCGTGCGAGTTCGTCGTCCGTGGTGCGGTGCAGCGGCGGGGAGAGCAGGACGACACCTGCGACCGTTCCGGCCTCGACGTGTTCCAGCGCGTGCTTGAGGATCACCTCGGTGCCGAACGACCACCCCACCAGCCACGGTGTCGGCAGGCCGCGGTCGACGACCTCGGCGACGGCGGCGCGCAGGTCGAACCCCTCGGAGACACCCTCGCCGAACACGCCCTCGGACGTGCCTCGTGGCGAGGCCACCGACCGGAAGTTGAACCGCAGGACCGCGATGTCGGCCAGGGCCGGCAGGCGTGCCGCGGCCTTCTTGAGCACGTGCGAGTCCATGAAGCCGTGCGCGGTCGGCAGCGGGTGCAGCGTCACGATGGTGCCCCGTGCCGGCCGGGTCTCGGGCTCGGCCAGCTCACCGACCAGCGTAAGGTGGTCGTCGGTGACGAGTTCGACGTCGGTACGCCTGGTCGGCAGCTGCGTGGCGGAACGGATCTCGCCGTCGTCGTCGGTCATGCGATGCTCCAGCAGTGGTTGTGCCAGTGTCGTCGTGATGCCAGGTCGGCCGCGTCGCCGAGTACCCCGTCGGAGCGCCAGACCACCACGTGCGCGGTGCCGGGCAGCACGGTGCCGCCGCACCCGGGGCAGACGTACTCCTTCTGCGCCGACGCCGCGGAGACCGGCTGGACGAGGTACTCGCGCCCGCGACGCACCTCGGTGCGCTTCCACGCACTCATCAGCCGGTCGAGGCCGGTGTCCTCGTCAGGATCGACGTCGCGTCCGCGGGGACGCCGCGGCCGGTTGCTGCGCGGCACCCCAGTTGCCGATCAGTACCAGTTGTTCGCCTGGCTGTGGCCCCAGGCGCCGCACGGGGTGCCGTAGACCCCGGAGATGTAGTTGAGACCCCACGTGATCTGGGTCGCAGGGTTGGTCTGCCAGTCGGCGCCGGCTGTGGCCATCTTGCTGCCCGGGAGCGCCTGTGGGATGCCGTACGCACCGCTGGGGTTGTACGCGTTCACCCGCCAGCCGGACTCCTTGTTCCACAGCGAGACGAGGCAGTTGTACTGGTCGGTCCCCCAGCCGCGGGCGGTGACCAGCTGCAGGGCGATGGCCTGCGCGCTGCCCGCGTCGGGCGTCGCGGCCACGGCTGCGAGGGTGTTCGCAGCGGAGACGCTCTCGGTCTCGGTCGCCGCGGCGTCGGTCGTCTCGTCGGTGGTGGCGTCGTCGGCTTCTTCCTCGACGACGGGCTTGACGACCTTGGGGGCCGAGACGGTCACGCCGTAGCCATCGCGGTCTGCGGCGGCTTCGCCGTAGGTGCCGTGCGCGGTGTACTGCTGCGGGGCCTGCGGCGTCTTGACGAGCACCGGGGTGTCGACCGCGGCCTGTGCGACGTCGGCCTGGAGCGGGTTGAACAGCGACGCCCCCACGAAGAGGAAGACCCCGACGAAGGAGAAGGCGGGGACGGACGAACGCTTCCGCGCGAAGGCGTTCACCGCGGCGGCAGCGCCCTGGGTCGACTGCTGCGCGGTCGCGGTCCGCTGCTTCGCGGCACGCGGTTCGACGCGGGCAGCGGGAGCCTCGTGCGCGAACGCGGCGATGCGTTCGTCGGACACACGGTTCGCTGCGACCGACTTCGGCGTCGCGACCGGGCCGGTCTCCGGCAGGACCTGCGGGTTCGCCTGGAGCAACGACGTGTCCGCCGTACGGGTTCGGTTCAGTGCCGCGCGGCGCTCACCCGAAGCCTGGAGGCTCAGGTGCTCGCGGAGATCGCGGTCGGAGCTGTGGTCTGCCGTGTGCCTGCCCATGAGTAGGACCAGGGTAACGGAACGATCACGGAAAGCGAAGCACCCGGGGACAGCGCGTCGTCAGCGGACGGCGAGCATGACCTCGACGACGGCGTCGAGCAGCGCGTCGACCTGGGCCTCGCGGTAGCCGCCGTGCTTCGGACGGAACACGATGGACCGCACCTCGGTGAGGCTCAGCGGCTTGCCCTCGCGGAAGTACCCGCCGAGTCGGGCGGCGAAGGCGTCGACGTCCTTCGGGTGGTAGCCGGTGCCGAGGATGCTCACCCGGTTGAACCGCTGACCGTCCGGACGCTCGAGGCGGGCCACGACGTCGGAGGCCTTCGTGCGGGCCTCGGCGTACCAGGCCTTCTGGCCGGCGTCGCCGATCTCCCGCTCGCGTTCACGTGCGGCGAAGGCGTCCTCGAGCCGCTCCAGTGCTGCGTCGACGTGCGAGGTGGAGTACCCGCCCTTCCGCATCGAGAACGCGGTGGCGCGGATCTTCGCGGCCTCGATGCCGGGGGCGCTGTCGTCGGCGGAGTACGCGCGACGGGCGTCCTCGAGGAAACGCTCGACTTCATCGACGTCGTATCCGAGGGCGGAGCGGGCTGCGGTCGGGAAGGTGGTGGCCACGGCGTCATTCTGCCAGTCCCGACCCGTTGCACAACCTGGACGCGCTGAGGGCGGCGCTCAGGCTGGCCGACGGGGTCGATCGATGTCGGTCAGTGGTTGACGATCAGGAAGAGCACGTAGGCGACCGCAGCTGACGGCAGGATGCTGTCGATGCGGTCGAGGAGTCCGCCGTGCCCGGGCAGGAAGGACGAGATGTCCTTGATGCCGAGGTCGCGCTTGATCATCGACTCGGTGAGGTCGCCCAACGTGGCCGACCCGGAGATGAGGACCCCGAGCACGACGCCGGTCCACCAGGGCAGTCCGAGCATGAGCCAGGCGACCAGGATGCCGACGACGATGCTCGCCGCGACCGACCCGGCGAAGCCCTCCCAGGTCTTCTTCGGGCTGATCCGTGGCGCCATCGGGTGCTTGCCGAGGTTGAGCCCGGTCGCGTAGGCACCGGTGTCGACGGCCACGACGACCAGGATGAAACCGATCACCCAGAGGTTGCCCTGCGGCTGTGCGGAGAGCAGCACCACGCACGCGCCGAGCAGCGAGATGTACGCCTGCACGAACAGCCCGTTGGTGAGGTCGCGGAAGACGTTGCCGGCCGACGGCTTCTGCCGCGACACCGCGACCTCGACCAACCGCCACAGGCTGATCAGCACGATGCCGCCGAGCAGCGTGAAGAGTGCCGCGATCTGGCCGAGCAGGAACGCCGCCGGCACGATCGCGATCGCGACGGCGACGCTCGGGATCCGTGGGACGTCACGGCCCGCGAAGCGCATGGCGCTCGTGAGCTCGTAGACGCCCACGCCGAGCAGGAACGCCGCCACGACCATGAACGACGGCGTCCAGATGAGGAGCGTGCCGAGCATGACGACGGCGAACGCGAGCGCGATGCCGATCGCCGCCGGCAGGTTGCGCCCGGTCCGTGCGGTCAGTGCCTCGTTACGCGCACCGAAGTCCGCCTTGCGCTGCCGGAGCTGCGCCTCGAAGTCGGTGCGGGCCGCTCGGGCACGCGCATCGAAGTCCTGGCGGAGCCCCTTCTTCACGGGCCCGGTCTGCTCGGGTCCGTGCTCTGCTGTGGGGCGTTCACCGCCCTGTTCCGGGCGGCGCATCAGACCTCGAGGAGTTCGGCTTCCTTCTTCTTCAGCGAGTCGTCGATCTGGTCGACGTGCTTCTTCGTCAGGACCTCGAGGTCCTTGTCGCCGCGCGAGATCTCGTCGTCCGAGATCTCGCCCTTGAGTGCGTCGAGGTCGTCCTTGGCCTTGCGGCGGATGTTGCGGATGACGACCTTGTGGTCCTCACCCTTCGTCCGCACGAGCTTCACGAACTCCTTGCGGCGGTCCTTGGTGAGCTCCGGGATCGTCACGCGGACGATGTCACCGTCGTTCGTCGGGCTGGCGCCGAGGTTCGGGAACGTCGCGATGGCGCGCTCGATCTCCTTGAGCGCCGTCTTGTCGTACGGCGTCACGATGAGCGTGCGCGCCTCGGGCGTCTGCAGCGACGCGAGCTGCGCGAGCGGCGTCGGCGTGCCGTAGTACTCGACCGGGATCTTCTGGAAGAGCGCCGCGTTGATGCGGCCGGTGCGGACGGTCGAGAAGTCGTCCTTGGCGACCTCGACAGCCTTCGCCATCTTCTCGGTGGCTTCGGTCAGGACATCACTGATCACGGTGTTACTCCTTCGGTACTGGCGTCGAGTCTAGTCAGCGGTGCGGGTCAGTTGCTGACCACGGTGCCGATGCGCTCCCCGCGGATGGCGGCCTGGACGTTGCCGTCGCCCTCCATGCCGAAGACGTGCATGGGCATGCCGTTGTCCATGCAGAGGGAGAACGCGGTGGCGTCGACCACCTTGAGGCCCTTCAGGAGCGCGTCCTGGTACGTCACGTGGTGCAGCTTCTCGGCGGTGGCGTCCTTCTTCGGGTCCGCCGTGTAGACGCCGTCGACACCGTTCTTGGCGACGAGGACCTCGTCGGCCTTGATCTCGAGTGCCCGCTGCGCCGCGACCGTGTCGGTCGAGAAGTAGGGCAGGCCCGCCCCGGCGCCGAAGATGACGACACGGCCCTTCTCGAGGTGCCGCTCGGCGCGCCGCGGGATGTACGGCTCGGCGACCTGGGTCATCGCGATGGCGGACTGCACGCGCGTCGCGGCACCGGCCTGCTCGAGGAAGTCCTGCAGCGCGAGCGCGTTCATCACGGTGCCGAGCATGCCCATGTAGTCGGCACGGCCGCGGTCCATCCCGCGCTGCGAGAGCTCGGCGCCGCGGAAGAAGTTGCCGCCACCGACGACGATCGCGATCTCGACCTCGCGCGCGGCGACGGCGATCTCCTTGGCGATGGTCCCGATCACGTCGGGGTTCACGCCGAGCGACCCGGCGCCGAAGGCCTCTCCTGACAGCTTCAGCAGTACGCGGCGTCGTCCGGTCTTCTCGTCGGTCATCTGGTCGCACCCTTCGTCGTGGTCTCGTGGAAATGTACTCGCGGATGTGTCGCGGGTGTGTCGCGCCCGGAGGCGCGAAAAACGGGGCCAGGAACCTGGTTGGTTCCTGACCCCGTCACGGGTTCGTTACGCGCCGACCTTGACGCGGGCGAAGCCCTGGATCGTGATGCCGGCGTTCTCGGCGGCCTTCGCGACGGAGATCTTGTTGTCCTTCGCGTAGTCCTGGTCGAGGAGCGACACCTGCTTGATGTAGGCGTTCACCCGGCCCTCGACGATCTTCGGGAGCGCAGCCTCGGGCTTGCCCTCCTCGCGCGTGATCGCCTCGACGGTCGCACGCTCCTTGGCGATCTCGTCGGCCGGGACCTCGTCGCGGGTCAGGTACGTCGGGTTCGCGAACGCGACGTGCTGGGCGATCGAGCGGGCCTCGGCAGCGTTGTCGCCCTCGTACGCGATGACGACGGCGATCTGCGGCGGCAGGTCCTGGCTGGTCTTGTGCAGGTAGATCTCGAAGGCCGAGCCCTCGACACGGCGGACCGTGCGGACCTCGAGCTTCTCGCCCAGCGCGGCGGCCGACTCGTTGACGACCTCGAGGACGGTCTTGCCGTCCAGCGGGGCGGCGTTCGCGGCGGCGACGTCGGCTGCACCGGCAGCCGCGACGGCGCCGAGCACCTTGTCGGCGAGGGTCGTGAACTTCTCGTTCTTCGCGACGAAGTCGGTCTCGCTCGCGAGCTCGACGACCGTGGCGGCGCCGTTCTCGGAGGTCGCGACGACGACGCCCTCGGAGGTGGCACGGTCGTCGCGCTTGGCGACGGCCTTCGCACCCTTGATGCGGAGCAGCTCGACGGCCTTGTCGTAGTCGCCGTCGGCCTCGACGAGCGCGTTCTTCGCGTCCATCATGCCGGCGCCGAGGTCCTCGCGGAGCTTCTTCACGTCAGCAGCGGTGAAGTTTGCCATTGACTGGAGTCCTTTCTGGACTGTACGTGTGTGGAGAGTGGTGACGCAGGCGCCGGACCCGATCGGGCCCGGCGCCTGCGACAGGTCACTCGGCGGGGGTGGTCTCCGCGGCTGCCTCGGCCTCGGCCGTCGGCTCCGCGTTCTTCGCGTCGTCGGCGATCGGCTCGCCGATCTCCTTCGCGGCGACCTGTGCGTCGGCGTTGTTCTCCTCGACGGTCGCACCCTCGGGAGCGGCGTCGGCGGACGGCGTCGCGGCGTCGCCACCGAGGAGCTCCTGCTCCCACTCGGCGAGGGGCTCTGCGGCCTCTTCGTCGTCGCCACCGTTGTGGCGGGTCTTCAGGCCCTCGGCCGCGGCGTCGGCGACGATGCGGGTGAGGAGACCGACGGAGCGGATCGCGTCGTCGTTGCCCGGGATCGGGTACGTGATCTCGTCGGGGTCGCAGTTGGTGTCGAGGATGCCGATGATCGGGATCCCGAGCTTCTGCGCCTCGTCGACGGCGAGGTGCTCCTTCTTGGTGTCGACGATCCAGAGCGCGCTCGGGGTCCGCGTGAGGTTGCGGATACCACCGAGGGTCTTGTGGAGCTTGTCCAGCTCACGCTTCTTGATGAGGAGCTCCTTCTTGGTGAAGCCCTTCGTCGTGTCGTCGAAGTCGATCTCCTCGAGCTCCTTCATGCGCGCGAGGCGCTTGGAGACCGTCTGGAAGTTCGTGAGCAGACCGCCGAGCCAACGCTGGTTGACGTACGGCTGGCCGACGCGGGTCGCCTGCTCGGCGATGGAGCCCTGCGCCTGCTTCTTGGTGCCCACGAAGAGGATCGTGCCACCGTGCGCGACCGTCTCCTTGACGAAGTCGTACGCGCGGTCGATGAAGGCCAGCGACTGCTGCAGGTCGATGATGTGGATGCCCGAGCGCTCGGCGAGGATGAAGCGCTTCACCTTCGGGTTCCACCGACGGGTCTGGTGTCCGAAGTGGACGCCGCTGTCGAGCAGCTGGCGGATGGTGACGACGGCCATGTGCCGTCCTCCTTCTGTGTTCTCGGCGCACAGCTGCGCTGTGCCCCTGTTGCGGTTGTGTCGAGCACGACCGGAGGTCGTGATCCCTGGTGTCCTGGCACGCGACCGCCCGCTCGTGAGAGCGGGACCGGTGGTCGGGTGCCGGTCGGGTACGGCGAACCGTTGTCGACCCTGTGGACACGCGAAGTCAGCGCGCATCAGCGCACTGCTGGAGAAATGCTAGCAGACAGGAGGCCCGGATCACGCGCGCCGACCGGCTGACGTGATCCGGGCCTCCTGTCCGGTGTTCTGGGTGTGTCAGACGCGACTCATCACGCCTTCGCGTTCACCGTGTCGCCCTCGGCCGAGATGCCCATCTCCTCGAGCGAGCGGCCCTTGGTCTCGGGGATCTTCGCGATGACGAAGAAGAACGAGATCAGCGCGAACAGCGCGTAGATGCCGTACGTGACCGTCAGGTTGAAGCCGGACAGCACCGGGAAGGTGATCGTGACGATGAAGTTCGCGACCCAGTTGGCGGCCGAACCGATGCCGAGCGCCGTGGCGCGGATGCGGTTCGGGAACATCTCGCCGAGCAGCACCCACATGAGCGGACCCCACGTCGCACCGAACGACACGACGAACAGGTTCGCGAAGATGAGGGCGATGACGCCCCACGAGCCGGGCAGGCTCGGGTTGCCGTCCACGATCGTCGACTGCGAGAACGCGATCGCGACCATCGCCAGCGAGATGAACATGCCTGCGGAACCGGTCACCAGGAGGGGCTTCCGCCCGACCTTGTCGACCAGGAAGATCGCGATGAAGGTCACGGCGACGTTCACCACCGAGGTGATCGTCGAGATGAGGAACGAGTCGCTCTCCTTGAACCCGACGGCCTGCCAGAGCGTCGTCGAGTAGTAGAAGATCACGTTGATGCCGACGAACTGCTGCAGCACGGCCAGGATGATGCCGACCCAGACGATGGGCTGCAGGCCGAAGCGGTTGCCCCGGATGGAGCCCTTCTTCTCGTTGGCTTCCTTCTTGATGCCGTCCTGGATCTCCTCCAGGCTCGTGTTGACGGTCTCGCGCGGGACGATCTTGGTCATGACCTCCCGTGCGTCCTCGGTCCGGCCCTTGGCGAGCAGGTACCGCGGCGACTCCGGCAGCGTGATCGCCAGGATGCCGTACACGACCGACGGGATCACGCCGACCAGGAACATCCAGCGCCAGGCCGGCAACCCGAGGACGACCTCGGAGGCGCCACCGGCGGTGACGGCGAAGAACTGGTCGGACAGCAGCGCGGCGAAGATACCGAGCGTGATCGCGAGCTGCTGGAACGAGGCCAGACGCCCGCGGATCGCCTTCGGCGACACCTCGGAGATGTACGCCGGCGCGATCACCGAGGCGGTCCCGATGCCGAGTCCCCCGACGAGGCGCCACAGGACGAAGTCCCACGTGGCGAACGCTAAGCCGGAGCCGATCGAGCTCACCAGGAACAGGACAGCGGCCCAGAACATCACCCGGGTGCGGCCCCAGCGGTCCGCGAGGCGACCGGCGAAGTAGGCGCCGAACGCACAGCCGATGAGGGCGGACGCGACCGCGAAGCCACTCGCCGCCTCGGACAGGCCGAACTCGCCCTTGATGGCCTCGACGGCGCCGTTGATGACCGACGAGTCGAAACCGAAGAGGAAACCGCCCACCGCTGCTGCGATGGCGAACGCGGTGACCTTCCCCTTGAACGCACGGTCCTCGCCGTGCCCGGTGGCTGTGTTGGACACGATGCTCCTGGGTTCTGCCGGCCGTGCTGCTGTGGGCACGGTGCCCCGGCGGTCGGCTCGTTCGCCGTCCGTGCGGCGTTGCGTGGTCCGGAGCGGCCCCGACTGTACTCCTCGTGGGGGATGTGGTCATAACCGGGTGCGGGTGCGGGTGCGGGTGCGGGTGTGCGGGTGCGGGTGCGGGCGCGGGTGCGGGTGCGGTGTCGTGGTAGCGGCTCGACTCGGAACGACACCCTCGACGTCGTGCGACATCGAGGACGTCGTCCGTTGCGGTCGCGCTGTCCCTCCACAGGCCGGGAGGCCCGCCCCACCATCCACGGGCAGGCCCACCTCGGTCGTGTGGCCGGTCTGGGCCGGACAGAGTGGCGGCATGCTCCTGTTCCCCGGCTCCGGTACTCGGCTCCCCGCGGTCGCGGGCGTCGTGGCGAAGGCGTTCGGGATGCTCGGGGCGCTCAGTCTGGCCGGGGTGCTCGGGGCGCTCGGTCTGGTCGGGGTGCTCACCGTCTCGTCGGCCACACCGACGCCGGCGCCGGACGGCCTGCTCGACCAGCGGGATCGTACGGCGGCGACTCGCGCTGCCGAACCGTGGGTCTGGCCGACCGGCAAACGGGTGGTCGAGCGCGGGTGGGAGCCCCCGTCCGACGACTACGCCGCTGGTCACCGCGGGATCGACGTCCCTGCGCCGATCGGCACGCTGGCGGATGCGGTCGACGACGGCACGGTGGCGTTCGCCGGACCTGTCGGCGGCCGAAGCGTCGTGACCATCGACCACGGCGGTGGGCTCGTCAGCACCCTCGACTCGGTGCAGCCGCTCGTCGCCGCCGGGGACGACGTCCGACAGGGCGATCCGGTCGGGCGGGTGTCCGTCGGGCACTGCCCGGCCACGGCCCCGTGCCTGCACCTCGGCGCGCGGGTGGACGGCCGGTACGTGGACCCGATGCCGTACCTGCCTCCGGCAGAGTGGCCCGTCCTGCTGCCGGAGTCCGCCTGGCCCGGGTGAGCGTCGCTGCGGAGCGCTTGCTCGCGTGCGTCAGCTCGGAGCGTTCGCTCACGTGCGTCGGCCCGGTCGCGCGGGCGCGGAGGTCGCACCGGCCAGGACGCGTGGACACGCGCCAGCCAGGTCGCGCGGACACACACCGCTCCAGCCGGGCGGGCGCGTCGGTCAGGCGGACACGCATCGGTCGCACCGGCTACACCGGCTGCGCGAACTCGCCGGTTGCGGCGGCGCGCCCGGCGCCATCAGGCGCGCGGGTGGGCCGTCCGGTAGACCTCGCGCAACCGCGCCGAGGACACGTGCGTGTAGATCTGCGTCGTCCCGAGGCTCGCGTGTCCGAGCAGTTCCTGCACCGCACGCAGGTCCGCTCCCCCGTCGAGCAGGTGCGTCGCCGCGGTGTGCCGGAAGGTGTGTGGTCCACTCGGCCCCTCACCGGGCAGGTCGCCGAGCAGTCGAGCGACCACGCGGTACGCGCTGCGCACCCCGAGCCGACCGCCCTGGTCGCCGAGGAACAGAGCGGTGCTCGGAACACCGGCCCGCTCCGCGAGGGTCGGACGCCCTCGCGACGTCCACGCCTCGAGCGCGTCGCGAGCCGGGACGCCGAACGGGACGACCCGCTCCTTCCCGCCCTTCCCGAGCACCCGGACCGTGAGCCGCCCGCGATCGACGTCCGCGACGTCGATGCCGACGAGTTCGCTCACCCGGATCGCCGCGGCGTACAGCAACTCCACGAGCGCCAGGTCCCGCAGCGCCCCCGGATCGTCGGTCGCCGCACGGACCGCGAGGCCGTCGAGCATCCCGCGGACCTGGTCGGCCGACACCACCCGCGGCAGATGCGAACCACCCTTCGGCGCACGGAGCCGCACCCCGGCGTCGGTCGCGGTCACCCCGGTCTCGCTCGCCCACCGGGTGAACGCCCGCACCGACGACGACCGGCGGGCGATCGTCGACCGGGCAAGCCCCCGCTGGTCGGCTTCCCACAACCAGTCACGGAGGAGTTCGAGGTCGACCCCGTCGATACCGACGACACCACGCCGCGCGGCGAACTCGATGAACTGCTCGAGGTCGTTCGCGTACGCGCGCAGCGTCTGTTCGCTGAGGCCCCTCGCGTGTCGAGCGTGCCCGAGGAACGTGTCGACCGCTGCCACGAGTCGCCCGTCCGTCTGCTCTGCTCGGTCCACCACGTCGTCAGCGTACGGCTGGCCGACGTCATGCGCGGCCCCACCCGCCGCTGCTGTGCGCCACGAGCCCCTGCAGCTGCGCGAGCGCGAGGGCATCCGCCACCTCGGCTCCGGACAGCCCGGACCGACGAGCGATCTCGACCTCTGGCAGGGCGCGACGGCCGAGCGCGTCGAGGACGCGGACGACCTCCGGATCACGCTGGACCGACACGAGGGGCTGGTCCGGCACCGCGGATGCACCGGACGCGGTCGCCGGGCGCAGCGCGGTGATCGGGTCCCCCGGGTGCACGACGAGTTGCGCACGACCCTGCGCCACGAGCCGGTGGCACCCGACCGACGCCGAGGACGCGAACGCCCCCGGCACGGCGAACACCGGGCGGCCGAGCTGGCCGGCATGGTGCGCGGTGTTGAGCGCGCCGGATCGCGCGCCGGCCTCCACGACGACCGTGGCGTCCGCGAGGGCGGCGATCAACCGGTTCCGTGCCAGGAAGCGCCACCGGGTCGGCCGTGTCCCCGGCGCCGACTCGGCCAGCAGCGCCCCCTGCCGAGCGACGTTGCGGAGCAGCTGGACGTTGCCGGCGGGGTAGAGCTGGTCGATGCCCCCGGCGAGGACCGCAACCGTCGGCGCGCCGGCGGCGATCGCGACGCGGTGTGCGACGGCGTCGATGCCGTAGGCGCCACCGCTGGTGATCGTGCAACCGGCGTCCGCTGCGGTCGAGGTGATCTCGGCGGCGGCCTCGGCCCCGGCGACGGTGTTCGCCCGCGATCCGACCACGGCCAGTGCGGGTGCACCGTCAGCGACGCTCGCGGTGGCGCTGCGCGTCCAGAGCACGAGCGGGGCGTGCGGGCCGAGATCGTCGAGCGCCGTCGGCCATCCAGGAGCACCGGGAACGAGCAGTCGGGCACCGACGCTCTCGGCCGCGGCGACGACGTCGGCCACGTCGGATCGGGCAAGCCGCGGTCGCCATCGGTCGATCGCCGTGCGCAGGACACCGTCGAAGGCGTCGGCGTCCTCCGCCCCGGGCACACCAGCGTCGACGCAGTCGGCGAGCAGCTCGTCGACCGCACCGTCCGCCGCCGACAGGACCGAGCCCAGTGCACGCTGCGGACCGAAGGCAGCCATCAGCTCGCCCGCGACGGAGTCCCCCGGCTCCACGATCACGGACCACGCGACCCGGGCTGCGGTCTCCACCGGATCTGACGTGTCGTCGGCTCCGAGGATCCGCCGGATCGCGACGAGGAGTTCGCCGCCTCGTCCGGACCCAACGCCGTTCACAGTGCGCTCCGCAGGGCGAGCGCGCCCCGGACGTGGGTCCTGGTCGGACGGTCGACCGCATCGAGGTCGGCGAGCGTCCAGGCGAGCCGCATCACCCGGTCCCAGCCCCGCATGGTCAGGGTGCCGAGGTCGAGCGCCCGGTCGAGCTCGGTGGTCGAACCCGGTTCGATCCGACCGTCCGCCCGCAGCCACGCTCCGGTGACCTCGGCGTTCTTCGTCCATCCGGTTCCTCGGAGGCGTGCAGCCATCCGTGCCCGGGCAGCAGCGACCCCGGCGCGGGCCTCGGCCGTCGTCGGAGCGCTCCCGTCCGCACCGCGCATCTTCCCCGTCGTCACCCGGGGGACGAGCACCCGGATGTCCATCCGGTCGAGCAGCGGTCCGGACATGCGTCCGAGGTAGCGCCGGACCGCACTCGGCGGGCACTCGCACGGCTGTCCGTGCGCACCACCGGCGTTCCCGCACGGGCAGGGGTTGGCGGCGAGTACGACCTGGCACCGCGCCGGGAACTCGGCCGCCCCCGCTGCGCGGTGGATCGTGATCCGCCCCGACTCGAGCGGCTGCCGGAGCGCATCGAGCACCGCCCGGGGGAACTCCGGCGCTTCGTCGAGGAACAGGATGCCGCCGGTCGCCCGCGACACCGCTCCCGGTCGCAGCACACCGGATCCTCCCCCGATCAGCGAGATCGCCGATGCCGAGTGGTGCGGGGCCTCCCACGGGGGCTTCGTGCTCCACGATGCCGAACCGAGTCCGGCGACGGACCGGACGGCCGCGACCTCCAGCGCGGTCGCGTCGTCGAGGTCGGGCAGGAGTCCGGGGAGCCGCTCGGCGAGCATCGTCTTGCCGGCACCGGGCGGACCGAGCAGGAGGGCGTGGTGTCCGCCGGCCGCGGCGGCGATGACGGCGCGCACCCCGATCGGGTTGCCGACGACGTCCGACAACTCGGCCACCGGGCGTTCGACCGTCGGCACCGGCACCGGCAGCACCGCGTCGACCTCGACCGGCGGCAACAGCGCTCCGGCGTCGATCGCTGCCGCCCGGAGCGAGTCGACACCGGTGGTGCGCACGCCGTCGACCACGCGTGCTTCGGGCAGGTTGCCGATCGGCAGCACGACCCGGTCGGCTCCGGCGTCTCGCGCGGCCAGCAGCATCGGGATGACCCCCGCCACCGGTCGGACCCGGCCGTCCAGGCCGAGCTCACCGATGTAGACGATGCGCTCGCTGACGTCAGGAGCGAGCCCGGCCCCGGCGAGCACCGCCATGGCGATCGCCAGGTCGAACCCGGAACCGCGTTTCGGGATCGCCGCGGGCGTCAGGTTCACCGTGATCCGACGTGCCGGCAGTGGACACCCGGCGTTCGCAGCAGCGGCTCGGACCCGCTCGCGCGCCTCGCCGAGCGAGGTGTCGGGCAGTCCGATGATGCTGAACGCGGGCAGCTGGCTGGTCAGGTGGGCCTCGACCTCGATCCGGCGGCCGGTCACCCCGAGCAGGGCGACGGCCGCAGCACGACCGATGCCCGTCACAGCACACCCGCCAGGTGTTCCACGGCGGTCCGGTGCCCGTCGACGTGCACCGCGACGACGTCGATGCGGACGGCGCGTGCATGCACTTCGGGATGAGCGTCGAACCACTCGGGGACGAGTCGTCGCATCCGGGCGCGCTTCGTCACCGTGATCGCCTCGAACGGATGTCCCGTCGCCGTCCCGGATCGTGTCTTCACCTCGATGAACGCGAGCGTGCAGGAATCCCACGCGACGATGTCGATCTCGCCGCGGGCACACCGCCAGTTCCGTTCGAGGACCCGGAATCCTCGGCTTTGCAACCATGCCACGGCCCGGTCTTCACCGAACCGCCCCAAGCGACCGTTGCGGAGTGTTCGTCCGGGCGGACCCTGCACCTGCTGTTCCATGTCGTTGCCTCCGCGACAACGATCGCGCGGCCGGCCGCGGCGCACAGCGCAGACGGTGGATCTGTGGAATCAGGTGCGGACGATCCGCTTTGGGGAGGAATGACGAAGGACCCGGGTGATCGCGATCACCCGGGTCCTTCGTCAGCAGCCGATCAGTGTGCGGCTGCGTACGCTTCCTGCACCTGGGTTGAGATACGACCACGGGTCGAGACCTCGTAGCCGTTCTCCTTCGCCCATTCGCGGATCTTGCCGAGCTCTTCCGAGTTCCCGCGCTTCGGGGCCGACTTCGGAGCCGTGCCACCGGTACGACGACCGGAGACCTTGCGCGCTGCTGCGATGTAGTCGGAGATCGCTTCGCGGAACTTGTCGACGTTGTCGTTCGTCAGGTCGATCTCGTACGACGATCCGTCGAAACCGAATTCGACCGTGCGTCCTTCACCGGTGGTGATGGGGGAATCGTCGAGGTCGTCGACGAGCTGGACGGTGACCTTCTGTGCCATGCGCGGCTCCTGTTCATTGGACGGGAAATCCCGATCAGAATACCGCGTGGAATTGCCGCACGTCACCGATCACCGGCGATTCATCGAATGCACCGGAAATGAAGATCACTCGTCGAGTGCGAGTTCCTTCGGGAGTTCGAGTTCTCGCGACGTCAGTTCTTCGACATTCACGTCCTTGAACGTGAGGACGCGCACGCCCTTCACGAACCGGTCGGAACGGTAGACGTCCCACACCCAGACGTCGTTCATCGTCAGTTCGAAGTAGAAATCGTGCTCGGTGTCCCGGCGCACGAGTTCGACCTCGTTCGCCAGGTAGAAACGTCGCTCCGTCTCGACCACGTAGCGGAACTGCGACACGACGTCGCGGTACTCGCGGTACAGGGCCAGCTCGACCTCGCGGTCGTAGTCGTCGAATTCGTCCTCATCCATTGCGCCCACAGTCTACGGCGACAGCAGCAGCAGCGCGCGCCCTCGACACGTGCCCCCACCTGAGCTCATCGAGGTTCCACAACACGCCGCCTGCGTTCCACCGACGTTCCACGACCGCGCTGGAGGTGCGCCGAGATGCCGAGATTTCGGAACCTCACGGGTGCGGGGCGGGGGCGGGGGCGGGGCGGGGCGGGGGGGGGCGGGAGGGAGCAGCCGTCAGCCGACGAGCGCGTCGAAGCCGTCCAGCGAGACGCTCGAGGCCTGGTGCAACCACGACTTCCGGTGCAAGGCGTGCGCCCCGACCGTGCGGATGGCGTCGTAGTGCGCGGTCGAGCCGTAGCCCTTGTTCGACGCCCAGGCGTAGTGGGGCGCCTCGTCGTGGGCCGCGATCATCAGGGCGTCCCGTGCGACCTTCGCCACGATCGACGCCGCGGCGACCGATGCGCAGTCGCGGTCGGCCTTGACCTGCACGACGACCTCGAGCGGGTCCGTGGGTGGCCGGAGGGACGCCGGGACGGCTCGGGTGAGCCAGTCGAAGGACCCGTCCAGCACGACCACGGCGCCGTCGAGCGACAGGCCACCGGCGACGAGCGACTCGAGCGCCCGCGCTCCCGCGGCACCGAGCGCCGGGACGATCCCCTGCTGGTCGACGAAGTCCGCGGACGCCATACCCACCGCCGTGCGCGCCCAGCGCTGCACGACGGGGACCAGATCCGTCCGGCGCGCTTCCGACAGGAGCTTCGAGTCCGCGAGCCCCTGGGGCACACGACCGATGTCGAGCGTCACCGCAGCCACACCGACGCCGACCGGACCAGCGATGGCGCCACGGCCGACCTCGTCCATCCCGATGACCGTGACGCGGCCCTCGGCGAGCAGACGCTTCTCGACCCGGAGCGATGGACGGACGGCGGTCACTGGTCGCGCTCCTCCACCCCGGCGAACACCTCGGGGTGGTCGTCGAGCCACGTCCAGCGGCTCGTCGGCCAGGAGATCACGAAGGCGCGGCCGGTCACGTCGGACAGCGGCACGAACCCCTTCGACGGGGTGTCCCCGTTGTAGCGGGAGTCCTTGGAGTCGTTGCGGTTGTCGCCCATCACCCAGATGGTGCCCTTCGGCACGGTGACGGAGAAGTCGGTCGCCGATGCGGGAGCGCCGGCCGGCAGCTTGAGGTACGGCTCCTTGATGGGGACGCCGTTCACGGACATCTGCCCGAGGTCGTTGCAGCAGGAGACCTTGTCACCCGGCAGGCCGATCACGCGCTTGATGAGGTGGTCGTCGCTGTCACCGGTCCCGAGACCGATCTGCGTCAGCACCCAGTCGATGGCCTTGGCGGGCTGGGTGTCGGGCGTCACGCTCGGCACCTCGGACCCGGCGAGCCATCCGCCCGGGTCCTTGAACACGACGACGTCCCCGCGCTTGAGCGCCACGGCACCCGGGACGAGTTCGTTGACGATCACGCGGTCGTTGATCTGCAGCGTGTTCTCCATCGACGCCGACGGGATGTAGAACGAACGGATCAGGAACGTCTTGACCAGGAACGACACGAGCAGTGCCGCGATGAAGATGATGACGAGGTCGCGGAGGAATGTGAGGATCCCGTTGCGCTGTTTCTCGGGCCGGGGCCTGCGCCCGGATTCCTCTGTCGTGTCCGTCATTTCCGCTCTCGTTCACACCGCGTCCGCCCGGGTTCAGCGGGCGCAAAGGGAAAGCCCCCCGTCGATGCACAACCGTACATCGGCGAGGGGCCAGCAGCGGCGTCCGGCTCGCGGACGCTCACTGTGAAGGCGATCAGGCGTCGCGCTTCTCCTTGATCTTGCGGCGGGCCGCCTTGCCGCGGAGCTCGCGCAGGTAGTAGAGCTTCGCGCGACGGACGTCACCCTTGGTGACGATCTCGATGTGGTCGATGATCGGCGAGTGCACCGGGAACCAGCGCTCGACGCCGACCTGGAAGCTCACCTTGCGGACCTTGAAGGTCTCGCCGACGCCGTGGCCCTGACGGCCGATGACGACACCCTGGAAGACCTGGATACGCGAGCGCGTGCCTTCGACGATGTTCACGTGCACCTTGATGGTGTCTCCGGCGCGGAAGTCCGGGACGTCGGTCCGCAGCGATGCTGCGTCGACGTTGTCGAGGAGCTGGCTCATGGCTGTTCTACTCTCTGCGGACGCACACGGGTCGCCGCGGATCGATGTCTGATGAAGTGGTGGTGCGTGCCCGGTGTCGGCGACTCCCCCGTGGCAGAGTCCAGCCAGGGCACAGCGATCCATACTGCCACACGGAACGCCGGGGGCAAAACAGCGAGGATGGACCCATGATCGAACTGCGCACCCCCACCGAACTCGACGGCCTGCGTGTCGCCGGTCGGTTCGTGGCCGACGTCCTCGACGAGCTGCTCGACACCGTCGACGTCGGCGTGAACCTGCTCGAGCTCGACCGCGTCGCCGCGCGCATGATCGCCGAGCGGGGCGCCGAGAGCTGCTACGTCGACTACCACCCGTCGTTCGGCAAGTCGCCGTTCGGCAAGAACCTCTGCACCTCGGTGAACGACGCCGCGCTGCACGGCCTGCCCTTCGACCACGTGCTGCAGGACGGTGACCTCGTCAGCCTCGACTTCGCCGCGAGCGTCGACGGCTGGGTGGCGGACTCCGCCGTCTCGGTGCAGGTGGGCACGGCGCGCGACGAGGACCAGACACTCATCGCCACCGTCGAGCGCGCACTCGCCGCCGGCATCGCGCAGGCGGCGCCGGGCAACAAGCTCGGCGACGTGTCGCACGCGATCGGACACGTCGCGCACGAGGCCGGCTACGGCGTCAACCTGCAGTTCGGCGGCCACGGTGTCGGCCGCACCATGCACGGCGACCCGCACGTGCCGAACGACGGACGTCCGGGCCGCGGCCTGAAGCTCCGGCCAGGCCTGGTGGTCGCGATCGAACCGTGGCTCATGCAGGGCACCGACGAGCTGTACCAGGACGACGACGGTTGGACGCTCCGGAGCGTCGACGGCTCACGGGCAGCGCACGTCGAGCACACGGTGGCGGTCACCGAGGCCGGACCCGAGGTCCTGACCCTGCGTCGCGCCCAGCGCGCCGACCCGACCGCCTGACGGACTGGCGCGGCCCGCTCAGCGGTGACGCGCCAGCGTCACGCGGGCCGCGCCGACCGAGCCTGCGAGGGAGGACGGTGCAAGCCCGCCCCGCGCCTCCAGTCCGTCACGGCGGAGCCGAGTCTCGGGCCGGGGCAGTAAGACGCTAAACGTCCGGCAGCAGGTCGGGCCGGACGCGACGCGTCCGCTCCACCTGCTGCTCGTGCCGCCACGCGGCGACCTTCCCGTGGTGCCCGCTGAGCAGCACCTCGGGCACGTCGTGGCCGCGCCACGACGCGGGCTTCGTGTACGAGGGGTACTCGAGCAGGCCGTCCTCGTGGGACTCCTCGACCAGGGACTCGGGGTTGCCGACGACACCGGGGACGAGTCGGCCGACGGCCTCGATCATGGCCATCGCCGCGACCTCGCCGCCGTTGAGCACGTAGTCACCGAGCGAGAGCTCGACGACCGAGCAGCGCGACGCCGCCCACTCGAAGACGCGGGCGTCGATGCCCTCGTAGCGCCCGCAGGCGAACACGAGGTGGTCGGACGTCGACGCGAGCGAGCGCGCGATGGACTGCGTGAAGGGCGTGCCGGCGGGGGTCGGGACCACCAGGGTCGACGAGCCGTCCGGCCGGAGCAGCGCGTCCAGTGCCTGCGCCCACGGCTCCGGCTTCATCACCATGCCCGCGCCGCCGCCGTACGGGGTGTCGTCGACGGTGCGGTGCCGGTCGGTCGTCCACGAGCGCAGGTCGTGCACGTGCAGGTCGAGGATGTTCTGCTGCCGGGCCTTGCCGAGCAGGGACACGTCCAGCACGGAGAAGAACTCCGGGAAGATCGTGACGATGTCGATCCGCACGGCAGCTAGTCCGTGACCGTCTCGGGCCGGGAGGTGTCCTCGGGGTCCTCGAACAGGCCCTGCGGCGGTGTGACCGTGACGGTGCCCGCCGCGATGTCGACCGCCGGCACGATCGCCGCGACGAACGGCACGAGGACCTCGCCGCGGGACGGGGTGTCGATCGCGAGCAGGTCCTGCGCCGGCATGTGGTCCACGCGGGCGACGGTGCCGACCTCGACGCCGTCGCGCAGGACCTTCAGCCCGACGAGCTGGTGGTCGTACCAGGCGTCGTCCTCACCGGTCTCGGCGTCGGCGTCCTGCTCGACCCAGAGGATGATGCGCGCCAGGGACTCGGCCGCGGTGCGGTCGTCGATCCCGGCGAAGAACGCGACGGGGTGACCGTTGTACCAGCGGAGTTCGTCCAGCTCGAGGGTCTTGCCCGACCACGGTGAGTCGTCGGGGACCTGGAGCGTGAACGTGGCACCGGGGGTGAACCGACGATCCGGGTCGTCGGTGTAGAGCTCGAGCTTGATGCCGCCCTTGAGCCCGTGTGCCTTCGTGATGCGACCCACCCGGAGCTGGGTCGTCTCCCTAGGAATCGGTGTCGACCACGTCGACCCGCACCCGCTTGCCGTCGGCCAGGGCCGAGACGAGGGTGCGGAGTGCCTTGGCGGTCCGCCCGGCACGTCCGATCACGCGGCCGAGGTCCTCGGGGTGCACGCGCACCTCGAGGACCTCGCCCCGCGGGGAGGTGGAGCTGGCGACGCGCACGTCGTCAGGGTGATCGACGATCCCCTTGACGAGGTGCGTCAGCGCGGATTCGAGCAAGGACTACGCCTCGGTCGTCTCGTCGGCGGTCTCGGCGTCGTCGGTCTTGGCGGCGGGAGCCGTCTTCTCCGACTTCGGCTTGAGGACGGCCTTCTTCGAGGAGTCGACCTGGAAGGCCGGCTTCGGCTCGGCGACCTTGACCTTGGACGCGGTGTCCTTCTCGCCCTTGAACTTGGCCCAGTCGCCGGTCAGCTTGAGGAGGGCCGCGACCTGCTCGGTCGGCTGCGCGCCGACGCCGAGCCAGTAGAGCGCACGCTCGGACTCGATCTTGATGACCGAGGGCTCCTCGGTCGGGTGGTACTGACCGATCTCCTCGAGGACACGACCATCGCGCTTGGTGCGCGAGTCGGCGACGACGATGCGGTAGTAGGGCGCACGGATCTTACCGAGACGCTTCAGACGGATCTTGACAGCCACAATTGCTCCTGTTTGCTTACGTTGTGGTTGAACCGGAACCGCGGGCGTGGGGGCACACACGGTGAAAGCTCGAGAGAGATCGCTCACAGCTGGATAGAGGGTCGAGCTGCGGCGATTCGACCGTTCATTCTTACAGATTCCCGGCCGCGATGCGAGCCGACGCGCTACGGCGCGAGTCGCCGGACCGCTTCGAGGGCCTCGGACGTCGCGCGGACCGCGTCCACGCTCCGTGCGTCGCGAGCGCCGCCGACGACGGCGAACGGCACACCGGCGGCCTGGAGGCCCGTCACGAGTCCGCCGGGCACGTCGCCATCGGTGTCGATCGCGCGTTCCTGCCCGGCGCAGACCACGACGCTGTCCGCCGGGATCGCGCGCTCCTCGCCGTGCTCGTCGCGGATCCAGAGGGCGCCGGGCTCGATGCGCAGGTACTCCTGCACGCCGCCCACCATGTGCACCCCGGCGTCGCGGAGGCGCCCGATGGCGACCCAGCGTGAGGTGATCCCGACGCCCTGGCCGAACTTGCCCGAGCGGCGGAGCACGGTGACGTCGGAGCCCGGCCGGATCGTGCGTGACGCTGCGGGCAGTCGCTGGGGCACGTCGCCGACGAGTGCACCGGAGACGTCGAGGTCCCAGCGGGCCGCGAACTCGGTGGCCCGGACGGCCTCGTCGGGCGACTCGGTCAGGAACGCCGCGGTGTCGACGCCGATGCCACCGCCGCCGATGATCGCGACGGTGCCGGCCGGCACGCCCTCGCGGAGTGCCCGCTCGTACGACAGGACGTGCGGCAGGTCGCTGCCGGGGACGTCGACGTCCCGCGGCACCACCCCGGCGGCGAGGACGACGGCGTCGCTGCCGGCGAGGTCGGCGGCCGTCGCCGGGCGTCCGAGGTGCACGGTGGCACCGCGCTCGTCGAGCTCGGCGCGGGCGGCCCGGACCGTCGCGGCGTAGTCCTCCTTGCCGGGGACGAGCGCGGCGAGGCCGAACTGGCCGCCGAGCCGGTCGGCGGCCTCCCACACGGTGACGCGGTGGCCGCGTCGGGCGGCGTCGACGGCGGCGGCGAGGCCGGCCGGTCCTCCGCCGACGACGTCGACGCGCTTCGGGTCGGTGGTCGGACGCGCGGGGAACGCGACCTCGCGGGCGGCGCGCGGGTTGACCAGGCAGGAGACCGGCGCGCCGATGATCGAGCGGTCGAGGCACGCCTGGTTGCAGCCGATGCAGGTGTTCACCAGGGCGAACCGGCCCGCGAGCGAGCGGTTCACGAGGGCCGGGTCGGCGAGGAACGGTCGGGCCAGGGCGACGGCGTCGATGGTCCCGTCGGCGAGGACGGTCTCACCGTCGCGCAGGTCGGTCATCCGGTTCGAGGCGATCACGCGGACGTCGGGGTACGACGACGCGCGCACGACCCCGGCGATGCGCGCGGCGTGGTCGAGCCAGGCGCCGTGCGGCACCGCGGCCTGCACGGTCGGGGTGCGGGACTCGTGCCAGCCGATCCCCACCGAGATGCCGTCGAGCCCGAGCGGCAGCAGGTCGTGCACGAGGGCGTCGACGTCGTCATCGGTCGAGGACCCGGGCATCAGGTCGGCGCCGGAGAGCCGGATCGTCACGGCGAGCCCGGGCACCGCGGTACGCACCGCGCGGACCACCTCGATCGTGAACCGCCGGCGACGAACGGCGTCACCGCCCCACTCGTCGTCGCGCAGGTTCGTCAGCGGCGACTGGAACTGGTTGATCAGGTACCCCTCGGAGGCCATGATCTCGACGCCGTCGAACCCGATGTCGCGTGCGGACCGGGCCGCGGCGGCGAAGTCCTCGATGGTGCGCTCGACCTCGGCAGCGGTCAGGGCCGTCGGCACCACGCCGCGGGCGGCCGCCCACGGCAGGGCCGACGGCGCCACCACCCGCTGGGGCTCCCCGTGCCGGTCGACCATCCCCGCGGCGAGCGCGTAGCGACCGGCGTGGAAGAGCTGAGCGAGGATCGTCGAGCCCTCCTCGTGCACGGCGTCGACCGCCGTACGGAACCGCTCGTCCGCTCCCCCGACGCCGAACACGGCGAAGTCGGGGCCGCCCCGGGCCTCGTCGTTCACCGCGATGCCGCCCGTGATGATGCACGCCGCGCCGCCGGCCGCCCGTTCGCGGTAGAACGCCGCCATGCCGGCCCCGCCGTCGTCGTGCACCTCGAGGCCGGTGTGCATCGACCCCATCACCACCCGGTTGGCCAGGTGCAGGGGGCCGAGGGTCCAGGGTGACGCGACGGTCCGGAGGGAGTCCGGCACGACGGGGGCGGAAGCGACGCTGCTCATGCGCCTATTCTGCGGTGTCCGCGCCCGCGGCGTCGGCCGGCAGTACCGCGTCGCGGAGCGGCGACGTCGTGTCCGCCCAGAACGGCGGCGCGATCACGGTCAGCCCGCCGTCGACCGACAGCACCTGCCCGGTGATGTACCCGGCCTTGTCCGACAGCAGGAAGTCGACGGCGTCCGCCATGTCGTCGGCGGTACCGGGGCGCTGCAGCGGGAGCTTCTCGAACACGGAGTCGATCGGCGCCTGCCCGGGGACCTTCGTGTAGAAGTACTCGAGCGAGTCGGTGTCGATGAGGCCGCCGTTCACCGCGTTGACGGTGATCTGACGCGGCCCGAACTCGACCGCCATGTACTTCATGTAGGACTCGCTCATCGCCTTGGCGGCACCGAGTGCGGCGTAGGTCGGGAAGGCGCGGAGCGATCCGTACGAGGTCACGACGACGATGCGGCCACCCCGGTCCATCAGCTCGGCAGCGCGTTGCGCCCCGAGCACGAACGAGCGGGCGTTGGTGGCGTAGCTGCGGTCCAGGTGGTGCAGCTTGAGCTCCTTGACCGGCTTGAACGCGCTGGCGGCAGCGTTCGCGACGAAGTGGTCGAGGCGGCCGTAGGTGTCGCGCACCAGGTCGAACAGGGCGTCGATCGACTCCGGCTGCTCGATGTCGACCTGCGCGGTGATGCCGTCGCCGCCGGCGGCCTTGACGTCGGCCAGCGATTCCTCGGCGAGGTCGGCGTTGCCCTTGTACGTCACCACGACGGTGACGCCGCGCTGGCCGAGCTTCTGCGCGAGCAGGCGGCCGATGCCGCGCGAAGCGCCCGTGATCAGTGCGATGGGTGCGTTGGTGGTGTCGGTCACTGCGGTCCTCTACGTGCGTGGGGAAGGACGGGAGGCGCGGGGCGGGTCCGCCACGGGCCTCCCGTCCGGTGGGTGGTGGTGGTCTAGAACCCGGCCTGGCCGGTCACGACGGCGCGGCCGACGACCAGCTTCTGGATCTCGTTGGTGCCCTCTTCGAAGCGCTGCGCGCGCGCGTCGCGGTAGACGCGCTCGATCGCGTTGCGCTTCCAGTAGCCCTGGCCGCCGTGCACCTGCAGGGCCTTGTCGGTGACGCGGGCGAGCATGTCGACGGCGACCATCTTCGAGGCGCTGGACAGCGTGCCGGCGTCGGGACGGTCCTCTTCGTAGGCGCGGGCAGCCTCGAGCACCAGGGCGCGGGCGGCGGCGATGTCGGCGTAGTTCTCGGCCAGGTAGAACTGGATCGCCTGGCGGCTGGAGAGCTGCTTGCCGAAGGTCTCGCGCTTGTTGGCGTACTCGACGGCGAGCTCGTTCGCCCGCTCGGCGAGGCCGACGGCGCTCATCGCGACGGACACACGGCTCGGCAGCAGGAAGCCGCCGAGCGCGACCTCGAGCCCCTGGCCCTCGGCGCCGAGCAGCGCACTGGCCGGCACGGGCACGTCGGTGAAGCGCAGGATCGCGTGGTCGGTGCCGCGGATGCCCATGGTGTCGGAGTCGTCGATCACCTCGGCACCCGGCAGCCCGCTGTTCGGCATGAGGAACGCGACCGTGCCGTCCTGACCGGTGGTGCCCTCGAGGCGGGCGGCGATGAGCCAGTAGTCGGCCTTGACGCCGAACGTGATGAGGTGCTTCTCGCCGTTCATCACGTAGGTGTCGCCCTCGCGGCGGACGGTGGTCCGGATGTCCGCGCCGGTGCCCGCGGTGGCCTCGGTCAGGGTGAACGCGACGAGCTGGTCGCCGGCGACGGACGGCTTGACGACCTGCTCGATCTGCTCCGGCGTCGCGTAGGGGGCCATCGCGCGCCACGTCCCGTTGATGACGTGGACGAGCATGCGGATCGACGCGTGCGAACGCGACACGATCTCCATGATCTCCAGGTAGCGCGAGAACGGGATGGCCCGTCCGCCGAGCTCGGTCGGCGCCGCGAGCGACAGCCAGCCCTTGTCCTTGAGCTCCTGGAAGAGCTCGGCGGCGAGCTGGCCGGTGCGCTCGATCTCCTCGGCCCACTGCTCGCCACGGCCGCGGACCCACTCGGTGACCTCGGCCTTGAGCTGCTGGAAGGCGGCTTCGTCGAACCCGGTGCTCGTCTGCTCGACGATCGTCATCGTGTCTCGTTCTCCTTCGTCGCGACGAGCGCGGCCGCCTGCTCGCGCAGGGTGTTCTTCTGGACCTTGCCGACCGCGTTGCGCGGCAGTTCGTCGATGTACTCGAGCCGCTCCGGCCAGTAGTACTTGCTCACGCCCGCCTTGTCGAGTGCCTGCTGCATCGACGGGAAGTCGAGCTGGTCGGCACCGGCGGCCGGCACGACGAACGCGCAGGCACGCTCCCCGAGTCGGGCGTCCGGCATGGCGACGATCGCCACGTCGGTGACCAGCGGGTGCTGGTAGAGCAGGTTCTCGATCTCGACGACCGGGATCTTCTCGCCACCGCGGTTGATGACGTCCTTGACCCGACCGGTGATCGACAGGAAGCCGTTCGCGTCGACCTTCGCCAGGTCGCCGGTCCGGTACCAGCCGTCCTCGGTGAAGACGTCGTCGGTCAGGTCCTGGCGGTCGAGGTACCCGTCGAACATGGTCGGCGAGTGCAGCTCGAAGTTGCCCTCGGTGTCGGTGGGCAGCTCGTGGCCTTCGTCGTCGACGATCCGGATCCGGATGCCCGGCAACGCACGGCCGTCGTGCCCGTACGCGGCAGCCGGGTCGTCGCTCGGGCTGGACAGGGCGCCGAGGCACGTCTCGCTCGTGCCGAACGCGCCGAGGATCGCCGTGCCGAGCACCGTCGCGGCCCGCTGGGCGAGCGCCCGCGGCACGGCGGCACCGGTCGGCACGAAGATCCGCAGCGACTCGGGCTGGGCGGCACCGGCCTCGACCAGGTCGACGAGGTCGGTCAGGAACGGGGTCGCGCACTGCACGAACGACGCCTTCGCGGCGCCGAACGCCTGCTCGAGCGCGACCGTGCCGTCCCACACGGGCTGGATGACCTGCGGCGCACCGAGCCGGAACGCCAGCAGCATGCCGTACAGGAACCCGGTCTGGTGCGCGAGCGGCGACGGGATGTAGATCCGGTCCGCGCTCGTCAGGCCGGACTGCGCGACGTGCATCGCCGTGGCCAGACCGAGGGTGCGGTGCGGGTGCTGCACGCCCTTCGGCTCCCCCGTCGTGCCCGAGGTGAAGAGCAGCTGGCACACGTCGTCGGGGCCCGGCGCGCGCGACGTGATCTCGTCGACGTCGACGTGCACCGCGTCGAGCGCGTTGTCGAAGTACCGCCAGTGCCAGTCGCTCGCCGCCACCCGGTCCAGGGCGTCGGCGGGCAGCGGCGGCTGGTTCGTCGGGGCGTCGACCTGCCCGCGCGCCTCGGACCGGAGCACGATGACGTGCTCGACCGACAGCCGGCGCTGCTGGGCCTTCGCCTCGTCGATGACGTCGAGGAGCTCGAGCGCCGGACGGCGCTTGCGGAAGACGTTCGGCAGGAACACCACCCGCGCACGCGACCGGGCGAGCGTCATCGTCGTCTCGCGCGGGCCGAACACCGGCATGATCGGCGTCGCGACGGCGCCGATCTGGATCGCCCCGAGCGTGATGGACACGAACTCGCGCCAGTTCGGCAGCTGCATGGCGACCGACTCGCCCGTGCGGACCCCGAGTTCGAGCAGGAGCGCGGAGACCTTGTCGGCCTCGTCCTGCAGCTCGCGCCACGTGGTGTTCACGGGGGCTGCTCCCCCGACCTCGATGACGGCGAGGCCGTCGGGGTCACTGGTGGCAAGCGCACGGACCTTCTCGCTCAGCACCAGGGGGTCGGCGTCGATGCCGGCGAGCTCGGGCGGTTCCGGGCTCGTGGGCGCGACCGGCTGCTGCTCGCCGAGGTCGGTGCGCTCGCCGTCGGCGCGTACGCCGTCGGTGCGCTCGCCGAGGTCGGTGCGCGCATCGGCCATCTCGGCGGCCTCGGCCGCGTCGGCCCGGTCGTCGCGGGCGATCTGCGCAGCGAGGGCGTCGCCGACCTCCATGTCGAGGCCGACGGAGTTCATCGCCTCGAGGAACGTCGGGTACGAGATCCGGTAGGCCCGCGGGTAGGTCAGCCCCGAGGTGCCGCGCGCCTTCGAGGCGGCGACGGCCAGCGACATGAGCACGCGGTGGTCGTTGAACGACGACATCTGCGCGCCGTGCAGTCCCTCGGCGCCGACCCCGGTGACGCGGAGCTCGTCGGCACCCTGCTCCGCCCGGCCACCCATGCGGTTGAGCTGCAGCATCGCCGCGACGCGGTCGGACTCCTTCAACCGGATGTGGGCGACGTTCCAGAGCCGGGTGGTGCCCTCGGCGAAGGTGGCCATCGTCGACAGGACCGGCAGCAGGTCGGGGATCGGCTGGCAGTCGATGTCGAGCGGTCGGAGCGGAGAGCCGTCGTGCTCGATGCGCACGAACCCGGTCTCCTCGTCGATCCGCATCGGGACGCCCATCGCCGTCGCGAGGTCGAGGAACTCGCTCTCCGGGTGGTCGGTCTCGGCGGTGGTGAAGGCCGTCATGCCGCGCAGGAGGAGGTTCGACTCGCGGATGCCCGCAGCGGCGATGCCGAACGCGGCGGAACCGATGTCCGGCGGGATGACGTAGTCGTGCGGGGTGGCCTGCTGGTTCGCCGGGATCCGGTACTCGAGCCAGTCGTCGGAGACCTCGACGGTCAGTCCGAACTGCCGCATCATGCGCACGGTGAGCTCGACGTAGGGCTGCTCGTTCAGCCGGCCGCCGGTGATGTGGATCCGGGTCTCCTGCTCGGCGAACGGGGCCACCAGCAGCAGGCCGGAGACCCACTGCGACAGGGTGCCGGCGATCGTGACGTCGCCGCCGCGGGGGCGCTTCGGCTGCACGGTGACGGGCGGGCAGTCGTTCGTCGCCTCGAGCTCGATACCCATCTGGGTCAGCGACGTCAGCAGCGCCTTGATGGGCCGCCGCTGGAAGTACTTCATGCCCGCGAGCGTCATCGGCTTGTCGGCGAGTGACGCCAGACCCGTCATGAAGTAGAGCGTGGTGCCGGACGACCCCATGTTCAGGATGCCGTCGGCACCGCGGGACCCGTGGTCGACGACGTCGGTGGCCTCGTACCGGCCGCCGAGCCCGGTGACGTGGTACTCGTTCCCGCGACGCTTGACGTCGACGCCGAGGGCACGGAGCGTCCCGACGGTCCACTCGACCTGGCGGGTGGCGCTGATGCCGGAGACGATGCTCGTGCCCTTCGCCAGTGACGCGAGCACCAGGGCGCGGTGCGCGCGGTACTTCGAGACGGGGACGTCGAGCTCCCCGACGAGTGGTGCGGACGTGCCGCGCACGACCAACTGCATGTGTACCTCTTCCTGGGTGATCCCCTCCAAAGTACGCCCGGTGTGGAACTACTGTGAATCGGATCCGCACGACCCGAACGGTGCTTCGTTGTGCGTGTCCGACAACCTTCCGGGCAGGATGTACAGCATGGACATCCGCTTCACCGAGTCCCCTCCGTCGACCATCGGCGTCGAGTGGGAACTCCCGCTGGTCGACCTGTCGACCGGCGACCTCACGCCCCGTGCCCCTGCCGTCATCGCGGCCGTGCACGAACGGATCGGCGACCGCGAGCGGGTGACCGAGGAACTCCTGACGAACACCGTCGAGGTCGTCTCCAGCGTGCACTCCCGGGTCGGCGACGCCACGAGCGAGCTGTCGGGCATCATCGGCGAGGTCATCGACGCCGCCGAGCCGCTCGACGCCCAGGTCATGTGCTCCGGGACGCATCCGTTCGCGGTGTGGGACCAGCAGGAGATCACCCCGGACAGCGAGCACTACACGACCCTCATCGACCGGACGCGCTGGTGGGGGCGGCAGATGCTCATCTGGGGCGTCCACGTGCACGTCGGCATCGACGACCGTGACAAGGCCCTGCCGATCCTCGGCGCGATGCTCGCGTACGTCCCGCACCTGCAGGCCTTCACGGCGTCCAGCCCGTTCTGGGCCGGCATCGACACCGGCTACGCCTCGAACCGCGCGCTGATGTTCCAGCAACTCCCCACCGGTGGACTGCCGCCGGCGCTCGGGGCCTGGGCGAACTTCGAAGAGGTGGTGAGCGACCTCACCCACACCGGCGTCATCGACAGCGTGAAGGACCTGCGCTGGGACATCCGCCCGTCGCCGAAGTGGGGCACGCTCGAGAACCGGGTGTCGGACGGCATCTCGACCCTGCACGAGGTCGGTGCCGTGACGGCACTCGTGCAGTGCCTGGTCACCACGATGTCCGACCGGCTCGACGCCGGTGAGACCCTGCCGACGATGCAGCCCTGGTTCATCCGCGAGAACAAGTGGCGCGCCGCCCGCTACGGCATGGAGGCCGAGATCATCACGAACGCCGCCGGCGACGAGCGGCTCGTGACCGACGAGGTGCACGACCTGGTGCAGCGGCTCGACCCGGTGGCCGAACGGCTCGGTTGCCAGCAGGAGTTGCACCACCTCGACACGATGATCGCGAACGGGGCGTCGTACCAGCGGCAGCTCCGGGTCGCGCAGGAGCACGGCGGGGACCTGCGCGAGGTCGTCCGACACCTGGTGACGGAGTTCCGCGAGTCACTCTGACCTCGAGGCCTCGCCGCGTACCTGATCGAATCGGGCGTACCTGGTCGTTTCTTTCGACCAGGTACGCCCGATCCCGTTTTCCATCGCGCGTGCGATGGGAAGGAACGACTAGCGCCCCAGGAACTTCTGCAGACTCGCGAGCTCTTCCTCGGTCGGCGCCTTGCCGCCCTTGGCGGCCCCGCCGAGGCCGAGGCCGGAGCCCTTCGGCGCCTGCTGCGGAGCGGCAGCGGTACCGGCGGCGATCGCTGCGCGCTTGGCCGGGTTGCCGACCTTCGACTTCTTCTTGCCGCCCTGCTGCTGCTTCTTGCCGCCGTGCATGCCCGGGATCGGACCCATGCCCGGCATCTGCGGCACACCACCGCGGGCGACGGTCTTCATCATCTTGGCGGCCTGCTCGAAGCGGTTCACGAGTGCGTTGACCTCGGTGACCGTGGAGCCGGCCCCCTTGGCGATCCGCAGGCGACGCGAGCCGTTCAGGAGCTTCGGCAGTTCGCGCTCCTTCGGTGTCATCGACTGGATGATCGCCTCGGTACGGACGATCTCGCGCTCGTCGAAGTTGTCGAGCGCCTCGCGCATGCCCTTGGCGCCGGGGAGCATGCCGAGCATGCCCTTGATCGAGCCGGCCTTGCGGAGCTGCTGCATCTGCTGCAGGAAGTCGTTCAGCGTGAACGAGTCGGACGCGATCTTCTCGGCGACCGCGCGGGCTTCTTCTTCGTCGAACGCCGACTGGGCCTGCTCGATGAGCGACATGATGTCGCCGAGGTCGAGGATGCGGCTCGCCATGCGGTCCGGGTGGAACGGCTCGAAGTCGTCGAGGCCTTCGCCGGTGGACGCGAACATGATCGGACGGCCGGTGACACTGGCGACCGACAGGGCCGCACCACCGCGGGCGTCGCCGTCGAGCTTCGACAGGACGACCCCGGTGAAGTCGACGCCTTCCTGGAACGCGCGCGCCGTGACGACGGCGTCCTGACCGATCATCGCGTCGATGACGAACAGGACCTCGTCGGGGTCGACGGCCTTGCGGATGTTCGCGGCCTGCTTCATCAGCTCGGCATCGACACCGAGACGACCGGCGGTGTCCACGATGACGGTGTCGTACTGCTGGTCGACGGCGGCCTTGATGGCGTTCTTGGCGACCTTGACCGGGTCGCCGACGCCGTTGCCGGGCTCCGGAGCAAAGACGTGCACGCCGGCCTGTTCACCGACGACCTGCAGCTGCTGCACGGCGTTCGGGCGCTGGAGGTCCGCCGCGACGAGCATCGGGGTGTGGCCGTCCTTCTTGAGCCACTTGCCGAGCTTGCCGGCGAGGGTGGTCTTACCGGCACCCTGCAGACCCGCGAGCATGATGACCGTCGGCGGCTTCTTCGCGAACTCGAGACGTCGCTGCTGACCGCCCAGGATGCCGACGAGTTCCTCGTTGACGATCTGGACGACCTGCTGCGCCGGGTTCAGCGCGCGGTTGACCTCGTCGGAGAGGGCGCGTTCGCGCACTGCTGCGGTGAACGCCTTGACGACCTCGAGCGCGACGTCGGCGTCGAGGAGCGCCCGCCGGATCTCGCGGACGGTGCCGTCGACGTCGGACGGAGTCAGCCGACCCTTGCTCCGCAGATTGCGGAAGGTCTCGGTCAGCCGATCGGAGAGTGAACCGAATTGCGCCATGATCCGTCGATTCTACAAGGCTCGGAGCGCGGGTCCCGGTCGGTCAGCGCAGCAGCACGCCGGGCGTGAGCTCGACCGGGGTGTCCAGCCCGACGTCGAGGACCACCGGCGCCGTCGACGGCAGGCGGTCAGCGGTCGGGAACCACCGCCGCTCCGGCGACACCAGGATGACGAGGCCGTCGACGTCACCGACCGCGGCGAAGCCCTCGCCTGCTGGGTTCACGTAGGGCTCGAGTCCGGCGCGGCGCAGTGTCTCGACGGCACCGAGGACGTCGGGCACGGTGACGCCGACCTCGCTGACCGAGACGAGCGGAACGTCGGACGCGGGCGTGGACGCGGCGAGGTCCCGCCGCTCGATCAGCTCGAGCAGCTGCTGGTCCGGACCCTCGAAGTACACCGATCGCGAGTTCCAGTTCGGCGGGCCCTCGAACTCGTCACGGCCGTCGGCGTCGACCAGCACCGTCGCGATCCCGGCGATCCACTCGGCAGCCACGTCGAACGTGCCCGTCGGGATCGTGATCGCGAGGTGCAGCGCGCCGGTCATCCCCAGCAGTTCCCGGAACACGAGCCGCGTCGACCCCACCACCACCTCGACCACTCCGTCGGCGCGGTCGACCGGGCAACCGAGTCGTTCCCAGAACCTGGCGGTGTCGTCGAGCGAGCGGGTGGCGAGCTGTGCCTGGCGGATGTCCATGTCCGCCATCCGAAGCCCTCAACCACGGTTCAGATCAAGGTCGACCGTGTTGTTGTACTCCGTCCAGAAACCGTCGTAGGCTCGCTCGCATGCCGGAACTCGAGATCGTGCGGCCTGCCGGGCTGCTCGACTACGCCGAGGGCCTCGCGCTGCAGCGGGACCTCCACGCCGACGTCGTCGCCGGCCACTCCCCCGGGGCCCTCGTGCTGTGCGAGCACCCGTCCGTGTACACCGCCGGCCGGCGCACAGAGCCGTCCGACCTGCCGACGAACGGTGCCCCGGTGATCGACGTGGACCGCGGCGGGCGCATCACCTGGCACGGCCCGGGGCAGCTCGTGGCGTACCCGATCGTCCGCTTGGTCGCACCGATCGACGTCGTGGCGTGGGTGCGCGACCTCGAGCAGGTCATCGTCGACGCTGCGGCCTCCGCGGGAGTGCACGCCGAGCGGGTCGACGGCCGGAGCGGCGCCTGGGTCCGCGGAGCGGACGGCACTCCACCCGCCAAGGTCGGCGCCATCGGGCTGCACGTCGCCGAGGGCGTGACGACCCACGGCATCGCGATCAACTGCACGAACACCCTCGACGCCTACGCCGCGATCGTGCCGTGCGGCATTGCCGATGCCGGCGTGACGACGCTGAGCGCCGCCGTGGGCCGACCGGTCACCGTCGACGAACTCGCCCCCGTGGTCGCACGCCGCATCCAGGACGCCGTCGACGGCATGCGCCGCGGCGAGCGCATCGCACGACAGGAGACCCTCGTATGAACCTCGCCCCCGAAGGCCGCCGGATGCTCCGCGTCGAGGCCCGCAACGCCGAGACCCCGATCGAGACGAAGCCCGGGTGGATCAAGACCCGCGCCACCCAGGGCCCGGAGTTCCGCGAGCTGTCCGCGCTGGTCAAGGACAAGCAGCTACACACCGTCTGCCAGGAGGCCGGCTGCCCGAACATCTTCGAGTGCTGGGAGGACCGCGAGGCCACCTTCCTGATCGGCGGCTCGCAGTGCACCCGCCGGTGCGACTTCTGCCAGATCGACACCGGCAAGCCCGAGCCGCTCGACCGCGACGAGCCCCGACGAGTCGCCGACTCGGTCGTGTCGATGGGCCTGAAGTACGCCACCGTGACCGGCGTCGCTCGGGACGACCTGCCCGACGGGGGCGCCTGGCTCTACGCCGAGACCATCCGCCAGATCCACGAGCACTCCCCCGGCACCGGCGTCGAGATCCTCGTGCCGGACTTCAACGGACGCCCGGACCAGCTCGGCCAGGTGTTCGACGCCCGCCCCGAGGTCTTCGCCCACAACGTCGAGACCGTCCCGCGGATCTTCAAGCGGATCCGGCCGGCGTTCACGTTCGAACGCTCCCTCGACGTCATCACGCAGGGCCGCGACGCCGGACTCGTCACGAAGTCGAACCTCATCCTCGGCATGGGCGAGGAGCGCATCGAGATCGAGGACGCCCTGCAGCGCTTGTTCGACGCCGGCACGGACATCATCACGTTGACGCAGTACCTCCGCCCGTCGCCACGGCATCTGCCGGTGGCGCGCTGGGTCAAGCCGGAGGAGTTCGTCGCGCTGCGTGAGGTCGCCGAGGAGATGGGTTTCGCCGGGGTGCTCGCCGGCCCGCTCGTCCGGTCGTCGTACCGCGCCGGACGCCTGTGGGCGCGTGCCACGGTCACCCGCGGCGGCACGGTGCCGGAGAACCTGTCGCACCTGCTGGACGCGTCCCCTGGTCGCCAGGCGGTCTGAAGCCGGCTCTGGTCGCGACCACGGACAGACGGGAGGCACGGTGCCAGCTGGCACCGTGCCTCCCGTCCGTTCATCCGCCCGTTCAGGGCGTCCGGTGCGCTATGCGCGCCCGCGGATGCTCCTGAGGAGCCAGCCGATGACGGCCAGGATGATGAGGACGATCCCGACCCACAGCAGGAACTTCAGCGCACCGACGAAGATGCCGCTGAAGAGCAGGACGAGGCCGACGATGATCGCGATGATCAGGAGTGCTGGCATTGAGGGGCTCCTTCCGGTGTACCTGGACGATCCCTGTACTGCGGAGACAGTACCCGGAATCAGCCGACGAGGTTCTGCACGAACACGTGCGGGGTGAAACCGGTCAGGTCGTTGATGCCCTCGCCCTGCCCGATGAGCTTGATCGGGATGCCCGTCTTCTCCTGCACGCTGAGGACGAACCCGGCCTTCGCGGAGCCGTCGAGCTTGGTGATGACGAGGCCCGTGACCCCGGCGCCCTCGATGAACGCCTGTGCCTGGGCCAGGCCGTTCTGCCCGGTCGTGGCGTCGAGGACGAGCAGCACCTCGCTGATCTCGGTCTGCTTCTCGACGACGCGCTTGATCTTCGTCAGCTCGTCCATCAGCCCCGCCTTCGTGTGCAGGCGGCCGGCGGTGTCGATGACGACGATCTCGGTGTTGTCGCGGATCGCCTTCTCGACGGTCTGGTACGCCACCGAGGCCGGGTCCTGCCCGGGCTGCGACGGGCGGACGACGTCGACACCGGCGCGCTCGGCCCAGGTGGCGACCTGCTCGACCGCCGCGGCGCGGAAGGTGTCGGCCGCACCGACGAGGACCGTGCGGTCGTACGTCTTCAGGAACTTGGCGAACTTGCCGATCGTCGTGGTCTTGCCGACCCCGTTCACGCCGACGACGAGCACGACGGCCGGTCGGGCGCTGAGCTTGAGCGTGGTGTCGAGCTTCGACAGCCGTTCCTCGAGCACCTCGCGCAGCATGCGCTGCAGGTCGGCCGGGTCGGTCGTGCCGTAACGGTCGACGCGCGCGTGCAGGTCCTCGATGATCGCCTCGGAGATGTCCGGGCCGAAGTCGGCGCCGATGAGCGCGGTCTCGAGGTCCTCCCACGTGGTCTCGTCGATCGTCTTGCGCTGGAAGAGGCCGCGCAGCCGTGTGGACAGTGACCAGGAACTCGCCATGTTCCCAGCTTAGAGCGCGGCGCACGTCCGTCCGTCCCTGTACGATCTGACACACGAAGGGGAGTATTCCTCCTCGGTGACCCCGTCAGTACGGCCCGGAACGATCCGGACCCGGGGCGCCGGTCGTGCAGCACCGGTTCCGGTGCCGTGCGGCGGAAGAGACCTTCAGGCCTCGGCGTACCCGCACATCAGCGGCACGCCCTACCCGAAGGAAACCGTGGACGTCCCACTCTTCGTCTGGCTCCTCACCATCGCCGGCATCCTCGCCCTGCTGGTGTTCGACTTCTACTCGCACGTGCGCACCCCGCACGTGCCGCACATCCGCGAATCCGCGTTCTGGTCCGTGTTCTACATCGGGCTCGCGATCCTGTTCGGGTTCGGCATCCTCGTCTTCGGCGGCGGACAGGCCGGCGGTGAGTACTTCGCCGGGTGGCTGACCGAGAAGGCGCTGTCGGTCGACAACCTGTTCGTCTTCCTCATCATCATGACGAGCTTCGCGGTGCCGAAGGAGTTCCAGCAGAAGGTCCTGCTGGTCGGTGTCGCCATCGCCCTCGTCGCGCGCGGCATCTTCATCGCCCTCGGTGTCACGATCATCGAGAACTTCTCGTGGGTGTTCTACCTGTTCGGCGCGCTGCTGTTCTGGCTCGCCTGGTCGCAGGCCCGCAGCGGCAACGACCACGGTGGCGACGAGGGCGACTCGCGCCTGATCCGCATCCTCAAGCGCATCATCCCGACCTCGGACCACTACGACGGCGACCGCCTGACCACCAAGGTCGACGGCAAGCGCCTGTTCACCCCGATGCTGCTCGTCATGGTCGCGATCGGTCTGACCGACGTGCTGTTCGCACTCGACTCGATCCCCGCGATCTTCGGACTCACCCAGGACGCCTTCATCGTGTTCACCGCGAACGCGTTCTCGCTGCTCGGGCTGCGCCAGCTGTACTTCCTCATCGCCGGCCTGCTGGAGCGTCTGATCTACCTGGGCCAGGGCCTCGCGGTCATCCTCGCGTTCATCGGTGTGAAGCTCGTGTTCCACGCCATGCACGTCAACGAACTCCCCTTCATCAACGGCGGCGAGCACATCGAGTGGGCGCCCGAGATCCCGATCTGGTTCTCGCTGGGCTTCATCATGCTGACCATCGCGGTCGCGACGACCGCCTCGCTGATCGTCTCGAAGAAGCGCCAGGAGCGCGGGCTCACCCCGACGGGCGAGCCGAAGGAGTCGGTCGCGGCCGACGCGGAGTAGCCGTCACCACCTGACGGACGGGAGGCCCGGTGCCAGCTGGCACCGGGCCTCCCGTCCGTCCGTGGTCGCGACCAGAGCCGCGGGACCGCAACCAGCCGGCCCGCTACGCGACCGCGTCGGCGGGCTCGCGCTTCTGCACCCGCTGCCCGACGACGGCGGACACGCCGTCCTGCCGCATCGACACCCCGTACAGGGCGTCCGCGATCTCCATCGTGCGCTTCTGGTGCGTGATGACGATGAGCTGCGACGACTCGCGGAGCCGCTCGAACACCGTCAGCAACCGACCGAGGTTCGCGTCGTCGAGGGCGGCCTCGACCTCGTCCATGATGTAGAACGGCGACGGCCGCGCGGTGAAGATCGCGACCAGCAGCGCCACCGCCGCCAGGGACCGCTCGCCGCCGGACAGCAGCGTCAGGCGGTCGATCTTCTTGCCGGCGGGCTTCACCTGCACGTCGATCCCGGTGCCGAGCAGGTCGGTCGGGTCGGTCAGGTTGATGGAGCCCGAGCCGCCCGGGAACAGGATCGGGAAGATGACGTCGAAGGCGTCCTTCGTGTCGTTGAAGGCCGACTCGAAGATCGTCTGCATCTTCGTGTCGAGCTCGTCGATGATCGTCATCAGGTCGGTGCGGGTCTTCTGCAGGTCCTCGAGCTGCTCGGCGAGGAAGGCGTGCCGCTGCTCCAGGGCCTGGAACTCCTCGAGGGCGAGCGGGTTCACCTTGCCGAGCCGGCCGAGGTCGCGCTCGGCGGCCTGCAGGCGGCGCTCCTGCTCGGCGCGGACGTAGGGCACGGTCTCGACGTCGTCGGGGTCGACCTCGTCGGTGACGTCGAACTCGGGCAGGGCGGGGCCGCCGGGCAGGGTGGACGCAGGCTCGACGAGCGCGACGGTGTCGTCCCCGGGGCTGGTGTCGAGGTCGGCGTCGGCATCGACGTCGACGTCGACTTCCGCTCCGGGTGCGTCGAGGGGCTGCTCGGACGCTTCAGCGGCCGCTGCGCGCTCGGCGTCGCGGTGCTTCCGCGCGAGGACCCGCGGGTCCACCAGCACGTCGACCGGCACCGGCACGGTCGGCCCGTACTCGGCGACGAGCACGGGCTCGGTCAGCCCGAGGTCGCTCAGGGCGCGGTCGAGGACACCCGACACGTGCAGCTTCTTCTCGTAGATCTCCATCTCGAGCGAGTGCACGCCGTCGGTGATGGTCTGCAACCGGTCGCGGAGCTCGCGCTCCTCGTTCCGGATCGCCTGCAGCTCGGTGTTGCGCTTGGACCGCTCGGACTCCTCGGTCGCGAGCTGCACGCGCGCCTCGGCCAGGGACCGGTCGACGGCACCGAGCACACCCGGCAGGTCGGCGAGCACGGCTTCGGCGGTCTCGATCTGCCCGCGACGGATGACCGCACGACGAGCTGCCTCCTCCGCCGCTGCGCGCTCGGCCTCGAGCTGGCGTTCGAGCTGGTCGGCACGGTGTCGTTCGGCGCGGACGCGCTCGCGCACGGTCTGCACCTGGATGCGCTGCTCGACCTCGGCGGCACGTGCGGCCTCGAGCGCGTCCTGCAGGCCCGGACGCTCGGAGGCGTCGACGACGGGCCGCTCCTGCTCGGTGAACGCCCGGTGCGCCGCCTCGGCCTCCGCCAGGGCGGCGTCGACGGCCTCGACCGCACCGTCGGTCTCGGCGAGGGCGGCACGCAGGCGCTCCACCTCGGCCGCCGCGTTCTCGGCCTTCGCCCGCGTCGAGGCGCTGGCCCGGTCGTACTCGGCCGTCGCCCTGGCGTGCGCGCGGGACGCCGCGTCGGCCTCGTCCGCGCGGCGGCGTGCGTCCTCGACGGCGGTGCGTGCGGTCTGGAGGCCCGTGGCTGCGTCCTCGGCGTCCGTCGCGATGGCGTCGCGTCGCGTCACGGCGTCGTCGCGCTCCGCGACGAGCTCGATCCGCGAGGTCACGCGCTCCCCACCGCCGGTGACGCGGACGGCGCGGACGAGGTCACCGGACCGGGTGACCACCGTCGCCTGCGGGGCGGCGGCGAGCACGGCCTCCAGGTCGACCGTGTCCGTGTGCTCGTCGCGGTCCTCGTCGGCGCGCTCGGCGGTGTCCGCGATCAGGGTGTTCCGCAGGATCGCGGCGAGGGCGGGCGGGCCCTGCACGACGTCGACCGCTCGACGGACGCCCGCGGGCAACCGCTCCGGCAGGTCGGAGGGACCGTCCTCCGCGTCCGCGACGACGACGTCGATGCGGCCGATGTCCGCGGACCTGGCGTGCGCGACCGCGTCGAGCGCGACGGTCCGGTCGTCGGCGAGGACGGCATCGGCGAGGCCGTCGAGGGCGATCGCGACGGCACCCTCGAACCCGGGCGTCACCGTCAGCGCATCCGCGAGGCGACCGACGATGCCCGCGCGTCCGGCGTCGATGAGCGCCTGGGAACCGTCGCGGACGTCGATCGACATGCCGAGCGCCGCGACCCGGGCGTCGAGGGCGTCCCGCTCCCGCTCGAGGGCGTGCAAGCGGTCGCGCTGCTCGTCGCGGGCTGCCTGCGCGGCCTCCAGTTGCTCACGAGCCGCCTGGAGCGTGGTGGCGAGGGCTTCGTCGTCGACGCCCTCGGACGGATCGGTGCCGAGCTCGGCGAGGGCTGCGGTCGCCCGCTCGGCGCGTTCGGCGGCCTCGGCGAGGGCTCGCTGTCGACGCTCGCGGTCCGCCACCGCGGATCCGCGCTTCGACCGCGCGACGTCGACGGCGTTCGCGAGCCGCTGCGCCTCGAGGTCGTGCTGCGAGACCCGGGCGGCCTGCGCGGCGATGCGTTCGTCGAGGGCGTCGAGGGCGTCACGAGCGGCCTGCACCGCGCGGGCGGTCTCGGCGGAGCCGCCCTGCATCTCGTCGGCGCGGGCGGCGAGCCGGTCGGCCTCGGCGCGGACACCCGCCACGCGCTCCGGGGTGATCGAGGGTCCCTGCTGCGGCGCATCGGCCTGCTGCGCGAGGAACATCAGGCGCTGGTTCGCCAGGCTGGACAGCCCGCGCAGGCGCTCCTGCACGCTCTCCAGGCGGTGCACCACCGTCCGGGCGCGGTCGACGTCGTCGCCGACCATGCTCTGCTCGACGTGCTGCTGGCGGACCCGGGTCTGGTCGAGCCGTTCGGTCAGGACGATGCGCTCGGACTTGCGACCGGCCTCGACCTCCTGGTGGTCGTGCAGTTCGCGGCGCAGCCGGACCACGTCGTCGGCCAGGATGCGGGCCTTGGCGTCCCGCGCGACGGCGGCGACGGACTGGGCCTTGCGGGCGACCTCGGCCTGACGTCCGAGCGGCTTCAGCTGGCGACGGATCTCGCCCGCGAGGTCGGACAGGCGGGTCAGGTTGGTCTGCATCGCGTCGAGCTTGCGAAGGGTCTTCTCCTTGCGCCGACGGTGCTTCAGGATGCCGGCGGCTTCCTCGATGAAGCCCCGGCGGTCCTCCGGGGTGGCGTGCAGGACCTTGTCGAGCTGCCCCTGCCCGACGATCACGTGCATCTCGCGGCCGAGACCCGTGTCGCTCAGCAGCTCCTGCACGTCGAGGAGGCGGCAGTTCTCGCCGTTGATCGCGTACTCACTGCCGCCGTTGCGGAACAGCGTGCGGGCGATCGTCACCTCGGAGTACTCGATCGGCAGCAGGCCGTCGCTGTTGTCGATCGTCAGCAACACCTGGGCACGGCCGAGCGGCCCACGGGTCGAGGTCCCCGCGAAGATGACGTCCTCCATCTTGCCGCCGCGCAGGGTCTTCGCCCCCTGCTCCCCCATCACCCAGGCGAGGGCGTCGACGACGTTGGACTTGCCGGAGCCGTTCGGGCCGACGATGCAGGTGACGCCCGGTTCGAACGCGAACGTCGTCGGCTGCGCGAAGGACTTGAACCCCTTGATGGTCAGGCTCTTCAAGTACATGCGGTCTCCGGGTGTGCTCACGCGTGCTGCGGCGGGGCCGCTGCTGGGCTGTGCTGCTGGGCGTCAGGCTAACGCGTCCGGGCACGGGGGCGCGGTTGGCACACGGGGCAGATGTGGCTCGACCGGTTCATGAAGGCCTCGCGCACGATCGTCGTGCCGCAGCGGGGGCAGGGCTTCCCCTGTTGGCCGTACACGTTCAGCCGCTGCGAGAAGTACCCGGACTGCCCGTTGACGTTGACGTACTGGGCGTCGAAGCTCGTCCCGCCGTCCTCGAGCGCGCGCCGGAGGACACTGCGCACCTCGTGCAGCAGGCGTGCGAGATCGGCACGGGTCAACCGCTCGGCCGACCGGTCGTAGTGCAGCTTCGCGGCCCAGAGGGACTCGTCGGCGTAGATGTTCCCGATGCCGCTCACGACGCCCTGGTCGAGCAGGACCCGCTTGATGCCGCTCGAGCGCTTCCGGGCGATGGCCGTGAAGCGGTCGTCGTCGAACGCGGGGTCGAGCGGGTCGCGGGCGATGTGCGACACCTGCTGCGGCACGCTCCGGCGCCACACCGCATCGGGGTCGGACGCGTCGACGTGTCCGGCGAACCCGGCCGGGGCGCCGTCCACCGTCGGCACCATCGCGTCGATCGCCATCGAGCCGAAGGTGCGCTGGTCGACGAACTCGAGCTCCACCGCGGGTTCGGCGGTGCCGTCGCGGTCGGTGCCGACAGGTTGCACGTCGATGCGGATCCGTCGGTGCTTCGCCGCCGGTCGACCGCGGCCGAGCAGGATCTGGCCGCTCATGCCGAGGTGCGCGACGAGTGCCTCCGGCCGGTCGCCCTCGTGCTGCGGCTGCAACGGCATCCAGAGGAACTTGCCCCGACGGACCGCTGCGGCGATGGTGCGACCGGTCAGGCGGTCGGCGAAGTCCTCGGCCGGGCCGTCGTGGCGGGTGAGTGCCCGCTCGTCGACGACGTCGACGTGCAGCACCCGCGCGCCACTGACCGCGGGTTCGAGGCCGGCGCGGACGACCTCGACCTCGGGGAGTTCGGGCACGTCGTCAGGCCGCTCGGCCGGACAGCCGGGTCCAGGCGTCGAGTGCCGCGGACATCTCCGCGGCCTTCTTGCTCGATCCGGTCCCGACGGCGATGTCCTCGCCCTGCAGGACGACGGTCGCGCTGAAGGTCTTGTCGTGGTCCGGGCCGGTCTCGGTGACGCGGTACGCCGGGTTGCCGAGCGACAGGCTCGACGCGAGCTCCTGCAGGCTCGTCTTCGGGTCCATGGCGGCACCGAAGCGGTCCGGGTCGATCATCAGCGGTTCGACCAGGCGGAGCACCAGGTCGGTCGCCGGGTCGGGGCCCGCGGACAGGTAGGTGGCGCCGATGACGGCCTCGACGGTGTCGGCGAGGATCGACGACTTGTCGCGGCCGCCGGTCTGCTCCTCGCCCTTGCCGAGGCGCAGGTACTGGCCGAGCCCGATCATGCGGGCGATCTCGGCCAGCGCGACCGTCGACACGAGGCTGGCGCGACGCTTCGCGAGGTCACCCTCGTCGAGGTCGGGGAAGGACCGGTAGAGCTTCACGGTCACGGCCTGGCCGAGGATCGAGTCGCCGAGGAACTCGAGGCGCTCGTTGTGCTTGATGCCCCCGTGCTCGTAGGCGTACGAGCGGTGGGTCAGGGCGAGCTGGAGCAGCTCGAGGTCGATGTCGACCCCGAGCTGGCCCTGCAGACGAACGACGTCCGGCCCCACGGGGCGGGACCCCGTGGCGCCGGACGTCGTCGTCATGCGTTCGGTCCGATCAGACGTCGGCGACCTTGCGGCCCTTGTACTCCATGTACAGGGGGGTGCCGGCCGAGTCCTCGACGACCTTCGCGCGGTGCGGGAGGCTGTAGGTGACCTGACCGTTCTCGATCGTCTTGACGAGCTGGATCGGCGTGGCCTTCCACTGCGAACGACGGGCGTGCGTGTTCGCACGGGACTGCTTGCGCTTGGGAACGGCCATGGTGAATCTCTTTCGGTTGGTCGGTGGTCGGAACGGGGGCTGGCGGTGTCGGGGCCTACTCGGCCTCGGCCCGCTCCTCGCCCTCGGTGGTCTTCGTGTCGGTGGTGTCGCCGTGGGCGGCACGCTCGGCTGCCTCGAGCTGGATGCCGGTCAGGGCTGCCCAGCGCGGGTCCAGGGTCTCGTGAACGGGCTGCTCATCGAGGTCTGCCAGTCGCTCGCCCGTCACCGGGTCGAGGCCTGGGCAGTCCGGTCGGCAGACCGGCTGGAACGGCAGCGCCAGCACCACCGCATCTCGAACGACCTGTTCGCAGTCCACGTGGTCATCACGAACGAAGAAGTCGAAATCCTCCGAGGCATCATACGCGAACAGCTCGGCGAAATCGACCTCGACGGGCTCGCTGATGTCGATGAGGCAGCGCGAGCACTCCCCCGTCGCGTCGGCCGAAGCGTGACCGGACACGAGGACACCCTCGTGCAGGCCCTCGAGCCGCAGGTCGATGTGCAGCGGAGCACCTTCGCGCACCGCGATGACACCGGCACCCAGCGCGTCCGGCACCGCGATGTCGAGCGAGTGCTCGCGCATCTCGCCCGGACGGTGCGCCAGGTCGCGCACGCGCAGGGCGTAGGGGCTGTTCACGTGGGAAGACACGATCGTCAACCCTAGCGTGAACGGGGCCGAGAGTCGAGGCGGGCGGGGGTGTGTCCGCGCGTCGGACGACCGGGCATCCGGCTCGGCGCGCAGCTCCGGCGGTTCCGGCTCGGCTCAGCGAGCGGCGAGGGCCGTGGCCACGGCCTTCGGGACGTAGGGGGTGACGTCGCCGCCGAGCGACGAGACCTGGCGGATGAGCGAGCTCGACACGTGGGAGCGCGAGGCGTCGGGCAGCAGGAACACGGTCTCGACGTCGGCGAGGTGCCGGTTCATGATGGCCATCGGGGTCTCGTACGCGACGTCCTCGCCGGACCGCACGCCCTTGACGAGCACCTTCGCCCCGACCTGCCGGCAGTAGTCGACGAGGAGCCCTGAGGTCCACTCCCCGACACGGACGGTGCCCGGCGTGCCGACCTCGACCAGTGACTCCTCGATGAGGCGGACGCGGTCGACCGCCTCGAACATCGCGGGCTTCTTGTCCGGGTTGTGCACCACGAGGACGTGCACCTCGTCGAACAGCCCGGCAGCGCGGCCGATGACGTCGAGGTGCCCGAGCGTGACGGGGTCGAAGGAACCGGGGACCACCGCGATCTGTGACATGGCAGCGACGATACCGGTCCGGGCCGGGGCGTCCGGGCCCGGGTCAGTTCTTGCCGAGGAACGCCGCGTCGGACTCGTCGAGACGCCGCGCCAGGGCCTCGCGCAGGGCCGGGGCCCCCTCGAGCTCGGGATCGGGCTCGAGGACCCGTTCGGCTTCGCCCCGGGCGTCCACGATGAGGTCGGCGTGCTCGACCACCCGGAGCAGGTTGAGCGAGGACCGCCCACCGGACTGTCGCTCACCGAGCACATCGCCCTCGCGCCGCAGCTCGAGGTCCACCCGTGCCAGCTCGAAGCCGTCGTCGGACGCGGACACCGCGTCGACGCGCTCGCGGGAGGTCGTCTCGAGCTCGGCGGTGGTGACGAGCAGGCAGACGCCCGCCCACTGCCCACGGCCGATGCGGCCGCGCAGCTGGTGCAGCTGGGAGACGCCGAAGCGATCGGCGTCGAGGACGGCCATCATCGCGGCGTTCGGCACGTCGACACCGACCTCGATGACGGTCGTCGCGACGAGGACGTCCAGGTCGCCGGCGGCGAAGGACGTCATCACACGGTCCTTCTCCTCCGCCGTCATCCGGCCGTGCAGCACCGCGATCCGCCGGCCCTCGAGCACGGGCATCGTGCGCATCCGCTCGGCCGTGGCGAGCACGGTCGCCGGGGCGCGCTTCGGGGCGTCGTCCTCGGACTCGGCGGGCGCGGGCTCGCCGTCGTCCTCGGCATGGGCGTCGTCGATGGCGGGACAGACCACGAAGGCCTGGCGCCCCTTGTCGAGTTCCTCGGCCATCCGCGACCAGATGCGGGACTCCCACCCCGGGTGCTCCGCGAGCGGGACCGTGAAGGTCTCGACGCCGGCACGGCCGGAGGGCAGCCCCGTGATCGTCGAGACGTCGAGGTCGCCGAACACCGTCATCGCGACGGTGCGCGGGATCGGGGTGGCGGTGAGCACCAGGACGTGCGGCGGGGTGGCGCCCTTCGTCCGGAGCGCTTCACGCTGCTCGACGCCGAAGCGGTGCTGCTCGTCGACGACCACGAGCCCGAGCTCGGCGAAGTCGACGCGGTCGCCGAGCAACGCGTGGGTGCCGACCACGAGCCGCGAGCTGCCCGATGCGGCGGCGAGCAGGGCCCGCCGGCGTTCGTCGGTGGACTGTGACCCGGTCAGGATCACCGGACGGAGTTCGGCCGCGAGGTCCGGTCCGAGGAACTTCACGATGGACCGGAGGTGCTGCGCGGCCAGGACCTCGGTCGGGGCGATGAGGGCGGACTGCCCACCGGACTCGGCCACCGTGAGCATCGCGCGGATGGCCACGAGGGTCTTGCCGGAGCCGACCTCGCCCTGCACCAGGCGGTGCATCGGCCACGTGCGGGCGATGTCGGTGTCGATCTCGGCACCGACGGCGCGCTGGTCGTCGGTCAGGGTGAACGGCAGAGTGGCGTCGAAGCGCTCGAGGATACCGCCTGGGGCCGCCACCCGCGGGGTCGCCGCGGTGCGTCGGGCGCGGATCCGGCGCTGCACGAGGGCGGTCTGCAGCACGAACGCCTCGCGGTAGCGCAGGGCGTCCTGCGCGCGCTTGAAGTCGGCGACCTTCTCGGGGCGGTGGAGCAGCTCGAGCGCCCGGCGGAACGGGACGAGGTCGAGCCGGCTGCGCGCCGAGGCCGGCACCGGGTCGGGCAGGTCCGGCAGGGTGTCGAGGACGATGCCCATCGACTTCGCGATCTGCCACGAGGTGAGGGACGCCGTCGCCGGGTAGATCGGGATCGGCTGGCGCGACCACCGGATCGCCTCGTCCGAGCCGGGGTCGGCCGTGGCGCGGGGGTCATCGGGGTCGAAGAGCTCGTAGTCCGGGTGGGCGAGCTGGCGGGCACCGCGGTAGTCGCTGACCTTGCCGGAGAAGATGCCGCGGGCGCCGGGCACGAGGTCCTTCGTGCGCCAGCCCTGGTTGAAGAACGTCAGGGTGAGCAGCCCCTTGCCGTCCCCGATCTTGGCTTCGAGGATCGATCCGCGCCGGGCACGCATCGTGCGTTCGCGGACGTCGACCACCTCGGCGACGATCGTGACCGGCTCGCCGATCGCCAGCGAGTCGAGCGCCGTCAGGGCCCCGCGCTCGGCGTAGCGACGGGGTGCGTGCTCGAGGAACTCACCCACCGTGCGGTGGCCGAAGGCCTTCTCGATCGCGGACGCGGTCCGACCACCGAGCACGTTCGCGAGCCGCGCGTCGAGGGGCGCCGGACCGAGGTCGGGCCCGGCCGGCGCAGCGGGGGTTCCGGTGGTGACCACGGACACCACGGTACCGGGCACGACCGACGTGCCACGTGCCTCCCGTCCGGCCTGTGGACAGCGCCACCGGCCGATACGGTGGCTGCATGACCCGCATCATCGCCGGCGCCGCCGGCAACACGACGCTCCGGGTGCCGAAGTCCGGCACCCGGCCGACGAGCGACCGGGTGCGCGAGGCACTGTTCTCGTCGCTCGAGGCCCGTGGGCTCGTCGACGACACGTCCGTCGCGGACCTCTACGCCGGCACCGGTGCCCTCGGGCTCGAGGCGGCGTCGCGCGGTGCGGTCGAGGTCGTGCTGGTCGACCGCGCGTCGGCGGCGGCGCAGGCGTGCCGGGCGAACGCGAAGGCCGTGCAGCAGCGGATCCCCGGGGTGCGGATCGACGTGCAGCCGCAGCCGGTGCTCGGGTACCTGCGTGGGACGGTGCGCACGTTCGACCTGGTGTTCATCGACCCGCCGTACGACGTGACCGAGCACGAGATCGCCGAGGTGCTCGAGACCCTGGTGCCGCGGTTGACCGCCGGTGCCGTGGTGGTCGTCGAGCGGAGCAAGCGCTCCCCCGAGCCGACGTGGCCCGCGGGGCTCGAGCCCTTCAGCAAGCGCAGCTACGGCGAGACCGTGGCGTGGGAGGCAGTGACCCCCGCGTCCTGAGCCGCGCCGGCGACTCAGAACGACGTCGTACGACGTCGATGGTGTCGTACCGGGTCGACGGCCTGGCCGGGCGGGTCAGCCGGCGGCGCCGTCCCAGTCCGCGTAGGGGTCCCAGCCGGTCGTCGGCACCGGGGCCCCGGCGCGGAGCAGGTCGGCGTCGCCGCGGTCCCGCACGACCCCGATGCGGCGGAAGCCACCCGGCAGCGCAGCGTCGGCGGGGAAGGTCGCGAGCAGGCCGTGGTCCTCGCCGCCGTGCAGTGCGACCTCGTCGAGGTCGACCTCGAGCGACAGGGTCACCCTGCTCGCGCGGGCGAGTCGTCCGGCGTCGATCGCCAGGCCGTCGGACAGGTCGAGCATCGCGGTCGCCCCGGCCCCAGCGGCACGGGGTCCGTCCGCGATCGGCGGCACCGGACGGCGCTGGCGGTCGACGTCGGGATCGGCGTCCGCACCACTCGCCACCGTCGCGGCACGGTCCGGCTCACCCTGCGGGTCGACGCCGTCGCGGAAGAGCCGTGCGAGACCGCGAGCGGCACGACCGAGCTCACCGGACACCGCCACCACGTCGCCCGCACGGGCACCCGACCGGAGCACCGGAGCGCGACCACCGAGGTCACCGAACGCCGTCACCGCCACCGTGAACGTCGCCGAGGTGGACAGGTCGCCACCGACCACGCCGCAGCCGGGTGCGAGGGCGTCGACGGCGAGGCGGAAGCCGTCCGCGATGCCCTCGAGCACCGCCACCGGGATCTCCTGGGGCGCCGCGAGGGCGATCACGAGACCGCTCGGCGCCGCACCCATCGCCGCGACGTCGGAGAGGTTCGTCGCGGCGGCCTTCCAGCCGACGTCCTCGGGCGAGGACCACGCCCACCGGAAGTCCGGGCCGTGCACCATCATGTCCGTCGTCACGACGAACCGGCCGTCCGGAGCGGCCACGACCGCGCAGTCGTCGCCGGGCCCCAGGATCGGCGACCCGGTCGGCAGACGGCTCGTGATGCGGTCGAGGACGGCCAGTTCGCCGAGCTCCCCCACGGTCGGTCCGGCCCAGGCGTCGTACGTCGCGTCCACACGAGAACGGTAGCCTGGACCGCGATGGACACCGCGCGCCGCACCCCTCGCACCCTCGCGATCGCGGGGGTCGTGATCGCCCTCGCCGCCGGTCTGACCGGGTGCACGAACGCCGTCGGCATGCGCGCGGCACCGTCCGCGAACGCAGCAGCCTGCGCGGCGGCGCAGGTGCGGTTGCCGGCGACCGTCGACTCCACCTACGACCTGCGGAACACCAACGCGCAGTCCACCGCGGCCTGGGGCGACCCCGAGGCCGCGCTGTACCACTGCGGCGTGGCCGTCCCGACGGTGTCCGACCTGCCCTGCGTCACGCTCGGCTCGGTCGACTGGATCCGCGACGACCGCGGGAAGCAGATCGTCTACACGACGTTCGGCCGGTCCCCCGCCGTGCAGGTGGTCGTCGACACGTCGAAGACCGGCAGCGCGGTGCTGCAGGACCTCGCCACGGCGGTGTCGACGCTGCCGAAGGACGGCCACAAGTGCCTGGACCCGTCCGACGTGCAGGGCTGACGCCCACCGACGGTCACCGGACGGCGGCGCGCCCCAGCTCGATGAGCTCGGTGACCAGCTCGCCGTAGGACACGCCCGACGCCGCCCAGCAGCGCGGGTACATCGACAGCGGGGTGAACCCGGGCATGGTGTTGACCTCGTTGACGACGAAGCCGTCGTCGGTCAGGAAGCAGTCGACGCGGGCGAGCCCGGATCCGCCGATGGCCTCGAATGCGCGGGCGCCGATCGACCGGATCTCGTCGGTCTGCGCCTCGGTGAGCGGTGCCGGGCACAGCAGCGACTCGTCGCCACCGAGGTACTTCGACGCGAAGTCGTAGAAGCCGTCCTCGGCCACGACGATCTCGCCCGGCAGGCTCGTGCGCGGCACGCCGTCGCGGCCCTCGAGCACGGCGACCTCGACCTCGCGACCGACGACGCGAGGTTCGACGATCACCTTGGAGTCGTGCTCGAACGCCAGGTCCATCGCGGCACCGAGCGCCTCGGGGCCGTCGACGCGCGAGACGCCCATGCTCGAACCGGCACGAGCGGGCTTCACGAACAGCGGCCAGCCGTGCGCCGCGACCGCCTCGGCGACGTCGACCGGGTCGGCCGCCCACTCACGGCGGAGCACGGTGGTCCACGGAGCGACCCGCAGACCGGCGTGCTCGAGGACGGCCTTCGCGACGTGCTTGTCCATCGCCAGTGCGCTGGCGAGCACGCCGTCACCGACGTACGGCAGACCGGCGATCTCGAGCAGGCCCTGGATCGTGCCGTCCTCGCCGAACGGGCCGTGCAGGATCGGGAACACCACGTCGACGGCGACGGTCGTGACCGAGCCGTCCGGGTGCGAGACGACGAGTTCGTTCGTCGCCGGCGAGGTCGGGAACGCCACACGCGTGCCGTTGTCGGGCACGGTCGGCAGCGCGCCATCGCGGATCGCCCACTGCGAGGGGTCGTCGGACTGCAGCGTGAACGCGCCGTCCTTCGTGATGCCGATCGGCACGATCTCGTACTCGGTGCGGTCGACGACGTCCATGATGCCGCCGGCGGTCACGCAGCTGATCTCGTGCTCGCTCGAGCGTCCGCCGAACAGGACGGCGACGGTGGTCGTGGGAACGTCGGTTCCCTCGGGGATCGTGGGCACGGGAGTCCCTTCGTGACTCGGTGCGGGACCGGTCACTCGCCCTGGGGCTCGTCGGTCTCGGTGAGGTGCGGCGCGATGTTGCGCGGATCGAGCCTACCGGCGAGGACCTCGCCGACCTGGCTGACGATGGGCATGTCGACGCCGTTCGCGGCCGCGAGCTCGAGGATCGGCGCGACGGACGCCAGGCCCTCGGCGGTCTGGTTCATCTGCCGGACGACCTCGTCGAAGCGGTACCCCTGCCCGAGCAGGCGCCCGGCGGTGTTGTTCCGGGACAGCGGCGACTGACAGGTGGCGATGAGGTCGCCGAGGCCCGCGAGGCCGGAGAGGGTCGACGGCTGCGCGCCGAGCGACACCGCGAACTCGGTCATCTCGGCGAGCCCGCGCGTGATGATCGACGCCTTGGTGTTCTCGCCGTAGCCGACGCCGTCGACGATGCCGATCGCCACGGCGATGAGGTTCTTCAGCACGCCGCCGAACTCGGTGCCGATGACGTCGGTGTTGATGAACGACCGGAAGTACGGGTTGGTCGCGACGGCGGCGACGGCGGTCGCGGTCTCCACGCTCGACGACGACACCACGGCAGCGGTCGGCTGCCGACGGGCGATCTCGAGCGCCAGGTTCGGCCCGCTCGCCACGGCGATGCGGTCCTGGTCGATGCCGAGCCCCTGGAGCAGGACCTCGCTCATCCGCAGGCCGGTGCTCTTCTCGACGCCCTTCATCAGGCTGACCACGGGCACACCGGCCGGCAGGAGCTCGCGGATCGCGTCGAGGTTCGAGCGCAGGGTCTGCGACGGCACCGACACGTACACCTGGGTGGCGCCGTCGAGGACCTGCTCGAGCGACGTCGACGCGGTCAGGGTGCGGGGCAGGTTGATGCCGGGCAGGTAGTCGGAGTTCCGCTTCGTCTCGGTGATCTCGCGGGCGACTTCGGGCCGACGGGCCCACACCACGGTGGAGGCACCGCCCTCGGCGAGCACCTTCGCGAACGTGGTGCCCCAGCTGCCGGCGCCGATGACGGCGACACGGGGCTTGTCGGTCGACTGCATCACCACCCGGATCGCGGCGGTGTCGAAGGCCCCCGGCGCTGCTGCGACGGGGTCGGGACGATCGTCGTGCGGGCGGAGGTCACTCAAACCGGCCGGTCTCCTTCTGGTTGTTCGCCGCCGGGTCCCAGCGGGTGGTCGGGGCCTGCTCGCCGCGCAGCTGCTCGAGCAGGGCGGTGATGTGCTGCATGAGCACCTCGGTGGCCTCGACGAGCATCTGCTGGTCGATCGGCCGGCCGCGGTAGGCGGACAGGTCGACGGGGTCGCCGACGATGACGTCCACGCGCGAACGCGGGAACAGGCGGAGCTTGTTCGAGTACCGCGCCATGATGCCCTGCGTGCCCCAGTGGGCCATCGGGATCAGCGGCACGTCGTTCTCGAGCGCGATGCGGACGGCACCGGTCTTGCCGCGCATCGGCCACAGGTCGGGGTCGCGGGTGAGCGTGCCCTCGGGGTAGACGATGATCGCCCCGCCCTGTTCGATGAGCGACCGACCGCCGCCGAGCGGATCGCTCAACCGGGTGCGGCCGGAGCGCTCGACCGGGATCTGCCCCATGCCGGACATCAGCTTGCCGAACACGGGCACCTTGAACAACGACGCCTTGGCCAGGAACCGCGGCGCACGCCGGCTCAGGTACACGGCGGTGCCGACGACCAGCGGGTCGATGTTCGTGAAGTGGTTCGGCGCGAGCACGAACGCACCGTCCGCCGGCAGACGGTTGGGGCCGTACCAGTGGTAGTTCGACGAGAACCGGAACGTCGGGATCACGATCGAGGCCACGATGCGGAACGCGGGGTTGAGCTCCCCGCGCTTCCACCGCCGTCCACGCACCGGCAAGCCGGTCGCGACCTGCGTACCGGACGCACCCCGGGCCTCCAGGCCGTCGGCCGGACGCGACGGGCCGTCACCCGGACGCGACGGGCCGTCACCCGGACGCGACGGGCCGTCACCCGGACGCGACGGACCGTCACCCGGCTGCGGAACCGACACCGCGACTAACCCGCGAAGTCGAAGTCGGCGCCCAGCTTCCGCAGCTTCGGGATGAAGTGCTCGTAGCCGCGGCTGATGATGCCGACGTTCGTGATGTGGGACTCGCCGTCGGCGGTCAGCGCCGCGATGAGGTGGCTGAAGCCACCGCGCAGGTCGGGGACCCGGACGTTCGCCGCGTGCAGCGTGGTGGGGCCGGTGATGACGGCGGCCTGCTCGAACGGGCGACGGGCGACACGGCGGTCGTGCCCGGGCAGCCCCTCCTTGTGGACGACGATGTCGGCGCCCATCTCGTTCAGCGCGTCGGTGAAGCCGAAGCGGTTCTCGTACACGGTCTCGTGCACGATGCTCTGCCCCTCGGCCTGGGTCAGTGCGACGACGAGCGGCTGCTGCCAGTCGGTCATGAAGCCGGGGTGCACGTCGGTCTCGATGACGACGGGCTTGAGGGTGTCGCGCTCCCGGTAGAACCGGATGCCGTCCTCCTGCACGTCGAAGCCGCCGCCGACCTTGCGGAAGACGTTGAGGAACGTCATGAGCTCCTGCTGGTTCGCCCCCTCGACGAAGATGTCGCCGTCGGTGGCGAGCGCGGCGGAGGCCCAGCTGGCGGCCTCGTTGCGGTCGTTGATCGCACGGTGCGTGTACCCGCGGAGCGACTCGACGCCCTCGATGAAGATCACGCGGTTCGGCTCGACGGACACGATCGCGCCCATCTTCTGCAGGATCGCGATGAGGTCCATGATCTCGGGCTCGATCGCCGCGTTCCGAAGTTCCGTGACGCCGGTCGCCAGGACGGACGACAGCAGGACCTGCTCGGTCGCGCCGACACTCGGGTACGGCAGCTCGATGGACGCGCCCTTCAGCCCGTCCGGGGCCGTCAGGTGTATGCCGTTGACCTGCTTGTCGACGACCGCACCCATCGCGCGCAGTGCGTCGAGGTGGAAGTCGATCGGGCGGTCGCCGATGCGGCAGCCACCGAGGTCGGGGATGAACGCCTCGCCGAGCTTGTGCAGCAGCGGGCCGCAGAACAGGATCGGGATGCGGCTCGAGCCGGCGTGGGCGTCGATCTCGGCGAAGTGCGCCGACTCGACGTTGGACGGGTCGAGGATGAGTTCGCCTCGTGCAGGATCGGTGATGCGCACGCCGTGCACCTCGAGCAGGCCGCGCACGACCTTGACGTCGGAGATGTCCGGGACGTCCTTGAGGATCGACGGGGTGTCACCGAGCAGCGACGCCACCATGGCCTTGGTCGCGAGGTTCTTCGCCCCACGGACCTCGATGCGCCCCACGAGCGGCTTGCCCCCGCGGATGACGATCTCGTCCGACTTGAGGCCCACGCGCGCCCCTGCGGCTGCTGCGTCCTGTACGAGAGAGTTCACTACTTCACCGGCAATGTCTTCGGCCGCCAACTGGAGCGGCGGGATTCGAACTCCGTGATCGAGGTCTCGTCACGGAGGGTGAGCCCGATGTCGTCGAGCCCTTCCATCAACCGCCAACGAGTGTAAGCGTCGATCTCGAAGGGGACGTCCACATCCCCGAGCGACACGCGCTGCGCCACCAGGTCGACCGTCGCCTCGATCCCCGGGTTCGCCTCGATGGCGGCCCACAGGCGCTCGACTTCCGATTCGGTCACGATCGCGGTGACCAGGCCCTGCTTGCCCGCGTTGCCCTTGAAGATGTCCGCGAAGCGGGGCGAGACGACGACCGCGAAGCCGAAGTCGCGGAGCGCCCAGACCGCGTGCTCACGCGACGAACCGGTGCCGAAGTCCGGGCCCGCCACGAGCACCTTCGCGCCCTGGAACTCGGGCTGGTTCAGCACGAACGCGGGGTCCTGCCGCCAGCCGGAGAACAGGGCGTCCTCGAAGCCGGTCTTCGTGACGCGCTTGAGGTAGACCGCGGGGATGATCTGGTCAGTGTCGACGTTCGACCGCTTGAGCGGGGCGGCGATGCCGGTGACGGTGGTGATCTTGTCCATCAGAAGGTCCCCTCGGTGGTCGTGCTGGTCGCGGCGGCGCTCGTCGCGGCGGCGATCTCGTCGTCGGTCGCCAGGTCCCACGGGCTGGACAGCGTGCCGCGGATCGCGGTGGCGGCGGCGACGAGCGGCGACACCAGGTGGGTGCGGCCGCCCTTGCCCTGGCGCCCCTCGAAGTTGCGGTTCGAGGTGCTGGCGCAGCGCTCCCCCGGCGCGAGCTGGTCGGGGTTCATGCCGAGGCACATCGAGCACCCGGCGAACCGCCACTCGGCCCCGAACTCCTTGATCACGACGTCGAGCCCCTCGGCCTCGGCCTCGAGCCGCACGCGTGCGGACCCCGGCACGACCATGACGCGGACGCCGGGGGCCTTCTCGCGCCCCTGGATGATCGACGCGAAGGCCCGCAGGTCCTCGATGCGCGAGTTCGTGCACGAGCCCATGAACACCGCGTCGACGGCGATGTCCTTCATCGGGGTGCCGGCGGCGATGTCCATGTACTCCAGCGCCCGCTGCGCCGCGGCCTGGTCGTTCGGGTCGCTGTAGCTCGCGGGGTCCGGCACGCGCTCGGACAGCGAGACGCCCTGGCCGGGGTTCGTGCCCCAGGTGACGAAGGGCTCGAGCTCGTCGGCGTCGATGAAGACCTCGGCGTCGAAGACGGCATCGTCGTCGGTCGCCAGGGTGTCCCAGTACGCGACGGCGTCGTCCCAGTCCTGACCGGTCGGCGCGTGGTCGCGGCCCTGCACGTAGTCGTAGGTGGTCTGGTCGGGGGCGACCATGCCGGCGCGGGCACCGGCCTCGATCGACATGTTGCAGATCGTCATCCGGCCCTCCATCGAGAGCGCGCGGATCGCGGAGCCGCGGTACTCGAGCACGTAGCCCTGTCCGCCGCCGGTCCCGATCTTCGCGATGACCGCCAGGATGATGTCCTTCGCGGTGACGCCCGGACGCAGCGTGCCCTCGACCGTGATCGCCATCGTCTTGAACGGCTTCAGCGGCAGGGTCTGCGTCGCCAGCACGTGCTCGACCTCGGAGGTGCCGATGCCGAACGCCATCGCCCCGAACGCGCCGTGGGTGCTCGTGTGCGAGTCGCCGCAGACGACGGTGATGCCGGGCATCGTCAGGCCGAGCTGCGGACCGACGACGTGCACGATCCCCTGCTCCTTGTCACCGAGCGAGTGCAGGCGGACGCCGAACTCCGCGCAGTTGCGGCGCAGGGTCTCGATCTGGGTGCGGCTCGTCGGGTCCGCGATGGGGCGGTCGATGGCGAGCGTCGGGGTGTTGTGGTCCTCGGTCGCGATCGTCAGGTCGAGGCGGCGCACGGGGCGGCCGGCCTGGCGCAGACCGTCGAACGCCTGCGGACTCGTGACCTCGTGCACGAGGTGGAGGTCGATGTAGAGGAGGTCCGGCTTGCCGTCCTCGCCCTTGACCACGACGTGGTCGTCCCACACCTTCTCGGCGAGCGTCCTACCCATGAGCTCGACTCCCTCGTTCTCGTCGTCCGGCACCGCTGGTGCGGCGCTGCGGTCACCGCTGACGCGGTGCGATCCGCCGACTCTACCAGGTTGGTATACCAATGCGGGCCGCGGTCGTCACGTGGTGCGGCGGGCGACCGGGAGGCCCGTGGCGACGCCCCGACACCCGTCGCGGTGGGAAGATGGTCGGGACATGACGACACCTGCGCACTCGACCCGGACGATCAACCTCGAGGGCGCAGCACGCGCAGCGATCGCAGGTGGTGCCCCCTTGGCGCTGCTCATCGCCCTCGGGATGCCGGGCTACGCCGCGTTCGCGATGTTCGCCGGTTTCACCGCGATCTTCGGAGCGACCGAGCCGTACCGGCAACGGGCCGTGACCACCGGCGTGGCGGGTGCCCTGCAGACGCTGTGCATGTTCGCCGGCATCGGCGTCGCCCTGGACGACTCCCCGCTCTGGTTGCAGGCGACGGGGCTCGTCGTGGTGATCGTCGTCGCGGTCTGCACCCTGTCGACGCTCCGGACGATCCCCGCGCAGCCGATCTTCCCGGTGTTCGCGTTCGTGGTCTCCGCACTCGTGCCGGTGCGCCCCGCCGACGTCCCCCTCGTGGCGACGATCATCGTCTGCTCGGTCGTCTGGGCGTGGCTCGTCGCGATGTCCGGTTTCGTCCTGCGGCGGGTCCTGCACCCGCGCGCCCCGCACCGGTTCCGACCGCTCGCGCCCCGCAAGGAGCGCAGCCTCGGCATCCTCCGCACGGCTGCGCTGTGGGAGACCGTGGCGCTCAACGTCGTGGGGTCGCTCGTCGCCGGAGCGGTGGCGTCGACCATCCCGTGGCTCGGGCACCCGTACTGGGCCGTCATCGCCGTGGTGTCGACCCTGCCCGCGCTCCGCCAGCGGCACACCGTGGTCCGGGCGTTCCAGCGCTTCATCGGCACGATCGGCGGCACCGTCATCGCCGTCGGGGTCCTGCTGCTCGAGCCGTCGGCGTGGTGGATCGTCGTCATCGCCGTCGTGGGGCAGTTCTTCGCGGAGATCTTCGTGGCCCGGAACTACGCCGTCTGCCTGCTGTTCCTGACCCCGCTCGCCCTCGCCGTGTCGTGGCTGAGCCTGCCCGAGGCGCCGGAGCTGCTCGCGCTCGACCGCGTCGCGCAGACCACCCTCGGCGCGCTCGTCAGCGTCGGGCTGCTGGTCGTGGGGCGGCAGGTCGAGCGCCGGCGCGGGCGTCCGCTCGGCGCGACGAGCGCGATCCGGACCGTCTGACGCGGGTCGTTCCGGGCGTACCCGGTCGTTCCGGGCGTACCTGGTCGTTCTTTCCGACCAGGTACGCCCGATCCCACCGACCATCGCGCACGTTCGGGGAAAGAACGTGCGGTCAGTCGCGGGGCTGGATGTTCCAGGCGTCGATGACCGGGCGGCCGTGCTCGTAGCCGAGGACGCTGACCGATGCGGTCCCGAGCTTCAGCACGGCACCGTCCTGCGGCGCGAGCCGGATCCACGCGGCACCGAGGGCCCGCAGCACGTGGCCGTGGGCGATGAACACGGCGTCCTGCCCCTCGGCGAGCACCGGGCGGGCACGGTTCAGGATGCGCTCGACGCGGACCCGGACCTCGGCGGCGTTCTCACCGGGGGTGTCACCGGCGGGCACCCCGTCGGTCCAGAGGTCCCACGGCCCGTGGCGCAGCACCTTGATCTGCGGGGTGGTGAGTCCCTCGTAGGCGCCGTAGTCCCACTCGTACAGGTCCTCGTCGAGCTCGGGGTCGACGCCGATCAGGTGCGCGGTGTCACGCGCACGCTGCAGCGGGCTCGACAGGGCCAGCGCGAACGAACGGTCGGCGAGGTACCGGCCCGCGCGCTTCGCCTGCTCGACACCGTTCTCCGTCAGCGGGATGTCGGTGCGACCGGTGTGCTGCCCGCTCTTCGACCACTCCGTCTCTCCGTGACGGACGAGGACGAGTTCGCCGGGGCGTTCCGAGGTCATGAGTTCCTTCCGATCCAGAGGCCGAGCGCGGCTGCGCCGACCGAGACGACGAGCATCCCGAGGCCGTGCAGGACGGCGAGCCGGGGCTTGCCGGATCGGAGGAGCTGGACGGTCTCGACGCTCGCCGTCGAGAACGTCGTGTACCCACCCATCATGCCCGTCCCGAGCACCGCGACCGCCGGGAGCGGGATCGTGCCGGCCTGCCCGAGGCCGGTGAGCAGGCCCAGGACGAGCGAGCCGGTGACGTTGATCAGGACCGTGCCGAGGGGGAACCCGGTGATCCGGGAGCCGGACGTGCGCGCCTTGACGAGTCCGTCCAGCAGGAACCGGAGCGCGGCACCGACTCCGCCGCCGACGGCGACGAGCAGCAGGTCGAGCGGGTTCACGAGGCGCCCCCGTCCAGGCCGGTCGACCGCGGTCGGGACCGCGCCGCGATCCACACGCCGAGCGCGACGGCGGCGAGCCCGAGGACGACCGACAGCAGTGCGTAGCCGGAGCCGGCACCCCACCGACCGACGTCGAGCAGCTGCGCCGTGTCGTCGGCGAGGGTGCTGTACGTCGTGAACCCGCCGAGGACGCCGGTGCCGACGAACAGCCGGAGCGTGCGGCGGCCTCCGACGTCGGGGCCGCGGTGCGCCAGTGCCTCGAGCAGGAGCCCGAGACAGAACGCCCCGACGACGTTGATGACCAGGATCACCCAGCTGATGCCGTCGTGCGCGGGGAACACGTCAGCCAGCACGGCCCGGACGGCGGTGCCGATCGCCCCACCGAGCGCGACGAGGCCGAGGAAGCCCCAGCGGAGGTGCGGTGGTCGTTCGTCGGTCATGGTGCTCCTATCGCCGAGCACGCCGGATCGTCTCCGCGCGTGCGGTGTTCTCGGGATAGGGACCGTTGGCGGCTGGTGCGCGGTTGGGTCCGGCAGGCCCCACTGCCGGGTCTGACGACCCGGTCAGCGTACCGCGTCAGTCGGCGACGGCGGCGATCGCCTCGACCTCGACGAGCTGGTCGTCGTAGCCGAGGACGGTCACGCCGAGCAGCGTGCTCGGCACGTCGTGGTCCCCCATCGCGGCACGGACGACGTCCCAGGCAGCGACGAGGTCCTGCTGCTCGGTCGTCGCGACGAGCACCCGCGTCTGCACGAGGTCGTCGATGCCCGCGCCGGCGGCCGCGAGCGCGGTCCGCAGGTTCGCGACGCACTGCGCGGCCTGCCCGGCGACGTCCCCGACGGCGACCGTCGCGCCGTCCTCGTCGAGTGGACACGCCCCCGCCAGGAACACCAACCGTGTACCGGCGGGGACGGTTGCGGCGTAGGCGTACTCCGCGACGTCGCTGAGGGCTGCGGACCGGATGAGCTGGACGGCGCTGGACACGGCCTCAGCCTGGCACACGACGACGAAACCCCCGGCGAGCCGGAGCTCGTCGGGGGTTTCGTGTGCTGGTGACCCCAGCGGGATTCGAACCCGCGTTACCGCCGTGAGAGGGCAGCGTACTAGGCCGCTATACGATGGGGCCGCGGCTGTTGTCGGACTCGGAGCATGTCACCTGTGGTGACCCCAGCGGGATTCGAACCCGCGTTACCGCCGTGAGAGGGCAGCGTACTAGGCCGCTATACGATGGGGCCGTTCCGACAACTCGACAAGTATTGCACAAGCCGCGCACCGCACCAAAACGAGGCGTGTCGCCCGGGTGTGCCGCCATGCCGCACCCGGCATACGGCGCGCGGCCGTGGACGCGACCGCCCATCGGACGGGAGGCGCGGGGCGGGCCCGCCACAGGCCTCCCGTCCGACCGCCCGCACGTCCGCACGTCCGGGGCCGCACGCCGTGCGCAGGAATCGTCGCGTCCGGCGCGGTCAGATGGTGAGCGACTCCCCCGGCCGCAGGATCTCGAGCGAACCGTGGGGGGCGAGCGCCTCGCGCAGCCGCCCGGTGTGCATGCCGTAGCCGATGTCGGAGAGCGTGGCCTCGTGGATCGGGTAGGCGCGGGCCGGGGCGAGCGCGGCGACGTAGTCCATCATCTCGGCGACCTTGAGCCACGGGGCGCCGACCGGTGCGGCGAGGACCTCGACCGTCACGCCCGGGTCGGTGTACGAGTCGCCGGGGTGGAAGAGCCTGCCGTTCACGAGCACGCCGGTGTTGTCGACGACCGGCACCGAGGAGTGGATGAGCTGGTGCCGCGTGCCGTGGAAGTCGAGCGCGAACGGACCGACGGTGCGGTGGTCGCCGTCGGTGACGACCTCGACGGCGATGCCGGAGCCGGCGAGCGCTGCGCGGACACCCTCGGGGCCGAACACGACGGCGTCGGGGTTCCGGTCGAGGATCCGGTGCAGCTGCTCGGGCGTGACGTGGTCGGGGTGTTCGTGGGTGACGACGACCGCGACGACCCCGGTCGCGTCGACGGGGCGGGTGAAGTCGCCCGGGTCGAGCACCAGGCGGGCGTCGCCGTCCGACAGGATCTGGCAGGCGTGTTCGAGCTTCGTGACCTCCATGCGGGCGAGGGTACGCGGGGTGGGTCCGGCGGGCTCGGGCCGGAGCCGACTCGGAACGACGTCTCCGTTGTCGTGCGACATCGCGATCGTCGTTCCGAGTCGATCCCGCCCACGCCCCACGCCCGCGCCCCGTCTCACCCCGGCGGCGGCCCCGTCGTCGCCCGCACCACCAGGTGTGCCGGCGCCGCCGCGATCGCTCCGGCAGCGCCGCCCTCGACCTCGGCGAGCACCGCCCGCGCCGCTGCCCGCCCCTGCGCCTCCGGGTCCTGTGCCACGGTCGTCAGCCCCACGGTCGCGCCGTACTCGTGGCCGTCGATCCCGATCACGGAGACGTCGGCCGGCACCGAGAGTCCGGCCTGCGCCGCGGCGAGGAGCACCCCGAGCGCCATCTCGTCCGAGGCGCACACCACGGCAGTCGGGCGATCGGGTCCGGCAGCGGCTGCGCCCCCGCGCACACCCACGCCGAACAGTGCCACACCCGCCGCGAGCCCTCCGGCGAACGAGAACCGTCCGTCGAGCAGCCACCGGTCCGGCACCGCGTGTCCGGCGGCCCGCATCGCGTCGACGAACCCGTCCCGCCGCAGGTGCGGCACCGCGACGTTCATGCCGGCCTCGTCCTGCCCGCCGACGTACGCGACCCGGCGGTGTCCGAGTCCGCACAGGTGGTCGACCGCGATCCGGGAGACGGCTCGGTCGTCGACCCCGATGTTGCGCAGGCCCGGGGCGGGTCCGCCGATGACGATCATCGGGTGCCGGGTGAGTTCGAGCTCGGCACGCTCGGTCGCGTCGAGCACCAGGGACAGCAGGACGAGGGCGTCGACGCGGTGCCGCAGCATCGACCGGCGGAACGCCCGGTCGCGGTCACCGCCCGGCCCGCCCAGGTTGTAGAGCACGAGGTCGTACCCGGCACGCCGGAGTTCTGCGTCGACCCCGCCGAGTGCCTTGACGTAGAACCACCGGTCGATCACCGGGACGACGACGCCGACGGCGCGCTGCCGCCCGGTGGCGAGGCCCGCCGCCGCCGAGCTCGGGACGTACCCGAGCTCGTCGGCGACCCGACGGACCTCGTCGATCGTGGTCTCCGCCACGTTCTCCATGCCGCGCAGCGCTCGCGACACCGTGGACTTCGACAGTCCCGTGACGGTCGCGATCTCCTGGATCCCCATCGATGCGACCCGGGAGGCCCGTCAGCCGTCCGTACGGTGCGTCACGCCCGCCGGACGGTCGGCTGCAGTGCCGGGGAGGCGGTGCGCGTCGGCTGCTGCGGTCCGGCGCGCCCGGTGCGGTGCACGACGACCGGCTGGTGCGAGCTCGTCCCACCCGCTGTGCTGGTGCACCCGGCCGTCCGCGGAGGGCCGCGGCCGACGACGGGTGTCGTCGCCGCGCGCAGCTCGGACCGGGGCGATGGCGGGCGTGGCACCGACACCGTCGACCTCGGCGTGCCGGCGGAGCACCCGCACCCGCCACCGGTCGAGCGCCACGACCCCGAGCACGCACACCAGCAGGGTGAGCGCCCACCCGAGTGCCGGACGACCGGTGACCTCGCAGAACACCGTCGCGCCGAGGAACAGGATGCCGAACATGCCGACGAAGCCGATCGCCTCTTCGATCCGGGCCGTGGGCCGGGTGGGTCCGCGCTGCGCCATGGTCGTCAGCCCTTCACGCCGCCGGCGGTGAGGCCGGCCACGATGCGTCGTTGGAAGATGAGCACGAGGACCACGAGCGGGATCGTGACGATCGTGCCTGCGGCCATGACCGCCGTGTACGGCTCCTGGTGCGGCTGCGTCCCGGCGAACGAGGCGATCGCCACGGTCACCGGCTGCGTCGCGTCGCTCGAGAGCTGCGAGGAGATCAGGTACTCGTTCCAGCTCGAGATGAACGCCAGGATCGCCGTCGTGAACACCGCGGGGGCGGCGAGGGGCAGGATGATCCGCCGGAACGCCTGCACCCGGGTGCACCCGTCGATGCGCGCTGCTTCCTCGAGGTCCCACGGCATCTCGCGGAAGAAGCTCGCGAGCGTGTAGACCGTCAGCGGCAGCACGAACGAGATGCTCGGCAGGATGAGCGCCTGGTACGACCCCATCCACCCGATGTCCGTGAAGAGCTGGAACAGCGGGGAGATGAGCGCGACGCCCGGGAACATCGACGCCGCCAGGATCGCGCCGGCGATGAGGGACTTGCCGCCGAACTCGAGTCGGGCGAGGGCGTACGCCGCCGTGGTGCCGACGAGCAGGGCGATGATCGTCACGACGCCGCCGATGAGCAGGCTGTTGGCGAGCGCCCGCCCGAGGTGGTTGCCGAGCGACGTGGAGAACGCCGTCGCGTAGTTGTCGAGCGTGACGTGCGTCGGCCACGGGGTGGCGTCGAACGTGAACCCGACGTCGCGGAAGCTCGTCACCACCATCCAGTAGAACGGCAGGAGGCACCACACGGCGATGACGATCGCCTGCACGGCCGTGCGGATCCGGGGGCCGGTGTCACGGCGGACCCGGACGTCGGCGCGGTCGACGGCGCGGTCGCGTGCTGCTGCGGTGGACCGGGGGCGGTCTGCTGCGAGGGTCACTTGAGTTCACCCTTCTGCTGGGCGGCCTGCGTCTGCACGACGTTGGCGCCGAGGAACCGGACGAAGACGAACGCCACGATGAAGATCACCAGGAAGGTGATGGTGGACAGGGCCGACGCGGAGTTGAAGCCCTGCCGGATCTGTTCGACGACGAGGATCGACAGGGTCGTGGTGGCGTTGCCGGAACCACCGCCGCCGCCGGTGAGGATCGCGGGCAGGTCGTACATGCGCAGTGCGTCGAGGACGCGGAACAGGATCGCGACCATCAGCGCGGGCTTGATCAGCGGGAGCGTGATGAGCACGAAGCGCTGGAAGGTCGACGCGCCGTCCATCTTGCCGGCCTCGTAGACCTCCTCCGGGATCAGCTGCAGCCCGGCCAGGATGAGCAGTGCCATGAACGGCGTGGTCTTCCAGGTGTCGGCGATGATGACCGCCCACCGGGACGCCCACTCGCCGCTCGTCCACAGGATCTGCTGCCCGAGGACGTGGTTCAGGACGCCGTTCGCGTCGAAGATGAAGTACCAGAGCTTCGCGGTGACGGCCGTCGGGATCGCCCACGGCACCAGGATCGCGGCACGGACGATCGCGCGGCCCGTGAAGTTGCGGTTCATGATGATCGCCATCCACACGCCGATGGCCGTCTCGAACGCCACGGTGACGACCGTGAAGAAGAACGTGTTGCCCATCGACACCCAGAACTGGGAGCCGAGGCTGCCGGGCGGGCAGGTGAAGTTGCCGCACTGCTGGCCGAGCCAGTGCGCGTAGTTCGTGATGCCAGCGAAGCCGCCCTGCACAAACAGGCCGGTTGCCTTGTCGAGGCCCTGGTCGAGCTGGAACGACTGGATGATCGCGCTGACGACCGGGTAGCCGATGACGATCGCGAGGAGCAGGATCGTCGGGCCGATGAGGTACACGGCCCATCGGCCGTGCTCGGCGTTGAGTCCGCCCTTGCGCCGTTGGCGCTTCGGTTCCGTGCCCGTCGGGCCCGGGATGGCTGCGGGGATCTCGGTTGCTGCTGACACGTGTCGGCCTCCTTGCCGGGGGTGTCGGAACGCAAGTAGGGGCGGACTGGAGGCACGTGCCGGGATGGCACCGTGCCTCCAGTCCGATGCGGCGTACGCCGCGTGTCGCTAGCTGCTGGTCGCCGACGTGAGGGCGTCCTGCATGTCCTTCAGGGCTTCGTCGACCGACTTCGATCCCTTGAGCGCCGCGTAGGTGTTGTCCTGGATCGCCTTCGTCACCGCCGGGTAGAACGGCGTGACCGGGCGCGGCTCCGCCGACTCGATCGACTTGAGCAGCGTCGGCAGGTACGGCAGCTTCGCCGTCAGCTCGGAGTCGGTGTAGAGGTCACCGACGACCGGGGCGAGCGACCCCTGCGTCGCGAAGAACTTCTGCGTGTCGTTCGAGATGAGGAACTCGAGGAAGTCGTGCGCCGTCGCCTTGTGCTTCGAGTACACGCTGATCGCGGCGTTGTGCCCGCCGAGCGTCGAGGCACCGACGCCGTCCGCACCCGGGATGGGGGCGACGCCGAAGGTGTCCTTGACCTTGCTCGAACCGTCGGTCTTCGCCAGGTTGTAGACGTACGGCCAGTTGCGCAGGAACAGCAGCTTGCCGGCTTCGAACGCGGTGCGGCCCTGCTCCTCCTGGTACGTGATCGCCTCGGCCGGGATGTTCCCGTCCTTGAACGCGTCGACCAGGTTCTGCAGGCCGGCCTTGGCGTCGGCGGTGTCGACGTCCGGGTCCCCGCTCGTGCCGAGCACCGAACCGCCGGAGCCGTTGATGGCCTCGGAGGCGTTCACCGTCAGGCCCTCGTACTTCGCGAACTGCCCGGCGTAGCAGCCGATGCCCTTGTCCTTCGCGATCTGGCAGTCGTCCATCATGTCGCTCCACGTCGTCGGGGGCGTCTTGACGAGGTCCTTGCGGTAGTAGAGGAGCGCGCCGTCCGAGGTCTGCGGGGCGGCGTAGAGGGTGTCGTTGTAGGTCGCGGTCTTCACCGTGGCCGGCAGGAGGTTCGAGGTGTCGATCTCCATGTCACCGGTCAGCGGCGTCAGCCAGCTCTTCGCGGCGAACTCGGCGGTCCAGACGACGTCCACGTCGACGACGTCGTAGTTCGCGTCCTTGGCCTGGAAGTGCTGCACGAGGTCGTCGTGCTGCTGATCGGCCTGGTCGGACTGCTCCTTGAAGGTGACCTTCTCGTCGGGGTGGGCCTTGTTCCACTTCGCGATCAGCGGGCGGACCACGTTCGAGTTGTCCTTGCCCTGCACGTAGGTGATGGGCCCGCGGCTGTCCTGGCCGCTCTTGGCGTCGTCCGAGCCGGCGCCGGAGCTCCCGCTCGAGCAGCCGGTGAGCACGAGGCCGATGACGGCGACCCCGGCAACGGATGCGAACCGCACCCTGGAGCGTGTTGTCTTCACAGCGTTGTCTCCTCGTTGAGATCACCAGGGGGCATCGATCGGGTTCGACGACACTGCCCTGGAGCAGGCGCCGCTGCCTGCTGGTGGAGGAAGCTACGCCCGCCCTCGGGGTTCCGCAACCGGTTGCATCGGTTCCGTGACCTGAGCGTGACCTTGGAAGTCCCGGAGACTTCCTGGGTGAGCGCTCACCCTCGTTCGAGGGGCCCCTGCACGCCACTGCGGAACTCCGCATGAACCCCGCCACTGGGGACCCGCGCCGTTGTCCGTGCCGACGGCTCCACGTAGCGTCCACGACATGGCCACCCTCCACACCGCCGACACCGTGCCCGCACCGCGCCGTGTCATCGGCGTCGACCTCGACGCCCCGCTCCCCCGCCTCGTCGCCGACGAGACCGGCGAGTCCGCCATGGTGATCGGCTACCGCGGCGGCCACCCCACCGGCACCCTCGACGTACTACTCACCGACGACCCGGCCGACGCGGCCCGTGCCCTCGAGGCGCTGCAGGAGACCGTCCTGGCCGACGTCCCCGCGGTGTCGGACGACGACCTGCCGACCATCTCCGTCGTCGTGTCCACCGTCGTCGACCGCGTCGAGGACCTCGGCAAGCTGCTCGACGTCCTCGAGCACCTCGACTACCCGCGACACGAGGTCATCCTCGTCGACAACCGCGTCCGCGTCCCCGCCGGCGACGCCCTGCCCGCGATGCTCGCCGGACGGAACGTCCGCCTGGTCGAGGAGCGCCGCCCCGGCCTGTCCGCCGGCCGGAACGCCGGCGTCGCCGCCGCGACCGGCGACGTGATCGCCTTCACCGACGACGACGTGCGCGTCGACCCGCAGTGGCTCCGCGCCATCGGGTCCCGGTTCGTCAGCGAGCCCGGCCTCGACGCCGTCACCGGCGTCATCCTGCCGAGCGAACTCACCACTCCGGCGCAGATCTGGTACGAGGCGTACTACGGCGGGTTCAGCGCCGAGCGCACCTTCTCGCCCGTCACGATCGTCCCCGACGACGTCCAGGGCACCATGCGGCACGCCCGCGTCACCGCGGTCACCCCGTCCGGCGAGGTCCTCAAGCACTTCGCCGTCTACGGCATCGGTGCGTACGGCGCCGGCGCGAACATGGCCTACCGCCGCACCCTGATCGAGGCCGTCGGCGGCTTCGACCACACCCTCGGCGCCGGCTCCCCCGCCCGTGGCGGCGAGGACCTGGCGATGTTCATCGAGACGCTGTGGCGCGGCGGGAAGATCGGCTTCGAGCCGCGCGCGGTCGTGCACCACCGGCACCGCCAGACCGTCGAGGACCTGCACAAGCAGCTGCACGGCAACGGCGTCGGGTTCACCGCGCTGATGTTCGCGCTCGCCGCGAAGGACAAGCGGCACGTCGCCGTCCTGGCCCGCCTGATGCCGCTCGCAGCGAAGGTCAAGTCGAAGCAGATGCTGTCCCGCCTGGCCGGGCGCCGCGACGCCGCGACCGAGGTCACCAACGACGCCTCGACCACGCGCATCCCGAAGACCCTGGCGTACCACGAGCTGCGCGGGTTCCCCGCCGGACCGGCCGCCTGGTTCCGCAGCCGCCGCCGCTGGCGCGACGTCGAGGCCGGCCGCTTCCGGCCGTAGACGCACGACCCGACGGACGGGAGGCCCGTGGCAGCGTCGCCACGGGCCTCCCGTCCGTTGCGTTGCGCACGCAACAGGCGACACCCGCGTTGTCGTACGACGTCGAGGATGTCGCCCCCACGCGCACGCAACCGTTGCGCACGCAACAGGCGACAAGACACGTGTCGTACGACGACCGTCTTGTCGCAAACCGGGTGCGGCGCCCCCCGCCCGCATGCCCAGCCCGCCCGCCCGCGCCTCAGCGCGCGGTCAGCCGCCCGGCCACGTACCGCCACGGCCCGCCCAGCGCGGCCGTCAGCTCGGCGCGCTTGAGCCCGCGCGTCGCCGCGGTGAACTCGGCGTCGACGGGCCAGCCGTCGCTCGCGTCGACGGGGCGCTCGTCGGCGCCCTGCCCGAGCGCGCCGAGCCGCCGGAGCGCCCCGACCGCACGCCGCAGCACCGCGAAGGCGGTCGACGGACGCAGCACGAGCTTCGTGACCCAGGCGCCGAGCCCGGTGCCGTAGCCGATCGCCTGCGAGCGCAACGCGGCACGGTCCTTGCGGTGCTCGTGCCAGACGACGGCCGAGGGTTCCACGGCGAGCGCCCCGCCGGCGAGCAGCACGCGGGTGAACAGGTCCGGGTCCTCACCGGCGCGGGCACGGGTGCCGGGGCCGAGTGCGACGTCGAAGCCACCGAGCTGCCGGACGGCGTCGCGCCGCACGGACATGTTCGCGCCGGTGCCGAACGCACCGACGGTGAACGGGAACAGGGGCTCGTCGACGGGCGGTGCTGCGGTGCGGTACACCCGGCGCTCGAGGTTCCGCGCCCAGGTCACCCGCTCGTCGAAGAAGCGCTGCGTGGGGGTCCGCAGCTCGCCGCTCGGGACGAGTCCGGTGACGCACCAGACGTCGGCGTCGCGCTCGTAGGCGGCGGCGATGGCGGCCATCCAGTGGCGGTCGACGACGACGTCGTCGTCGATGAAGGCGACGATGCCGCCGGTGGCGAGGGCGAGTCCGGCGTTCCGGGCGCGGGAGACGCCGGCGCGTGCTTCGAGGACGTAGTGCAGGCGCGGGTCGTCGATCGCCGCGACGACGTCGCGCGTGCCGCTGGCGACGGGGGCGTTGTCGACGACGAACAGCTCGAAGTCGTCGTACTCGGAGTCGAGGACGGAGCGCACGGCGCGGGCGAGCGCCACGGGACGCTCGCGGGTCCCGATGACGACGGAGACGCGTGCGCCGTCCGCGGGGGCGTCGACCGGGAGGCCCGGGGCCGGCAACCGACGCAGGGCCGGTCCCAGCTCGGCCGGGTCCACTGCCCCGCGCTCGTCGACGCGCACGTCGACGAACCCGGCGACGTCGCGGCCGTCGCGCACCATGAGGCGGGCGCGGCGGAAGCCGTCGGCGCCGGCGAGGCGCACGGTGCCGGCGGCGAGCGCCGCGGACCGGTCGACGGCGCCGACCCATGCAGCTCCGGCCCAGGTGGGGGCGTCGGGCGAGGGCATCGCCGGGTCGAGTGTGAGGGCTCGTTCCGCGGTCGTGGTGTGGTCGGTCATGGTCGTCCCGTCGGGCCGGTCTGGTCGGGTGGACGTGGCAATGGTCCGCGCGCGTCGACAGGGGGTCAACCGCGATGCTCGGAGGATGCGGGGAGGCTGCGGTTTGCCGCCACTAGACTCGCGGGAGACGCCGGTCGACCCGCCGGTGCGACCCCGGTCCCCGCCGGACACGAGGAGGACGCATGCCGCTGGCCCGCACGATGGACCGGCTCGGCCTGACCAGGCGTCCGCGCCCGACGTTGCACCTGGTTCCGGACCCCGACGCGTCCGACCTCGTCGTGGTGCACCTCGATGCCGACGACGCCGCGTGCGGCACGTGTGGGCACGCCCAGGCGGCACACGAGCACTACCGTCCGGGCACGGACTGCGCGCTCTGCGACTGCCCGAAGTTCCGCCGCGCCCGCTGACGCGATCCCCCTCGATCGGGGGGCTCCTGCGGGAAACCGCCGTTCCCCCGCAGGTGGTCCCGACCGCCCTTGTCGGTGTTCGCGGGCCCGCTTAGCGTCGCGGACATGGCCATCACTCCCACGCCGCTCGCGTGCATCGTCCTCGCCCACGAGGACCCGACGCACGTCCGTCGGCTCGTGGCGGCGCTCGACCCGTTCCCGGTGTTCCTGCACTGCGACGCGAGCACCGACGACGACGCGTTCGAGGCGATGACCGCCGGCTTGCCCGAACGGGTGCACGTGCTGCCGCGGATGCGCACCGGGTGGGCGAAGTGGGAGAACGTCGCGGCCGAGGTCGCCGGCTACCGTGCTGCCCTGGCGCAGACCGACGCCACGCACGTGGCGCTGCTGACCGGCAGCGACTACCCGTTGGCCGACGCCGAGGAGATCTCGGCGCTCCTGGCGGCGAACCCCGGGCGGTCGTTCGTCGAGGCGAAGCCGCTGCCGCACCCCGCGTGGGGTCGGGACGGCGGTCGGTCGCGGGTGCGGTTCCGGCACTGGGCGTGGCGGAAGCACATGCTGCGCCTGCCGATCCCCCGACGCGTCCCGCGTGACGTCGTGTTCGGCGGCGGCTCGCAGCTCAAGGTCCTGGCCCGGCACCACGCGCAGGGCGTCGTCGACGTGTTCGACCAGCGCCCCGACCTGGTGGCGTTCTGGGAGCGCGTGTGGATCGGTGACGAGACCTTCGTGCCGTCGGTCCTGCTGACCCCGGAGTTCACCCCGGACTTCCCGGACGCCCACGCGGCGCAGCCGCTCTGGTGGATCGGGTGGGACGGCACGAAGCAGAAGAGCCCGCCGTGGCTCGGCATCGAGGACGCCGGCCGGTTGCTGGAGCGTCGCACGTCGGCCGACCAGTCGACCCCGTACGTGTTCGCCCGCAAGTTCTCGACGTCGCGCAGCACCGACCTGCTCGACGTGGTCGACGCGACGTTCGGGCTCCGGACGTCCGCCGACGACCAGCCGGTGGTGGTGGCGCAGTGACCGTCCCCCAGACCCGACGCGAGGCCCGTGCGGCCGAGGCGGCTGCGCTGGCGGCGCAGCCCGACGACGACGAGCTCGAGGCGTCCGTGCAACCGGCGGCCCCCGGCGCGCTGTCCACCGACACCGACTCGATCGCCGTCGCACGCGGCTCGTCGGTGCTGTTCGGCCGCGGCCTGCTCTACGTGGTCGTCTGGTCGATGCAGCTCGTCGTGAGCTCGCTGATCTCCCCCGTGCTCGCGCACCTGATGCCGCCGGCCGAGTTCGGCGTGCTGGCCTCGGCGATCGCGCTGTACCAGGCCCTGGTGGTCGTGGCCGTCTGCGGCATCGACCAGGCGTCGGTGCTGCAGCGCGCCGAGGACGGCGACGACCGGCGTGCCCGCGGTCTGGTGTTCGTCGGCATGGTGACCGCGGTCACCGTCACCGTGTTCGCCCTGGTGTCGATCCCGCTCTGGGGCGACGCCGCGGGCTTCGTCGACCAGCACCCGCTGCTGCTGGTCGCCGTGCTCTGGACCGGGCCCGCCGCGATCGTGCAGCTGTCCCTCGCGCTGCTCGTCGCCCAGGACCGCATCCGCGTGTTCGCCGTGACGAGCCTGCTGTCGTCCGTCGGCGGGTCGATCATCGGCCTCGGGCTGCTCGCCGCCGTGCACGCCGACGCCACCACGTACGCGTGGGGCGGGGTCGTGGCACAGGGCGCCGCGATGGTCATCGGCATCGTCGCCACGAAGCCGCGGTTCCGCGGTCTGTTCGACCACCGCACCACGGTCCGGGCGTTCAAGCTCGGTGTCCCGATCGCGCTCGGCAGCCTGTCGTACTTCGTCCTGAACGCCGGTGACCGGCTCGTCGTGCAGCGCCTCCTCGGTGCCGACGAGGTCGCCCGCTACCAGATCGCCTACGTCGTCGGTTCCGCGGTCATCCTGCTGCTGACCTTCACGAACCAGGCCTGGGCGCCGCACTTCGCCGCCCTCCGCGACGCCGTGGCACGCCGCCGGCTCGCCATGCACGCCCGTGACGAGCTCTACATGCTGCTCGCCCCCGTGCTCGTCGCCGTGACGCTCGTGTCGCCGGTGGCGCTGCCGATCCTGGCGCCGGCGTCGTACCGGGTCGAGTCCCTCACCGTCGTCGTCTTCGTGGTCGCCCTGACCGCGTTCCCGGTGGTCGCGAGCGGTGCGACCGGTCGGCTCCTGCTGGTCGAGCGCCGCGGGGTGACGGTCGGCGTCATCGGTGCCGTCGCCGGCGTCGTGAACATCGCGGCGAACCTGGTGCTGGTGCCCCTGACCGGCATCGTCGGCGCGGGCATCGCCACCGTCATCGCCTACGCCGTCCTCGCCGCGCTGCAGCAGGCCTCCCTGCCGGACCGCCGCGAGTGGCGCGGTCCCCGACGCCGGGTGCTGCTGGCCATCGCGATCGCGATCGTCGTCGCCGCGGCCTCGCTCCTCCCGCCGCAGGACCTCGCCTGGAACATCGTCCGCGTCGTCGGCGTCGCCGCGTGCCTGCCCTGGTTCTTCCGTCGCCTGAAACTCGCTCGCGGAGGATCCGCATGACCCGCCCCACCGCCCGTCCGCTGCGTGTCGTCGTCGCCACCAACGGTCTCGCCATCACCGGCGGTGTCGAACGTTGCGTCGTCGAGGACGTCGGCGAGCTCGTCGCAGCCGGCCACGACGTCGAGGTGTGGCACCGAGCCGGCGCGGACGGCGCCCCGGACGCGGGCCGCGCGGTGTTCGACCGGCTCGGCGTCCGACTGCGGCACGCCCGCGACTACCGCTTCGGCATCCGCTCCGCCCCGACGGACGTGCTGCGCTTCGTCCGTGAGGGCCTGCGCCTCCGCCGGTCGCGTCCCGACGTCCTGTGGCTGAACCGTCCGGAGTTCCTGCCGTGGGGCCGCGTCGTGTCGTTCGTGTCCGGCGTCCCCCTGGCCGTGCACCTGCACCACGCCCCGAACTACCGTCGGCTCGGCCCGTTCGCGGCGGGCCGGACCCGGTACCTCGCGGTCTCCGCGGCGATGGCACGTGCATGGACCGCCGTCGGCGCCCCGCCGGACCGGGTCGACGTGGTCCCGAACGGCGTCGACACCGCGGCGTTCCCCGCCGCCACCGCGGCGAGTACCCGTCGCGCGCGTGCTGCGCTCGGCCTCGACCAGGACCGCCCCGTGGTGCTGTACTACGGTCGGCTCACGCGCTCGAAGGGCGTGCTGGCCCTCCTGGAGGCATGGGGGCGCGTCCACGCGTCGGCCCGCGTCCTCGTCGGGCCCGGCACACCGCCCACCCCGGCTCCGGTGCTCGTCCTCGCCGGTGCGCTGTACCCGGAGGACGCCCCCGCCGTGCACCGCGCGATCGCCGCGCTGCCCGACGGTGCCGTCGTCGTGGTGCCCGAGCGGGACGACGTCGTCCCGCTGCTGCACGCCGCCGACGTCGTGGTGGCACCCTCCATCGAACCCGAGGGGTTCGGCCGCGTGGTCGTCGAGGCGATGTCCACCGGACGCCCCGTCGTCGCGGCGGCGTCGGGCGGCACCGCCGAGATCCTGAGCGGCGAGTGGGCGCGGTTCACCGTCGACCCCACCCAGACCGGCGCGCTGGCCGACAGGGTCATCGAGGCGCTGGACGCGGCCGGGACGGAACCCGCTCTGGCGGACCGGTGCCGCGCCTGGGTGCGGGACCGGTACGGCCGGGAGCGGCACGTCGCGGCGCTGCTCCGGGCGCTCGAGGCGCACGCGAAGCACTGACGAACGACGACGACCGAGCGGTGCCGACGACGACGTCGGCACCGCTCGGTCGTTCGGGACCGCTCAGTCGTCCGGGGCCGTCGTGGCGGTGTCGTCCGGCAGCGACGCGCTCGGCTCGGCACCGTCCGCCGGCACGTCGATCGTCATCCAGTCGATGAGGAGCGACCCGGCGGCGTCCGCCGGCGGGTTCCCGGCGTTCGACCCGGCCTGCACCACCAGGTGCATCCGAGCCGTCGGGATGTTCTCCGTCGTGGTGCCGACGACCTCGTCGTCGACCAGGAACGACATCCGGTCGGCGGTCCACTCGATCGTGTAGGTGTGCCAGTCCTTCAGCGACGCCTCGGTCTGCTGGTGGATGCACTTCTCGGCAGGGTCCGCCAGGCAGTGCACGTTGAGCCACGCGGGCGCGCCGAGCGCTCCCTCGGGGAAGTCGATCTCGCCGTCGGACCACAGGTTCTCGTCGCTCCAGAGCAGCACGGCCACGCCGTAGCCGTCGACCTCGTCGCTCCGCATCCGGATGCTGTACCGGCCGGCGGTCTGCCCGCCCCACTGGCCGTCAACGAGCGGCACGACACCGCCCGCCAGCGGCACCCCGGCGCGCGTGGTGCGCAGCCGCACGTCGAGGACGCCGTCGTGCGTCGACAGGGTGGACGCCTGGTAGCGCCCCGTGCCCGCGGTGTCGGCGAACCCGTGGTAGGCGACGAACCGGTCCGAGTACCGGGACTCGAAGGTCCGGTTCGTGGCGGCGTCGGCGAAGTCCTCGCCGAACACCCGGGTCCACCCTTCCGGCTCGGAGCTCGGCATCGAGACGCCGCTCGGGTCGTCGAGGGTCACGTCGTCACCGTTCGCCGTGGTGGTCGCCGTCGTGGTGCCGGCGACGATGCCGGCAGCCACGAGCAGGGCGCCGGCCGCGAACGCGGTCCGGCGGGTGCCGGCGCGCCGCGACGGCCGGTGCCGGGACAGGCCACGACCGTGTGCCGGTGGGGCGCCGTGGGCCGACGCCGCGTCGTCGGCGACGTGTTCGGACCACACGGGGCGGGCCTCCTGGCCGTCGCCCTGCTCGTCGGTCACCCGGTCGTCCACGCGCGGACCTCGGAGAGTCCGACGTTGCCCGTGCTGTCCGAGACGCCCGTCACCGTGAACCGCACCCAGGTGACGTCACGCGGGGTGAAGTCGACCGTCAGGGCGTCGCCGCCGTTCGGCAGGGTGCCGACGGCGACCTGGCTGCCGTCCGAGAACGTCAGGGTGCCGCCGGTGACCTGGTCGGCGCTGTTCGGGCGGTCGTGGAGCACGATCCGGCCGAGCCGCTGCGAGGCGGCCCAGTCGAGCTGGATCCAGACCCCGGTCCGGCCCCACGGGGCGACCCACTCGGCCGTCGTGGTGTCGGGGTAGCCCGACACCACACCGTCCACCGCCTTGGCGACGGTCTGCCCGGTGGACTGGTCGTCCCACGCGGCGGTCGGGGTGGCCGACCCGGTGACGTCCGACAGCGTCGGGGTCGGGGTCGGGGTCGGCGTGGGCGTGGGCGTCGGCGTGGGCGTCGGCGTGGGGGTCGGCGTGGGGGTCGGCGTCGGGGTGGGCGTCGTGTCCGTCGGCCGGAAGGCCCGGATCTCGGCGAGGCCGACGTTCCGGGTCGTGCCGCTGACCGAACCGACCGTGAACCGCACCCAGCTGACCTGCCGGGCGCTGAACGTGACGCGTTGCACGGCGCCGCCGTTGTCGAGCGACGGGACCGCGACGCTCGAACCGTCGGAGAACGTCAGCGTGCCGCCGGTGACCTGGTCGTCGCCGTTCGGACGGTCGGCGAGGTCGATCTCGTGCAGGGTCGTGCCGGCTGCCCAGCCCAGCTGGATCCAGGTGCCGACGCCGCCCCACGGAGCCGCCCACTCGGCGGTCGGGGCGTCGGGGTACCCGCTCACCACGCCGTCGACGGCCTTGACGGCCGTCTGGCCGTCCGCCGGGTTCTCGGCGCTCGCGGTGACGGTCGCACCGGCGGTGATGTCGGTGCCCTGTGCGGGCAGCGGTTCGGTCGGGTCGGTCGGCGGCTCGGACGACGAGCCGACGGCGTACTGCCGGCTCAGCCAGGATCCCTCCGGGCGCGACGCGCAGGCGGACGTGGAACCGCAGGTCTCACCGTCGTACGCGGCGTAGGCGAAGAACGCGGCCGCCTTCGCGGCGGTCTGCGCGGCGCTGAGGTTCGCGGGGCGGTTCGCGATCGGGTACCCGAGGTACCCGGTGAAGGTGTGGGCCGCGGTGTACGTCGTCTGGGCCTCGTCGGCGAGGTACGCGACGGTGTGGTGGTCGCTGTGGTCGCCGTCGCCGTACGTGCCGCCGTGGTCGAGGGTGTGGATCTCGGTGGGCGCGTACCCGGTGACGAGCCCGGCGAAGGTTGCGCGCAGGGACGTCAGCGAGTACGACGTCGGCTGCGACGCCCCGTCCACGGTGTGCATCGTCGGGATGTGGCCCTCGTAGAGCTTCTCGAGGCTCTCGTCGTCGGTGGCCGCGAAGCCCGACCCGTCGATGTTCCCGTCCGGCAGCTCGAGGAACACGAGGCTGAGCTCGGGATGCGTCGCCAGGGTCTCCGTGCGCAGGGTCTTCCCGGCCACGACGACCTGACCGGTGGTCCAGTCCGCGTCGACGCCGGCGATCTCGGCGTACGAGGCCATCAGGCCGTCCTCACGGGCCTGCCAGTACCAGGCGGGCTTGCCGGCGTCGCCCGCCGTCACGACGACGGAGCGGACGCACTTGCCCGCGTCGACGTCGGCGCGCAGTTCGGTGCCAGAGAAGAGCAGGTCGTCGTCGGCGTGCGCCACCATCGTGAGCACCCGGCCGGCGCTGCAGTCCGCACCGGCGGCGGCCCCCGACGCCGACGACTGTCCGGTCGTGGTGTCGGCGAGCGCCGCTCCACCGGTCGCGGTGAGCGTCGGGACGACGAACGCCACGAGGCCGAGCACCGCCGCGGCGGACGCGGCGCCGATGCGCCGCGTCCGCCGGGAGGTCCGGACCGTGTCGTGCTCAGTTCGTGGCATGTGCCAGCCCTTCCGGGGTCAGTTCGTAGACGGCGGTGGTGCCGGAGCCGAAGACGCGCTTCCAGTAGGGCGAGTCGGCCATCGCGGCCGCGAGCTCCTGGTAGTCGGCGTCGGTCTGGTAGCCGTAGCGCTCGTCGTAGGCGCCGAACGGCTCGGCGACCAGGGCGTAGTACTTCGTCGCCGGCCAGTCGAGGACGAACTGGCGGGTCATCGTGGACACGTCGGCTTCGGCGTCGTAGCCCTGCGGCTCCGGGTACGCCCCGAGGACCTCGCGGGACAGTGCCCCGACGTCGAAGTAGCGGGCGCCGGTGTTGCTCGGGACGGCGTTGGCCGACCCGGTGAGCAGCATCATCGACCCCTTCGGCGCGGTGGAGTCGTAGAACTGCGTCGCCGCCGACTGGCTGCGCGTCGGGACGCGGTTCCAGTCCAGGGCGGTCTGGCCGAAGGCGCCGACCCCGACCATCGCGGCCACCGCTGCTGCGGCGACGACGACCCGGACGGCCGTGGGCCGCATCGTGCGGGTGAGGAGGCGACCGACGGGCGCCAACCGGCCGCTGGGCATCGGGAGCCCGGCAGCCAGGATCGCGATCCACGGTGTGGCGAACAGCACGACGCGGAAGATGCCCTCCTGGCCGTAGTTCGTCGCGACGAGCAGCGAGATCGGGCTCGCGGCCGTGGCCAGCAGCCCCCAGTGCACGCGGTCCCGGCGCATCAGCACCGTGATCACGGCGACGAGGCCGAGCACCACGAGCGCCGCTGCGGGGATGTCGAACGCGAGCCGGGTGACGAGCGGCTTCGGCAGGACGGTCATGTCGTGCGACGGCGGCTGCACGTTGTCGAGCACCTTGCCGACGGCCCCGAGGGACAGGAACTTCCCCAGGATGTCGTCGTTCAGCAGGGCGAAGCCGACGGCCGGCACGAGCACCACGATCGGGAGCCACCAGGGTCGGAGCAGCCGGAACACGATGAGCGTCACGAGTGCGGCGACCGTCAGGTACGGCGAGATCTGGTGGGTGACGACCAGCACGATGCCGATCAGGGTGATGGCGATGATCCGGGACAGGCCCACGCGGCGTGCCCGCAGCACGGTCGAGCGGACGCCGTCGGCAGCGGTCGCGGCGGTGCGTCGCAGCGGGCCGACGGCCAGCACGAGGATCACCAGGGACATCAGGATGCCCACCGACTGCGGCGAGAAGTACGTCGTGTTGAGCGAGCCGGTCATCGCGGTCAGGAACGCCGCGATCCAGGGGCGGCGGTTGCCCGGCAGCCAGTTGGCGGCGAGGACCCCGACGGCGATCGTCGTGCTGAAGGCCAGCAGGACGGGGACCCACGCGGCGATGGTCATCGCGTTGTCGATCCCGCCGACGTCCGCGACCCAGGCGCCGCCGGCGAACAGCCCGGACCACGTCTGGAAGATGTCGGCGGCCGGGTTCGTCGAGCCCCAGCGTCGGATGTACTCGAGCACACCGATGTGGCGGGCGGCCGCCATGACGGTGGGCATGCCGTAGGTGATGGCCTGCGCGAGCTGGATCGACCCACCGAGCACGACGACCGGGATCGCGAGTCCGCGGCCGCGCACCAGGGCGACGACGGCAGCGGCGACGACGATCGCCAGTCCGACGACCAGGCCGGGGCCGAGCGAGCCGAACAGCCCGTCCGGCACCGGGTCGCCGATGTGCGTGAGCGCGGCGACGACGATGACGAGCAGCCCGACGACCGAGCCGGCCGTGACGGTGTGGGTGGTGGTCCAGCGGCGGGCGGTGGCCCCCTCGGTGACCGGCGCGAGGCGTGCCCGCTGCAGTTCGGCGACGTCCCGCGGCACGGCGACGGCGAGGGCGACCGCGGTGAGCACGACGACACCGACGAACGGTGCGGTGGGGTTCCAGAGCTGGAAGGTCGCCATCGTGTAGCCGATGCCGATCGTCCCGACGAGCGACGCCGTGACCGCGAAGACGCTGAACCGGGCCAACGGCATCGGGCGGACGAGCAGCAGCGGGGCGACGCCGAGCAGCGCGAAGAGGTACACGCCGATCGCACTCCCCCGCAGGACCGGGAGTCCAGCGAGCGCCGCGACCCCGGCGACGAGGAGCGTCAGGACGACGATCGCCGCTGCGGTGAGCCGCGCGACCGGGCTCATGGCGTCCACCGCGACCGGGCGGGCCGGACCGGCCGAGGCCAGGCCGTGCCGGAGCTCGTGACGACCACGTGCGTTCCGGTCGATGGTGCCGCCGCCGCGCAGCCGTTCGGTGAGTGCGAGGAACGGCGCCGCCAGGACCGAGCGACGCTCGACCCCGCGCAGTCGCCGCCGGGTGGCGGCGAACTCGGTGTCGACCGCGTCCGGGACGCGGTCCTCACCGGTGCCGGGCTGGTCGCCGGCGATGTCCGTCACACGGTCGCCCTGCTCGAGGCCGAGTCGTGCGAAGGCGCTGAGCGCCTCGGGCGCTGCGTCCACCGATGCGGTGAGCGACTCGCGGTCGATGGCGTTCTTGGTCATCCAGGCTCCGAGTCCGTGGCCGTGCGCGGCAGCGGCGGCGCGGAGCGACGCGACGTCGTCCGCCGATCGCTGCCACGCGATGGCGGCCGGTTCGACGGCGATCGCGGATCCGGCGAACAACAGTCGTGTGAAGAGGTCGAGGTCGTCGCCGGCGCCGACGCGGGTCCCCGGTCCGAAGGCGGTGTCGAAGCCGCCGATCCGGAGCGCGGTCGCACGGTGCACGGCGAGGTTGTCACCGGTGCCGTAGGCAGCGGCGGCGAAGGGGTGGTGCGGGGGTGCGTCGTCGGTGTCGTCGAGGCGGAACACCCGACGGCGGACGGTCCGGCCGGCCGCGGTGCGGTCGTCGTGCCAGCGCTGCGCGGGGGTGCGGAGTTCGGCGCTCGGGACGAGTCCGGTGACGCAGGCGACGTCGGGGTCCGCGGCGAACGCTCCGGCGAGCGCGGCGACCCAGTCGCCGTCCACGACGGCACCCTCGGCGACGAACGCGACGACGTCGCCGCTCGCTGCGAGGAGTCCGGCGTTACGGGCGGCGGCGAGGCCACCGGCCGGTGCGGCGATCGTGGTGACGCGGCGTCCGCCGATCGCGACCGTCGCGGCGCCGCTGTCGTCGGCGCCGTGCGAGACGACGACGACGTCGAAGTCGGGGTACTCGTTGGCGAGCACCGACCGCATGGTGGTGCCGGCGGCACCGTCCGTGCAGAGCACCACGGTGACGGACGGCAGCACCAGACCTGCTGCCGGCCGACGCTCGGGCACCGGCATCGGCCGGATCGCGCGCTGGAGGGTCCGGACGTCGATGGTCCCGCCGATGCGGCGACGTTCGGTGATGTCCGCCTCGACGAAGCCGAGGGGTTCGCCGCGGTCGCGGACGAGCAGTCGAGCGCGCCGGTAGCCCGCGGCGCCCTCGAGTGCGACCACGTCACGGTGGCTGGACGCGTGCACGTCGGCCCGGTCGACCTCACCGACCCACAGGGCGCCGTCCCACGTCGGCGACAGCGGGCCGGTCACGATCGGCGAGATGACCATCGCCAGGGTCGCGCGGGTCACCTCGTGCCCACCGGCTGTGCGACCGGCACGGTGGCCGGGGTGCGGACGACGACGCCGCCGAGGACACGGCCGACGGCGTAGCCGGTGACGGTCGACGCGACGGAGAGCACGATCGCGAAGGCGCGCAGGGCGCCGCCGCGGCCGATGTGCCGCAGTTCGCGCAGCACCGCTCCGGGGATGACCTTGGTCAGGTACGTCGACTCGCTGGCGAGCGAGTCACCCGTGCCGACGCGGCGGCTCAGGACGGCCTTCGAGATGCCCTCGTAGTAGCTGCGACGACGCAGGTACCGCATCGTCACGCGGTCCGGGGACACCCGGTGCGAGACGTTCGACCGGGGTTCGTGGCGGATGCGCGCACCCGGACGGGCCTGGGCGATGCGGATGCAGAGTTCGGTCTCCTCGCAGCCGAGCGGCTGGTTGCCGACGCGGCCGATGCCGGAGCGGAAGCCGCCGGCGAGCATGATCGCGTCACGGCGGAAGGCCATGCTCGACCCGATGACGTTGCGCACGTCGCCGGGGGTCTCCGGCAGGCCCCGGTACGAGCAGCCGACGATCCAGAGGAGCTCGTCCGCGTAGGGGCCGGCACCGGTGGCGGTGGGCCAGGACGGGGTGGCCCGACCGCCGACGCCGACGACGTCGGGGTCCTCGAGTGCGGTGAGCATGTGGCCGAGCCAGTCCGGGTCGGCCGTGGCGTCGTCGTCCAGGAACGCGACGACGTCGGCGTCGGTGAGGGCGACGCCGGTGTTGCGGGCGCCGGACAGGCCGCGGTCCTCGGTGTTCGGGACGACTCGGAGCTCGGGCCAGCGTGCAGCGGCGCGGGCGAGGAGCTCGGGCTCGTGGTCGATCACGACGACGACCTCGGGGGCCTCGGGCTGGCGCTTGGCGGACTCGACGCTGTCCTGCAGGTCACCCCAGCGCTGCTGGGTGTACGCGCAGATGACGACCGCGACGGTCGTCACGCGACTTCCTCCTCGAGGCTGGCGACCGCGGCGACGGGTGCGCCGACCGGGGCGTGCCCGGCCGCGTGGACCGTCGCGTGCGCTGCAGCCGGGGCTGCGTGCGGCGCCGCGGCGTGCGGCGCGGCGGCCAGCTGCTCGGCCGGCGGCACGACGCTCATGGCGGCACGGCGGACCTCGGAGCGGCCGATCGCAGCGCGGCGACGCTCGTGCATGATCGACTTCAGCACACGGATGCCGTCGGTCACGGCGTTGAGGTTGCTGGAGCCGTGCACGCGGAGCTTCTCGTGGCTGGGGACCTCGGTGATCGCGAGCTCGGCGGCCGACCAGCGGCAGGTGAGCACGGTCTCGATCTCGAACCCGTCGCCCCACAGCATCGAGCCGTCGGTCGGCTTCGGCAGCTCGGAGGACAGCAGGCCGATCTCCGGCAGGACGTCCGCCCAGAAGGCGTTGTAGCCGTAGCAGAGGTCGCTGTAGCGGGTGCCGAGGATGATGTTGCAGAGCATGTTGAGGCCGCGGTTGCCGAGGTTGCGGACGATCGTGATGTCGTCGCTGCCGCCGCCGAGCGAGTAGCGGGTGCCCTTCGCGACGTCGGCGCCCTCGACGAGTGCCTGCACGAAGCGCGGGATCTCGTCGGGGTCGGCGGAGCAGTCGGCGTCGAACATGACGACGACGTCGCCGGTGACGGCCTCGAACCCGCAGGCGAGGGCGTTGCCCTTGCCCTTGCGGGTCTGGTGGACGACGCGGATGTCGGGCATCACGCGCTGTGCGGCGGCGATGGTGTCGTCGACGGAGTTGCCGTCGACCAGGATCACCTCGTACACCGGCGGGAGCTTCGGCAGGATGATCTCGAGGTTTCGGGCCTCGTTCCGCGCCGGGATGACGACGGAGACCCTCGGGTCTGCAGGGCGAACGGTACGTGCGGGCATGGGCGCGGTCCTGTCGGGTCAGGGTTGCTGTCGGGTTGTGGCTCGTGTGACGAGCGGCGCGTCCTCGGATGACGCATCGACGACGGTGACCGTCGTCGGTCGAGCAGCGGGACGCGGGTACGACGCCGCCGGCTTCGCAGGTGAGTGGGTACTCTCCCCCGCGTGTCCAACCATCGTCGCGGGGTGGCAGGCGGTCAATGCGCGGTGCGGTCCATTGCGGACACTCGGCTGCGGATACGGAAACCCGCAACACCGCGCGGCCACGTGCCGTGGACGCAGGAGCAGACGTGACGTGAGGCGCGGTGCCAGCTGGCACCGCGCCTCCCGTCCGCTTCCTGGTCGCGTCCACCGCACCCGGTGAGCAGCTGCTCAGTTCCGGGCCGCGCCCTCCGTCGTGAACGCCGCACGCAGCGCCGTCGCGAGGTCGGCCACGTGCGGTTCCCGCAGCAACGAGCTGTGCTCGGCGGCGATCCGCACGGTCTCGGTCCGGCCGCGCAGCAGCGCGGACCAGCCGGCGGCGTCCGGGTTCGCGTCGGCGAGCACGTACGTCGCCCGCCCGTGGAACGGCGTCGGGTGGTGCCGCCGGGTGACGAGCTCGGCCTGGTCGAAGAAGGCGTCGAAGTCCTTCTGGCCGCCGTGCCGCAGCACACCCGCGCTGTAGGCGCGCATCCGCTTCGCGACGTGGTCGCCCCACGACATGCCCGTGGGCATGACCCGCCGGACGGCCCCGGCGAGGCGCTGGCCGGCGGCGCGGACCGCGGGGTTCCGGTGCTCGCGCGGCTCGAGCCGGCCGAACTGCTGCCGGACCCCCTCGGCGCCCGTCCGCGGCAGGTAGGTGTCCAGCAGCGCGACGTGCTCGACCTGCTCGCCGCTCTCGGTGAGCAGTCGGGCGATCTCGAGCGCGATCAGCCCGCCGAGCGAGTGGCCGACCAGCAGGTACGGTCCGCGTGGCTGCACGATGCGCATCAGGGCGACGTACCGGCGGGCGCTGGCCTGGATGCTCCAGTCCGGCATCCCCCGACGCTCGAGGCCGTGCTGCTGGAACGCGTACACGTCGTGCTCGGGCAGGTAGCGGGACAACGGCAGGAACGTCAGCGCGAGCGCTCCGCCGCCGGCGAAGCAGAACACGGGGGGACGGCCGGACTCGCGCGCGCCGGACACCTTGACCACGTCGGGGTGGCTCGGCAGCGCCGTCGTGCCGCTGCGCACCCGTCGGGCGAACGCCCGGAGCGTGGGGTGCTGCAGGACGTCCGAGGACCGCAGGTCGATGCCGAGCCGACTCTGCACGAGGGCGAGCATCTCCTCGGCGGAGAGCGAGTCGCCGCCGAGCGCGGAGAAGTCCTCGTCGAGGTGCACACCCCGGAGCCCCAGCACCTCGGCCCAGATCTGCCCGACCACGAGCTCCCACTGGTCATACTCGCCCTCGACCATCTCGGTCTCGATGCTCGGCGCACCCGGCAGCTCGGCACGGTCGACCTTGCCGCGCTCGTTCCGCGGCAGCTCCGTCATCGGCACGATCGACGCCGGCACCATGTACTCCGGCAGGCGGTCGCGCAGGGCCAGCCGCAGGGCCGCGGGCGCGGGGGTCCGCTGGCCCGGACGGCCGACGACGTACGCGACCAGGCGGGTCACTGCGGGCGGGTCGACCTGCGCCGTGACGACGGCGTCGTGCACCTCGGGGATCGCGCGGAGCGCCGCCTCGACCTCGCTCGGTTCGACGAGGTACCCGCGGACCTTCACGGCGTCGTCGGACCGTCCGAGCAGCACGAGCCGGCCGTCCGGCTCGATCCGGGCGAGGTCGCCCTGACGCCAGGTCGGTGTGCCGTCGTCGATTCGTCCGGCCCGTTCGGCGGTCTTCTCCGGGGCACCCCAGTACCCGGCGGTCAGGCCCTCGGAGACGATGACGAGCTCGCCGGTCTCCCCCGGGTCGGCGCGGCTGCCGTCCTCGCGCAGCACGAGCACCTGCTTGCCGGGCAACGGCCACCCGGCGGGGACGACGCCCTCGGGCACCCGCGACCCGGGCTCGACGGGGCAGTACGCCACGCAGCCGGTCTCGCTCGACCCGAACGCGTTGAGGAGCAGCGTCGACGGGTCGAGGTGCGGGCGGGCGGCGGCGATGTCCGCCCCCGTCACCGCCTCGCCCGTGGTCATCAGGAAGCGCAGGCCGCCGAGCGCGGGCGCCGCGCCGGACGCCTGCGCCCCGGGTGCCGTCTGCGAGCCGACGATCGAGCGCAGCAGGTGCGGGGTGCAGACGAGGACGTTCACGCCGTCGTCGGTGAACCGTGCGAGCAGGCGCTCGACCCCGAGTTCGCGGGGTTCGAGGAGCACGACGCTGCCCCCGTTCAGCAGCGTGTCGAACGAGAACAGCAGCCCGGCCGCGAACGACAGTGGCAGGACCACGCCGAGCCGGTCGTCGGGACCGGTGCCGAGGGCGACGGCGTCCTGCTCGGCGTTCGCGAGCTGCTGCCGGTGCGTCAGGACGACGCCCTTCGGCATGCCCGTCGAGCCGGAGGTGAAGACGATCGCGAACGGGTCGCGGCCGCCGGGTCGGGTGTCGGGTCGGCTGCCGGGTTGGGTGCCGGGTCGGCTGCCGGGTTGGGTGCCGGGTCCGGTGCCGGCGGCGCGGGTGCCGGCGGGCGCGTCGACTGCGGTGTCCGCTGCCGTGTCCGCTGCCGTGTCCGCCGCCGTCACGTCGGTCGCCCGCTCGTCGCTCGCCGACTCGCCGTGTCGTTCGAGCAGGTCGGCGAGTGCGTGCACGCGTCCGTCGCGCTCGGCGACGACGGTGGCCGCGAGGTCGGCGCGCGCGGGATCCGCCACGATCTCGTCGACGCCGGCGAGCCGGGCGACGTGTCCGAGCCGGACCACGGGCAGGTGCTCGTCGAGCACCACCACGGTGCGCCCCGCGCGGACGAGCGCCAGGATCGCGACGACGGCCTCGGTGGTCTGGCCGGCCATGACGCCGACCGGCTTCGACGCTCCGCCGGCGACTGCGCCCACTCCCGCGCCGCTGCGGTCGTCGGGTCGGAGCTCGGCGTCGAGCACCGAAGCGAGGGAGCGCGACGCACCGTCCGCCTGCCGGAAGGTGTACGGGCGGCCGTCGCCGGCGAGTGCCGCTGCGTCGCCGTGGAGCGCGACCACGCGGTCCCAGCGGTCCAGGACGGAGTGGTCGCCGGCCAGCGGGATCGCGGCGCGGTGGGTCCAGTGGTCGGCTGTCGTCAGCGGGTCGGCGGAGGTCACGATGACACCTCGGATGATCGTCGGCGGGCCGCCGCGTGTCCCGCGTCGGTCCTGCGACCGTACGTGCGGCGCGGTGCCGCCCACGAGCGGCGTCACGCGCGGTGCGGGGTCCCGCAACCCGGCCAGGAGGCACGGCTCGCCACCGTCGGCGCGCTCGGCCCGCGAACCGGGACGGTCCAGGGCCCGGAGCGGGCCGCGTGGACACGACGCATCGTGCGGTTCCGCGCAACCTCGGAACGCGCTGTCCGGAGCCTTCGGATCTCCGGTGAAACGAGAACAGCCCCCGGGATGTCCCGGGGGCTGTTCTTCGAGTGCTGGGGTACCTGGACTCGAACCAAGAACGACGGTACCAGAAACCGCTGTGTTGCCAATTACACCATACCCCAAAAGGCCTGCTGGCCTTTCGGCCCCGTTGTCCGGGGCACGATCAACTACTGTACAGCATCCCGGAGGTCCGCAAGACCACCCACGAGGTCACGGTGCACCGCAGCGGCCGTCGCGGCTCCGTGCCCGGCCGCCACGATGAGCTGCTCCGGCCCGGGAGGGGTCACGTCCCCCACGGCGTACAGCCCGGGGACCGTCGTCCGGCCGACCCGGTCGACGACGAGGAGCCCCTGCGCATCGCGCTCGAGGGCGGTCGGCGCGCCGGGCGTGTCGGTGTCCGGGCCGGTACCGGTGCCTGCGGTCACGTGCAGCCAGTCGAGGTCGGCGTGCCACGTCGGTCGGACGAAACCGCCCGTCCGCGGCTCCACGTGGCCGTCGACGAGCCTGACTCCGGTCATCCCGGTCCGGTCCCCCTCGAGGTCCTCGACCACCCGCTCGTCGATCACGACACCGGCACGAGCCAGGCGCGCACGCCCGGCGTCGTCGAGCGGCGCGACACCGTTCGTGTAGACGATCAGGTCGTCCGTCCACGCCGCGATGAGCAGCGCACGGTCCACGACGTCGTCGGTCTCGCAGATGAACGCGAGGGGCTGCCCCGCCTTGTCGTACGCATCGCACTCGACGCAGCTGTGCACCGCGGTGCCGTAGAACGCGCGGAGCATCGGCAGCGCCGGGAACTCCTCGCGCAGCCCCGTGGCGACGACGACGGTCCTCGCCCGCGCATCCACCTCTGTTCCGCGCCAGGTCCCGTGCAGCCGCCAGCCGTCGGCGTCGGGCGTCACGAGGTCGACCACGGCCTGCACGACCGTCGCCTCCGGGTACGCCTCGACCTCGACACGGCCGAGCTTCCGGAGCTCGAGCGGCGAGACCCCGTCACGCGTCAGGAAGCCGTGCGAGCGCAGGGTCGCGGCGTTGCGCGGCCGGTTGGCGTCCACGAGGAGCACCGTCCGCTTCGCCCGCACCAGGTTGAGCGCAGCGCTCAACCCGGCGGGTCCGGCACCGATGACCGCGACGTCGTGGACGACCGGCGTGTTCGGCTCGTCCGGGCTCCCTGCAGCGCTTCCCGCGGTGCTCATCGTGCCCCGCTCAGCGGGCCGCGAGGGCGCGGAGCCGCGTCAGGGTGGACTCCTTGCCGAGGATCTCCATCGACTCGAAGAGCGGCGGGCTGATCCGGCGACCGGACACCCCCACGCGCAGCGGGCCGAAGGCGACACGGGGCTTCAGCCCGAGGTCGTCGATGAGCGCGGTGCGGAGCGCGGCCTCGATCGCCTCGGTGCGCCAGTCGTCGAGCTGCTCGAGCGCAGCGATGCCGGCCGTGAGCACCGCGGCGGTGTCGCCCTTGAGCGATGCCAGCGCGTCGTCCTCGACCACCAGGTCGGCGTCGTCGGTGAACAGGAACCCGAGCATCGCCGGCGCCTCGCCGAGCAGCTGCATGCGCTCCTGGACGAGCGGAGCCGCCTTCGTCAGGACCTCGAGCTGCTCCGCGGTGGGCGGATCGGTGACGAGGTCGCTCAGGTAGGGCAGCAGACGGGACCGGAAGTCCGCGGCGTCGAGCAGCCGGATGTGGTCGCCGTTGATCGCCTCGGCCTTCTTGTGGTCGAAGCGTGCGGGGTTCGGGTTGACGTCGGTGACCTCGAACGCCGCCACCATCTCGTCGATCGAGAAGACGTCGCGGTCGGCACCGATCGACCAGCCGAGCAGCGCCAGGTAGTTGACGAGCCCCTCGGGGATCATGCCGGCGTCCCGGTGGTGGAACAGGTTCGCCTCGGGGTCACGCTTGGAGAGCTTCTTGTTGCCCTCGCCCATCACGTAGGGCAGGTGACCGAACACCGGGATCGACGGAGCGAGCCCGATCTCGTACAGCGCCTCGTACAGGGCGATCTGCCGCGGGGTCGAGGACAGCAGGTCCTCGCCGCGCAGCACGTGCGTGATGCCCATCAGGGCGTCGTCCACCGGGTTCGTGAACGTGTACAGCGGCTTGCCGTTCGGCCGGACGACCACGAAGTCGGGGAACGTGCCCTGCTTGAACGTGATCTCCCCACGCACCAGGTCGTCGAAGCTCAGGTCACGGTCCGGCACCCGGAGCCGGAGCGCCGGCTCGCGGCCCTGGTCGCGGAAGGCCTGGCGCTCGGCCTCGGTGAGGTCCCGTTCGTGGTTGTCGTACCCCTGCTTGGGATCGCGTCCCGCGGCCTTGTTGCGGGCTTCCATCTCCTCGGGGGTGACGAAGGACTCGTAGACGTGCCCGGACACCTGCAGCTTCGCGATGACGTCGTCGTAGATCGCCGTGCGCTCCGACTGTCGGTACGGACCGTGCTCCCCGCCGGCGTCGACGCCCTCGTCCCAGTCGAGCCGGAGCCACCGCAGCGCGTCGAGGATCTGCGCGTACGACTCCTCACTGTCACGGGCGGCGTCGGTGTCCTCGATGCGGAACACGAGCTTGCCGCCGGTGTGGCGCGCGTACGCCCAGTTGAAGAGCGCCGTGCGGATGAGCCCCACGTGCGGGGTCCCCGTCGGGCTCGGGCAGAAACGGACACGGATCTCGGACCCGGAAGCAGTGGTGAATGGCGCAGTCATGACCCGCCAATGCTACCGTCACGCCCCGCTCCGGAGCGGTCGTGAACGCAGAAAACCCCTGACCAGTGCTGGTCAGGGGTTCCCTGGTGTTCCTGAGGTTAAGTCCGGCGGCGTCCTACTCTCCCACAAGGTCCCCCTTGCAGTACCATCGGCGCTGAGAGGCTTAGCTTCCGGGTTCGGAATGTGACCGGGCGTTTCCCTCTCGCTATGACCACCGGAACACTGTCGACCATGATCTGGTCTCAAACATGTCCCAGCTGTAGCTGAGCTATTTATTCAGTTTGATTCCCGATCGTCTGTCGGGAACCACAAAGTGGACGCGAGCGCCGCACACGAAGGTGCGGGAAATCAGTGTGTTATCAAGTCTTCGGCTTATTAGTACCGGTCAGCTCCACGGGTCGTTAGTCCCCGCTTCCACATCCGGCCTATCAACCCAGTAGTCTGCTGGGAGCCTCTCACACTCAAGGTGCATGGAAATCTCATCTCGAAGACGGCTTCCCGCTTAGATGCTTTCAGCGGTTATCCGGTCCGAACGTAGCTAATCAGCGGTGCCCTTGGCAGAACAACTGACACACCAGAGGTTCGTCCATCCCGGTCCTCTCGTACTAGGGATAGATCTTCTCAAATTTCCAACGCGCGCAGCGGATAGGGACCGAACTGTCTCACGACGTTCTAAACCCAGCTCGCGTACCGCTTTAATGGGCGAACAGCCCAACCCTTGGGACCTACTCCAGCCCCAGGATGCGACGAGCCGACATCGAGGTGCCAAACCATGCCGTCGATATGGACTCTTGGGCAAGATCAGCCTGTTATCCCCGAGGTACCTTTTATCCGTTGAGCGACAGCGCTTCCACAAGCCACTGCCGGATCACTAGTCCCGACTTTCGTCCCTGCTCGACCTGTCAGTCTCACAGTCAAGCTCCCTTGTGCACTTACACTCGCCACCTGATTGCCAACCAGGTTGAGGGAACCTTTGGGCGCCTCCGTTACTCTTTGGGAGGCAACCGCCCCAGTTAAACTACCCATCAGGCACTGTCCATGAACCCGATCAGGGTCCTACGTTAGACATCCAGAGTGACCAGAGTGGTATTTCAACAATGACTCCACGAACACTAGCGTGCCCGCTTCACAGTCTCCCACCTATCCTACACAAGCCACACCGAACACCAATACCAAACTGTAGTAAAGGTCACGGGGTCTTTCCGTCCTGCTGCGCGTAACGAGCATCTTTACTCGTAGTGCAATTTCGCCGAGTTCGCGGTTGAGACAGCTGGGAAGTCGTTACGCCATTCGTGCAGGTCGGAACTTACCCGACAAGGAATTTCGCTACCTTAGGATGGTTATAGTTACCACCGCCGTTTACTGGGGCTTAAATTCAGAGCTTCGCCCAAAGGCTAACCCTTCCTCTTAACCTTCCAGCACCGGGCAGGCGTCAGTCCGTATACATCGTCTTGCGACTTCGCACGGACCTGTGTTTTTAGTAAACAGTCGCTTCCCACTGGTCTCTGCGGCCTTCAACGCTCACGGAGCTAAGTCCGGTCACGTGTCCGGCCCCCCTTCTCCCGAAGTTACGGGGGCATTTTGCCGAGTTCCTTAACCACGATTCTCTCGATCTCCTTGGTATTCTCTACCTGACCACCTGAGTCGGTTTCGGGTACGGGCGGCTGCAACCTCGCGTCGATGCTTTTCTCGGCAGCATAGGATCACTGATTTCCCCTTACGGGTACGCTTCGGATCTCAGGCACACAGACGACGGATTTGCCTATCGTCAGCCCTACATCCTTACACCAGGTTCACCTTACGGATACCATCGCCTGGCTCAGCTACCTTCCTGCGTCACACCTGTTCATACGCTAACCGCACCAGCATGGGGTCGAGCGTTAGACCGGCCACCATCACCCCGAAGGGATCCGGTTGAACCGGGTTAGGACTCTTAGCACCACTGGATTAGCTTGGGCGGTTGTTCGCCGGTACGGGAATATCAACCCGTTGTCCATCGACTACGCCTGTCGGCCTCGCCTTAGGTCCCGACTTACCCAGGGCGGATTAACCTGGCCCTGGAACCCTTGGTCTTTCGGAGGACGGGTTTCTCACCCGTCTTTCGCTACTCATGCCTGCATTCTCACTCGTGTAGCGTCCACGGCTGGATCACTCCGCCGCTTCACTCGCCACACGACGCTCTCCTACCACTCCGCACGACTGAACCACGAAGGCTTGTCAATGTGCGAAATCTACAACTTCGGTGGTGTGCTTGAGCCCCGATACATTGTCGGCGCGGAATCACTTGACCAGTGAGCTATTACGCACTCTTTCAAGGGTGGCTGCTTCTAAGCCAACCTCCTGGTTGTCTATGCAACTCCACATCCTTTCCCACTTAGCACACGCTTAGGGACCTTAGTTGGTAGTCTGGGTTGTTTCCCTCTCGACGATGAAGCTTATCCCCCACCGTCTCACTGCTGCGCTCTCACTCACCGGCATTCGGAGTTTGGCTGACGTCAGTAACCTGTTGAGGCCCATCGGCCATCCAGTAGCTCTACCTCCGGCGAGAAACACGCAACGCTGCACCTAAATGCATTTCGGAGAGAACCAGCTATCACGAAGTTTGATTGGCCTTTCACCCCTATCCACAGCTCATCCCCTCCATTTTCAACTGAAGTGGGTTCGGTCCTCCACGACGTCTTACCGTCGCTTCAACCTGGCCATGGATAGATCACTTCGCTTCGGGTCTAGAACATGCGACTCAAACGCCCTATTCAGACTCGCTTTCGCTACGGCTGCCCCACACGGGTTAACCTCGCCACATATCACTAACTCGCAGGCTCATTCTTCAAAAGGCACGCCGTCACCCCTACAAAGGAGGCTCCGACGGTTTGTAAGCAAACGGTTTCAGGTACTATTTCACTCCCCTCCCGGGGTACTTTTCACCTTTCCCTCACGGTACTTGTCCGCTATCGGTCATCTGGGAGTATTTAGGCTTATCAGGTGGTCCTGACAGATTCACACGGGATTTCTCGGGCCCCGTGCTACTTGGGATACACATCCGGCCATAACACCATTTCGTCTACGGGGCTGGCACCCACTACGGCCCGGCTTTCAAACCGGTTCGACTATGATGCGCTGTAACCGCCCCAGTCCGGCAGAACTGAGCGACGTGTCCCACAACCCCGACCATGCAACGCCCGCCGGCTATCACACATGATCGGTTTAGCCTCATCCGCTTTCGCTCGCCACTACTCACGGAATCACATGTTGTTTTCTCTTCCTGTGGGTACTGAGATGTTTCACTTCCCCACGTTCCCTCTACCCGCCCTATATATTCAGGCGGGAGTCACCAGGTCACAAAAGCGCCCAGCGGGGTTTCCCCATTCGGAAATCCTCGGATCAGGGCTCGATTATCAGCTCCCCGAGGCTTATCGCAGATTTCTACGTCCTTCTTCGGCTCCAGATGCCAAGGCATCCACCGTTTGCTCTTAGAAACTTGACCACAAAGATTAAAATTGCGATCCGTCATCACCCACAACCATCAGCCCGAAGACCTCAGATCGATTGGATGACGCGAATCAAAGATGCTCGCGTCCACTGTGTAGTTCTCAACATACGATCGGCACCACACTCCCCACCATCCAACGACAGTGCTTCATGCGGCCCAACGAAGGACACACCACGGATCACTCCATGCGGCCCAACCCCCAACCCACCTCACAGCAGATCAGGAAGCCTGGTCCCTCAGGACCCAACAACGTGCACCAGCCAACCCGTGCGACACCAACCCGTTCCAACCCCGCAAGCGGAGCGTACTGAGGCCAGCACCATCGGTACCAGCTGCACTGTCAATGTTCCACCCATGAGCTACCCGTCGGACACGTTCGGTCCGAATCAGGCGCCTGGACCATGCATGCCCCGATGAGGGACAACACGAGGCCAGATGCTCCTTAGAAAGGAGGTGATCCAGCCGCACCTTCCGGTACGGCTACCTTGTTACGACTTAGTCCTAATCACCGATCCCACCTTCGACGGCTCCTTCCACAAGGGTTAGGCCACCGGCTTCGGGTGTTACCGACTTTCATGACTTGACGGGCGGTGTGTACAAGGCCCGGGAACGTATTCACCGCAGCGTTGCTGATCTGCGATTACTAGCGACTCCGACTTCATGAGGTCGAGTTGCAGACCTCAATCCGAACTGAGACCGGCTTTTTGGGATTCGCTCCACCTTACGGTATCGCAGCCCTTTGTACCGGCCATTGTAGCATGCGTGAAGCCCAAGACATAAGGGGCATGATGATTTGACGTCATCCCCACCTTCCTCCGAGTTGACCCCGGCAGTCTCCTATGAGTCCCCGGCATAACCCGCTGGCAACATAGAACGAGGGTTGCGCTCGTTGCGGGACTTAACCCAACATCTCACGACACGAGCTGACGACAACCATGCACCACCTGTACACCGACCACAAGGGGGCGACCATCTCTGGCCGTTTCCGGTGTATGTCAAGCCTTGGTAAGGTTCTTCGCGTTGCATCGAATTAATCCGCATGCTCCGCCGCTTGTGCGGGCCCCCGTCAATTCCTTTGAGTTTTAGCCTTGCGGCCGTACTCCCCAGGCGGGGCGCTTAATGCGTTAGCTACGACACAGAAACCGTGGAAAGGTCCCTACATCTAGCGCCCAACGTTTACGGCATGGACTACCAGGGTATCTAATCCTGTTCGCTCCCCATGCTTTCGCTCCTCAGCGTCAGTTACGGCCCAGAGATCTGCCTTCGCCATCGGTGTTCCTCCTGATATCTGCGCATTCCACCGCTACACCAGGAATTCCAATCTCCCCTACCGCACTCTAGTCTGCCCGTACCCACTGCAAGCCCGAGGTTGAGCCTCGGGATTTCACAGCAGACGCGACAAACCGCCTACGAGCTCTTTACGCCCAATAATTCCGGACAACGCTTGCACCCTACGTATTACCGCGGCTGCTGGCACGTAGTTAGCCGGTGCTTTTTCTGCAGGTACCGTCACTTTCGCTTCTTCCCTACTAAAAGAGGTTTACAACCCGAAGGCCGTCATCCCTCACGCGGCGTTGCTGCATCAGGCTTTCGCCCATTGTGCAATATTCCCCACTGCTGCCTCCCGTAGGAGTCTGGGCCGTGTCTCAGTCCCAGTGTGGCCGGTCACCCTCTCAGGCCGGCTACCCGTCGTCGCCTTGGTGAGCCATTACCTCACCAACAAGCTGATAGGCCGCGAGTCCATCCCCAACCAAAAAATCTTTCCACCACCAGACCATGCGGCCAGTGATCATATCCAGTATTAGACGTCGTTTCCAACGCTTATCCCAGAGTCAGGGGCAGGTTACTCACGTGTTACTCACCCGTTCGCCACTAATCCACCCAGCAAGCTGGGCATCATCGTTCGACTTGCATGTGTTAAGCACGCCGCCAGCGTTCGTCCTGAGCCAGGATCAAACTCTCCGTAAAAAAATACAGACCCAACACCCCAAAAGGTGCCAGACCGAGTTGATTCTGACTGTTGACTGTCTACTGACAATCTTCAATCCAAAAGGAATTGTCTCAAACCCAACCAACCCGAAGGAAGGCCAGGCACGAGGTCAATCAATAAATTGGCATTGACAATGTGCACGCTGTTGAGTTCTCAAGGACCAGACGCACTCCCCCACTCGACACCCGAAGATGCTCCGCCAGAGAGGCTATGAAATCCGCTACCCGGGGAAGAACCGTGGCGGACAAGATCTCCAGGTGAACCCAGGGACCGTCTCAGCCGTTCCGTTCTCCGCCGCCGTGGCAACGAGTGATTACTTTACGCAGGGGCGGACGGCTGCGCCAAGCCAGGCGGCATCCCGGGCGTGTCGCCGTGACCGGCCGCGGACGCGGAACGGCCCGCTCCCCCGAGGGGAACGGGCCGTTGCCGTGACGAGCCGGGTCAGCGGCGCGCGATCACGGGGTTCTTGAGTGTGCCGATTCCGGAGATCGTCACCTCGACGACCTCGCCGTCGCGGATCTGACCGACGCCCGCCGGGGTACCGGTCAGGATGACGTCTCCGGGCAGCAGGGTCCAGATCGACGACACGAACTCGACCAGCGACGGGATGTCGTGGACCATTTCGTTCGTCGAGCCCGCCTGACGCAGGTCGCCATCCACCCGGGTCTCGATGCGGATGTCCGACGGGTCGATCTCGGTCTCGATGACCGGGCCGAGCGGGCAGAACGTGTCGAACCCCTTCGACCGCGTCCACTGCCCGTCCCGGGCCTGCAGGTCGCGGGCCGTCACGTCGTTCGCGATCGTGTACCCGAGGACGACGCTCGCGAAGTCCTCGCGCCGGACGTTCTTGGCGAGCGAACCGATCACGATGGCGAGTTCGCCCTCGTGGTCGACGCGACCGATGTCGGCCGGCAGACGGATGGGCTCGTCCGGCCCGATCACCGAGGTGTTCGGCTTGAGGAACACCACCGGGTCGTCGCCGGCGCGCTCGTCCATCTCCGAGGCGTGCTCGAGGTAGTTGAGCCCCACGCCGATGACCTTCGACCGCGGGATGACGGGGGCGAGGAGCTTGGCGTCGGCGAGTGCGACGCGCTCCCCCGTGGTCTCGAACCCCTGGTACATGGGGTCTCCGGCGAGCACCACCAGGTGCCGTTCGTCGAGGATGCCGTACCGGGGGTCTTCACCCTTGCTGCTGAACCGTGCGATCTTCACCGTTCGACCCTACCCACGCCCGAGCGTCGATCAGGACGCGTCGGTCAGCTTCGTCATCCACCCGTGCGGGTCGGGACGACGGCCGTACTGGATGTCGGTCAGCTCGTCGCGCAGGGACATGGTGAGTTCCCCGGCGCCCTCGGTCGGCGAGCCGATCGTGAAGCCCTCGCCGCGGAGTTCCGCGATCGGGGTCACGACGGCGGCCGTCCCGCACGCGAACGCCTCGGTGATGGAGCCGTCGGCCACACCGTCGCGCCATTCGTCGAGGGTCACGCGGCGCTTCTCGACCGTGAGCCCGCGGTCCTCTGCCAACTGCAGGATCGAGTCGCGCGTGATGCCCTCGAGGATGGAGTCGGAGTCCGGCGTGACGAGCGTGCCGTCGGACTTCACGAGCACGACGTTCATGCCGCCGAGTTCTTCGAGGTACTTGCCCTCGACCGAGTCGAGGAACATGACCTGCTGGCACCCGTGCTCGTACGCCTCTTGCTGGGGCAGCAACGACGACGCGTAGTTGCCGCCCGTCTTCGCGGCACCGGTCCCGCCCTTGCCCGCGCGGGCGTACTGGGTGGACAGCCAGATCGAGACCGGCTTCGGGCCGGAGGTGAAGTACGCCCCTGCCGGGCTGGCGATGCAGTGGTAGGCCACCGCCTGGGCCGCCCGCACCCCCAGGAACGACTCGGTCGCGATCATGAAGGGCCGCAGGTACAGGCTCGTCTCGGGCGCGGACGGCACCCAGTCGACGTCGGCCTGCACGAGCTGCCGGATCGACTCGACGAACGCCTCGACCGGCAGTTCCGGCAGCGCCAGCCGGCGGGCAGACCGCTGGAACCGGCGAGCGTTGGCGTCCGGGCGGAACGACCACACCGAACCGTCAGCGTGCCGGTACGCCTTGAGCCCCTCGAAGATCTCCTGCGCGTAGTGCAGCACGCTGGCGCTCGGGTCGAGCGTGAGCGGCCCGTACGGGTGGATCGAGGCGCTGTGCCAACCGTCGTCGAGCGTCCACTCGACGGTGGCCATGTGGTCCGTGAAGTGCTTGCCGAAGCCCGGGTCGGCGAGGATCTCCTCGCGCTCGGCTGCGGCGCGACGGTCCGCGGACGGGGTGGTGGCGAACTCGAGTCCGAAGGCGGTGTCGGTGCTCATGGGGAGGGCTCCTTCTCAGGCGGTGGTGGTGCGTGCCGTGGCCGCGGCGGCGATGGCGTCGCCGATCTCGGCCGTGCGACGCTGCGTGGTGCCCCGGTCTGCCAGGTCCGCCTCGACGGCCCGCGTCACCGCCGTCGCGAGGTCACTGCGGCCGATGTGGTCGAGCAGCAGGGCGACGGAGAGGATGGCGGCCGTCGGATCGGCCTTCTGCTGACCTGCGATGTCCGGCGCGGAGCCGTGGACCGGCTCGAACATGCTGGGGAAGGTGCCGTCCGGGTTGATGTTGCCCGAGGCCGCCAGACCGATGCCGCCGCTGATCGCGCCGGCCAGGTCGGTGATGATGTCGCCGAAGAGGTTGTCGGTGACGATGACGTCGAACCTAGCAGGTTCCTTCACCATGTGGATCGTCACCGCGTCGACGTGCTGGTAGTCCACCGTGACGTCCGGGAACTCCGCCCCGACGGCCGCGACCGTGCGCTGCCACAGGGCGCCGGCGTGCACCAGGACGTTGCTCTTGTGCACGAGCGTCAGGTGCTTCCGGGCCCGACGGTCCGCCAGGTCGAAGGCGTACCGCACGACCCGCTCGACACCGAACGCGGTGTTCAGCGAGACCTCGGTCGCGATCTCCTGCGGCGTCCCCGTCCGGATCGCACCGCCGTTGCCGACGTACGGCCCCTCGGTGCCCTCGCGCACGACGACGAAGTCGACCGCGCCCGGTGCGGCGAGCGGCGTCGCGACGGCGTCGTACACCGTGGTCGGCCGCAGGTTGACGTAGTGGTCGAACGCGAAGCGCAGCTTCAGCAGGAGTCCGCGCTCGATGATCCCGCCGGCCAGCCGGGGGTCGCGGGGGTCCCCACCGACCGCGCCGAGCAGGATCGCGTCGTGCGATGCGATGGCGGACATGTCGTCCTCGGTGAGGATGTCACCGGTCTCGAGGTACCGCGTCGCGCCGAGGGAGAACGGGGTCTCCTCGACGACGAGGTCGTCCGGGGTCACGGCGTGCAGGACCTTGAGCGCCTCGTCGACGACCTCTGGTCCGATGCCGTCCCCGCGGATCACCGCGAGCTTGAGCGTCCGGACGTCCATCAGAGTGTGATGTCGATCTCGCGGAGCGAGGAGGCGTCGATGGCCCGGCCGACGTGCTCGAGGATCTCGGCGGGCACCGGGGAGTCGACGGTCAGGACGCTGAGCGCCTGTCCGCCGGCGGCTTCGCGCGAGATCTGCATCGCCGCGATGTTGATGCCGGCCTCGCCGAACTCCTTGCCGTAGACCGCGACGATGCCGGGGCGGTCGACGTACTCCATGACGACGTGGTGCCGGTCGAGCGGGACCTCGACGTCGTGGCCGTTGATCTCCACGAGCTTCTCGACCTGCTTCGGGCCGGTGAGCGTGCCGGAGACGCTGATCGCCGGGCCGTCGGACTGGGCGCCGCGGATCGTCAGCACGTTGCGGTACTCGGGGCTGTCGGTCTCGGTGATGAGCCGCACGGTGACGCCGCGCTGCTCCGCGATGAGCGGGGCGTTGACGTACGACACCTGGTCGCTGACGACGTCGGTGAAGACGCCCTTGAGCGCTGCGAGCTTGAGCACGCTGACGTCGTACTCGGCGAGCTCGCCGTGGACCTCGACGTCGATGCTCGTCACGGGCGAGGTGGCGAGGGCCGTGAAGACCTGACCGAGCTTCTCGACCAGCGGGATGCCCGGACGGACGTACGGGTCGATGACGCCACCGGCGACGTTGACCGCGTCCGGCACGAGCTCGCCGCCGAGCGCGAGGCGCACCGACTTCGCGACCGAGACGCCGGCCTTCTCCTGCGCTTCGTCGGTCGAGGCACCGAGGTGCGGCGTGACGACGACGTTGGGCAGCGAGACGAGCGGGGAGTCCTTCGGCGGCTCCGACACGAAGACGTCGAGGCCGGCGCCCGCGATGGTGTTCGCGGTCAGTGCGCGGTGCAGGGCGTCTTCGTCGATCAGACCGCCGCGGGCGACGTTGACGACGAACGCCGTCGGCTTCATGATCGCGAACTGGTCGTCCGAGATCATGCCGAGGGTCTCGGGGGTGCGCGGCATGTGGATCGTGACGAAGTCGGCACGCCGCAGCAGGTCGTCGAGGGAGACGAGCTCGACTCCGAGCTGCTGGGCGCGAGCCGTCGTGACGTAGGGGTCGTAGGCGATGACCTGGACGCCGAAGGCCTGCAGGCGCTGCGTGATGAGCGCGCCGATGCGGCCGAGACCGATGATCCCGACGGTCTTCTCGTAGAGCTCGACGCCCGTGTAGGACGAGCGCTTCCAGGCGCCGGCGGCCAGCGACGCGTGCGCGGCCGGGATGTGGCGGGCGAGCGACAGGATGTGCCCGACGGTGAGCTCGGCGGCGGAGATGATGTTCGAGGTCGGCGCGTTCACCACCATCACACCGGCGGTGGTCGCCGCCTTGATGTCGACGTTGTCCAGGCCGACACCGGCACGGGCGACGACCTTGAGGTTCGGGGCCGCGGCGATCGCCTCGGCATCGATCTTGGTGGCGGAACGCACCAGCACGGCATCCGCGTCGGCGAGGGCGGACAGGAGCGCGGGCCGGTCGGTGCCGTCCACGTTCCGGATCTCGAAGTCGGGCCCGAGGGCGTCGACCGTGGCGGGCGAGAGTTCTTCGGCGATCAGGACGACCGGCTTCGACACAGCTGCTGTTTCCTCACGAGAGACGGTTGGTATCCCACCATGCTATCGACGTGCGCGGTCCGTTACGACCGCGCACGTCTAGAACTGCAGCAGGCTCGGCACGAACAGCTGCAGGTCGAGCCACAGCGCGCCGGCCGCCGCGAAGGCGAGGACGAACACGGCGACGGTCACGGTCAGCCGCGCACGACGCGTGATCACCAGGGCGGCCACGAACGCGACGGGGGCGATCAGGATGTCCAGGACCAGCCACAGCCAGGGCGTGCTCGCCTGCAGCGATTCCCCGCCCGAGGTCGTCGCGAGGAAGGCGTTGAACTCGTCCACCCGTTGCGAGATCTGCGTGAGGTTCCCCACCGCCTGCACCGTCATGTAGGCGAACAGCACCGCGAACACGACCCAGACGGCGACGCGGCCGACGACCGGGCCGGGCGACCGGCGTGCGGCGGGCGTCGCGGCGGTCACCCGAAGCTCCGCGTCAGCAGGAACGGCCACGGGAACAGCACGACGGCACCGAGCAGCATCCAGAGCAGTCGCGTCCGGGTCCGGCTGCCCCGGGCGGCCCACAGCACGACCGTGAACCACAGCGCCGGCGCGAGGATGGCGAGGAACCGGAGCACCTCGACGAAGACCGTCAGGACGGTGTCGACACCCGAGACGTACGACGTGGACGCCGTCAGCAGCCAGGCGACGGTGTAGAGCAGGTAGAGCCCACCGAACACGCCGAACCCGACGAGTGCGCCGGAGGTCTCCGGTGCCTCGGGGTCGCGGTCGCCACGGTCCTTGACGGCGACCGGGTTGTGCGCGGCGTCGACGTGGGTGGCGTCGTCGGCGTCACCCCAGCTGAGCGCCTCGTCGTCGTGGTCGACGGCGTTCGTCACGTCCGGGTCGACCGACCCGTCGGGTGGGGATGCTGCCGTGTTCATGCCTCGATCCTACGAGGGACCAGCGCACGGGGGGACCACGGGTTCCCGGTGGGACGACCGCTCAGGCGTCGGCGGGCTGCGTCTGGAGCACCTCGGCGACGACCTCGCGCACGGCGGGGAACAGCGGGTGGCTCTCCATCAGTCCGGTGAGGATCTCGGTGAGCGCATGCGCCGTCGCGCCGGAGCGGAGCAGCGCGTGCAGCTCGATCGACTCCGGGTCGTTCTCGTCGTCGAACGCGAGCGCGACGCGGACGGCCCCGAGCAGGTGACCGACGGGCAGGCCCCGTTCGGCGAGCTGTGCGGCCGGCCCGACGAACCGCTCGCGCCGGCCGAGCTTGCGGAGCGGGTTCCGTCCGACGCGCACGGTGGTGTCGGGCAGGTGCGGGTTCGCGATGCGCGACAGGTTCGCCGCGACGTAGCGTGCGTGCTCCTCCGGGTCGAAGCCGTGCTTCGCCACGAGCAGTGCGGTGGTCTCGGCGAGGACGCCGTCGACCTCGGCACGGACGGCGTCGTCCTCGAGGGCTTCGCGGATCAGCCGGATGCCGCGGACGTAGCCGTGGTAGGCGGCCGTCGCGTGCGCGGTGTTGACCGTGTAGAGCTTGCGCTCGACGAAGGGCTGCAGGTCGTCGACCCACGTGACGCCCTCGATCGTCGGGGGTTCGGCGTCGGAGCCGAGGAACGGCGTGCGCTCGATGACCCACTCGTAGAAGGGCTCGAGGACGACGTCGAGGCCGCCGGACTGGCCGAGCACGCCGGACTGGTCGGGGACGATGCGGTCGATCGCACAGTTCGCGAACACGGCGGCGATGTCGCGGTCCTCGAGCACCGGCGCACGACGGATGCTCGCGTGCAGGGAGTCGGTGGCGTTGAACGCGTTCTCGCACGCCACGACCGTCACGTCGCCACGCTCGAGCGGCCGGGCCGCGAGCCCCTCGGCGATGAGCGGTGCGACGAGCGGGAGCGTGCGGGCGCCAACGGCGGTCGTCACGACGTCCGCCTCGGCGATGGCCTGGACCACGCGGTCGCGGTCGGTCTTGCTGCTGAGCGCCCGGAAGCCGTAGACGAGGTGCTCGACCGGCATCTCGCCGACCTCGTGCACCACGAAGCGTCCGGCTTCGTTCAACGCGGACACCACACGGTCGTCGACGTCGACGAAAGTGAGCTCGTAGCCGCTCGCCACGAGGAACTGGCCCACGAACCCGCGCCCGATCTTGCCGGCGCCGATGTGGACCGCTCGTTTCGTCACCGCCATCCGATGATCATCCCATGCTGGTCGGTCCGCCCCTGACCGCACGTGCGGATCGCGGCCGACGGCTGTCGCGCATCGTCCGGGCGCGCGCCGAAGGGACGCCGGTCCACGGCGTCGGGGCTGGAGAAGAGCTGCTGCATAACGTTCGGGTCACGTCGCGAGGCGGCGGTGCAAGGGCTGCACCGCCGCCTCGTCATCGAGTGTTCCTCGGAAGACTACCGCGCTGCGGAGCCGTCCACGTAGTCGCCGTCGTTCTGCTTCCACGCGAAGAGCGCGCGCAGCTCGCGGCCGGTCGCCTCGATCGGGTGACCCTCGCCCTTGGCGCGGAGCGCCTTGAACTCGGGGGCGCCGGCGTCCTGGTCGTCGATGAAGCGCTTCGCGAAGGCACCGTTCTGGATGTCCGCGAGCACCGCCTTCATGTTCTCCTTGACGTCGGGCGAGATCACGCGCGGGCCCGAGACGTAGTCACCGAACTCGGCGGTGTCCGAGATCGACCAGCGCTGCTTGGTGAGGCCGCCCTCCCAGATCAGGTCGACGATCAGCTTGAGCTCGTGCAGGACCTCGAAGTACGCGATCTGCGGCTGGTAGCCCGCCTCGACGAGGGTCTCGAAGCCGTACTGGATGAGCTGCGAGGTGCCACCGCACAGGACGGCCTGCTCGCCGAACAGGTCGGTCTCGGTCTCCTCGGTGAAGGTCGTCTTGATGCCGCCGGAGCGCAGACCGCCGATGGCCTTGGAGTACGACCACGCGAGGTCCCAGGCGGAACCCGACGCGTCGACCTCGACGGCGACGATGACGGGGACGCCACGGCCGGCCTCGTACTCGCGACGGACGGTGTGACCCGGGCCCTTCGGGGCGACGAGCGACACGTCGACGCCCTCGGGCGCCTCGATGTAGCCGAAGCGGATGTTGAAGCCGTGGCCGAAGACGAGCGTCGCACCCGGCTTGAGGTTCGGGCGGATGTCCTCGGCGTAGACGATGCGCTGGACCTGGTCCGGCGCGAGGATGACGACGACGTCGGCCCAGGCGGTGACGTCGGCCGGGGTGAGGACCTCGAAACCGGCCTCTTCGGCCTTCTGGCGGCTCTTCGAGCCCTCCTTGAGGCCGATCTTGACCTCGACACCCGAGTCACGGAGGTTGAGGGCGTGGGCGTGGCCCTGCGAGCCGTAGCCGATGACGGCGACCTTCTTGCCCTGGATGAGCGTCAGGTCGGCGTCGGCGTCGTACACGATGTCAGTCACGAGGGTGTGTCTCCTTGGTTCTGGTGGTCTGTGGGGGTGGCGGACCGCTGGTCAGCGCACCCGGTCGGTGATGCTCTTCGGTCCGCGTCCCATGCCGAGCAGGCCCGCACGAGCCAGCTCCTTGATGCCGTAGGGCTCGAGGACGCGGAGGATCGCCTGGATCTTGCCGGGGTCTCCGGTCACCTCGACGATGAGCGAGTCGTTCGCGACGTCGACGACCTGTGCGCGGAACAGGTTCACTGCCTCGAGCACGGCCGACCGCGTCTGGTTGTCGACGCGGACCTTCACGAGCATGTGCTCGCGCTGGACGGACTGCGAGAAGTCCAGTTCGACGATCTTGATGACGTTGACGAGCTTGTTGAGCTGCTTCGTCACCTGCTCGAGCGGGAGGTCCTCGACGTCGACGACGACGGTGATCCGGCTGAGGCCGTCGACCTCGGTGTTGCCGACGGCGAGCGACTCGATGTTGAACCCGCGGCGGGCGAACAGGCCGGCGACGCGGGTCAGCAGACCGGGCTTGTCCTCGACGAGGAGGGACAGGACGTGGCTCATGCGGTTTCCCCCGTCATGTCGGCGTCCTCGTCGTCCCAGGTGGGTGCGAGGGCCTGGGCGTACTCGATGGACGAGTTGCTGACTCCCTGCGGGACCATCGGCCACACCATCGAGTCACGGCTCACGACGAAGTCGATCACCACGGGGCGGTCGTTCGTCTCGAGCGCGAGCTGGATGGCCGCGTCGACCTCGTCCGCCTTCTCGACGCGGATGCCGAGGGCGCCGTACGCGTCGGCCAGCTTCACGAAGTCGGGCACACGGCGCGAGTCGTGGCCGGTCTCGAGATCGGTGAACGAATGGCGGCCGTCGTAGAACAGCGTCTGCCACTGCCGCACCATGCCGAGCGACGAGTTGTTGATGATCGCGACCTTGATCGGGATGTCGTTGATGACGCAGGTCGCGAGTTCCTGGTTCGTCATCTGGAAGCAGCCGTCGCCGTCGATCGCCCAGACCACGCGGTCCGGCTCGGCGACCTTCGCACCCATCGCCGCGGGGACGGAGTAGCCCATCGTGCCCGCGCCGCCGGAGTTCAGCCACGCGTTCGGGCGCTCGTACTGGATGAACTGCGCCGACCACATCTGGTGCTGCCCGACACCGGAGGCGTAGACCGCCTCGGGACCGGAGAGCTCGCCGATGCGCTTGATGATGGCCTGCGGGGCGAGCAGACCGTCGGTCGGCTCCGCGTACCCGAGCGGGAAGTCGACCTTGAGCTGGTGGAGCTTCGCCCACCAGTCGGCCGTCGAGGCGCGGTCGTCGACGGCGATGCCGCCCCAGGCGTCGAGCAGGTCGACCAGGACCTCCTTCGCGTCGCCCACGATCGGGACGTCGGCGAAGCGGATCTTCGAGATCTCGGCGGGGTCGATGTCGACGTGGACGACCTTGGCGTTCGGCGCGAACTCGTCGGCCTTGCCGGTCACGCGGTCGTCGAACCGGGCGCCGAGCGCGATGATGAGGTCGCTGTCCTGCAGCCCGAGCACCGCCGGGACGGTGCCGTGCATGCCGGGCATGCCGAGGTGCTGCGGGTGCGAGTCGGGGAAAGCTCCTCGTGCCATCAGCGTCGTCACGACGGGTGCCCCCGTCGCCTCGGCGAAGCGGAGGAGCTCGGCGGTCGCGCGGGAGCGGATGACGCCACCACCGACGTAGAGCACCGGGCGCTCGGCCTCGGCCAGGAGCTGCGCGGCCGCGGTGATCTGCTTGCCGTGCGCCTTGGTGACCGGCCGGTAGCCCGGCAGGTCGATCTTGGGCGGCCAGACGTAGGGCGCCGACTTCTGCTGGGCGTCCTTCGTGATGTCCACCAGCACGGGGCCGGGGCGACCGGTCGTCGCGATGAGGTGCGCCGCGGCCAGGGTCGCGGGCACGTCGGCCGGGTCGGTGACCAGGAACGAGTGCTTCGTGATCGGCATCGTGATGCCGACGATGTCGGCTTCCTGGAACGCGTCGGTCCCCATCAGCGTCGAGAACACCTGGCCGGTGATCGCGATGAACGGCACCGAGTCCATGTAGGCGTCGGCGATCGCCGTGACGAGGTTCGTCGCGCCGGGGCCCGACGTCGCGATGGCGACGCCGACCTTGCCGGACGCCGAGGCGTAGCCCTCGGCGGCGTGTCCGGCGCCCTGCTCGTGGCGGACGAGGATGTGGCGGATCGTCTTCGACGCCATGAGCTCGTCGTAGAACGGGATGATCGCACCGCCGGGCAGGCCGAAGACGTCGGTGATCCCGAGGTGCTCAAGCGTCCGGAGGACGGCTCCCGAGCCGGTCAGGATCTCCGGCGACCGGCGTGCACCGGCGGCCGCGGACAGCGGAGTTGCTTCCGTGGGCATGAGGTGGTCCTTGCCTGGAGAGGTGGCGATGGTGCGTGTGTCGAACGCTAGCCCGTGACCGCGCCCTGGGCGGCGGACTTCACGAGCTTGGCGTACTTCGCGAGGACTCCGCGGGTGTAGCGCGGGGGCAGCGGGGCCCAGCCGTCACGGCGGGCCTCCAGCTCGGTCGGTTCGACCAGTAGGTCGAGCGAGCGAGCCGCGATGTCGACACGGATGCGGTCGCCATCGCGCACGAAGGCAACTGGACCTGCGTCCACTGCCTCGGGTGCGATGTGGCCGATGCACAGGCCGGTTGTGCCGCCTGAGAATCGTCCGTCGGTCAAGAGTAGTACATCCTTGCCGAGGCCCGCGCCCTTGATGGCCGCGGTGATGGCGAGCATCTCGCGCATGCCCGGGCCGCCCTTGGGGCCCTCGTAGCGGATGACGACGACGTCGCCCTTCTGGATCTTCCCCTCGGTGAGGGCGTCCATCGCGGCGCGCTCGCGGTCGAAGACCCGTGCGGGGCCCTCGAACACCTCGGCGTCGAAGCCCGCGGTCTTCACCACGGCACCCTCGGGGGCGAAGGTCCCCTGCAGGACCGTCAGGCCGCCGGTCTCGTGGATCGGGTTGTCGAGCGTGCGGAAGACCTCGCCGTCGAGCGCCGGCGGGTCGATCTCGGCCAGGTTCTCGGCGACGGTCTTGCCCGTCACGGTGAGGCAGTCGCCGTGCAGCAGGCCGGCGTCGAGCAGCGCCTTCATGATCACCGGGATGCCGCCGTTGCGGTCCACGTCGACCATGACGTACTTGCCGAAGGGCTTCATGTCGGCCAGGTGCGGGACCTTCGAGCCGATGCGGTTGAAGTCGTCCAGCGAGAGCTCGACCTCGGCCTCGTAGGCGATGGCGAGCAGGTGCAGGATGACGTTCGTCGAACCACCGAGCGCCATCGCGACGGCGATCGCGTTCTCGAAGGCGTCCTTCGTGAGGATCTGGCGAGCGGTGATGCCGTGCTCGAGCATGTTGACGACGGCCTCGCCGGAGCGGTGCGCGTAGTAGTCACGGCGGCGGTCGGCGCTCGGCGGGGCGGCGGAGCCCGGCAGCGACATGCCGAGGGCCTCGGCCACGCTCGCCATGGTGTTGGCCGTGTACATGCCACCGCAGGCGCCCTCGCCCGGGACGATGGCGCACTCGATCTTCTTCAGCTCTTCCTCGGACATGGTGCCGGCCTTGCAGGCACCGACGCCCTCGAAGGAGTCGATGATCGTGACTTCCTTCATCGTGCCGTCGGCCTGCTTCACGTAGCCCGGCATGACCGAGCCCGCGTAGAGGAACACGCTCGCGAGGTCGAGGCGCGCGGCGGCCATGAGCATGCCCGGCAGGGACTTGTCGCAGCCGGCGAGCAGGACGGTGCCGTCCAGGCGCTCGGCGTTGACGACGGTCTCGACGCTGTCGGCGATGACCTCACGCGAGACGAGCGAGAAGTGCATGCCCTCGTGGCCCATCGAGATGCCGTCCGAGACCGAGATGGTGCCGAACTGCAGCGGGTAGCCACCACCGGAGTGGACGCCTTCCTTGGCGCCCTGCGCGAGGCGGTCGAGCGAGAGGTTGCACGGCGTGATCTCGTTCCACGAGGACGCGATGCCGATCTGCGGCTTGCTCCAGTCCTCGTCTCCCATACCGACGGCCCGCAGCATGCCACGCGAGGTGGTTGCTTCGATCCCGTCGGTGACGACCCGGCTGCGCGGCTTGACGTCGATATCAGGCATGGAGCGAGTCTAGGACGCTTTGGGATACCAGTTGGACATCAACATGCGTTCGCATATTCTGGAGCCCGACCGGGAGGCCCGGATCACCCTGGTCAGCGCGTCGCATCACGCAACCTCGGTCGCAGGCTCCCTCGGCGCGCGTCGCGAACCGCTGGCGCGGTTCACTGAGCAAACCGCGCGCGAGCGAGCTGCTTCAGGACGCCGGTCAGGGCCGCCGGGTCCGCGATGCGGTACCCGGCACGGGTCTCCCCCGGACCCACCTTCACGCCGACGTCGCCGTCGCCGAGCACGCGGAAGCCGTCCTCGTCGGTGACGTCGTCACCGGCGAAGAACACCGCGTCGGCACCGTGGAGCTCACGCAGCCGCGCGATGGCGTCGCCCTTGGTGACGTGCCGGACGGCGAACTCGACGATGTCCTTGCCGCCGCGTTCGAGCACGTCGGGGTCGGCCTCGTGCGCCGCTCGGCTCGCATCGGCGTTCGCCCGCGCGGCGACCTCGGCGTTCACCCGACGGGTGTGCACGCCGTGGCCGGCCGGCTTGTGCTCGATGACCACGTCCGGGTAGCGGGCGCCGACCTCGTCGAGCGCCGCACCGATCCGTGCGACCCGTGCGACCTCGTCGTCGGTGAGGGCCGCTTCGTCGTGGCCGTCCACGCGCCACTCGACGCCGTGCGACCCGACGAGCGCCATGTCCTGCGGCGCGTGCGACACGGCCGCGAGGCTGCCGAGCGGACGGCCCGAGACGAGCACGACCTCGGTGTCCTTCGCGCGGTGCAGCGTGAGGACCGCCGCCCAGGACCCCGGCAGGGCGCCGACCTGCGACGGCTCGTCGGCGAAGGGCGCGAGCGTGCCGTCGAAGTCGAGGGCGACGATCACGCGCCCGGCGCGGGCCAGCGCGTCCAGTGCGGCGACGAGCCCTGGAGCCGTCATCTCGTCGGCGTGTGCGGTCTGCTCAGTCATCACGTGCCTCCCGGGTGTCCTCGGCAGCCCTGGCGGACTGTGCGTCCTGGTCGAAGATCGACATGTTGTCGGTCTGCGCCTCACGGTGTCGGTCCGCCGGGTCGACGGCGGACGGATCGAGCTGGGCGTTCCGCGGGGCGTGGCGGTCGAGCGCCTCGAGGAACGAGCGCGACCAGCGCGCGACGTCGTTGTCCCGGACCCGCTTGCGGAGCGCACGCATCCGCGTGGAGCGCTCGCGGCGCGGCATCTCGATCGCGCGCTCGATGCTGTCCTTCAACGCGCCGATGTCGTGCGGGTTGACGATGACGGCCTGCTTCAGTTCGTCGGCGGCGCCGGCGAACTCGGACAGGATGAGCACCCCGTCGCTGTCGAACCGCGCTGCGACGTACTCCTTGGCGACGAGGTTCATGCCGTCCCGCAGCGCGGTGACGAGCATGATGTCGGCCGCCAGGTAGAGCGCCACCATCTCCTCGCGCGGGTAGCCGTGGTGCAGGTAGGAGATCGGCTGGTGGCCGATGACCCCGAGGTCGCCGTTGATGCGGCCGACGCTCAACTCGATCTCGTCGCGGAGCGTGGCGTAGGTGTCGACGCGCTCGCGGCTCGGGCTGGCGACCTGGATGAGTGCAGCGTCCTCGACCTTGATGCGGCCGTCCTCGACGAGCTCGCCGAAGGCCTTGATGCGGTGCCGGATGCCCTTGGTGTAGTCGAGGCGGTCGACACCGAGCAGGACCGTCTTCGGGTTGCCGAGGCTCTCGCGGATCTCGCGGGCGCGCTCCTGCACCTCGGGTCGGCGGGCGATCGCCTCGAAGCTCTCGGCGTCGATCGAGATCGGGAAGTGGCGGGCCTCGACGTGGCGGACCGTGATGCCCTTGCGGCTGCGCGGGGCGTCCGGGTCGTCGACGGGCACGTCGATCGTCTGCCCCTTCGTCGTGTAGCCCTTGATGTGGCGGACCGCGCGGAGGAAGTCGCTCGCGTCGTCGTGGCGCTGGAACCCGATGACGTCGGCGCCGAGCAGGCCGTCGAGGATCTGCGCGCGCCAGGGCAGCTGGGCGTAGATGCCGACCGGCGGGAACGGGATGTGGTTGAAGAAGCCGATCGTCAGGTCGGGACGCTTGGCCCGGAGCAGTGCCGGCACGAGCTGCAGTTGGTAGTCCTGCACCCAGACGATGCCGTCCTGCTCGGTGATCTCGGCGATCTGGGTCGCGAAGCGCTCGTTGACCCGCTTGTACGCGTTCCACCAGTCGCGGTGGTAGCTCGGGTGCTCGATGACGTCGTGGTAGAGCGGCCACAGCGTGTCGTTGCTGAAGCCCTCGTAGTACTCCTCGACGTCCTCGTCGGACAGCGGGACCGGCACGATGTGGATGCCCTCGTTGTCGAACGGCTCGACCTCGACCTCGGGCTGGCCGACCCAGCCGACCCAGGCGCCGTCGTTCGCGCGCATCACGGGTTCGAGTGCGGTGACGAGGCCACCCGGCGAGTGCCGCCATCCCTCGTTGCCGTCCTGGTCGACGACCCGGTCCACCGGGAGGCGGTTCGAGGCGACGACGAAGGCGTACTTGGTGGACGAAGGAGAAGCTGCAGACACGGGTCGGAATCTACCAGCGCCCGGACAGCGGATTCACGGCGGATCGGCGGTTCCGGTACGCTACGGGTGCGTGTCGGGGGGACACGGGTGCTGGCGTGCGGCATCGGCCTCCCGGTCGGAGAGGACCCACCAGCCATGAGCGAGAACCCACCGAACCCGCCCGTTCCGCCCCTCCCGCCGGGACAGCCGGGACAGCCGGGCCAGACCGCGCCGGGCGCGCCGGGCGCCCCGGTCGCCCCGGTCGCCCCGGTCGCCCCGCAGTCGTCCGATGCGTTCGGCCGTCTCCTGCGGTCGGTGACCGGCCGTGACTGGCTGGCGTCCGTGCTCGCCGCCGTCGGCGGCTGGGTCGCCGCCTACGTCGTGGCCGCGATCTCGTTGCTCCTCACCGTCGCCGTGCTCGCAGCCGGCGGATCGGGATCCGCCTCCGTCGGATCGGGATCGACCGGCAGCACGCCCGACCTCGGCTCCGGGAGCACGCCCGACGTCCAGTCGCTGCTCTCCGGGGTCAGCGTCCTGCTCGGCACGCCCGCCCAGCTGGTCGCCCTCGCCGACCTGGGCCGTCTGCACCTGTCCGGCTCGATCGGCTTCCTCGGGTCGGGGTCCGGCGCGCTCGCCGTCGTCCCGGTCCTCGTGCTCGCGGCACAGGTCGTGCTGGCCGTCGTCCTCACCCGCCGGATCCGCACCCGCGACCTCGGGCGCGCCCCGATCGTGCTGACCGCCGTCCTGTCCGGGCTGGTGGCCACGGTGCTGACCAACGCCGCCGCGGGCATCCTGGCCATCCGGTTCCCCGCCGTCCCGGGCGCCGCCATCGACCCCGTGCACGCGGTCGGCCTCGGCAGCATCCTCGGCGCCTTCGTGATCGGCGCACTCGCCGCGGTGCTCGCACGTCCGTCGGCGCTCCTCGGCCGGAACGTGTTCGCCGGTCGTGTCCTCGGCACCCTGCGCGTCGCGGCGTCCCAGCTCACGGTGCTCGTCGTGCTGGTGACCGTCGTCGTCATCGTCGTCGCACTGATCGGGCAGCCCTCGTGGGGTGCGGCGCTGCCGCTGCTCGTCGGCAACGTCGCGGTCGCGCTCACCGCCCTCGGGTTCCTCGGCGGCGTCGGGCTGTCCGGCTTCGGCTCGGCCGGGAGCACGGCGTCGGTCTTCGGCGGCGCCGGCGGCTGGACCTGGCTCGTGGTCCTGCTCGTCGTCGTGACCTCGGTCGTCGCGGGCCTCGCGCTCGCCGTCCGCCGCAACGACCGGTTCCGCACCACGGTGGACTGGGTCGTGACCCCGGTCGTCTGGTTCGCCCTGGGGCTGCTGCTCTTCGTGCTCGGCACCGGTCTGGTGTCGTACCAGGCGACGGGCGTCAGCGCGGTCAGCGGCAGTGGTTCGGTCGGGATCGCCCCGTGGACGCCGCTGGTGTTCGCGCTCTGGGGCGGCGCGATCGAAGCCGTGGCACGGTACCTCGCACCCGTGCTGCTCCCCCGCCTCGGCGGTGGCGTCGTGCTGCGGACGTCGCGCCTCGTCGGTGCCGACCCGCGTCCGGCGGCCGCGCCGGTGTTCCCGGCAGCGGGATCGCCGGCCCCCGGCACGTCCCCGGTGGCGGGATCGCCCGCACCCGGCACCCACCTGCCCGCCGGTCCGCCCGCGCCCGGCACGTACCCGCCCGCCGGTCCGCCCGCGTCCGGCACGTACCCGCCCGCCGGTTCGGCTGCGCCGGGGGCGTTCCCGGCCCCGACCGCGGACCCGACCGGCGCCGCGTGGTCGGCGACTCCCGGTGTCGACCACCCCGGCCAGCCCGCGCAGCCGTTCGTCGGCGGTGGCGCGCCCGCACCCGCCCCGCTGTCGCCGCGCGCCAAGAAGATCCTGGTACGCTCGCTCATCGCCGGCGGCGCCGTGGTCGTCGTCGTCATCGCGGGTGCCGTCACCACCGGGGTGCTCCGCGCCAACGTGTGGGGTCCGGCCCCGACCGTGAAGTCGTACGTGCAGGCCATCGCGAGCGGTGACGCGGACACCGCCGCGCGACTCAGCGACGTGCCGTCCGACGCCGCCATGCTCGACACCGCGGTGCTGAAGAGCGCGAAGGACCGCCCGTCGGACATCCGCGTCGGCCGCGTGTCGACGAGCGGCGACAGTGCCCTCGCCACCGTCAGCTACACCCAGGACGGGAAGAACCGCTCCGGCCAGGTCAGCCTGCGGCGCACCGGCACCTCGTTCCTGGTGAAGGACGAGTGGCGCGTCACCGAGCCGCTCGCCCAGACCGTCACCCTGACCGCGTCCGAGGTGCTCGAGGGCGCCCCGGTGACGGTCGGCGGCAAGGAGATCGGCGAGATCAGCGACGGCCGGTTCACCTCGCTCGCCTACCCCGGCACGTACGAGGTCGAGGTCGGCGGGACGAAGTACTTCACCGGCGGCACCGAGCAGGTGTCGGTCGGCGCGACGTCCTCCGGGTACGTCGACTTCTCGCCGACCGCGACGAAGGCGCTGCAGCAGGACGCCGAGCAGTACGTGGCCGACCTGATCGACGACTGCGCCACGAAGACCGACCTCAGCGCGCTGAGCGGGTGCCCCTGGTACGGCCCGTACGACGCCGACGGTGCCGTCCGCTACGACGTCACGACGATGCCGGAGGTCGAGGTCGAGGCCTCCACCTCGGGCACGGTCATGGTGCAGAGCACGAAGGACGGTGTCGTCGAGTACGACTACACCTCGTACTTCGGGGACAAGGAGCACGGCGAGGACAGCTTCGACGTGAACCAGTACCTGAAGGTGGAGGACGGGAAGCTCGTCTCCGCGTACTGACGCACGCACCACGACGGCCGGCCTGGGATCCCCGGGCCGGCCGTCTCACTAGGCTGACGCGCATGGTCAGGACACGGGCGTGGCGCGGCGGCGACGCGACGGAGCAGGACTTCCCGGTCGACCGGATCTCGGACGTCATCGCCGACTCGGGCATCGTCTGGGTCGACTACACCGACCCCACGCACGCCGACCTCGAGCAGGTCGAAGCGGAACTCGGCATCCACGCCCTGGCCGTCGAGGACGCCGTCGAGCACGGCCAGCGCGCCAAGCTCGACCGCTACCGGGACAGCCTGTTCCTGGTCGTCTACGACGTCGGCGGGCTCGGCGACGACGGCGAACTCGTCACGCACGAGGTCAAGGCGTTCGTCACCGAGCACGCCCTCGTCACCATCCACGGCGCCGACGTGGACACCTCGGCGATGGAGCACCGGCTCACGGCGAACGCCGACATCGCCGGCCACGGGGTCCCGTGGCTCGTGTGGGCACTGCTCGACGCCGTCGTCGACCACGCCACCGACACCGTCGAGGACATCGAACGGCGCATCGACGACCTCGAGGGCGACCTGTTCGAACGGGGCAACGCCCGCGAACAGCAGATCCAACGCAGGTCGTTCCGTCTGCGCAAGGCCCTCGGCGTGCTCCGGCGCCTCGTCGTCCCGACCCGCGACAGTGTCGCCTCGCTGCTGCACGGCGACGCGGAGACGATCGCGGACGGCATCCGACCGTACTTCCGTGACGTGGAGGACCACCTGGTGTCGATCTCGGACTCCGTCGAGCAGCTGCGCGACGCCGTCTCGAGCGTCCTGGACACGAACCTCAACCTGTCGTCGAACCGGCAGAACACCGTGATGAAGAAGGTGACGAGCTGGGCCGCGATCATCGCGATCCCCACCGCGATCACCGGCTTCTTCGGGCAGAACGTGACGTTCCCGGGCGAGGGTGCCTGGAGCGGGTTGTACGTATCGCTCGCGCTCATCGTCGCGTCGTCGCTCGTGCTGTACCGCGTCTTCAAGGCCCGCGACTGGCTCTGACCGCCCACAGCCGTCGCACGGTGCGAGGTTGTTCGGCCGGTGCGAGCTCGGTCTGTTGACCGCTGCGGATGGGGAGGAACGGCACCGTGCAGGTTTCGTTGCGCCGTGCACGACTGACCGCACCGTGCGCCACCACGAGCTCGCACCAGGCAGCCGATACCGCACCGAACGACCGAACACGCACCGTGCGATCGGTACCCACGGTGCGATCGGTGACCGGCGACCCCGCCTCAGATCGCGAGCGCGAGGACCCCGGCGACCACGGTGAGCGGCGCCGCGACGCACCCGAGCGCCATGTACTTCCCCCACGACAGGTGCACGCCCTCGGCCGACAGCCGTGCGTGCCACAGCAGGGTCGCGAGCGACGCCCACGGTGTCACGAGACACCCGGCGTTCACGCCGATGAGGAGCGCGGCGTACCGCACGGCCTCGTGCCCGGCGGCCGGCTCGAGCACCAGGTACGCGGGCAGGTTGTCGATCGCGTTCGCCGCCACCGCTCCCCCGCCGCCCAGCAGCAGGAGGGGCCCGGTCCCGGTGCCGTCGCCGAGCGCCTGCACGAGCGGGTCGGTGAGCCCGGTGCTGTGCAGGGTCTCGACGACCACGAACAGCCCGGCGGCGAAGAGCAGCGTCGACCACGGCACGCGCGACGGCCGGAGTTCGGCCGGCGACCGGAAGGCCGCGACGACGACGAGCACGAGGGCACCGGCGACGGCAGCGATCCACACCGTCACCCCGGCGGTCAGCGCCACGACGAGCGCGACGAGCACGGCGGACGCCGCCCAGAACGACACCGGGTCGGACGGACGGCGCACCGAGACCGGCGTGTAGCGCCCGAAGAGCCCGCCGCGGAACACCACGAGCAGGACGACGCACGGCACGACGACACCGGCGACCGCCGGCCAGGCCATCAGCCCGGCGAAGGGCAGCGGGCCGCCCAGACCCATCCGGTCGACGGCGAGCAGGTTCGTCAGGTTCGACACCGGCAGCAGCAGGGACGCGGTGTTCGCGAGCCAGACGGTGGTCAGCGCGAACGGCATCGGCGGCAGACCCACCCGCCGTGCCAGCGAGATCACGATCGGGGTGAGCAGCACCGCGGTGGTGTCGATGGACAGGAACACGGTGCAGAGCACGGCGAGGACGACGACCGCACCCCACAGCCCGATCGTGCGTCCGCCGCCGACCCGCGCGGCGACGTCGGCGAGTCGGTCGAACACGCCGGCGTCCGCGGCGAGCTCGGCGACGATCGTCAGCCCGAGGACGAACCCGAGGACGGGCAGGACCCGCTCGGCCAGGACCCCGAGGTCGTCGAGCGGCAGCAGCCCGAGGGCGACGCAGACCGCGCCGATGACGAGCAGCACTGCTCCGATGACGGCCTGACGCACGGGCGCTCCTCCACGAGTGCGCCGGGCAGGGTGTCCGGCGGCGCTCCAATGTACTGACCGGTAGCGTTGGGAGCACGACGACAGGAGGCCTCTGTGCGCAAGTTCATGTTCAACGGTGCGGTGTGGAGTTCGCTCATCAGCGGCTACAGCGTGCTCCAGACCACCCGTCAGGGACCCCGCGACTGGCGGCTCGCCCTGACGTGGGTCGCCTGGATCGCGACCACGATCGTGGCGATCGGCACGGTGGTCGAGGACGACCGCGCCGTCAAGGCGCGCCAGCCCTAAATAGCGACCATCTGACGGACGGGAGGCCCGTGGCGGATCCGCCACGGGCCTCCCGTCCGTCGTCAGCCCCGTCCACGGCACCTGGTTCCGCAGCGCCGGTCGCGCCCGTCAGCGCTCCGACGGCGGGATGTCGGACGTCTGGATGGGGCCGGTGAAGAGCGCCGCGCGGTCCTCCTGGCCCGGCGCGAACAGCGCCGAGTCGGCAGCGGTCGACGCCGTGCGCCGCCGCGGCGCCGTCTCGTCGACCATGAGCACGCGTTGGACCGGCAGGGCGTCGGGGTGGGTGCGCTGGATCCACTCGACGAGCTCCTCACGGATGTAGCAGCGCAGGTCGAACAGCGACGGGGCGTCGTGCGACGTCGCGAGGACCCGCACCCGCACGTACCCCTGCACGGCGTCGGTCACCTGCAGCACCTTGACCCGGCGGTCCCACAGCTCGGTGCGGTCGAGGATGCGGTCGAGCTCCTCGCGCATCTCCCCCGGGCGGACCCGCCAGTCCAGGTCCATCTCGACGGCACCGAGCAGCTCGCTGTTCGTCCGCGTCCAGTTCTCGAACGGCGTGCTCGTGAAGTACGTCGACGGCAGCACGAAGCGCCGGTCGTCCCACAGGTGCACGACCACGTAGGTCAGGGTGATCTCCTCGATCCGCCCCCACTGCTGCTCGACCACGACGACGTCGTCGACGCGGATCGACCCGGAGAACGCGAGCTGCATGCCGGCGAAGACGTTGCCGAGCGTCGACTGCGCCGCCAGACCGGCGACGACCGAGATGAGTCCGGCGCTCGCGAGGACGCTCGCGCCCGCCGCCTCGACCCCGTCGAAGGTGAGCAGGATCGCGCCGACGGCGATGATGACGAGCACGGCGACGGTCAGCCGCCGGATGATGAGGACCTGCGTACGGATGCGGCGGGCCTGGCGGTTGTCGGGGACGTCGATGCGGAACCGGTGCAGGCCGAGGTCCTCGAGGAAGATCGCGATCTGGCACGCCAGCCAGCAGCCCACCGCGATCGTGACGATGAGGAACCCGTGCACGACCTCGTCGCGCCACGGGTACGCGTCGGCGTCGCGCGGGACGCTCGAGGTGAACGCGATCCAGAGCAGGACCACGAGCAGGGTGGTGCGGAACGGGTGCTTCGCCCGCCGCGAGAGCACGCCGGCCCACCGTTCCCGACGCGCGATCGTCCGGAGCACCAGGTGCAGGACGACCGCGGCGGCGGCGGTGATGAGGAGGGCGAACCCGATCGCGACGAGGAGTCGGAGGAGGATGTCCATCCCTCCATCGAAGCAACGCACGACAGCCGTCGTTCAGGAACCCGGCCACGCACGCGACGAGGCCCGGTGCGCACGACGCGCACCGGGCCTCCTGTCCGACCTGCTGACTACTCGCCGGACGTGAGCGAATCCACGAAGTCCTGGTGCTCGGAAGCCCACTTCTCGGTGATCGCGGGGTACTCGCCGGCCTTCGCGCCGCTGTTCACGAGCGCGTTCTCGAGCGAGTAGAGGGTGTCGGAGTCCATCGAGAAGTCCTCCATCCACTTCGACGCCTGCGGGAACTCGTCGGCGAAGTCCTTCTTGGCGATCGTGTGGATCTCCTCGTTCTTGCCGAGCGCACCCTTCGGGTCCTCCAGGTCCTTGATCGGGAAGGCGTCGTACGCCCAGTGCGGACGCCACAGCGTCACGACGACGTCCTCCTTCTTCGCGATCGAGGCCTTGAGGTCGGCGAGCATCGCCGGCGTCGAACTCGTGATGAAGTCCATGCCGTCCAGCCCGTACTGCGGGATGACCTGCTCGGACACGACCTTCGTCTCACCGGCGGCGGGCTCGATGCCGACGATCTTGTTGCCGAAGTCGGACGCGTGCGCCTTGAGTTCGTCGATCGAGTCGATGTCCGAGTACTCCGGCACGGCGAGTTCCAGGGATGCCTGTTCGTTCCAGGCGCCGAGGTCCGTCAGGTCCTTGCCGTACGTGTCCATGTACTCCTTGTGCGTGTTCGGCAGCCAGGTGTCGAACACGACGTCGTAGTCGCCGGATGCCAGGCCCGTGTAGGCCGGCGCGACGTCGGAGTTCGTCAGCTGGACGTCGTAGCCCTTCTGCTCGAGCACGTACTTCCAGAGGTAGCTGGCGGCGGTGTCCTCGTCCCAGCCGTTGAAGACGACGACGTGCATCGACTTCTGGTCGCCGTTGTCGACGGTGCCGGAGGCCCCGTAGTACCCGGGCGGCATGCAGGCGGACAGGCCGACGGCGGTGGCGACGGCGAGGACGGCCGCCGCGAGGGTGCGCTTGGTTCGCTTCATGATCTGTTCCTTCCTCACGCGTCGACGGTCTGACGGTCGCTGACCGCTTCGGTGGTGGCGGCGGTCTGCGCGGTCGCCGCGTTCGGCGTCGCGGTCACGGTGGGCTTCCGCTTGCGCTTCCAGGGCCGGGAGGCACCACTCGCGTCACCGCCGAGCGCTGCGGTCAGACGGTCCAGCAGGATCGCCAGGACCACGACCGACAGACCGGCCTCCGCCCCGAGACCGACGTCGATGCGGTTCAGCGAAGCGACGATCTGCTCACCGAGCCCGCCGGCGCCGACCATGCCGGCGATGACGACCATCGAGAGCGACAGCATGATGACCTGGTTGACGCCGGCCATGATGCTGGCCTTCGCCAACGGCAGCTGGATCTGGCGCAGAATGCGCCACGGGCTCGACCCGAAGGCGGCACCGGCCTCGACGACCTCGCTCGGGACGCCGCGGATGCCGAGCTCGGTGAGCCGGACGCCGGGGGCCATCGCGAACACGATCGTCGCGACGATGCCGGGGACGACGCCGACGCGGAACAGCAACAGAGCCGGGATCAGGTAGACGAACGCCGGGGTCGTCTGCATGAAGTCGAGCACCGGGCGGATGATCCGGCTCGCGGCGTCGGACCGGGCGGCCCACACCCCGAGCGGGATGCTGAGGACGACGGCCAGGCCGGCTGCGACGACGACGAGCGCGAGGGTGTTCATCGCGTTCGTCCACTGCCCGACACTGACGATGAACAGCAGACCGATCGCGGCGCCGAGCGCGAGCTTCCAGCCCTTCGCCAGGAACGCCAGCACGACGAGCACCGCGACGACGACCCAGAACGGCGGGGTGGACAGGAAGTACTCCATCCACGCGTCCATCCACGTGAACACGTAGCGGACGACGTCGAAGAACCCGGACAGGTAGGTGGTGATCCAGTCGACGATCGCGGCGACCCAGGTGCCGAGGGGCAGGTGGAAGTCGCCGAAGGAGTTGGTACCGGGGGTGATCATGCGTGGTCTCCTTCGGTGGCGGGCTCGCCGGCGTCGGCGGGCGTCTCGCCGGTCGCGGCGAGGGTCGAGTCCATGTCGGAGTCGGAGATGCGGGTGACCGGCTCGAGCACCGGGATCGGCATGGTCGACGTCGGCACGTTGCCGAGCGCGGCCAGCAGTGTGACGCGCGGCACGACGCCGAGCAGGCGCCCCTCGTCGTCGACGACGGCGATCGGCAGGGGTGACTCGACGGCGAGCTCGAACAGGTCGGTCAGCGCGGTGTCGGGAGCGACCCGGGCGTACTCGGTGTTCACGATCGCGTCGAGGTTCGTGTCGCCGGCCTTGACCTGGCGCATCACGTGGCGGTCCCGGACCCAGCCCTCGAGCTTCCGGCCCCGTCCGGTGACGAAGAGCGCGGCGGTCTGCAGGTCCCGCATGGTGCGCAGCGCACCACGGGGACCGACGGTGAGCGGGACGGTGGCGCGGGCCGGCTCCATGACGCTGGCGGCCGTCAGCACGCGGGCGCGGTCGACGTCCTGCACGAACTGGGCGACGTAGTCGTTCGCCGGGTCGGTCAGGATGTCCTCCGGCGTCCCGATCTGCACGATCCGGCCGTCGCGCATCACGGCGATCCGGTCACCGAGGAACATCGCCTCGTTCAGGTCGTGCGTGATGAAGACGATGGTCTTGCCGAGCCGCTGCTGCAGGTCGACGAGCTGCTCCTGCATCTCGCGGCGGATCAGCGGGTCGAGTGCGCTGAACGCCTCGTCCATGAGCAGGACGTCGGTCTCGGCGGCGAGGGCGCGGGCGATGCCGACGCGCTGCTGCATGCCGCCGGACAGCTCGTCGGGCTTCGCGTCGGCCCAGACGTCCAGGCCGACCAGGTCGATGACCTCGCGGGCCTTCGCGAGCCGGGTGGCCTTGTCGACGCCGTTCACCTCGAGCCCGAACGCGACGTTCTCGAGCACGGTGCGGTGCGGCAGCAGGGCGAAGTGCTGGAACACCATCGACACGCTGGACCGGCGGATGTCGCGGATCCCCTTCGGCGTCGCGCCGGTGACCGTCCGGCCGCCGATCTCGACGCTGCCGGCGGTGGGCTCGAGCAGGCCGTTGAGCATCCGGATCAGGGTCGACTTGCCGGAGCCGGACAGCCCCATGACGACGAAGATCTCGCCGGGTCGGACGTCGAAGGACGCGTCGATGACCGCGGCCGATCCCTGCTCGCGGACCTCGTCGCGGGTGGCGCCGGCGGCGAGACGTCGGACGGCCTCGGCGGGTCGGCGGCCGAACACCTTGTAGACGTCGCGGACGCTGACCGCCGGCGACGCGGTGGCGTCCGGCGACGTGCTGGTGGGGTCCGGCGACGGGGTGTGCCGGCTCTCGGGTGGTGCGATGGACAACTGATCTCCTCGCGTCGCCACGGCGGACGGAGCGCGCGTGCGGCGACGGTGTGGTTGCGAACGGGTCGCCCGGGACGGTGCGCGCGGCCACGTCGAGCCCCGCGCAACGGCGCAGAGCGAGCGATCACGCACGCGGGGACCACGCTCGGGGCGGTCCCGGTCCGGCCGACCGTACGGCCCCGGCGCTGCTGGCCGTGGACGCGTCCTGGTCGTCGTGTCCCCGGCCAACGGGCCTGTGGGGACGTTCAAACCTACCGGTGTCCTGTCCCCCGATCACAATCGGCGTCCGCCGGAATCCGGGCACCGCTGTACCCCGTCACCGGCGTGTCGCCCACTCACACGGGGATCGGGATCGTGACCGTCTCGTTACAGATCAGCTCGTTCGGAGGTTTGTGTGCCGCCCCGCTTCCGCGCGCATGTAGGTTGTCGCGCATGACAGCGCAGAACGACACGGGCGTGAACCGAGCCCCGGCGAACGACTTCTCGCACGAGCAAGAGGGCTACCAGCACGGACTGAAGCCCCGGCAGTTGCAGATGATCGCGATCGGTGGGGCCATCGGCACCGGACTCTTCCTCGGTGCGGGTGGACGACTCCACACCGCGGGCCCTGCGCTCGCGCTGACCTACCTGATCTGCGGCATCTTCGCGTTCTTCATCCTCCGCGCCCTCGGCGAGCTCGTGCTGCACCGCCCGTCGTCGGGGTCGTTCATCTCGTACGCCCGTGAGTTCTACGGCGAGAAGTTCGCGTACGCCGCCGGCTGGATGTACTTCCTGAACTGGGCGATGACCTCGATCGTCGACACCACCGCCGTCGCGATCTACCTGCAGTACTGGTCCGCGTTCACCGCTGCACCCCAGTGGCTCCTCGCGTTGATCGCCCTGATCGTCGTGCTCGCCGCCAACATGGTCGCGGTCAAGGTGTTCGGCGAACTCGAGTTCTGGTTCGCCCTCATCAAGGTCGCCGCGCTCGTCGCGTTCCTCGTCGTCGCGATCATCTGGCTCGTCTTCGCGTTCCCGGTCGAGGCCGGTGGCGAAGCCGTCCGGACGGGCTTCTCGATCTGGGGTGACAACGGCGGGCTGTTCCCGAACGGGCTGCTCCCCGCGGTCATCGTGATCCAGGGTGTCGTCTTCGCGTACGCGGCGATCGAGCTCGTCGGCACGGCCTCCGGTGAGACGCAGAACACCGAGAAGGTCATCCCCCGCGCCATCAACTCGGTCGTGTTCCGCATCGCGGTCTTCTACGTCGGGTCGATCATCCTGCTGTCCCTGCTCCTGCCGTACACCGCGTACAAGGAGGGCGAGAGCCCGTTCGTGACGTTCTTCTCGTCGCTCGGCAACCCGCAGGTCGGGTCGATCGTCGGCGGCATCATGAACTTCGTCGTGCTCACGGCGGCCCTGTCCTCGCTCAACGCCGGCCTGTACTCGACCGGTCGTGCGCTGCACTCGATGGGCATGAACGGCTCGGCGCCGAAGTGGACCACGAAGATGTCGAAGGGCGGTGTGCCGTACGCCGGCATCCTGCTCACGGCCGGCTTCACCGTCGCCGGCGTCGTCCTGAACTACTTCGTCCCGAGCCAGGCGTTCGAGATCGCGCTGAACATCGCGAGCCTCGGCATCATCACGGCGTGGGGCACGATCATCCTCTGCCAGATGCGGCTCCGGTCGTGGGCGAAGCAGGGGCTGGCGAAGGAGCCGTCCTTCAAGCTGCCCGGTGCCCCGGTGACCGCGTGGCTCACCCTGGCGTTCCTGGCGTCCGTGATCGTCCTGATGGCCATCGACTACCCGGTGGGCACCTACACGATCGCGTCCCTGGTGATCGTGATCCCGCTGCTCGTCGTCGGCTGGTTCCTGCAGCGCGACCGCATCCTGCGCATCGCGTCGCTCCGACAGGGCGTCACGGGTCCGTACCCGATCGGGGTGCGCGACCCGGCGAACCAGGTCCGTCGTGACGGGGACGACCAGAACGGGCCGAACGGCACCGCCTGATCTGTCCCGGGAGCGCAGCACGCCGCGCGCGGAATGCAGTGGGTCCGGCACCCGTCGGTACGATCGGCGGGTGCCGGACCGCTCTGTCTCCCCTGCGTCTGTTCCACCCACCCTCGATCTCCAGCTGAGCTGGCGAGGCGCGTACGGACGCCTGCGGGTGTTCCCCGACCACCTCGAGGCCGAGACCGACTACCAGCGGGCGGCGCGGGTCTCCGTTCCGATGGACGCGGTGACGGGGTGGCGCCTCGGGCCGTGTGACGAGGACGCCGTGTGCGTCGAGTTCGTCACCGGACCGGAGACGTTCCGCGTGCTGCTCGACACCTCGGACGAGCAGCTCGCCGCGCTGGCGATCCGGAAGGTGCTCGGGCCACCGCTGGCCGACTGACGGTCGGGTCAGTCGTCGGTGTCGACCTGGTCGGTGACGACGTCACCCGAACCGGCGTCGATCCGGACGCTGTGCTTCGTCCCGGACCCGTCGACGACGTCACCCTCCCAGACCACCTTGCCCAGGTGGTCGTCGAGGCCGAGCTCGGTGATCGAACCGGCGTGCAGGTCCTCGAAGGCGCTGACGGCCTTGCTGACGTCGAGGTCGGCCGCTGCGACGAACCGCTCGTGCTCGGCCCGGTCGTCGGCATCCGCGGTCTCCGTCTGCGGGGTGCCCGTCACACCGGTGCCGTCCGCGTCGGTGTGCACCTCGTGCTCGGTGCCGTCCTTCGTCACGACGAGGACCTCGTGGGCGCTGCCGCGCTGCTCCTGCTCGACCGAGATCACGGTGCCGGACCCGACGCTCTTCCGCGCGGTCGCGACCGCGGCCAGCAGGGCGTCGTTCGACGCGGCGGAGGCCGCGGTCGTGGAACCCCCGCCGGTGGCGCCGGTGGTCGACGACCCGTTCGACGACGAGGCGGCGGAGCCGGACGAGCCGTCGGCCGTGTCGTCGGAGGAGCAGCCGGTGAGGGCGAGTGCGGCCACGACCGGCAGGGCGGCGAGGGCGGCGACGCGGCGGGCGGAGGGCTTCTGGAGCTGGGTGCGGAAGGTCATGGCACGAGCATGTCGTCGGGGTGCTGAAGCAGACCTGAAGCCGCCTGTTCAGCCGCCGAGTGCGATGCGGACCACGAAGCGCGCCCCGCCGAGCGAGGAGTCCGTCACCGTCGCCTCGCCGCCGTGTGCCCGCACGGCGTCCCGCACGATCGCCAGACCGAGGCCGGCACCACCGGCGTCACGGCTGCGGGCTTCGTCGAGCCGGACGAACCGCTCGAACACCCGGTCGCGCTCGCCCGCGGGGACCCCGGCACCGTCGTCGTCGACCGTCAGCACCGCAGCGCCGTCCTGTTCGACGAGCGCCACCGTGACGCGTGACACGGCGTGCCGGACGGCGTTGTCGACGAGGTTGCGGACCACCCCCGTCAGCAGCCGTTCGTCGCCGAGCACGCGCGCGGCGGAGATCCCCGAACCGTCGACCCGGATCGTGCTGTCGCCGGTCGCGCCGGCCGGCACCCGTGCCCGCGCCCGCGCGACGGCGTCGAGCGCGAGGTCGTCGAGGTCCACGGGGCGTCGCGTGCCGGTGCCGCCCTCGTCGAGTCGCGACAGCTCGAGCAGCCCGGTCACCAGGTCCTGCAGCCGCACGGCCTCGGCGCGCACGACGTCGGAGAACCCGCCGACGTCGGTCCGGTCCGGGTGTGCGGCGGCGACCTCGGCGTGCTGGCGGATGGACGCGATGGGCGACCGCAGTTCGTGCGACGCGTCGGAGACGAACCGCCGCTGCCCGGCAGCCGACCGGTCGAGACGGTCGAGCATGGCGTTCATGGTGGTCGCGAGCCGGGCGATCTCGTCTCCGGTGTCCGGCACGACGACGCGGGCGTCCGGCTGGGCAGCGCGGATCGTCTCCACCTCGGTCCGCATCCGTTCCACCGGCCGCAACGACCGCCCGGTCACGGACCAGGTCACCATCCCGAGCACGAGGACGAGGACCGGCACCCCGACCGCGAGGAGCACGACGGCGGTCCGGATCGCGGTGTCGGTCTGCTCCAGGGAGACGCCGTACACCAGGGTCGCCTCACCCCCACCGGGCAGGTCGACGTCGTCGGAGACGAGCAGCCAGCGTTCACCGTCGTGCGACCACCGGGACTCGTCGGCCGTGGACAGCGCCGGGGCGTCGGCGTCCTCACCGTGCGCGAGGACCGAGCCGCCGTCACCGATCACCTGCACCAGGACGTCCTCGTAGTCGGTCACCGCCCCGGCGCCGTCGGACTCGACCCGGGACGACACCTGTTCGAGCCCGGCCTCGGCAGCGGTCCGCACGCCGTCGAGCAGCACCAGGCGGAGGACGACGACGAAGCCCACGGCACCGACGACGAGCGCTGCGAGCACCACGACGCCCGCGCCGAGCGTCGTTCGTGCGCGGACGGACCGGAACCGCCGGGGACGGGTGCGACCGCGGTCAGCCACCGTCGGCTCCCAGTCGGTAGCCCGCACCGCGGACGGTCTCCAGCGACGTCCGGCCGAACGGCCGGTCGAGCTTGCGGCGGAGGTGCCCGACGTACACCTCGACGATGTTCGGGTCGCCCTCGAAGTCGACGTCCCAGACGTTCTCGATCACCTCGCGCTTCGAGCACACCTGTCCGGCGCGTCGGGCGAGGTACTCGAGCACCGCGAACTCCCGGCTGGTCAGGTCGACGACGGTCCCGGCACGCGTCACCGACCGCGCGGCGGGATCGACGACGAGGTCACCGACCGTCAGCACCGTCGGACGCTCCCGCGCACCACGGCGGACGAGCGCACGCAGGCGGGCGACGAGGACCGGGTGCGAGAAGGGCTTCGTGACGTAGTCGTCGGCACCGGCGTCGAGGGCGTCGACCTGGTCCCACTCGCCGTCCTTGGCGGTGAGCATGAGCACCGGCGTCCAGTCCTGGTCGGCCCGGAGCTGCGCGCACACCGCCCATCCGCTCATCCCCGGCATCATCAGGTCGAGGACGATCGCGTCGTACCGGAACTCGCGGGCGTGCCAGAGACCGTCGACCCCGTCGTGGGCGACGTCCACGGCCCACCCCTCGGCCTCGAGGCCACGACGGACGCCGTCGGCGAGCCGTACCTCGTCATCGACCACCAGCACGCGCATGGCGACGATCCTGCCGTGCGCCGCTGAAGCAGCGCTGAAGCGACGCCCGACGGCGGACGGCTCAGACGAGCAGCAGGATGCCGGCGACGACCGCGGCCACGGCGATCGCGAGCGCGATGAGCAGCAGCACGAGGTGCACCGTGTAGAACGTCGTCGGCTTGCCCGCGGCGTCACGTGCGCGGGTGTCCTTCGCGACGCGCTGGAAGAAGCGCGGCCAGGTGACGACGTTGAAGACGGCACCGATGAACAGGACGACTGCGGCGAAGACGAGCACCGTCCGAGTCTAGACAACGAGTGTCGGTGGTGCTCGGCCGCCCCCAACGCGGCCGAGACCCACCCGACGGGCCACAGGATCTGTAGCACTTGCTACAAACCCTACACGGGCGTCCGCGGACCGTCGAGCCACCCGTTCGGGCTACGCGGCGTCGAGTGCCGCTTCGGCCTCGGCGAGTGCGGCCCGCTCGGCATCGGTCAACGACGCACGCGACCGCCGGAGCCCGTCGTTGACCTCGACGATCGCGCGGCTCAACCGCGTGGCGGGGTCGTCCGTCGACGGGTAGGCGTTGTCCGCGCCGATCCGCTCGTGCAGCGGTGCGAGACGGCGCAGCGCCGCGTCGACCCGCCGGGTGCGGCGACGTCGCGAGACCCGGTGGCCGATCACCAGCAGCAGCATGCCCGTCGAGACGCAGATCACGGCGCCCGGCGTGGTCACGTCGTACGGCAGCGCGAGGGACCGCATCCGGTCCAGGTCACCCAGGACGTGCGCCAGGTCCATGACCACGACGACCACCATCCGGACGACCCCGAGCACGCCGCCGAGTACCAGCACCCACAGCCCGACCAGGTCCGTCGTCGTCCGTGCCTCGCGCAACCGGAGGACGCAGATGAACCCCGTCGCGCCGAGCGCCACCCCGAGGTACAGGGTCTGTGCGATCGAGTAGACCGTCGCGGCCGGGTGCGATCCGGCGTCGAGCATGAACGTCGTCGTGGTGGCGGGCTTGTCCAGCACCGTGAAGGCGACGACGACCACGATGACGACCGCGGCGAACGACACCACGATCGCGTTCCGGAGCCACGGCCGGGCCGCCCCCACCGCCTTGGCCACGCCCCACAGCAGCGTGCTCGTGCCGGCGACCATCAGGCAGTCGCTGACCACCGTCACGACGTTGAACCCACCGAGCAGCGGGTCGAGCCCGCGGTACAGCGGATCGACGTTCGTGACGATGGTGGCGGCGAACAACAGGAACGTCACCGCCAGGGTGCGGTCCTGCCCGCGTTGCAGGACGAAGAGCGCGATCGTCCCGGCGATGAGCAGCACCGCCTGGACGACGGCGACGATCACCCGAAGACCCCGCGGAAGGCGCTCGGACGACCCCGGTGCCGTCGGATGAGCGTCGCGAGCTCGTCGGCGAAGACCTCGGCCTCGTGCTCGTACGTGTTCGAGAACATCCCCCGCGCCAGGGCCCGCTCGACCTTGTACTCGGGCAGGTCCGGGATGACGTCGCGGATGTACGCCGACTGCGGTGCGTGCTCCTGGTGCCGGTGCAGGACGTGGCCGAGCTCGTGCCCGATGACGAACGCCCGGAAGGTGGGCGACGCGGTCGGCGAGATCATGATCAGGTGCGCGTGCTCGAGCGTCGCGACGAAGCCGCAGACCGGTTCCGTCGCGAGGAACGCCTCTTCGCGGACGACGATCGGCTTGTCGACGACGACCGCAGCGGCCGCGACGGCCTGGTCGACGTCGGACCACTCCTCGGCCGCACCGCGCGCCCAGAAGGACTCGAGCAGCGGGTCGGTCATGCCACGCTCCCGCGCTGTGATTCCTCCTCGAGCACCTCGGCGATGCGCCGCAGCGCCTCGGGTGAGAGCTCGCCGGGGAAGGTGCGTGCGGCGAACCCGCTCACGCGGGCCGAGCGCAGCGAGCGGACGAGGGCGAGCTGCGCACCGATGCGCTCGGGGACGTCGCTGTCCTCGAGCAGGAAGCGCTCGTCGACCTCGAAGAACCCGGCGAGGAGCCGCAGGAGCTCGGTGTCGCGGTTCCGTCGGCCGTCACCGGAGAGCATGTAGGTCCACTTCGCCCGCGAGAGCGAACCACCCCGGGTGGCGACGTACTCCTCGATCGAGGCGAACGGCACCGGGGCCCCGCGCTGGGACTCCTCGAAGTCGAGCAGCAGGTTGATGCGCCGTGCGAGTTCGGCGGCGTCCAGGACCCCGCCCCTCGGATCACCGGTCTCCATGTCGGACTCCTCCCCAGCCGTGCGTGCACGACATCGTAGCGCGGCGGACACGGTGCACGCCGTTAGCCTCGGGGCATGGCCCGCAGCTTCCCGTCGACGATCGCCGAGCCGGTCGAGCACGAGATCGTCATCACGAAGTCGCGGTTCGTCACCACGGTCGCTCCCGTGTCGGACGTGGCGGACACCGAGCGCGTCATCGCCGAGGTGAAGCGCCGGTACTGGGACGCCCGGCACAACTGCACCGCGATGGTCACCGGCACGCTCGGCGACCAGGCACGGTCGTCGGACGACGGCGAACCCTCCGGCACGGCGGGCGTGCCGATGCTCGAGGTGCTCCGGCGCCGCGACCTCACCGACGTCGTGGCGGTCGTCACCCGGTACTTCGGCGGCGTGAAGCTCGGCGCCGGCGGACTCGTCCGCGCCTACTCGAGCTCGGTCTCCGAGGCCCTGGACACCGCCGCACTCGTCCGACGCGAGGCGCTCACGCAGGTGCACTTCGACGTCCCACACGCCGAGGCCGGCCGGCTCGACAACGTCCTGCGCGACTGGGTCCGGCACCACCACGCGTCCCTCGGTGCGACGGTGTACGGACCTGCGGCGACGTTCGAGGTCTGGGTGCCCGCCGACGCGCTGCCGACCCTGTCCGCGGACCTCGCAGCGGCCTCGGCCGGTGCGGTCGACCTCGTCGTGGGCGAGGAACGGATCGTCGACGTGGCCGCCGACTGAATCCGACCGCCGGATGCACCTCGGGCGTGTCCCGCTCGGAACCCGTCCACACCCCGGGAACGCACGAAGGCCCTGACTCGATGAGTCGGGGCCTTCGTGATTGCGGTGCACCCCCTCGGACTTGAACCGAGAACCCACTGATTAAGAGTCAGTTGCTCTGCCAATTGAGCTAGAGGTGCATGTTCCGGCTTCCGTGCCGCAACGGGAATCAACAATAGCATGGGTTCTGCGTGCTCACGACCACTCGTGGGCACGGAGCGAACAGGAGCACCATGACCGACCGTCTCGCCGCCGGCGACACCGCCCCCGACTTCACGCTGCCGGACCAGGACGGCGTCGAGCACTCGCTCGCCGCACTGCGCGGCAAGAAGGTCATCGTGTACTTCTACCCGGCGGCGTCCACCCCCGGGTGCACGACCGAGGCCTGCGACTTCCGCGACAACATGTCGTCGCTGCAGGCAGCCGGCTACGAGGTGCTCGGCGTCTCGAAGGACGAGCAGGCGAAGCTCAAGACCTTCCAACACGAGCAAGCGCTCACGTTCCCGCTGCTGAGCGACCCGGACCTCGCCGTGCACAAGGCGTACGCCGCATGGGGCGAGAAGAACAACTACGGCAAGATCGTGACCGGCACGATCCGCTCCACGATCGTCGTCGACGAGGACGGCACCGTGCAGCTGCCGCTGTACAACGTCAAGGCGACCGGACACGTGGCGAGCCTGCGGAAGAAGCTCGGCCTGGTCTGAGGACCGGACCACAAGGCGGACGGGCGCGCCCCGCTCGGCGGTGACGCGCCAGCGTCACGCGGGGCGCGCCGACCGAGCCAGCGAGGGAGGGGTGGCGGCGTCGCCACGGGCCTCCCGTCCGCTGGTCTGCAGACCGCCCTCGCAGGCTCGGCCGGCGCTGGCGCCGCGCGCCGCTGGCGCGTCGCCCCGTGCGGGGCGCGCGCTACTCCACCGGACGCGCGAGCGCGGCCGTCACCGACCGCGACAGCACGAACGTGATGCCGAGCAGTGCGGGGATCAGCAGGACCCAACCGACCGCCGGTTCACGGAAGACGCCCTGGAAGGCGCCGATCGCGATGGCGCCCTGCAGCACCTGCCAGACGATGATCCCCGACCGCACCCACGCGCGCCGCTTCCACAGGCCGTTCAGCAGCGCACCGAGCCAGAGTGCCGCGACGGCCGACAGGATCGTCAGGGCGATCCCGGAGGCCAGGCTCGACGCCGGCGCGACGATCAGCTCGACGACGAGCACGACGGTGACCACGACGAGCGCCGCGAACTCGAGGCCGACCACCACCAGCAGGCCGATCAAGGCGCGTGAACGTGGCTCAGGACGGTCGACCGCGGTCGGGTCGTCATCGTGCACAGTGATCCTCCAGCATCGGAACCCTTGATTTGCCCCTACCAGTATGGAACGATATTGGAGGTCGTTTGGACGGCACGATGTGGTGTGCGTCTCCCGTGGTTCGTCGCTCCTCCCCCGAGCGTCACGCGGGCGTCAGACTCGCTTCCAGCGGACTCCTCCCCACAGTTGTCCCCTCATGCCTCATGCATGGTCAGCGTTCCGATCCCCCGAACCCCGGCCCCGGCCTGCCGTTCGAGCATCGACATCAAGGAGCACCACACATGGACTGGCGTGACAAGGCAGCTTGCCTCACCGCGGACCCCGAGCTCTTCTTCCCCGTCGGGAACACCGGGCCCGCCGTCGATCAGATCGAGAAGGCCAAGTCGGTCTGTGCGCGCTGCACGGTCACCGAGATGTGTCTGCAGTACGCACTCGAGAACAACCAGGACTCCGGTGTCTGGGGTGGCCTCAGCGAGGACGAGCGTCGTGCGCTGAAGCGTCGCGCCGCCCGCGCCCGCCGCGCTTCCTGACCCGGTCCCGCCTGACGCACTGACGCCCGTCGTCCCCTCGGGGACGGCGGGCGTCGTCGTGCGCGTGGGTGGCGGGGCGGCGCGGGGCGCGGGGCGCGGCGGCACGCCGTGCGCTGGTCCTCGGGGTTCCACAACATGCCGTGCGTTGACCGTCGAGGTTCCACAACGCGCGCGATCGCGCGCCGAGATGCGCAGATCTTGGAACCTCGGCGCGGCCCGAGACCCGACCGAACGACGGACGGGAGGCCCGTGGCAACGCGCCCACGGGCCTCCCGTCCGACAGCCGCACGGGTTCCACAACACGCCGTGCGCTGGTCGTCGAGGTTCCACAACGCGCGCGATCGCGCGCCGAAGTGCGCAGATTTCGGAACCTCGGCGCGGGCGCGAACCCGACGCGCGACTCCCGCGGGCGCGCCCCCGGGGCTAGGCGGTGGCGGTCAGCCAGCGGAACGGGATGGTGATCGTCACCTCGGTGCCGCTGCCGGTCAGGGTGTGCCAGTCGATCGTGCCGCCGAGCTCGCCCTGGATGAGCGTGCGGACGATCTGGGTACCGAGGCCCGACCCGACCTTCCCCTCGGGCAGGCCCACGCCGTTGTCGCGGACCTCGATCTCCAGGTGGTCGTCGAAGCGGCGGGCGACGATCTCGACCTCGCCGTCGCGGCCGTCCAGCCCGTGCTCGACGGCGTTCGTGACCAGCTCGGTGAGCCCGAGCGCGAGCGGTGTGGCGGCCTCGGACGGCAGCACGCCGAACTCGCCGGTCTTCTTCGGGTGCACGGTCGTGTTGTGCGACGCGGCGACCTCGGTGACGAGCTTGAGCACCGAGTCGAAGACGTCGTCGAAGTCGACCGTCTGGCTCAGGCCGCTCGACAGCGTGTCGTGCACGACCGCGATGGCGGCCACGCGGCGCATGGCGTTCTGCAGCGAGGTCCGCGCCTCGTCGGAGTGCGTGCGACGGGCCTGGATCCGCAACAGGGACGCCACCGTCTGCAGGTTGTTCTTGACGCGGTGGTGGATCTCGCGGATCGTCGCGTCCTTGGTGATGAGCTCGCGCTCCTGGTGCCGGAGCTCGGACACGTCGCGGCAGAGCACGATCGCACCGATGCGGTCGCCGTGGTCGCGGAGCGGGATGGACCGCAGCGACACCGTCACGCCCTTCGACTCGATGTCGGCCCGCCACGGAGCACGACCGGTGACGACGAGGGGCAGGGACTCGTCGACGTCGAGCTGCGCGCCGATGAGTTCGGTGGTGACCTCGGCGAGGGACTTCCGCTCCAGCTCACCCTCGAAGCCCATGCGGTTGAAGGCGCTCAGGCCGTTCGGGCTGGCGAAGGTGACGATGCCGGCGGTGTCGAGGCGCAGCAGACCGTCACTGGCCCGGGGAGCACCACGGCGCGGGCCGGCCGGTGCACCGAGGTCCGGGAAGTCACCCGTCGCGATCATCCCGAACAGGTCGTTCGCGCTCGCGGTGAAGTTGAGTTCCTGGCGGCTCGGCGTCCGCATCTCGTCCTGGTTGGAGTGCCGGGTGACGACGGCGATCGGCCGCTCGGTGGTCTGCGCGCTCTTCGCGCTGAGGCGCCGCAGCACCGGGATCGCGCGGACCCGGGTGGGGGTGTCCTCGTACCAGTCGGGCTCGGCGGAGTCGACGACGCGGGACCCGGCGAAGCTCTCGGTCACCTGGCCGCGCCACTCCTCACGGATCTCCTGCCCGACGATGTCGCGGTAGAACAGCGTCGCCGCGGAACTCGGACGGGCGTGCGCGACGGCGACGAACGAGCCGTCCTCGGCGGTCGGCACCCACAGGACCATGTCGGCGAAGGACAGGTCGGCGAGGAGCTGCCAGTCCCCCACGAGCAGGTGGAGCCACTCCACGTCGGCTTCGGAGGAACGGCCTTGCGCGAGGACGAGGTCACTGAGGGTCGACACCCCGCCAGTCTAGGTGCGCCGACTTGTGGAGAAGGTCGCGCTCTCCACAGGCACAGAGGCTCGGTATTTCGCATGTTGCACGCCCCATACGCTCGCTCCAGCAACGGAAGGGGCAGGGGTGGCAGAGCAGGCACGCCGGATCGACCACACGACGACGGCGCACGCGCCGCCACTCACGATCGTCGGGCCGCCACCGGCCGAGGAGCCGGTGAGCAGCCCACCGGACCCCGCCGAGACCGCCCGAGCGCTGGGCTTGTGCGTCGCGGAGGTGTTGACCGGGTCGCGCGAGGTCGACAGCATCGCCCGGTGGATCACCGACGACGTCCACCGTCACCTGCAGCAGCGCGCAGCGGTGGCCGCGCACGCGCGTTCGGTCCACCGTCGGTCGCGGGCGCGCCCCGTGCTGCGGGTGGGCAGCGTGCTCGTCTGCCGACCGGCCGACGGGGTCGCCGAGGCCACCGTCGTCGTGCACACGCGCAGTCACGCGCGCGCGGTGGCGATGCGGTTGGAGACGCGGCACGGCAAGTGGCGGGCGACCGCGATCGGCGTCCTGTAGCGGGACCGGAAACGGACGGGAGGCACGGTGCCAGCTGGCACCGTGCCTCCTGTCCGTCTCGCGCGGACGCTAGTTCTTCTTCGACGCCTGACGACGCTCGGCACGGTTGCCCGCCGCCGCGGCGGCCTGGCCGGAGGCCGTGGCCGCGTTGCCGAACGCGGAGCCCTGCTCGGGCTCGGCAGCAGCCTCGGCCTCGGCCTGGGCCTGCTGCGCACGCGCCGTGGCGGCCTGCTCGAGTCGGCCCTTCTCGTCGCGGACCTCGACCTCGCCGTCGATCGAGGGCGCCGAGTACTCGAGGCCGGAGACCTCGTCCTCACCGAGACCCTTGGCCTCGATCACGGCGTTCTCGCCGTCGGACTGCACCTGGACCTCGAGGTTGAACAGGTAGCCGACCGACTCTTCGCGGATCTGCCCCATCATCGTCTGGAACAGGGCGTAGCCCTCGCGCTGGTACTCGACGAGGGGGTCGCGCTGCGCCATCGCGCGGAGGCCGATGCCGTCCTTGAGGTAGTCCATCTCGTACAGGTGGTCGCGCCAGCGGCGGTCGATCACCGACAGGACCACGCGGCGCTCGAGCTCGCGCATGGCCTCGTCGCCGAGGAGTTCCTCACGCTGCTGGTACGCGAGCTTGGCGTCGGACAGGATCTCGCGGCCGAGGAAGTCACGCGACGCCTTGCCCTTCGAGCCGGCCTCGGTGATGACCTCGTCGATGGAGATCGAGATCGGGTAGAGCGTCCCGAGCTCGGTCCACATGGCGTCGAGGTCCCAGTCGTCCGGCGAGCCCTCACCGGTGTGGGTGTCGATCACGTCGTCGATGACGGCCTTGAGGAACGACTGCGCACGGTCGTGCAGGTCGTCGCCCTCGAGGATGTGACGACGGTCGCTGTAGATCGCCTCGCGCTGGCGGTTCAGGACGTCGTCGTACTTCAGGACGTTCTTGCGGATCTCGGCGTTCCGGCCCTCGACCTGCGCCTGGGCGGAACGGATCGCACGGCCGACGAGCTTGTTCTCGATCGCCAGGTCGTCCGGGACGTTCGAGCGGCCCATCAGGCTCTCGGCGGCACCGGAGTTGAACAGGCGCATCAGGTCGTCGGTCAGTGACAGGTAGAAACGGCTCTCGCCCGGGTCGCCCTGACGGCCGGAACGACCACGCAACTGGTTGTCGATGCGGCGGGACTCGTGACGCTCGGTGCCGAGGACGTAGAGCCCACCGGCCTCGCGGACCTTGTCACCCTCGACCTCGACCTCGGCCTTGACGCGCGCGAAGACCTCGTCCCACGCGGCCTCGTACTCGTCGGGGGTCTCGGTCGGCGACAGGCCCTTCGCGTGCATCTCCTGCACGGCGAGGAACTCGGAGTTGCCGCCGAGCATGATGTCGGTGCCGCGACCGGCCATGTTCGTCGCGACGGTCACGGCGCCGAGGCGACCGGCCTGGGCGACGATCGCCGCTTCACGCGCGTGGTTCTTCGCGTTGAGGACCTCGTGCTTCACGCCCTTCTTGGCGAGGAGCTTCGACAGGTACTCGGACTTCTCGACGCTCGTGGTGCCGACGAGGACGGGCTGGCCCTGCTCGTGGCGCTCGGCGATGTCCTCGGCGACCTGCTCGAACTTCGACTTCTCGTTCTTGTAGACCAGGTCGGTCTGGTCGATGCGCTGCATCGGCTTGTTCGTCGGGATCGGGACCACGCCGAGCTTGTAGGTCGACATGAACTCGGCCGCTTCGGTCTCGGCGGTACCGGTCATGCCGGAGAGCTTCTGGTAGAGCCGGAAGTAGTTCTGCAGCGTGACCGTGGCGAGGGTCTGGTTCTCCGCCTTGACCTCGACGCCCTCCTTCGCCTCGATCGCCTGGTGGATGCCCTCGTTGTAGCGACGGCCCATCAGGATGCGGCCGGTGTGCTCGTCGACGATGAGCACCTCGCCGTTCATCACGACGTAGTCCTTGTCGCGCTTGAACAGGGCGACGGCCTTGATGGAGTTGTTCAGGAACGAGATGAGCGGGGTGTTCGCCGACTCGTACAGGTTGTCGATGCCGAGGTAGTCCTCGACCTTCTCGATGCCGGGCTCGAGCACACCGACGGTGCGCTTCTTCTCGTCGACCTCGTAGTCCTCGCCCGGGGTCAGGCGCTTCGCGATCGAGGCGAACTCGGTGAACCACCGGTTGGCCTCGCCCGAGGACGGGCCGGAGATGATGAGCGGGGTGCGGGCCTCGTCGATGAGGATCGAGTCGACCTCGTCCACGACGGCGAAGAAGTGGCCACGCTGCACCATGTCGGAGGCCTGCCACGCCATGTTGTCGCGCAGGTAGTCGAAGCCGAACTCGTTGTTCGTGCCGTAGGTGATGTCCGCGGCGTACTGCTCGCGGCGCTCGGCCGGCGTCTGGTTGGCGATGATGCAGCCGGTCGTCATGCCGAGGGCGCGGAAGACGCGGCCCATGATCTCGGACTGGTACGACGCCAGGTAGTCGTTGACCGTGATGACGTGCACGCCGCGCGACGGGATGGCGTTGAGGTAGGCCGCCGTGGTCGCGACGAGGGTCTTGCCCTCACCGGTCTTCATCTCGGCGATGTTGCCGAGGTGCAGGGCCGCGCCGCCCATGAGCTGCACGTCGAAGTGCCGCATGCCGAGGGTGCGCTTCGCTGCTTCCCGCACGGCGGCGAACGCCTCGGGCAGCAGGTCGTCGAGGGTCTCGCCGTTGGCGTACCGCTCGCGCAGCTCCTTCGTCTCGTCCTGGAGTTCCTCGTCGGTGAGGCTCGAGAAGTCGTCCTCGAGGTCGTTGATCGCCGAGGCGTACGCCTTCAGCCGGCGGACGGTGCGTCCTTCGCCGATGCGGAGGACCTTCTCCAGCACGTTTGCCACGTGAGCTCCTTACGGGGTCGTCGTGCGCGACCTGCGCGCCCGATCGACCAGTCATGCTAGCAACCCACCGGTGCCGTGCGCTGTGAGGGACGTCGGTGTGGGAACAGCGGTGTGCGCGGCCCGCGAACGGGCCGCGCACACCGGGTCGGACGAGGTCCGCGGCGATCGCGTCAGGCGAGCGCGGCGGCCGGCTCGGCGTCCGCCGACGCCGTGGCGCCGGTCTGGTCGTCGATGCCGATCACGCCGTAGTCCCAGCCCTTGCGCCGGTAGACGACGCTCGGGCGGTGGGTCTCGGCGTCGACGAACAGGTAGAAGTCGTGCCCGACGAGCTCCATGAAGTACAGGGCGTCGTCGACCGTCATCGGGGCGGCCTCGAACACCTTGTGCCGGATGACCACGGGGCTGTAGACCTCGGTGTCGTCCTCCTCCGTCGTCTGCTCGTCGACGACGGGGACCGCGCCGGTGGCGACGTCCTCGATGAGTCGGCCGTCGGCGGGGACCACCCCCATGCCGTCGAAGGCGGTGCCGGCGGCCTCGGCCACCGACGTCGGGCGGTGACGACCGCGGTGCACCTTGCGCCGGTCGCGGGCACGGCGCAGGCGTTCCATGATGCGGGCGAAGGCGAGGTCGAAGGCGGCGTACTTGTCGGACGCCGCGGACTCCGCCCGTACGAGGGGCCCGGGACCGATGAGCGTGAGCTCGATGCGGTCCTCGCCCTGGCTGCCGCCGGACTTCTCGTGGTGGCGGCTGATGCGCACCTCGAAGGCGAGCGCACGGTCAGCGAGCACGTCGATCTTCTCGGACTTCTGTTCGACGTAGGTGCGGAATCGGTCGGTGACCCCGACGTTCCGGCCTGTGATCGTCACGTCCATGTCGCGGCTCCCATCGAGCTTCGGCGCGTCGCCTCCATCCGGCGAACCCGAACGCCTTGTCGTGAGGCTAGACCCGCGGCTGGTCCGGCGTCACGGTGCGGTGGCGAGTCCGCCGGACACTCACCGGACGCACAGTGGTCACCCGGTGTTCACCGAGGCGTCAGTCCTCGACGCTCGCGACGGCGACGCACCGGACGACCCGACCCCCCGCGGCTCGCACCGCGCGGACGCCCTCGGCCATCGTGACGCCGGTCGTCACGACGTCGTCCACCAGCACGACGTCCCGCCCCTCGACCCCGTGGGCCCGCAGCGTGCCGACGGTCGCCGCGACCCGCTCGATCGCCGTCCGTTCCTTCTGGCCCGGGCCACCGTCCGCAGGTCCGCCCCGTCCCCGCACCCGCCGGAGTCGCCCGGTGCCGCGGACGCCGCCGCGGGCGAGCAGCAGCACCACGGGGTCGAACCCGCGCCGCCGTGCCCCGGCCCGCGACGGCGGCACCCGCAGCACCACCGTGCCGGCAGGGGCCTCGGCGAGCGCCGCGCGGACGAGCGTGCCGAACCGACCGCCGAGTGGACGTGCCACGTCGACCCGGCTCCGGAGCTTCAGCTCGAGGAGCAGCGTGCGGACGAGCCCCTCGTACTCGAACGCGGCGTCGAGCCGGACCCCCGCGACGAGGCGCACCCGTCGCGGGCGTGCGGCCAGGACGGCACGGCAGGCCCGGCAGAGCGCACGGTCCGGGCGTCCGCAGCCCAGGCACTCCACGGGCAGGAACAGGCCGAGCACCGCGAGCGCCGCGTCACGCCACGGCGTGAGCCGGTCCGCGGCGGGCGGGTCCGCGGCGGGCGGATCCGCGGCGGGCGGATCCGCGGCGGGCTGGTCCTCGGTGCGCATGCGACGAGTGTGATGGCGACCGGACGGCGGGCGCGGGCCGGCGGTGCGGACGGTGGACGGGCCTCCCGGCCGGGGTGGGTGTGGAGGGGAGACCGCGTCGTCAGCGCTGGACGCCGAGCACGTCGGCGGTGACGCCGGTCGTGTCCCAGCCGCCGCCGGTGGACTGCAGCACCGACCCGCTCGACATCCGGAGGAGCAGTGCACCGCCGCTCCCACCGCTGATCGACGTCGCGCGGCCGTCCGGCTTCGGCAGGGTGCTCGACTGTCCGCCGATGGTGGTCCGCACCACGTTCGGCCCGGCCGTGGTCTGCCCGACCGAGGCCACGTCGGTGTCGTTCACCCACGTCGCCCCCACCGCGTCGCCGGTGGCCGCCTGCACGCGGACGGCTGCACCGAACGACGTCGGGGACCGGTCGGACCCGCGGATGACCGCCATGACGTACAGGCCGGGGCCGTCGGCGGTCTGGATCAGGGCGAGTGCCCGGGTGGAGTCGCGGGACACCTGGAACGACACGAGCTCGCCGCGCGGCAACGACGTCGCGACCTGGTGCGGGTCGCCGCCGAGGCCGTACGCGGTGATCCGGCGGGTGTTCGACGACTGGCCGACCCAGACGAACCCGAGGTCGTCGATCGAGGGGGCGACCAGGTCCTCGCGCGCGTCGACGCGCAGGTGGTCGTCGCCGCGCACGACGACGACGCCGTCACGGTTGCCGACGGCGGCCGTGGTGCCGGAGGCGGACAACGCGATCGACGTCGGGTCGAGGTCGGCCACGGTGTCGCCGACGCCGCCGCCGAGCTTCGCGACCTTGCCGGTGCCCGTGGCCGCGTAGCCGACGACGCCGTCCTCGTCGACGAGGGGCCGGGGGTCGACGTCCGGGTTCTGCTGCGCGTTCGCCCCGCTCGAGTCGGGGACGGACAGGCTCGCGCCCTCGATGGTCATCGACACCGACGAGATCGTGGCGACGGAGGCGAGCGACTTGCTCAGCTGCTCGCGCATCCGGACGCGGTCGACGGTACTGGCGCCCAGGGCATCGCTGGACAGGTCGACGAGCGCGGTGCCGCTGTCGATCGTGACGGCGTTCAGGGAGAGCTGGGTGCCCTCCGGGAACGACGAGACCACGGCGCCCTTCAGCCAGTCGGCGGGGCCGGCGAGCAGCGCGCTGGCGATGCGGGTGCTCGTGGAGGAACGGGCGAGGAACCAGCGCTCGTCGGGCACGAGGAACCGGAACGTCGGGTCGTAGAAGTACAGGGCGTGCTGCTGGAAGACCGAGTCGAAGCTGACCGGGGACAGGATGATGCCGTCCGGCGCGTAGGCGATGCGCCACTCGCCGTCCTCGCGGGTGAACTGGAACGTCAGCGTGGACGAGGTCGGGCGGACCGCCTGCGTGTACTCCCCCTCGGAGTCGACGGTGGCGCTCGCGGTGAGCGTGTACGTCAGCTCGCGGTCGTCGGCGCGTTCGACGGTGCCGCTGCCGTCGCGGATCGTGACGCCCTGACGCGGGTTCCACTGCTGCGAGAAGTCCGAGGCCAGGAACTGCCGGGCGATCGCGTAGTTGTCCTGCGCGCCGGTCGCCGCCGCGATGAACCCGCGCAGGATCGCCGTCTGGTCGGAGCCGGTGATCGGCTTGTCCGGCCGGAAGTCGACGCCGGAGAGCGACTCGTCCTTGATCGTCTGCCCGGTGCGGACGGCGCCGTCGACGGGGATGGCGGCGCAGGCGGTGAGCGCCAGCACGCCGACGGCGGCCAGTGCCGCGGCGACGACGTGCCGGAGGCGGGGACGGAGACGGGGGCGCATCAGGACTCCTCTCGCACGGCGCGGGGGCCGTCGTACGACTCGTCGAGCTCGGGCAGCGGGATCGCCGACGTCGCGGCGGTGCCCTGTTCGTTGCGGGGCAGGGTGAGCACGAACGTCGACCCGTGGCCGGGGCGGGACCACACGTCGATCCGACCACCGTGCAGCTTCGCGTCGCCCAGGCTGATCGCGAGCCCGAGACCGGTGCCGCCGATGGTGCGCTTGCGGCTCGGGTCGGCCCGCCAGAACCGGTCGAACACCCGGGCGGCGTCCTCCGGCGGCATGCCGACGCCCTGGTCGCGCACGGCGATGGCGACCGTGCGGGCGTCGCTGTCGACGACGACCTGGACGGGCTTGGCGTCACCGTGCTCGATCGCGTTGCCGACCAGGTTGCGCAGGATGCGGCGGACCCGCTTGGCGTCGAGTCGCATCGTGGTGTGGCCGCCCGGGGTGGCGAGCTGCAGGTCGATGCCGGCCCGTTCGGCGAGGGGGCGGAACTCCTCGACGATGTCCGCGGCGAGCGCCGCGGGCACCGACGGCTCGGTGTCGAGCTGGACGGCCTGGGCGTCGTAGCGGGAGATCTCGAGCAGGTCGGCGAGCAGCAACTCGAACCGTTCCACCTGCGCGTGCAGGAGTTCGGCCGAGCGACCGACCGACGGCTCGAACGCGTGCCGCGAGTCGAAGAGCATGTCGCCGGCGAGCCGGATCGTGGTGAGCGGGGTGCGCAGCTCGTGGGACACGTCGGACACGAAGCGCTGCTGCACGCGGGAGAGCTCGGCGAGCTGTGTGATCTGTCGGCTGACCGCCTCAGCCATGCCGTTGAAGCTGCGCGCGAGGGTCGCCAGGTCGTCCTGGCCGCGCACCGGGATGCGTTCGTCCAGACGGCCGGCGGCGATCTTGCGGCTCGTCTCCGCTGCCTCGCGGATCGGGACCACGACCAGCCGGACGACGAGCGAGGTCACCAGGGCGATGAGCACCATGAGCGCGACGCCGCCGATCGAGAGCGTCTGCGACACGAAGTCCAGGGTCTGCTGCGCGTCGGACAGGTCGTAGACCAGGTACAGCTCGTACTGGCCGGCGCTCGGGATCTGCAGCGTGGAGCCGACGGCCAGCCCGGGGACGCGGCGGCCGTCGTCGTCGAGCTGCACGGGCTGCAGACTGAGCTTGCCGGTGTTCGCGCCGACCTCCTTGCGCAGGGCGTCGGTGATCACGGCGTCCGGGAAGTCCTGGCTCGCGATGGTCTGCAGCGTCTGCGGCGTGGACTGGTCCGGGCTCCGCTCGATCGCGATGCTCGTGCCGCCGGGGCTGGTCGTGTTCGACAGGATCGCCTGCTGCGCCTCGTTCTGCAGCGTCTCGAGCTCGGACTGGTTGTTGTCCTCGGCAGCGGTGGCGGCGTCGAAGATCCCCTGCGCGACGATGGTCGCCCGGGCCGACTCCGACTCGATCTGGTCGCGGCGCTGCGAGTAGACGTTCGTCGAGATGCTCACCATGACGGCGGTGCCGATGATCCCGACGGCCAGTCCGGTCGTCATCACGGTGATGGCGACCGAGCGGAACATCAGGGACCGTCGCCACACGTACGCGACGGGCCGCCAGCCACGACGGACCCAGCGCCGCATCCGTCGCCGACCGCGGCCGACCACGCCGATCGACACGGTGGCCGCGCCGGGGGCGGCACCGGATGCCGTGCCGGGACCGGTGCCGGCGGGCGGGGCGGGCGGCACGGTGGTCAGGCTCCTCCGGCGCGGTACCCGACGCCGCGGACCGTGGTGACGGTCTTCGGGTTGTCGGGGTCGTGCTCGATCTTCGCGCGCAGGCGCTGCACGTGCACGTTCACCAGGCGGGTGTCGGCCTTGTAGTGGTAGCCCCAGACCTGCTCGAGGAGCATCTCGCGGGTGAAGACCTGGTTCGGCTTCTCGGCGAGCGCGCGGAGCAGGTCGAACTCGAGCGGGGTGAGCGCGATGACCGTGTCGCCGCGGCGCACCTCGTGCCCGGCGACGTCGACGGTCACGTCGCCGACGTGCAGCACCGTGGCGTCGGTGGCGCTCGGTCGGAGCCGGGTGCGGATGCGGGCGACGAGCTCCTTGGGGTTGAACGGCTTGACGACGTAGTCGTCGGCACCGTTCTCGAGGCCGAGGACGACGTCGGCGGTGTCGCTCTTGGCGGTGAGCATGATGATCGGCGTGCCGCTCTCGGCGCGGATGCGCTTGCAGACCTCGATGCCGTCGATGCCCGGGAGCATCACGTCGAGCAGGACGAGGTCGGGCTTCGTGCTGTGGAACGCGTCGACGGCGTCGTTGCCGTCGGCGCTGAACTCGGGTTCGTAGCCCTCCGAGCGGAGGACGATGCCGATCATCTCGGCGAGGGCCTGGTCGTCGTCGACGACGAGGATGCGCGGTGTCATGTGATGTGGACTCCGTGTGGCGTGCGGGTGGTGCCGGGTCGGCACGTGTCCCCACACGATAGCCGAGGCCCCGTCACGCGGCGTTTTCCGCCAGGATGGACGTGGACCGCGCGTCGCAGCGCGGACCGACACGACGAAGGGGGCCGAGGTCATGTCCGATTGGCAGACGCCGGGCGGTGGACGGCAGGGTGCGGGACAGCAGGGTCCGTGGCAGGGGTACGAGCAGCCGGGAGGCCCGCCCCACTCCTCCGCGCCACGACCGCCCGCCCCGGGGCCGGGTCGACCGCCCGGCGACCGACAGCCGTCCGGCTCGCGTCCGGTGATCCCCCTCCGCCCGCTCGGGCTGGGTGACGTCCTCAGCGGCGCGTTCACGGTCTTCCGCAGGAACGCCCGCGTCCTGCTGCTCTGGAGCGTGCTGCTCAGCGGCGTGCTCGGGCTGCTCTCCACCCTCGTCAGCACCTTCGGCCAGCAGGCGCTGCAGTCGCGGATGATGACCGCGTTCGACGGCAACGGTGGTGGCGACACGATCGTCGCGGGCTCGGTGACGCTGTGGATCCTGCTGACGATCGGCCTGCCGTTCCTGGCGTACCTCGGGCGCGGGTTCCTCGTCGCCCCCGTCGCCGCGGACACCGGACAGCGCGTGCTCGGCCGCCGTGCGACGTTCCGGGGCCTCTGGGCGTTGCTCGCCGGGCGGCGGTGGCCGGTCGTCGGGTGGATGTTCGTGCAGATCGGCGCGGGTCTCGTCGTCGGCATCGTCGTCGTGGTGGTCTTCGTCGCGTTCTTCGCGGCGCTCGGCGCCGGGGACGCCAGCGCCGGGTGGTTCGTGCTCGCCGTCTTCCTGATGGTCCTCGGCCTCGGCGTGGTCCTGACCTGGCTCGGCATCCGCTTCGCCTTCACGGTGCCGACCATCGCGCTCGAGGGCCGACCGGTGTTCGCCGCCGCCGCGCAGTCGTGGCGGCTGACCCGCGGTGCGTTCTGGCGGACCTTCGGCATCCTCCTGCTCGTGCAGGTCATGTTCGGCGTCGCGGCGTCGATCGCCTCGGCGCCGCTCACCATCGGGGCCGTGCTCGTCGGCGGGGTGTTCGACCCGCTCGGGCAGACCGACGCGTCATCGGGGATCGGTGGCGGCGCCCTCGTCCTGATCGTCATCGGCAGCCTGCTCGCGATCGCCGTGCAGTGCATCACCGACGTGCTGAGCGCGGCGGTCGTCACCTTCCTGACCATCGACCGCAGGATCCGGACCGAGGCCCTCGACCAGCGCATCGCGTCGCACCTGGACACCGGGCAGCCGGCCGACCCGTTCGCGCCGTCGGCACCGGTCGTCCGACCGCCGTGGCCGCAGCAGCAGTGGGCCGGGCAGCAGCAGCCCTGGGCCCAGCAGCAGCCGTGGGCCCAGCAGCAGCCGCAGCAGTGGCCCGGACAACAGCAGGCGCAGCAGCCCTGGCCCGGACAACAGCAACCGTGGCCGCACCACCCGCAGCAGCAGCAGCAGGGACAGCACCGTCCGCCGGACGGGACCGCATGACCGCGGTCGACCCCGACGAGGCCCGCCGCCTGCTCGAACGCGAACTCGATCGGCCCGCCTACGACGGCGCCCACGTGACCTGGTGGGACCGCGCGTCACGGACGTTCCTGGACTGGCTCGGGTCGCTCCGCGCCGACGGACTCGACTCCCCCGTCGCAGCCCGCACCGCCCTGGTGATCGCGGTCGTGGTGCTCGTCGCCGTCGTGGTGCTCGTGGTCGTCGCCCGCGGACTCCCCCGACGTCGCGCACGCAGCGGCACGGACGACACCGGCGGGGTGTTCGACGACGACGACCTCCGGTCCGCCCGGGAACTGCTCGACGCCGCCCGGTCCGCGATCCGCCGGGGCGACTGGTCGGCCGCGGTCCTCGACGGCTTCCGTGCGACCGCCCGCGGCCTCGGCGAGCGCGATCTCGTCCCCGACGTCCCCGGTGCCACCGCCCGGACCATCGCCGCCCGCGCAGCCGTCCCGTTCCCCGCCGAAGCCGCCGCGCTCGACGGCGCCGCCACGGCCTTCGACGCCGTCCGCTACCTCGGGCTCGACGCCGACGAGGCCACCGCCCGGCGGGTCCTCGACACCGAGCACGCCGTGCGCCAGGCCCGTCCGGCCAGGTCCGCGGGGCCGGTGGTGCCGGCATGAGCACCAGCACCGCCACCGCCACCGCCACGCCGCGCTCGGGCGCACCGGCACCGGAGCAGCCCGAGGGTCGCCGGTTCCGGTTCGGCTTCTGGGCCGCGATCGTGGTCGTCGGACTCGTGCTCGCCGTGCTCACCGCCGTGGTGCAGGGTGCCGAGGGCCCGGACCGCCGGCCGCTCGACCCGACGTCCACCACGGCGAGCGGATCGGCTGCGCTGGTCCGTGTCCTGGAGCAGCGGGGCACCTCCGTCCGGGTCACCGACCGTGCGGACGGGATCGACGGCGGCACGGTGTTCGTCGACGACTCCGACGGGGTCCTCGACCCCGCGGTCGCCGAGCGCATCGCCCGGACCGCGGAGCACGTGGTCCTGGTGGGTGTCGACTCCACGCCGTTCACGTCCTTCGGGCTCGACGTCACGACGGCGACGGTGCCCGGGGTCGGCGGCACCGTGTCGACCGAGTCCTGTGCGATCCCGGCCGCGGCCTCGGCAGCGCGGGTGTCCACCGACGGGTACGGCTACACGGTGGACGACCCCGACGCGGACCGGTGTGCGCCGACCGGCAACGGCGACGACCGGGCCTGGGGACTCGTCCGCGCGGCGACGCCCGGCGGTGACGTCACCCTGGTCGGCACCACGTCGGCCCTCCGCAACGACACGATCACGACCGCCGGGAACGCCGCGCTCGCCCTCGGGCTGCTCGGCGCTGACGACCGCCTCACCTGGTACACGCCGACCGTCGGCGCACCCGACGCGGCCCCGACGCTCGGCGAGCTCGCGCCGCCGTGGGTGCCGAGCGGCATCGCGCTGCTCGCCCTGGTCGCCGTCGCCGCCGCGGTGTGGCGCGGCCGCCGCCTCGGGCCGCTCGTCGTCGAACGGATGCCCGTCGTGGTCCGCGCCGCCGAGACCACCGAGGGCCGCGCCCGGATGTACGCCCGCACCCACGACCGCACCCATGCGCTGGACACCCTCCGCGTCGCCGCGGTGCGCCGGATCGGTCGGCTGCTCGGACTCCCCCGCTCCGCGCACGTCGACGACGTCGTCCGCGCCGCAGCCCGCGCGACCGGCATCCCCCACGACCGCGTCGGCGCCGTCCTCGTCGGCGGTCCGACCACCGACGACAGCACCCTCGTCGAGGGCACGAGGGCACTCGACGACCTCGAACGGGCCGTCCGACGATCCGCCTCGGGCGACCGTCCCAGCACCGACCACGACCGACCAGGAGCACGACCGTGACCGACCTGCCAGCAGCCCCCGACCAGCACGACCGACCCCGGCAGGACCCCGTCCCGGGCGACGCCGGCCTGCGCGACGCCTTCGGGCGCGTCCGGGCCGAGGTCGCCAAGGCCGTCGTCGGACAGGAGGGCGCGGTGTCCGGCATGATCGTCGGACTCCTGGCGCAGGGGCACGTGCTGCTCGAGGGCGTTCCCGGTGTCGCCAAGACCCTGCTCGTCCGCAGCCTGGCCGCCGCGATGTCCCTCGACACCAAGCGGATCCAGTTCACGCCGGACCTGATGCCCGGCGACGTCACCGGATCGCTCGTGTACGACGCCTCCACCGGGACGTTCCCGTTCCGCGAGGGCCCCGTCTTCACCAACGTGCTGCTCGCCGACGAGGTGAACCGCACGCCCCCGAAGACCCAGTCCGCCCTGCTCGAGGCCATGGAGGAGCGCCAGGTCAGCGTGGACGGCGACGCCCGGCTGCTGCCCGACCCGTTCTTCGTGGCCGCGACGATGAACCCGATCGAGTTCGAGGGCACGTACACGCTCCCCGAAGCGCAGCTCGACCGCTTCCTGATGAAGCTGACGCTCGACATCCCGCCGCGCGACGTGGAGTGGCAGGTCCTCCGCCGGCACGCCGACGGCTTCGTGCCGCGAGACGTCCGGTCGGCCGGCATCACCCCCGTGGTCGGCGTCGACGAGGTCCTCGCCGCGCAGCGCGCCGTCCGTGCCGTCGGTGCCCGCGACGACGTGCTGGCGTACATCGTCGACCTCGCCCGCGCCACCCGCCAGGCACCGTCCGTCCGGGTCGGGGTCAGCCCGCGCGGTGCGACGGCCCTGCTCGCCGCGGCGAAGGCCTGGGCGTGGCTCACCGGCTACGACGCCATCACGCCCGACCACGTGCAGGCGATGACCCTGCCGGTCTGGCGGCACCGGCTCCGGGTGGCCGCCGACGCCGAGCTCGAGGGCGTCGGCGCCGACGGGGTGCTCCAGCAGGTGCTCGAGCAGGTGCGGGTGCCGATCTAGTGGCGGTCTCCGGCCGGTTCGTCGCGCTGCTCGCCGTCGCGATCGTGCCCACCGTGCTGCTCGCCAGCGGGTGGGCCGGTCTGGCGTGGGTCGTGGTCGTGCTGATCGCCGCCGCCCTCGACGTCCTGCTCGCCGCCGACCTGACACGCGTGCGCGTCGAACGGCGCATGCCGCGACTGGCCCGGCGCGACAGCACCGCCGACGGCACGCTCGTCCTCGCGAACGACGGCGGGCGCGTGCTCCGGGGCATCGTCCGCGACATGTGGGAACCCTCCGCCGGGCACCGGCCGCGCCGGATCCGGATGACGGTCCCCGCGGGTGAACGACGGACGGCACGGATGCGGTTCACCCCGTTCCGCCGCGGACGCCGACGCACCGCCGGCGTCGCGGTCCGGGCCTTCGGTCCGCTCGGTCTCGCCGCTCGACAGCGGGTGGTGGCGGCTCCGGGTGAACTGGTCGTGACCCCGCCGTTCCGCTCGCGACGGCACCTGCCGTCGCGGTTGGCCCGGTTGCGCGAGCTCGACGGCGAGACCACCCTGCAGCTCCGCGGCCACGGCACCGAGTTCGACTCACTGCGCGACTACGTCCGGGGCGACGACGTCCGCTCGATCGACTGGCGGGCGACCGCCCGACGGCAGGACCTCGTGGTCCGCACCTGGCGCCCCGAGCGCGACCGCCGGGTCGTGGTCGTCGTCGACGCCGGACGTGCCGGAGCCGGCAGGGTCGCGGACGAACCACGCCTCGACACCTTCATCGAGTCCGCACTGCTCCTCGGCGCCCTGGCTGCGGCCGCCGGCGACCGGGTCGACCTGGCGGTCCTCGACGACAGCGTCCACGACCGCGTGCACGGTGCCACGCGCACCGACGTCGTCCAGCGGTTCGGCGAGGCCCTCGCGATGGCGGAACCCGGACTCGCCGCGACCGACTGGTCCGCGGTGCCGGCGCTCGTCGACTCGATCACGACGTCGCGAGCGCTCGTCGTCCTGGCGTCGAGCCTCGACTCGGTCGGTGCCTCCGGTGACCTGCTGGCGGTGCTGCCCCGGCTCACCCGGCGGCACGCCGTCGTGGTGACGAGCATCGAGGACCCGGCGGTGCAGCGGACCGCACGCGGCGGGGTGGACCCGGCCACGACGATCCGCACGGCGCGGGGCGGACGCGTGCCGGGCCTCTCCCCGCGGGCTCGGCCCGAACCCCGCTCCGCAGGCTCCGCGGGCTCCGGGTACCGGCCAGCGTGGGCCCACACCGGCGCGGAGCGCGACGTGTACCGACGGGCCGCCGCCGAACGCACGCTGCTCGATGCCGACGGCGTCGCCGACGTCGCACGACGGGCCGGCGCCGAGGTGGTCCGCGGCGCACCGGAGGACGTCCCGCCGCTCGTGGCGGACGCCTACCTGCGCGCGAAGGCCACGGGCCGGCTCTGACCCGACCCGCCGCTACCCGGCGACCAGCGCGGACGTGCCCCGCTCGAACTCGTCGAGGTCGCCTCGCTCCCCGGCGCGGTACGCACGACCGCCGAGCACCCACTGGTACGCGAGGACCGCGGCGAGCGCGACCGTCCCGATGCCGATCTTGAACGGCCACGGCCAGTCCTGGCGGGTGACGACGCCCTCGACCAGGCCGGAGAGCAGCAGGGTCAGCGTCAAGCCGACCGCGATCGTGATCAGCGCTCGGCCGTCCTCGGCGAGGGCCTGCGCGCGGGTGCGGTGCGGACCCGGCGCCACCCAGGACCAGAAGATCATCAGGCCCGCCCCGCCGGCGAGGAAGACCGAGTACAGCTCGAGCTGACCGTGCGGGGCGATGTAGAGGAAGAAGTCGGCCAGGCGACCCTGCGAGTGCATGATCGCGGCGGACACCCCGAGCCCGACGGCGTTCTGCATGATCGAGAACGGCACGAAGACGCCCGTGATCCCGAACGCGACCATGGTCGCCGCGATGTACGCGTTGTTCGTCCACACCTGCGCCGTGAACGCGCCGAGGCCGTGGTCGGAGTAGTAGTCGACGAAGTCCTGCGTGGCGTACCGGCGGAGCGCCTCCGGCGTGCCGAAGGTCGCCGTCGCCCCCGGCGTCGTCGTGATCCACACGGCCACGATCGCGCCGATCGCCACCGTCGCCAGCGCCACCCAGATCGTCACCCAGCGGATCCGGTACAGCGCAGCGGGCAGTTGCCGCGTGAAGAACAGGGCGACCGCGGTGAGCGGGTCGACCGGGGTGCCGGTGAAGCGCAGACGGGCGCGGTACAGCGTGAGGGACAACCGGTCCCCGGTCGCCGTGCGGGGCGCCGCACCGCGGATGCGGGCCAGGTCCGTCGCGGCGGCCTGGTAGCCGGAGACGAGCTCGTCGACGTCGGCACCGGTGGTGTGCCGGGCGCGCGCGAGGCGGTCGAGTTCCTGCCACCGGTCGCGGTGCACCTCGGCGTAGGCGTCCAGGTCCACGTGTTCCCCCTCGTGTCGGCCGACTTCCGACAGAATGATCCCATGTCGAAGCCCCGCACGCCGCGCGACCTCGCCGATGCCCGGTTCTCGCTCGCCCTCGACGAGACCGCCGACGAGCTCGTGGTCGGCGAGGCGGTCGCGCTCGACGTGCAGCCCGCCGGACTCGTGCTGCGGTTGGCGTCGGCCCTCCTCGACGGGGTGTGCCTGCTCGTCCTGTACCTGCTCCTGGCGTTCGGGGTGTCCCGGCTCTGGCCGAGCGGCGTCGACGACGCGTGGGGCGCCGCGCTGAGCATCACCCTGTTCGTCGCCGTGCTCGTGCTCGTGCCGGCCGCCGTCGAGACGGTGACCCGGGGCCGCAGCGTCGGGCGGTACGCGGTCGGCACCCGGGTCGTCCGCGTCGACGGCGGTGCCATCGGGTTCCGGCACGCGTTCACCCGCGCACTCGTCGGACTGTTCGAACTGTGGATGACGTTCGGGTCGGTGGCGCTGCTCGTCGCACTGTTCGGCAGTCGTCCACGGCGACTCGGGGACCTGCTCGCCGGCACCGTCGTGCAGCACGAGCGGCTGCCGAAGCAGCGCGACCCCCAGGTGGTGCTGCCGCCGGAGCTCGCGGCCTGGGCGACGGTCGCTGACGTCTCGGCGCTGCCGCAGCGGCTCGAGAACCGGCTCGGTGCGTTCTTCCGCGGAGCCGCCGTCATGCGCCCCGAGCTCCGGGAGTCCGCCGCCCGCGCGCTGGCCGCGGACGTCGCGGCCTTCGCCCACCCGGTGCCGCCGGTCCCCGCCGAGGTGTTCCTCGCCGGTGTCGTCGTGCTGCGGCGCGGGCGGGACGTGCAGGCGCTGCGCTCCCGCGTCGCGGTGCTCACCGCGGCGGGGGCGTCGGCGTCGGCGCGGCCGCCGGGCTTCCCGCGCTGAGGCGCGGCGCTGGCGCTGGCGCGACCGCTCAGTAGCGGTAGTGCTCCGGCTTGAACGGTCCCTCGACCGGGACGCCGATGTACGCCGCCTGCTCGGGACGCAGCTCCGTCAGCTCCACCCCGAGGGCGCCCAGGTGCAGGCGCGCGACCTTCTCGTCCAGGTGCTTCGGCAGCACGTAGACCCCGGTCGGGTACTCGTCACGACGGGTGTGCAGCTCGATCTGCGCCAGGACCTGGTTCGTGAACGAGTTGCTCATCACGAACGACGGGTGCCCGGTGGCGTTGCCGAGGTTCATGAGCCGCCCTTCGGACAGCACCAGGATCGACCGACCGGTCGGCAGGCGCCACTCGTGCACCTGCGGCTTGATCTCGACCTTCTCCGCACCGGGCAGGGACTCGAGGCCGGCCATGTCGATCTCGTTGTCGAAGTGCCCGACGTTGGCGACGATGGCCAGGTGCTTCAGCCCGAGCATCTCGTCGACGCCCACGACGCCGAGGTTGCCCGTGCAGGTGATGACCATGTCGACGGTGTCGACGACGTCGGCCAGTCGCGCCACCTGGTAGCCGTCCATCGCGGCCTGCAGCGCGCAGATCGGGTCGACCTCGCTGACGATGACGCGGGCGCCCTGGCCGCGCAGCGCCTCGGCCGCCCCCTTGCCGACGTCGCCGTAGCCGACGACGAACGCGACCTTGCCGCCCATCAGGACGTCGGTCGCCCGGTTCAGGCCGTCGGGCAGCGAGTGGCGGATGCCGTACTTGTTGTCGAACTTCGACTTCGTGACGGAGTCGTTGACGTTGATCGCCGGGAACCGCAGCTGCCCGTTCCGCGACAGCTCGTACAGGCGGTGCACGCCCGTGGTGGTCTCCTCGGTGACGCCCTCGATGTCCGCGGCGATGCGGGTCCAGCGGTCCGACGACGTCTCGAGCGACGCGTCGACGGTGTCGAGGACGATCTTCCACTCGGCGCTCGCGTCGGCACCGGCGACGGGAGCAGCACCAGCGGCTTCGGCGTCGGCACCGGTGTGCACGAGCATGGTGGCGTCACCGCCGTCGTCCAGGATCAGGTTCGGACCGGCCCAGTCCGCTCCGACGGCGGCGGCCTCGGCGGTCCAGTCGAAGATGCGGCTGGTGCACCACCAGTACTCCTCGAGCGTCTCGCCCTTCCACGCGAACACGGGGACGCCTGCTGGTGTGTCCGGCGTGCCGGTCGGCCCGACCGCGACGGCCGCGGCGGCTTCGTCCTGCGTGGAGAAGATGTTGCAGCTCGCCCAGCGCACCTGCGCGCCGAGGGCGACGAGCGTCTCGATCAGGACGGCGGTCTGCACCGTCATGTGCAGCGATCCGGCGATGCGCGCGCCGGCCAACGGCTGCGACGCACCGAACTCCTCGCGCAGGGCCATCAGGCCCGGCATCTCGTTCTCGGCGAGGCGGATCTGGTGGCGGCCCGCCTCGGCGAGCGAGAGGTCGGCGACGCGGTACGGTGCTGCGGTCTGGGCTTCGGTGGGCATGCCCATCAGTCTTCCATGCCGGGAGGCACGGGTCCCCAGCCGACGTCGGTCACGTCCCACGGGCCTCCCCTGCCACCACCGCCGATGCGTCGCGCAGGGCGAGCCGTCAGTCGGCCTCGCGCTGCAGCGGCTCGCGCCGCACCACCTGCCAGCCACGCGGGACGCGCAGACCGGCGGCGTGCCGGGCGCAGAGGTCGTAGCCGTGCGGTTCGACCCGCGTCGAGAGCGGCCCGACCACGACCATGGAGTCGCCGTAGTCGTACGTCAGGGTCGCCGAAGCGCTCGCGGCGCACGCGACCTTGCTGCAGATCCTCACGTCCATGTCGTCAGGGAGCCTAGCGGAGCGCGCACGGGCCACCGGAGCGACCGGGAGCGACGGCGGCACGCGTACGATGTGGGGATGCGTCGCAAGCCCCGCCTCGTCACCCCGGTCGACCGCGGTCGAGGACGGTCCCGGCACGGACGCGGCGGGCGGTCGAGCGTGACCGGTCCCGAGCTCGCGCCGATCACCACCCGCGCCGAGGCGTTCGACCGCATCGTCGGCGACAGCGCCCACTACCTGATCGGCCTGTGGCCGGACGAACTGGCGGGCGTGGTGTTCCAGGTGGCCGACATGCCGACCGACGCGACGCTGCCCGATGCGATGCCCCGGTGGCGGATCGACCGCGACACCCGCAGGGTCACCGTGTTCCGGATCCCCGTCGAGCGCGTGAACCGCAGCCCCGAGAAGGACGACGCCGACCGGCGGATCATCATCGAGACGGCCGTGTTCCGTGCCGTCGGTGAGCTGATCGGCAAGGACCCGTGGGACCTGGCGCCGGACCGCTACCGCCACTGGTGACGACCCGGCGCACGGCGGCGCCGGCCCGTCGTCACCGTCAGGGGTAGACCCGCACCGGCGTGGACACCTGGGTGGACGGACGGACCGGGAACCCGGCGATGCCGTCGTCCCCACGGTAGGTGACGCCGGCCACGACGCCCTCGGCCCCGGAGATCGAGAGCTGCTTCGCGGTCTGCACCGGCAGGGTCGCCGTCGCGCCCGACAGCACCTGGATGGTGCGCTTCTCGTCGCCGGAGCGGATCGTGATCGCACGGTCCTCGCGTGTGGGGTTCACGAAGTTCATGCGGACGCCCTCCCCCGGAGCCACCGCGGTGATGACCTCGTCACCCAGGGGCTCGGCCGAGGCGAACCATCCGAGGTCGCTGTTGCCGTCGGCCGTCGGTGAGGTCGTGCGGGCACCGGCGACGACGGGCTGCGTCGACGTGACGGTGAACGAGTACCGGCCGTCCGGGAAGTCGTCGAGCGCGACGTCGGTCACCACCCCGGGCTCGGCGGTGGCGTTCACGGTCGTACCGCCGCCGTCCGCCGTGGTGATGCCGAGCGTGACGCGTGCCGACTCCGTGCCCGGGACGAACAGCCGGACCACGGGGGCGGCGTCCGCGGTGTCGTCGCCGCGCTGTGCCTCCTCCGCACCGGCGAGCACGACGCCGGGGATGACCTGCGAGCGTGACGGCGCGGCGCCGCCGGAGACGATGTCGTAGCCGCCGGGGGTGAGCGTGCGGACGACGGTCTCCTGCATGTGGGCGACGATCTGCCCGCCGGAGGACGACACGTGCACGACGGTGGATCCCTGGTCGGACACGAAGCCGGACAGCGGGACGACCTTCTGGGTGTTCGGGGCGACGACGATGCCGGTCGTGCCGGGGGCGCTGACCGTGCCGGTGCCGTCGTAGATCGCCAGGTCGACGGTCGCGTTCACGTCGGTGGGGTTCGACAGCGTGACGAGGCTGGTGCGCCCGGTCTCGGTCGAGCCGCCGACGAGCCAGGTCGACTGCGTGGGGTCGTCGCACGACGCCGCCCCGGCACCGACCAGGTCGCCGCTGGAGACGCTCTGGTAGCTGCTGCCCGCGACCTGCGGTGTGGAGTCGCCCGCGGGGGCCGTGAGCAGCCGCGGGTCGCTGCCGCCGGTGGACGACGGGTCGAGCGAGGACCGCTCGACGGTCGAGCCGGTCGTCGCCGTGGCGACGGTGGCGGACCCGACCGTGCTCGCCTGGGTGGCGTCGTTGCCGGAGTCGTCGGACAGTCGCAGGGCGCTGCCGGCACAGACGCGCTCGGCGTCGGCGGGGACCGGCGTGACGGTCCGGCCGGCCGGGCGACCCGGTTCGGCCGCGGTGCCGTAGGCGTGCGCAGCGGTGACCGCGCCGGCGGCGACGACCACGGCGATCGCGGTCGCGGTACCGCGGACGACCCAGCGTCGGACGGAACCGGTGGTGGTGCTCATTCGTCGCGCTCCTCGTCGAAGGTGGTCGCGGGTTCCTCGGCCTCGATGACGTTCGAGGTGGCCCGGCGGCGACGCGGGGCCGTCGGCACGGCGAGCAGGGCGGCGGCGCCGAACACGACGCCGAGCACGACCAGGTACAGCACGTGCGTGGCACGGGCGGCGGCGGACCCGGTGGTGGTCCGGTCGACGTCGCCCTCGTAGTGGAACAGCTGCCCGTTCGTGGTCTCGCCGATGCTCGTGAAGAGCGCGTTCTGCCCGATCGCACCCGCGGCCCGGTCGTGCACGCTCTGCGCCTCGGGGTCGTCGCCGGCGTCGTCGAGCAGGACGAAGCTGATGCCGAGTTCCTGCAGCGCCGGCCGGGGGTCGTAGCCGCTGCGGCTCGCCAGGTTGCCGGCGAGCGTCGCGAGGCGGGCGCCGGACTCGCTCAGCCGGAGTGCGGTGGCGTCGAGGGTCGACTGGTCGTCGAGGGTGGCACCCTGACCGCGCTCGAGTGCGACGGCGAGCGAACCGTCGTCCTGCGGCACCACGACGAGCGTGCCGACGTCGGGGTTCGCCTGCGCCTCGGCGTTCACGTAGGCGCTGAGCACCCGGCCGGTGGTCGGCTGGATCGCGGCGTTGCCGAGGTAGAACGCGGCGAAGGCCGGGGCCACCGCGACGCCGGCGAGCACCGTCGCGACGAGTCCCGTCACCGGAGCGGCCTTCGGCAGCACGTCGATGCCGATGCAGGCCGCGACGACGATCGCGAGCCAGTACACCGACAGCCCGCTGCCGGGCCACACGATGGTGGTGGTCGACCCGACGCCGGTGACGGTCACGTGGGTGGCGGCGAACGCGGTGCCGAAGCCGAGCAGTGCGACGACGAGCGCCGAGCCGGCGACGGCCCAGCGGTGTCCGAGCATCGCGCCGATCGCGGCAGCGGCGATCGGCACGGCCAGGACGGCCATCACGATCGGCAGCCACGTGCCGACGGCGGCGAGCCCGGACGTGGCGGGCAGCCACCCACTCCAGTCCGGCAGCGGCTGACCGATCGCCAACTGCAGCGCGGACGGCGCACGGGTGGCCGACGGCACGCCGGGGTCGGCGAAGACCGCGAGGACGTTGCCGCGCGCGACCTGCGCGAGGACGAGCGGCAGGAAGAGCACTGCGGTCGGCACCGGGATGAAGGCCCGACGGTGGGCTCGGCGCCACCCGACGACGAGCGCGACCAGCCACCCGATCAGCAGGACCGGCAGCAGGGACGGCGCCGAGGCCGCCACGACCGCGAACAGCAGCGAGGCGCCGGACGCCCATGCCCACGAGCGGTGCGCCTCGAGCACGGCGACGAACAACCACGGCAGTACCAGGTGGGCGATGACGGCACCGAGGTGTCCGGTGGTGACCGCGCCGACGAGGGCCGGGGCGATGGCGTAGAGCGCGGCGCCGATGACCGGCACCCACTTGCGCGTCGTCACCTTGCGGACCGCGAACCAGGCACCGAGGGCGGACAGCGGGAACGCGACGAGCATCACGAGCACGACCGACGTGGACGGTGACCAGAACACGATCGAACCGAGCACCGCCAGCACGGCGGCGAAGGGGTCCGACGGACCGGTGAAGCCGGTGCCGAGGGAGTGCCAGCCGTAGCCGACGTTCTGCCAGAGCTGGCCGACGGTCGTGCTGAGGGGCAGCAGGCCGCCGCCGGTGAGCGCCGGCGAGCCGAGCAGGGGGTACAGCGTCACGACGCTCAGGACCGCCGCGGCCAGCACGACCCAGATCCCGCCGTCGCCGAGGAACGACGCCCGCGCGATCGGGGCGTCCTCGACGCGGGCGAGTTCGACGTCGCGCGAGGTGGTCCGGTGCTCGTGCACCCGACGCCAGCTGACCCGGAGCGGTTCGACGGCGGCCCAGCCGAGCTTCTTCGTGCGGGCGAGGTTCTTGCGCGCCCGACCGGTGCCGCCGCCGAACGCCACCGCGAACGCCGCGGCGAGCTCCGGGACGACCGCCGCGGGGTGCTTGGCGACGAGGTGGCCGATCGCCCGGCCGACGGCGAACGGGACGAGGGTGAGCCAGTGCAGCCAGAGCAGCCCGCCCGGCGCGTAGGTCATCCGGCGGTGGAGCTGTGCCTGCCGGTGCATGCGGACGCGGCGGGCCTCGGAGACGCGCTTGCGACCGAACTCCTCGATCGGACCGGCCGTGGCGACCTTCGCGCCGGGGACGACGGCCACGCGGTGCCCGGCCAGGCGGACGCGGACGCAGAAGTCGAGGGCGGCGTCGACGTCCGGCAGCGCCGGGTCGAAGCCGGACAGCTCGGTCCACACCGAACGGCGCACGAGCATGCCGCCGGCGGCGACCGCGAGCACGTCCGTGTGCCGGTCGTGCTGGCCCTGGTCGAGCTCGTCCTGCACGAGACCGATCGAGCGGCCGAAGCGCGTCATGCTCTCGCCGAACGCGCGGATCAGCGAGGGGTCGTCGTCGGACACGAGCTTCGGACCCGCCACGACGACGGACGGCGCGATCTCGACGGCGGAGAGCAGGTCCGCGAGCGCGGTCGGGGACGGTGCGTTGTCGTGCCCGAGCAGCCACAGCCATTCGTCGACGGGCTCGTCGACGACGGCGGGCGGCGCCTCGCGTTCGCCGCGCGCGACGGCCTCGCCGAAGGGGCGTCCGGCCGGCAGACGCAGCAGCTCGGCGGACCCGCCGAAGGAGAGCCCGGCAGTGGAGCCGTCGATCGACCCGACGTCGACGACCACCAGGTTCTCGGGGTGGCGGGTCTGGGCCGCGAGTGCGTCCAGGGTCCGGTCGAGGTGGGCCGCTCCGTTGGCGGCGACGAGGATCGCGGTGACTCTGGGCTGCATGACGGGCGTCACTCTACGGTCTGGAGGCACGGCGCCCGCTGCGGACGGCGGCGCGCCGTGAACCTGTGGGAACGTCAGTGCTGTGTGGAGGACGACTCGACGTGGCCGGCTTCCGGCGCCTTCGTCGCAGGCTCCTCAGGGGCGCAGTCGCACGGCGCTGGCGCGCCGTGACCGCGATTACGCCCGCTTGCGCAGCTTGCGACGCTCGCGCTCGGACAGACCGCCCCAGATGCCGAAGCGCTCGTCGTTCTCGAGCGCGTACTCGAGGCACTGCGCCCGGACCTCGCACGACGTGCAGATCTTCTTCGCTTCGCGCGTGGAGCCGCCCTTCTCGGGGAAGAACGCCTCCGGGTCGGTCTGTGCGCACAGCGAGTCGACCTGCCACGCGAGCGGGTTCTCCTCGTCGTCCGTCTCCGGCCGTCGAACACCCGGGACGCCGAGCGCCACGGGGTCGACGTGCCAGTCCTCCGGAACTCCGGCGTGGAAGTCGGAACCGTTCACCCTGATCACCCCTGACGTCTCGATAACGGGACCACAACGATTGAAGTCGTTGCCTGTAATTACAGCGGTGTCATTCGCCTGAGTCAAGTCGCGGATCATAGAAGGCAGTGACCGCTTCGGCGTGTCATGTCCCCCGTTTGGGCGTGTCGCGCCCGTTCTGTCGGGGTTCCGGGGGACAACTGACACGTCCTCAGCCGCTACGAGGCGCTGCGGCGGGCCTCCCACGCGCTCGTGACCATCTCGTCCAGCGTGTGTCGCATCGCCCAGTCCAGGTCCCGCGTCGCGGCCTCGCCGGTCGCCACGATGCGCGCCGGGTCGCCGGGGCGGCGCGGCGCGATCTCGGGCTCGAAGGCGATCCCGGTGCCCTTCGCCATGGCGTCCATGATCTGCCGGACGCTCACACCGTCGCCGCTGCCGAGGTTGTAGGCCTGCTCGAGCGGCTCCCCCGCCTCGAGCTTCTGCGCCGCGACGGCGTGCGAGTGTGCGAGGTCCGCGACGTGGATGTAGTCGCGGACGCAGGTGCCGTCCGGGGTCGCGTAGTCGTCGCCGTTGATCCGCGGGGTGCGACCGGCCAGCAGCGCGTCGAACACGAGCGGGAACAGGTTGTGCGGGCTGGCGTCGTACAGGTCGGGCTCGCCGGACCCGACGACGTTGAAGTACCGGAGCGAGGTCGTGGTGAAGCCGGCGGCGACCTCCATGTCGCGCAGCAGCCACTCGCCGATGAGCTTCGACTCGCCGTACGGGGACTCCGGCGCCTTCGGGGTGGACTCGACGACGACGTCGACGTCCGGGGTGCCGTACACCGCGGCACTCGACGAGAAGACGGCCTTCGTGACGCCGTTCTCGGCCATCGCGCGGAGCAGCGTCGCCATGCCGGTGACGTTCTGCTCGTAGGTGTGCAGCGGGCGCTCGACCGAGACGCCGGCGTACTTGAAGCCCGCGACGTGCACCACACCGGTGACGTCGTGCTCCCGCAGGGTGCGGACGACGAGGTCGCCGTCCAGGATCGTGCCCTCGACGAACGGCACGTCGTCCGGCACGAACGCGCGGAAGCCGCTCGAGAGGTCGTCGAACGCGACCGTGTCGATGCCGGCCGAGCGCAGTGCTCGGACGACGTGGGACCCGATGTACCCGGCACCGCCGGTGACCAGCCAACTCATGGTCGCCACGCTAGCGGACGAACGAGACGCCCCGGGGCCGGTGTGCGGGACCGCGCCAGGGCGTGCGGCTCCACGCCGGGCCCCGGCCCGTGCCCCTAGTGGCCGGTCGCGATGAACACCGTCGACGTGACGCCGTTCGACGAGTCGGCCTCCACCGTGACGTCGCCCTCGTCCGGCGTGATGAAGCAGGACTCGCCCTTGCGGAGCAGCGTCGCGGACGTCGCGCCGACGAGCGTCACGACGCCCTCGGTGCAGATGGCGATCGACGGGCCGGACAGCGGAGCGACCCCGCCGGTGCTCAGCCCGACCGGTCGTCCGTCCCCGTCGACGCGCAGGAGCGCGAAGCCGACACCCTCGGGGGCGAAGCGGTCCACGCCGGGGGCCAGTCGCTCGGGCTCGAGGACCGGTGCCGGGTACGCCGTGAAGTCGAGCACCTGCAGGAGCTCGGGCACGTCGACGTGCTTCGGCGTCAGCCCGCCGCGCAGCACGTTGTCGGACGGTGCCATCAGCTCGATGCCGAGTCCGTCGAGGTAGGCGTGGATGTTGCCGGCAGGCAGGTACATGGCCTGCCCCGCGGTGAGGGTCACCCGGTGCATGAGCAGGGAGACGACGATGCCGGGGTCGCCGGGCCAGCTGGTCGCCAGGTCGCGGACCGTGGCCGTGTTCGGGGTGAGGAGGTCGTCGTCGAGGGCGACGGCGAGGTCGCTCGCCGCCTGCACCACGGCGAGCGCGGAGTCGTCGGCGGTCTCGAGCCAGCGGACGGTGTCCTCGAGCCCGTGCACCAGGTGCACCTCGAGCGGACCGAGCCGACCGCTGCCGGCGTCGAGCACGCGGACCTCGGCCAGGGTCTCCTCGACCGGACGGAAGCCGCTCAGTGCCTCGAACCGCTCGCTCAGGGCGACGACGAGCTCGGGCTTCGGGAACGGGTCCTTGTAGTTGCGCGCCGGGTCGTCGATCGCGATGCCCTCGCGTTCCTCACGCGCGAAGCCGGCCTCGGCCTGCTCCGGGGTCGGGTGCGCCTGCAACGACAGGGGCGCGGCCGCTGCGAGCACCTTCAGCAGGAACGGCAGACCGGTGCGGTCGTCACCCAGGGCGTCCTGCGGCTCGGCGGCGATCCAGTCGAGCAGGGTGTCGGCACCGCCGACCATCGCCGGGTTGACGACCACGCTCGGGCTGCCCGGGTGCGCACCGAGCCAGAGCTCTGCCTGCGGGGCGCCGGTGACGGTGCGACCGAGGAGCTCGGGGATCGCCGTGACCGAACCCCAGGCGTAGTCGCGGGGGGTGTTCGTGATGCCGAGGAACATGGGCGAGAGCCTACCGGCGGGATCCGGGGACTCCGTGGCCGCCCGCCGCCGGTAGCCTGACGTCGTGACGAACACCTGGCCGCTGGCACGCGGGACCGTACCCGAGCGCGAGGCGTTCGCCTTCGGTGCGACCACGATCTTCGTGCTCTTCGCCGGCGACGCGGTCCCGAACACCCTCACCTGGGTCGGCGCTGGCATCCTGTGGGCGCTCGTGGCTGCCTGGGGCATCACGATCCTGGTCCGGGCGAAGCCGCCGCTCGTGCGCTCCCCCTGGCCGCTCTGGGCCTTCCTGGCGTGGTGCATGCTGTCGGTCGTCTGGTCGCACTGGCGCTTCGCGACGATCTCGAGCCTGACCGTGCAGGTGATCTGCGCCGCCGTGGCCTTCACGATCGCCTCCACCCTGACCTGGCGCCGCATCCTCGACGCGCTCAGCCTCGCGCTCCGCTGGGTGCTGCTGCTCTCGATCCTGTTCGAGGCCGTCGTCGCCGTGTTCGTGCGGCACCCCATCGCGCCGATCTGGACCGACTACGGCGACGCCGACATCCCGGACGCCTTCTACTTCTCACGCGCCGAGCTCTTCACCGGCGGCCGCATCCAGGGGCTGCCGGGCAACGCGAACCTGCTGGCAATGGTCGCGCTGCTCGTCGCGATCGTCGTCGTGCTGCAGCTCGCCGAGGGCCGTATGCGTCGGCAGCGGGCCACCGGCTGGCTCGTGGTCGCCGCTCTCGGGTTCGTGCTCACCCGCTCGTCGACGGTCATCGCGGCCGCGCTGGTCGTCGCCGTCGTCGCCCTGGTCGCCGTGTGGATGCGCCGGGTCCCGACGGAGCGACGCACCCCGCGGTACCTGCTGCTCGCGCTCGGCGCACTCGTCGTCGCCGTCGCGGCGTTCGTGCTCCGGGGGCCGGTCTCCGAACTGCTCGGCAAGGGGTCCGACGCGACCGGACGCGGTGAGATCTGGGCGAAGGTCCTCGGCCTCATCGACCAGCACGCGGTCGTCGGCTGGGGATGGATCGGCTACTGGTGGCCCGGCATCCCGACCCTGGCCGACCTGGCCCACCGCAAGGGCGTCACGTACCTGCAGGCGCACGACGCCTACCTGGACGTCTGGATGCAGACCGGCATCATCGGGCTCGTCCTGTTCCTGCTGTACGTCGTCACGACGCTGTCGCGCTCGTGGGCGTGCGCGACCCGGATCGGCTACGACGCCGCGCTCCGTCCGCGCACGTTCGACCCGGTGTCGCTCCTGCCGCTGCTCGTCGTCGTCGCACTGCTCGTGCAGTCCGTCGCCGAGTCCCGGCTGCTCTACCAGGGGAACTGGGTGCTCTTCGCGCTCATCGCGATCAAGACCCGGATCGTCCTGACCGGCGAGGAACCGACCTCGACCGGCGACGGCCCGCGCACCCCGCCGGCGAAGCGCGAGTTCCGCTGGGCCACCACGCGCTGAGCGGCGAACGGCCAGCGGTCAATGGTCAGCGGTCCGGTGTCAGCGGTCCGGTGTCAGCGGAACAGCCAGGCGCACGCGACCGGTGACGACCACGGGTTCGACCGCACCCGCACGACCTCGAGCGTCGGGTCGGCGCGACACGCCTCGGCGGCGGCGGGCAGCTGCTCCGCCCACACCGGCCCGTCACTGCGCCGCGTGTCCGCGGGCGCGACGTGCAGGACGGCGGCCGTGACGACGGCGGCGGCCACGCACCAGGCGGCCAGCGCCCCGACGAGGCGACCCGTGCCTCCCGTCCGCTGCGCGACACGCGACCACCGGTCGGCGTCCACCAGCGCGGCGGCGGCGACCACCGCGGCACTGACGAGCAGCAGGCCGGACGCCGCGGCGTAGCGCTGCGGCGGGATCGCCGCCATGGCGGAGGTGGGGTCCGCCCACGGCTGCCCGGCACCGTCGTTCGCGAGCAGGGCCGCCCACCACACGGCACCGGACGCCACCGCCAGCGCGACGACCATCCACCGGCTGCGGGGCGGACCGACGACGACGCCCGCGGCCAGGACCAGCACCAGTGCGCCGGCCGGCACCAGGACCGGCGCCCAGCCGTGCTCCACGACCGTGGCGACCACCACGCCGAGGTGCGGGTCCCACGCGCCGGCGACGGGCCGGAGCAGGAACCCGGCGAGCACGTCGCGGAACGCCGGAGCACCGGGTGTCAGGTCGCGCGGGTGGGTGAGGGTCGTGACGACCTGGACGACGGCCGCGGCGAGCGCCACGACCGTGACGGGCAGCGGCAGCAGGCGCGCGTGACGGACCCCTCCCGACGCAGCGCGCCGCCGGGGCCACGCGAGCAGGAGCAGCGGCGTGAACAGGATCGCCTGCGGCTCGGTGAGCACCGCGAGTCCGGCCACCACGGCGAGCGCGGCTGCGCCCCACCAGGTCCGGCTGCGGTGGGCGAACACCCACGGCACCAGCACGAGCACGTACCAGTGCAGGTTCGCGGCGTTCCCGCTGATCTCGTAGGGCGCGAGCGGCAGCACGACGGGTACGGCGGCGAGGACCAGGCGGAACGGCCACGGTCGGACCACGTCGCGGGACAGGACGAAGACCAGCGCGCACACGGCGCCGACGACCAGGCAGGACGACAGCGAGACGACCTGGGCGTACCGGGCGGTGGGCAGCGCGTAGCCGAGGTCGACCACCATCCGGGGCAGCAGGTGGACGTACCCGGCGTACGGGTGCAGCAGGGTGTCCACCGGGCCGAGGGCGATGCGTTCCCGCAGGAAGACCCCGCCGTCCTCGGCCCAGACGGTGTTCCGCGGCACGGGACCGAGCCGGTACCAGGCGAGCGCGGCGGTGGCGAAGCCGATGACGACCGCGACCAGCGGCAGGCCGGCGGCCCTCCGCAGGGGGTCCATTGCAGTGAAGCTAGGTGAGCATTGCGCATCGTCGATGACGCCACACCGCGGATCGTCGATACCGCGTTTCCGCGATGCGGGCGGCTCGTCACAAGGTCGTACGCCAAGATGGACGCGTGACGGACGGCCGGGTGAGCAGACACGTGCTCGGGCGCCGGTACCTCTCCGCCTGGATCGGCTTCTCGGCCGGTGGACGGTTCAGCCAGGCGCTCGCGACGGTCATCGTGCTGTTCGGGTTCGGGCAGCCGACCGTGCAGGCACTGGTCGGCCGGTCCGGCACGTGGGCCGTGCTCGTCACGCTGTTCGTGCTCGCCGGGCTGAGCCTGCTCGGGCAGCGGTACCGGATCGAGTGGCACGGCGTGCTCCCCCTCTCGCTGCTGGCGTTCGTCGGGTACTGCGCGTTGAGCGTGCTCTGGAGCGAGTACTCCTGGGTCGCCCTGCGCGGGCTCGTGCAGACCGTCTGCTTCATCGGGCTCGGGCTGTACCTCGCCCTCGGGCGGGACCTGGTGCAGGTGATCCGGGCGTCCGGTGACGCGTTCCGGATCTTGCTCGTCGTCGCCCTCGGGCTCGAGGTGCTGTCCGGACTGGTGCTCGACGTCCCGCTGCCGGCCTTCGGGATCCGTGGAGACATCGCGTACGGCGGCCCGATCCAGGGCATCGGCGGGACGCGCAACTTCATGGGCTTCATCGCCGCGATGGCTCTGGTCACCTTCGTCGTCGAGTTCCTCACCCGCTCCGTGACCATGTGGCGCGCGATCGGCTCGACCGCCCTCGCCGTCATCGCCCTCATGCTCGTGCAGTCCCCCATCACGGGCCTCGCGATGATCGCCCTCGCCGTCACCGCCCTGGCCCTCTGGTCGCTCCGGCACGCGCGGCCCGCCACCAGACCGGTGGTCAACGGCGTCCTCGGCTCCGCCGTCCTGCTCACGCTGGTGGTGGCGGTGTTCGCCCGGCACCGGCTGCTCGCCGAGATCGGCGCGGCCGGGGGCACCGCGACGCGCATCGACCTGTGGTCGCAGATCCGGGTCCTGACCGAGCGCTACCCGATCCAGGGCTGGGGGTGGGTCGGGACGTGGCCGACCGAGCCCGTCGTGCCCTACGTCACGCTCATCGACCCGGCCGGCGCACGGTTCACCTCGGGCCTCAACGCGTTCGTCGACGCCTGGCTGCAGCTCGGGGTGGCGGGCACGATCATCCTCGGCATCGCCGCGCTGCTGGCCTTCGCGCGGGCGTGGGTGACGGCGACGACGTTCCCCGGGGTCGCCTACGTGTGGCCGGCCGCGGTGCTGGTGCTCCTCGCGGTGACGAGCGCGGCGGAGAGCTACCTGCTGCACGGAGCGGGCCTGATGTTCTTCGTGACGGTGCTCGTCATCGC